>CAVUSZ010000016.1:0-279473 GCA_963744255.1 uncultured beta proteobacterium
CTCGCCGCAGTTGAAAACGTACATCCGCTGCACGGTCGCGGGGGTGCCGGCGTGGTGAGTGCAGGCGGGAGACGAGCGCCGCAGCGACTATGACGGCAAGTCTCATGGGATCCTCCTTTGAACGGGCGGCCATCACAAGCCGCACTTTACCGCCTTGCGTATAGTCTCGCGTCTTCCCAGCAGGGAGGCCCGGCGTGAACCACGGCATCGACGTCCACACCCACATCATTCCCGAGCGCTTCCCCGCTTACACCGGCAAGGGCAAGGACGTGCCCTGGCCGAGCATGGCCGACGCGGGCTGCGGGCATGCGCACGTGATCATCTCCGGCAAGAACTATCGCACCGTCCCGCACACGTCCTGGCACGTGGCCGAACGCACGAAAGAGATGGACGCGATGCGCATCGCGCAGCAGGTGCTCCGCCGATGCCCGAGCTGCTGTCCTACGGCTCGCCCGAGGACGGCAAAGCGATAGCCGGCACCTGAACGAGACCATCGCAGGGATGGTGCAAGCCGCGTCCGAGCGGTTCTACGGACTCGGCGCCGTACCGCTGCAGGACGTCGATGCCGCAGTCGCGGAACTCGAATACGTCCAGATAGCCTCCGGCTGTCGGGGGTCGAAATCGCCAGCCACGTGAACGGTGTCTGGATCGGGGACTCGCGCTCGATCCGTTCTTTGCCGCCGCCGAAGCGCTTGGCGCCGCAATCTTCGTTCAGCGTTGCGCCCGGCGGGCAAAGACCGGCTAGTCGGCCCACCGCAGCTCGAGCAGGTGGTTGCGTTCCCGGGTGATATCGGGCTCGCGGCCGCCTCGCTCGTTACCGGCGGAACGCTCGAGCGGCACCCCGGCTTGCGGATCGCGCTCTCGCACGGCGGCGGCGCGTTCGCGATGATGCTGCCGCGCATCCAGCACGGTTGAACGCCGTGCCCGCGATCAAGGAATCGATCCCAAACCGCCGACGGAATACGCTCGCCGGTTTTACTGCGATACGCTGACCTACGCCGCGCGGACGCTGCACCTCGTGCTCGAGACGTTCGGCAACGACAAGGTGATGATCGGGACCGACTACCCGTTCGCGGTGCGCGATCCCGATCCGCACTCGAGCGTCGACGCGCTCGAGGTCGACGTAGCGCTCGCGGCGGCACTGCGCGACAGGGAGCGCGGCGATTTCTCGGTGGCGGGCCGGAGCGGCGCCGCCCTAGTCAAACGCCTCATCCCCATTCGGCTCGTAGTGCGGCACGCCATTCATGTCGTGCCGAAACTTCGACAACTCGTGATACATGCGGCGCCGGGCCCGGCTTTGATTGCCGAGCGGGCGATGCTCCGCGATGCAGTGCCACGGGTTGTAGGAAAGGCGTCGCGCGAACGCGATCTGCGCCGGTGAATCGAACTTCTGCTGCGGAATGCGCAAGGTGGCCACCGAGACGCGGGGCGACAGCCGCTCCGGCCACAGCACGGCGTTGTTTTCGATCGGCATCAGATGAGGATCGGTCTGCAACTGCAGGCGAATGTCGAGCTCGACATCGCCCTGATCGAGCGCGGCGACCATTGCGTTGCGCAGGTAGTCGTCGGGCGGCCGCAGCGGCAGGCGCGGGATCGGTGTCTTCCTGCTGGACTTTGGCCATACCGAGTATTGCATCGCCTGCCCCTCTCCCAGCAGATAGGGCACGCAACTGAAGTACGGCGCCTCGAACGGGCTGCTCTGGGTCTTGATCCACAGTCCCTGCATGATGAAGTCGAGCACGTGCGGGCGGTGAAAATTCAGGAAGTGGAAAAGCGATGCGTTCTTCAGGCTCCAACGCTGCAAATGAGCGTTCGCGCGCGTGTCCGGCGTCACGAAAGTCGGCGTGGACACGCCGAACATGTCCTGCGTGAATTTCTCCTCGTCCATCAACTTGGGGCCGGGAACTCCCATCAGCTTGATGCTGATGCTCATGAAACCCACGTCGTCGATGTCCGGCGTCACGTACGGCCCGGGTCCGGAAAAGCGCACCCATGCACGATAGGTTCTGGGTTGCGCGTAGATGCCGTGCCGGAACTGCGGCGGCAGGCCGTCGTGGACGATGAACTCCGCGCGGACGATGCCGTGGGTCTTGGTGTTTCCGCCGCGTTCGAATCCGCCCGGCTTCCAGAGCCCGCGCATCTGCGCCCGGAAGGTATCGATGATCGACTGGAGCGACGCCTCTTCGTCCGGCTGCACCCGTTCCTCGGCGATCTTCAGTCCTTCGTTCGGGCGCCGCCAGTTGATCAACGCGGTGGTCAGGCGCGCGATCGGGTCGCGCAGCACCGCATCGAAGGCCGGACGCATCCAGGGATCGATGCGCCGCTGCAGTTGCAGCAGTCGCAGTGACGTATCGCTGATCCAGTTCAGAAGCATCGAGCCGGTATCGGCGGGCGGCGCCGGGCGGCTCGTCATTGAACCCAACACGTTCCTTTGCATTGCGACCCCTTTCAGCGCGTCGTGGCGAGGTAACGCAAGGCGCGAATGCCGGGCAGGAAGAAGTAGGCGCCGCCCAGCACGGTGACGAACTGCGGCAGGCCGCTCAACCGGCGATCCGGACCGTCGGCTTGCGGAATCGAGAAGCCGTCGGTGGGGGAATCTCCCGGGTCCGGGAATCGGTGGCCGAGCAACGGATCGCTTTCGGTGAGCCCGGCAAACTTGCTCCCTATCAGCCACGCGCTTTGCACGAACTCGAACTGGCGCTTGATGTTGGCCGCAAGGCAGATGAAATAGAGCCCGGCATCTGCGCTGCGGGAGGATTCCGTCGCGGACAGCGCAGGCGCCGCGCCTGCACCGTATGTTCGTCCGCGGCGAAGCAGTCGATGAAAGCGTGTCGATGCGACCAGGTCCTGCTCCAGTGCCGCCGCGTTGAATCCCAGCATGCGCCACAGGCGCGAGAGGATGCCGCGCCCACCGGGCGGCAAGTCCGCATTGCGCGGATTGGTCCGTCGAATGTGAGCGCCCAACGGACAGCGCAGGCCCCGCGGATCGGCCTGGTAGGTGAAGTTGTTCAGTTGCGATCGCTGCGTCGCAGCGCCGCCCGCGACTAATTCCTCGCTTGGCGCTGCAAGGGGTTCGCCATTTTTCTTCCGGCCGACCATCGCCGCGGCCAGCCGCTCGCGCAAGTCCGCATCGCCTTGCGCTTGCCGATCCAGTTCGCGCCAGAAGCCCTGCACGTCCTGCTGTAATTGGCGCATCACGAGATAGGAGCCGTTGCGTCCGAGGTCGGCTTGGTCCGGTGCATCTTCGGCCCTCGGCAGCAGACCGCGCGGGTCACGCTGCGGAGCCATGAGCGGGCGCGGGGTGTAGAGCCCGTACTCGTTGGGATAGCCGAGCAAAAATTCGCCGAGACAAGTCACGTTCCCGTACTCGAGCTGGTCCCGGTCGCGCACCGGGCGCTTGCGCTCCCAATCGACCTCCGGCTGTGAAATGCCGTCGGCAAATCCGAACGGCTCCACGCCGCGCATATCGGACGTCGACAGGCGTTCGATGCGCACGAAGCCGGCCGCGCATTGCGCTTCGATCTCCTGCTCCCACGTCGCCAGCCGCCCGGGCGCGGCATAGAGGAGCACGGCGACGTGCGGTACCCGCTCGCCGGCGCCCCATAGCCACGTTCCGGGATCACTGGCGCCGACGTCCCCCAGACGGCGCGCGCGCGCGGCGTCACTGGCCATGCCCGCGACAAATTCGGCTGAAAACTCCGCGCACAGGTCGGGGGCGACCTCCAATGCACGCAGTCCCTCGCTCGTGAGTGCGATCTGGAGCGCAGTCTGGGGCGGTGGATCGGCCTTGACTGCGCTCGCTATCGGAGCCTCCGCCAACCAGGCGCGTGCAGCGGCCGGATCCTTGACGCGCAGCAGGAGAAAACAAGCTTCCGTCAGGTGCTTGTACCCGAACCGCACCAGGCCCTGAACGTCGTCCAGTTCCACCGCCCGGCCCTGACTCGGGATCGTGCTCATAGCAGCCGCAACCAGGCTTGAGCCTGCGCATCGGTCACGCTCGCAAGCTCCAGCCCTTCCCTGATACGCTGGTTGCGCTTGAGGTCGACCAGCGCCAGGCCCGGGTAGGCCCTGTACCAGACCTGCGTCGGCAACTGATGGCGCCGCTGGTAGTTCTTGAATTTGTCTTCGATGCGCGCTCCGCGCGCGACCAGCCAACGCGTGCGCGGCCAGCCCACGCCGTGGCTGAAAGCGAGATTGAGGCCCCACGCCACCTTGTTGATGAAGTCGTCCATGTAGGCCTCGTGGCCGCCGTCATAGTTGCTGGTGAAGACGAGCCGGCGCTTGTCATCCAGAAACGCCCAGAACGCGAAATGAATCGTCTGAATGCGGGCGAGAAAACCGCGCGTGAAGAGATGGCGGCAGGTGTAGTCGATGAGCACCAGCAGGACGGTCACGAGCCAGCGGCGAAAGAATCCCGGCTTGACCGAGCCGATCGCCGTGTACTGGTTGGTCACGTCGTGGTCTTCCAGTTGCTGCAGTTCCAGCAGCACCGCGCGGTCTTGGGGCGGGCAGATCTCGGCGTCGCTCTCCTCCTTCGTGCGCAAGATGAAGATCAGGAGCGGCAACAGGATAATCAGAAACGGCGCGAGGATCAGGCCCGCCAGCGGAATCGCGACGAGATGCAGGAGCTTCGCGATCTGCCAGCGCAGCGGCGTCGGTTCTGGCGGCGTGAGGCCAAGCCTTCCGGCGCTTACTTCAGCATCGACGAAGTCGATCAACTCGCGCCGGAGCTGCTGGGCTTGCGCGGCCGATGCGAGCGGCGCGCGCGGCACTTTCGCGGCGAGAGCGCGTCGCAGCGCGCTTTCCTCCTTGACCTGCCGCACCGTGCGACCGACCCAATTGATGTAGTTGGCGGCGAGTTGACGTTGATGCGCCTGCATCCAGGCCAGGAGGTCGCCCTCCGCGTCGAAGCCGTCGCAGTGCATGAAGATTCGGCGCAGGCCCGCGCCCGCGCGCCGTGCCAGGTCCTCGATGCACTCGCCTGCGGGCCCGTCACAGCTGCCGACAAACGCCAGGTACACCGGCAGGCTCGGGCGCGGGATACCGTACGCTTCGATGTCGCCGAGCGTGGGATCGTCCAGCACCGCCAGCCGCGCAAAATGCAGGCGTTCGAACTGCCCGAACGGCAAGACGGCGTTCGCCGGGTCGGCCATACCCGGCGCCGAGTTCATCGTCTCCAGCAGCTCCCGCAGGCTGCGCTCGCGGCCCGGCGTGACCCTTGCCAGCACCATGAATTGGGATTGCGGCGTCACGGCATCGGGACCGGAAGATGCTTCGCGTCGAGCTCGGTCATTTCCGTTCGCCCTTCACGCCGGCAGGCACGGGCGGAGCCGCTCATATCCGCTGGCGAGCAGCGTCTCGAGCTGCGGCGGCGCCCCGCCCTCGGCGCGCACGAGATCGGCCGCGGTGCGCTCGAGCCCGACGATCGCCGGCGACGGTTCGTAGGCGCCGCCGCGCGCCGAGGGCAACGGTGGCGGCATCGGCGTCTTGTCGCGTGTCGCCGGTGCGACGCGCCACATCGCGAGCCGCGCGTAGATCCGCGGCGCGCACTGTCTCATGCTCGCGGCGACGCGCTCCGGCGGGCCGGCGAGAAAGTTGGGCGGAAAGCGCTCCGCGGTCGCGTGGCAGCTCGCGCAGAGCGGATAGAACGCCGCGAACGGCATCGCCGCGCCTGTGGCGGGTATCGGTGGCTCGGGCGCTTCGACCACGGGCGGCGGCAGACGCGACGCGTCCTCGCAGCACCAGTCGCGCGCGGGAATTCCGAGCTGCGCGAAGAGCGGCGCGAGCACCCGCACCCGGCCGAAGGGACGCGCGGCGAGCGCCGCGTCGTCCCCGATCCCGGCGGCGAGCGCGGCGACGGCGTCGCGTACCGGCGCGAAGTCGTCGACCGCGGCAACGGTTGCGCGCGCGGAGGCTTCCCGCAGCCCGCCACGCACGCGCACTTCGGACGGCTTCCAGGCGAGCGTGATGCCGCTGATCGCCGCGCCGTCGGCGAGCCGCGCATGCAACCCCCGGCCTCCCACGGCGAACGTCGCCCGGCCGGCGCCGGCATCGAACGACCCTGCAGTGACCTCGAGATGCTCGAGGGGCGGCGCCCCGTCCACCTCGAGCGCACCGATGTCGCCACCGGCAACGCGCGCGTCGCGCAACTCGAGGCGCCCGGCCACGCGAAGCGACGCATCGCCTGCGCCGATGCACCTGAACCGCGCACTCGCGCCGGTCCAGGCGATCTCGCACGGCGCCTCGTGCTGCCGTGCGGCGAGGCGCCCGCGTCCGGCGCGTGCGGCGAGCTGAGCGTCGAGCGCGCGGACGTCGGCAGTGGTGACGAACTCCGCCAGGCCGGTCACGAATCGGCGCGGAACGCCCGCCCCCGTCTCGAAGGCGGGCGGAACCGATGCGCGCGCGAGCGGCGGGAGGTCGGCGAACGTCCAGACCTCGAGCGGCGCCCGCGGCGCGAGCGGCTCGAACGCCGCCGGGACGTGCGTGGCCGCGAGCCCCGCGACGCGCCGCCCGCCTTCGGGCGGCAGCGGGTCCCGGTTCGGAATGTCAGGGCTCGGGATCGCGAGACCGCCCGGCCAGCGCGCGCTCCAGGTGCGCGCGAACGTCGGCAGGAACGCCTCGCGCCATTGCGCGGAGCGCTCGTCGAATGCGCGCTCGTCGGTGAGGCGGTACTGGAGCGCCGCGACGAGCGCCGCAGCGCGGCACTTCGCGCCGGTCTCGCCATCTCCGCACCCGGCGCGCCAGAGGAGCTGCCAGACGCCGAGCAGGTTCGCGCGGTCGGTGGCGGCGTCGATCGCATTCGGCACGTCGATGCCGCGATGGATGGGAACGCCCTGGTAGTCCGCCCGGTCACCGCCCGCCTTCTCGGGCGGGCGGCCAAGCAACGCGGCGATGCGCGGGTTCGAGTTGGTCTCCTCCCAGACCTGGCGCGAGAAGATCGGCGCGAGGTTCTGATGGCAGGCGGCGCACATCGCGCGGCGCGCGTAGACGACCTCGCGCGCACCGCTCTCGCGGTAGTCGCGCACCACCTGGAACTCGAAGCGGCCGGCCGCCTCGTTGTAGCTGATCACCTCCACGAGGTCGTTCTTCTCCTGGTAGCCGAGGTAGATCCGGTCCCGGGCGAGGAGAGCGCCGGCCTGAGCCGGCTCCGCATCGATCGCGACGACGACTCTCGGGAACTCGAAGAACGCCGGCGCGGCGGCGGTGCGCTGGAGCGAGCGGCCGAGCGGAATCAGCACCTGCTTCGCGCACGGCGACTTGCAGCCCGCGCGCGCCTCGATGTGCTTCACGAGGCGCTCGAACGGGAACGGGACGTCGTACGCGGGCGTGCCGTCGACTTCACGCGCAACGACGAAGTCGAAGAGCGAGCGACCGACGGGCGGAGAATCCCGCCCGGCGCGAGCGGGGTCAGCCGCCCACGTGGCGGCCGGCCGGCTCTGCGCGGCCGCGGGGAGGGACGAGGCGGTTGCGGCTAGGCAGCCGGCGATCACCATCAGCGTCCCCCGCATCGCCCGCCCGGGTCGCCATCGCATCACTTGGCGGCTACGGCCGCGCGGGCCTGCGTCCCTGGCCAGCAGTCCTCGGCCGCCTTGCCGTTCTTCACGTACGCCGGACCGTCGCGCTCCGCGACGTCCTTGTTGTAGAGCATGAAGTTGAGCAGGAACACCTTGCCGACGTATGCGCGGCCGAGATAGAACCCGGGCCGCACCATCCGGATCTCGTCGCGCACTGCGAGGCCGTTGCGGCCGGCGAGGAAGTCCGGCTTCTGGCGGTAGCCGGGGATCTCGTCGGTGAAGAAGTAGTCGATGATGATCGACTCGCGCCGGCTGTCGAGCAGGCTCTGCCCGCAGTAGAGCTTCGCCGGGAAGAGCAGCCACTGGTCCTTGCCGTCGACCTTGATCTTCTCGATCGTGCTGAGATCGCCGTCGATGATCGGCTTGAGGAGCGCGAGATCCTCGATCCGGTTCCGCAGCAGGCGCTCGTTGCGGTAGAACACCTTGCCCTTCCACAGGGCATGCCCGAGGTCCTCGACGCGGTGCAGCTTGAGTTCGACGGCAAGGCCGGGCAGCCCGCCAACGATCTCGGCGAGCCGGCGGTCGCCGCTCTCGCCCTTCGGGAAGACGAGCCCGCCGTCGAACGCGCCGTCGGGAATCGGCCCGGCGGTGAGCCGCGCGTAGATCTGGTCGAGCTGCTCCTGGCTGAAGTTCTTGATGTTGTCGGGGGTGAGCTTCTGGACCTCGTCCATCGTCAGCGGAAAGTCGTGCTCGACGATGGCGAAGTCGGGCTTCTGCGCATGGCCCTCTCCGGCCGGCGCGAACTTGATCGCCGGCGTCGGGTGCATCAACTCGTTGATCGCGTCGCAGCCGGCGAGCTGCATCGCCAGGGCTGCGGCAGCGGCGAGCGCGGGGCTCGCGCGGAAGAGCGGTTGCTGCGTGATCATGATCCCTCCTAGAGCGTGGCCAGGAAAGCGATCAGCGCCTTCTTGTCGGCCTCGGGCAGGTCCTCGCCGAAGCGATGCCCATCGTTCTCGACGTCCGCGGTGCATGAGCTGTAGGCCTCCAGCAGCTTCGGATGCTTCCGCAGCGTCTCGACGAGCTTCTCGGGCTGCTTCATCAGCTCCCGCGCCACCGTGCGAAGGTCGGTCGCGATCTTCTTGCCCTCGTCGTCCCCGAACTGCCCGGCGAGCTCGCGGTCGAGCGCGTCCGGCTTGAGGCGGAGCTGCACGAGGTCGCGGACGAAGCGCTTGTGCTGGAAGTTGACCAGGCCCGCGGAGCTCGCGCCCTTCGGAACGACGATCGTCAGGCCCACGACCTGCTTCTCCTTGCCGTCCTCGACCGTGCGCAGGCCCATTCCAAGCGAAACGTCGGCGTCGAACCTGGTGATCTTCGGTATCCGCCGCGACGGGTTCAGCAGCTCTTCCATCGAGGCCACGTAGAGCTTGAACCGGCCGTCGACGCTCGGGTCGTAGGCCCAGCACGCCGGCGCCTTGTCGGCCGGGAGAGGTTGTTTCGTCGCCGGATCGACGTAGCTCGAGCGGTAGAAGAAGTTGTCGCGATTCTCCGGCTGCCCGCAGATCTCGGGCCCGAGCGCGTTGCTGTGCATGAACGGCGCATGGGCCCAAGCGCTGACGAGAGAGACGTTGCGGTAGTAGCTGCGACCGCCGTCGCGCGGCTCGCGCACGTTGGGATCCGGTCCGCGGGCGCGGAGGGTCTCGGAGCCGTACTCCTGCCAGACGTGGCCGGCCATGTGGTTCGAGTGGAGTGCGCGGCAGCGGTTGGTGCCGACCTCGCTCACGAGCGTCGCCTGGTCGTTACCGAGCCAGTCGCGGCGCAGCCCTGTCCGGTCGTCGAGCGCGCGGAAGTCGCGGTTGCGGAACGCGCCGCCCTGCGCCTCGGGAATGCTCGAGTGGCAACGCGCGCAGTTGGCGGCGAACACCTCGCGCCCGCGCGCGACCGCCCCCTTGCCGAACTCCCGGTCGAGGTCGGCAACGAGCTCGTCCTGCGTGTAGCGCGCTGCGGCGTTCTTCGCCTTCAGCGCGTTCTCGCGCGCGACGGCGAGGTCCGTCGCGAGCGTCTCGTTCGAGAACAGGAACGCGGCGATGTCGGGCAGGCGATCCTCGATCGCGCGGAAGTTCGGGCAGTCGCGGCGGCACTGGCCGATGTCGAACGGCGTCTGCCCGAAGTTGCGCCCTTGCGGGTCGAGCTGGCGCATGTCGGTGAGATGGTTGAGCCAGCACTGCTCGGAGCACGAGCCGATGTTGAAGTACACGCGCTGGATGGCCTCGAGCGCGCCGATCGAGTCCTCGCCGCCCTTCAGGATGTGATGGACCGTCTCCTTCTGCCGCGACCGGAGCCAGCACTTTCCGTCGCGTTCCGGTTCGCACCAGCACTTGGTGCCGGCCTCGGGCGTCGCCGGGCAGGCGGCGACCTTGCGCCACTTCACCACGTCCTCATCCTTGAAGACCGGCCGCTGGCTGAAGTTGTGGATGGCGTTGATCGTCCCCGGGTTCGACACCTGGTCGGTCGGGATCGCCGAGGTGTCGGACGTGCCCGGCCGGGCGTGCGAGTACATCTGGTACTCGAGCGAGTCGTAGGGCATGCCGGAGCCGAGGAGCTCGGAAATCCGCAGATACTGGTTGCCGATCGCGCCCTTGATGTTTTCCCACTTGGGATGCGCGGGATCGGCCGGCGGGTTGAGCGGGTCGAATGCGATGTGGCACGAGCCGCACGAGGTGCCGATCAGGAACGGCGGCTCGACCGAGCCGTCGGCGAGTCGGCGAACGCGTGCATCCGAGGACTTCGGATCGCCCGATACCGTTTTCGCGTAGCCTTCCCAGCTCGCGAGGCTGCCGTTCAGCTTCTGCCAGCGACCGCCGTCGAAGCGCGGGTTCGGGAACTTGCGGTAGCCGAGCGCGCCGGTCGAGGTGCCGAACGCGAGGTCGCAGGCGGACTGGCGCTGATCCTTCTTGCCGCTGTGGAGGTCGTTCGGGTCGACTGCCGGGTCGCGGAAGTCGCACGCCGGATCGCGATAGCCCTCGCGGCCCACGAACTTCAGCAGCTCCTCGTCGCCGGGACACCAGTCGAGGCCGTAGGTCTCGTCGAGGCTCTTCGCCGGGCAGCCTTCCGTGCCGGGGGTGCAGCAGCCGGGATCGTTGATCAGGCCGTACGCGGCGAAACGGTCGCCGCGCTGGTCCGCGCGCAGGACCCGAAACCAGTCGACCAGCACGCCGACCCGTTGCTGGAAGACATAGGTGTGGAAGCGCGCGTTGCCGCCGGTGGCCTTGTACCAGATCTCGCGGCCGGCGATCTCCGACGGGTTCAAGCCCGCCTCGCCAGCGTAAAAGCCCGGGTTGTCGGGGAGGGGCTTCGCGGCCGGGGCCGGTTTCGGCTCGGCCGCGGCCGGTGCCTGGGCGAGCAAGGTGGGCGCACCACGGTCCGCGGCGAGCGACGCGGCGAGAGCATAGGCTCCGGCGGCGAGGATTGCTAAGGCGAAGGCGGTTCTTTTCATGGTTCCTTTTCTCCCGGGGCGGGATATGCCGGCAGCATCTTACCCGCGCCGCTGAAGATAAGCTGTGCGGCCGTGGAATCGAATATGCCGGATGGGCTAAGCCGGTCCGGTAATAGCGCAAGACTGCCACTGCGCCGTCCGGCATCGGTGACCCCTCGTCCTCCTTGCCTCGGCGCTACGCCCGGATCCCCCGGCATCCAGCGCGCATCTACGTAGAGCCTTCGACGTTGGTGCCGGTGTCGGGCTGGAACTATACCGACCCGCGCGGAATTCTGGCCGCCTTCGATCTCGGTTGCCGCGTCGGGGGCGGCGTTCGCGGACAATCATCGGGCGATCGTGTACCCCTGAAGCGGTGATCCGAGTCGAGAGCCGCTGGCGACCCTGTTGCACACGGGAACCCCGCGAAAAATCGCCTTTCCGGCCCAAGAGCACCTGAGATTGCAGGCACAACCCGAACCGGGGATCCACCGGATTCCAGCGCTACGGACGTCCTAGAGGGCGCGAAGATCGTGAGCGCCGAGGAGCGCGACCACTTCGATCTCTCTCGCCTCGGGCGCGCCGGTGACCTTCGCGTACAAGTCGTGCGTCACGGCGCGCGAGCAGGGCTTCACCCGGGTGTACTGGTTCCGCGCCGGCTTCCCCGAGTGGGTGGCGAAGGGATACCCGGTCGAGTCGGTGGCCACGAACATCGTCCTGACGCGTTAGCATCGGGCGCGGCGGCAGCGAAACGCCCGCGCAGCGCCCGGTCGCGTCCGCCGACCGTTTCGTCGTTCGCCGCTCCCCGGTGTAGCATCCTCGCGAAGCACCCGACCGGCGACACGGCACGAGACAATGAAGGCACCGGCAGCTTCCCGGTCCGCCGGAAACGCAGCGCGCGGCGGCGGCACACAAATGACCCGCCTCGTCCCACGAACGAAGCATTTCTTTCCGCAACCGCAACACTCAATGGAGGAACCGATGAACCGATCGAGCTTAAGTGAGCGGCCGGCGCATTTCGCGCGCGCCGTTGCGCTCGGCGCCTGCGCCGCCGCGCTTGCCGCGAGCATGCCGGCGAGCGCACAAGACAATTACCGCCTCGGGATCGTGACATTCCTGTCGGGCGGCGCCGCCGGCCCGTTCGGCGTGCCCGCCAAGAACGCGGCGGACGTCGTGATCGACGCGCTGAACGCCGGCACCGTACCCGCGCCCTACAACACCAAGGGCATCGCCGGCATGACGATCCAGCCGGTGGTGATCGACGAGGCAGGCGGCACCGGCAAGCAGGTGAGCGAGTACCGCAACCTGGTGCAGAAGCAGAACGTCGACGGGGTGATCGGCTACATCTCCTCCGGCGACTGCCTCGGCATCGCCCCGGTCGCCGAGGAGTTGAAGAAGCTCACCATCTTCTTCGACTGCGGCACGCCGCGGATCTTCGAGGAGAAGAGCTACAAGTACGTGTTCCGCACCGGCCCGACGGCGGTGATGGACTCGGTCGGCGCCGCGCGCTACCTCCTCTCGATCAACCCAAACGTCGCCAAGGTGAACGGCATCAACCAGAATTACGCCTGGGGCCAGGATTCCTGGACCGACTTCATCAAGGCGCTGCAGAAGCTCAAGCCCGGCGTGACCGTGGGCACCTCGCAGATGCCCAACCTCGGCGCCGGCCAGTACAGCGCCGAGATCTCGGCGCTGATGGTGAACGACGCCCAGGCCATCCACTCGAGCTTCTGGGGCGGAGACATGGAGGGTCTCGTGCTGCAAGGCGGGGCGCGGGGCCTCTTCGAGAAGCAGGTGCCGATCCTCACCACCGGCGAGACCGCGATGTTCCGCCTCTCAGACCAGATCCCGGACGGGACGGTGATCGGCGGGCGCGGACCGTACGGCGTGTTCGCCCCCGACAACGCGCTCAACAAGTGGTTCCGCGACGCCTACATCAAGCGCTTCAACACGCCGCCGACCTACCCCTCCTACAAGATGGCGCAGGCGATTCTCGGGCTGAAGGCTGCGGCGGAGAAGGCGCAGGCGAAGAAGAAGGGCGTGCCGACGCAGGAGGAGATCATCGCCGCGTTCGAGGGCCTCGAGTACGACGCGCCGAGCGGCAAGGTCATGATGACGCGCGGCAACGGCCACCAGGCGATTCAGGAGATGGTGTACGCCCGTTACAAGAAGGTGGGCGGCAAGCCGACGCTGGAGCGTATCGTGCGCTACCCCGCCGAGTGCGTGAACCCGCCCGACGGCATCACCGCGGAGCAGTGGATCGAGAAAGGCTTCCCCGGGGCGAAGTGCAACTGACGTGACGGCGAGGGAGGGCGTGCGGAACGCGCCCTCCTCTTTCATGCAGGTGGAGGGGGACCATGGGCGCGCTCGCAATCCTGGTCGACGGCTTGATCTACGCCTCGTGGCTGTTCATCGTGGCGATGGGCCTCACCCTTGTGTACGGGGTGATGCGGATCCTCAACATGGCGCACGGCAGCCTGTACGCGATCGGGGCCTACGCCGCTGCGTCCCTCGTCGGCTGGTACTTCGCCCACGGCTACGCGCCGTGGGCGAGCTATCTGCTCCTCGTCGGATCGGCGGTCGTGGCCGGGGCGGTCACCGGCCTCCTGATCGAGCGCGGGGTGCTCCGGCCGATGTACGGCCGCGACGAGGTGGTGATGATCCTCGTCACCTATGGTGTGCTGCTGATCCTCGAGGACGTGATCAAGCTCCTCTGGGGCGTGGGCTCGTACGTCGCGTTTCAGCCCTACGCCCTGCTCGGCCGCGCCAGGGCTGGCAACCTGTCGTTCGCCAACTACGACCTGGCGCTGATCGGGGTCGCGGCGATCCTGGCCGCGCTGGCATGGTGGGCGCTCAACCGCACGCAGCAGGGGAAGCTCCTGCGCGTCGTCATCCACGACCGTGAGATAGCGACCGCGCTCGGCATCAACGTGACACGCGTGTTCGTGGTCACCTTCGTCATCGGCTCGATCCTCGGTGCGCTCGCCGGCGCGCTGACCGCGCCGGCCCTCTCGGTGGTGCCCGGGATCGGGGTCGAGGTGATCGTGCTCGCGTTCGCGGTCGTCGTCATCGGGGGCCTGGGGAGCGTCGCCGGCGCGCTGATCGGCGCGTTGCTCGTGGGGATCGCCCGCGCCTCCGCGGTCCACCTCTTCCCGCAGGTGGAGCTGTTCGTCATCTACGGGGTCATGGCGCTGGTGCTCGCGGTGCGCCCGGAGGGGCTCTTCGCGCGGGTCGTGGCGCGGAAGATCTGAGGGGGGATCATGCTCAAGCTCGACCGGACGACGTTCGCGTTCGTCGCCGCGGCGGTGGCCCTGCTCGTGATCGGCGCAGTGGCTCCCAAGTGGCTCTCGTTCGCGATCATGGTGTCGATCGCCAAGGGGTTGGTCGTGGTCGGCCTGATCATCCTGATGCGCGCGGGGCTGGTCTCGTTCGGCCAGGGGCTCTACTTCTGCCTCGGCGGCTATGCCGCAGGGATGGGGAGCCAGTTCTGGGGCGTCAGCGACGCGCTCGTCCTGCTCGCGCTCGGCGCCGTCCTCTCGGCCGCGGTCGCCGCGATCCTCGGCCTCCTGCTCTCGCGCTACCGGGAAATATTCTTCGCGATGTTCACGCTCGCGTTCTCGATGATCCTCTACGGCATCCTCGCGAAGACGCCGGCGCTCGGCTCCACCGACGGCTTCAACGTCAGCACCCCCTCGCTCCTCGGCTACCAGCTCACCGCGGACAATCTGCAGACGTGGATCTTCGCCCTAGCCGTGGTCCTGGCGACCGTCGTGGCGATCCTGGTGCACCGGTATCTCCAGTCCGGCATGGGGTACTCGGGCGAGGCGATCCGCGAGAACGAGATCCGCGTCGAGTATCTCGGCATGTCGGCGCGGCGCATCGTCTACATCAAGTACATCCTCGCGGCGGTGCTCGCCTCGCTCGGCGGCGGCCTGTCGGCGCTCGCCACCGGCCATGTCGACCCGGCGATGGCCTACTGGACCACCTCGGGCGAGTTCGTGTTCATCGCGCTGATGGGCGGTACGGCCCACGTCGCGGCGCCGTTCCTAGGCTCGCTCCTGTTCGAGCTGGTGCGCACGTACGCGTTCGAGCTGTCGCCCTACACGTGGCAGCTCACGCTGGGCGTAGTGCTGCTCGCGATCATCCTGTTCCTGCCCAAGGGGCTGTGGTCGCTCGTTCCCGCGGGGAGGAAGTGACATGGCGGCGATCCTCGAGGCGCGCGGCGTCTCCAAGAGCTTCGGCGCGGTGGTCGCGGCCGCCGACATCAACGTCGACATCCACGAGGCCGAGATCGTCGGCGTCATCGGTTCCAACGGCGCCGGCAAGACGACCTTCATCAATATGGTCACCGGCTATCTCAAGCCCTCCGCCGGCCACATCAGGTTCCGCGGTCGGGAGATCACCGGGCTGCCGCCCCGCGAGGTCACCCGCACCGGGGTCTGCCGCTCGTTCCAGATCGCGCAGCTCTACAGCGGCCTCACAGTGCTCGACAACACGCTGATCGCGCTCGGCATGCTGCGCGAAGGACGGCTCTCTTGGCTCGCGCCGCTCCACACCGCAGCGCGCGAGAAGGAGGCGCGCGAGGTGCTCGCCCGGTACGAGATCGAGAACCATGCCGAGGCCCTGGTGTCGACACTGTCGCAGGGCGTGCGGAAGCTCCTCGACATCGCGATGTCCACGGTCAGCAAGCCGCCGCTCTTGCTCCTCGACGAGCCGACGAGCGGTGTGGCGATCGACGAGAAGTTCGGCGTGATGGACAACGTGATGGCCGCGGTGCGCGCGAGTGGCGCGGCGAGCATGTTCGTCGAGCACGACATGGAGATCGTCGCGCGCTACGCCTCGCGCGTGGTGGCTTTCTACGACGGACGCATCCTCGCCGACGGGCCGACCGCGAAGGTGCTCGACGATCCCGAGGTGCGCAAGTACGTCATCGGCGCCGAGCTGCACCGCCACACGTAACGGAGCGAGCCATGCTCAAGGTCTCCAACCTCGACGCCCACATCGAGAAGACGCAGATCCTGCGCCAGGTCTCCCTCGACCTGCCCAAGGGCGCGATGGCCGGGCTGATCGGCCGGAACGGCGCGGGCAAGACCACGCTGATGCGCTCGATCATGGGGCTGCGAGGTGTGACGAGCGGCACGATCACCATCAACGGCGCCGACGTCACCCGTGTCCCCGGGCACCGGCGCGCCGGCATGCAGGTGGGCTACATGCCCGAGGACCGGCGCCTGGTGCCCGAGCTCTCGGTGGAGGAAAACGTGATGTCGCCGGCGTGGGCCAACAAGCTCCCCGACGCGTCGGCGCGGCTCGCGCGCATCTACGAGCTGATGCCCGAGGTCGCGGGGTTCGCGCAGCGGCGCGCGTTGCAGCTCTCGGGCGGCCAGCAGAAGCTGGTCGCGTTCGCCCGCGCGCTCATGACGGGCGAGCACCTGCTGCTCCTCGACGAGCCGTTCGAGGGCATCGCACCGGCGCTCGCGCGCCGCCTCGCGGAAGTGCTCGCCGCGCTCAAGGCCGAGGGCATGTCGGTGATCCTCTCGGAATCCGACTACACGCATTCGGCCGACCTCGTAGACAAGCTGTTCGTGATAGAGCGCGGCGTCGTCGTCGAGAAGCCGGTGGCGAGATCGCCATCAGCATGAGGAGGAGATAGTGAAATCAGGGGTCAGTTCGCGTTCGACGGTTCGCGCCGCGCAAGCCCAGTGGGGCGCGCCCCGAACAGCGGCCGCCAAGCGACCGCGGCGGCCCAGAGGATGCCGAGCACGATGAGCGCGGCTCCCAGGCTGCGCTGGTCTTCGAGCAGGTAGCTTGCGCACAGCCGCTGATCGGCGGCCAGGTAAGCCCAGCCGAAACGGATCAGGGTCGCCACCGCCTCCACGTGCACCACGGCCCGCGCCAGCGGGGGGCATTGCGGCCACGACCAGGCGACGGCGATCCCGACGAGGATGAAGATCGACGCGAATTTCAGCGCGTCGACGCTGTCGTCGAGGCGCGCCGCATCGAGCGCGCGCGGCAGCATCCACAACAGCATCGCGAAGCTCGCCGCGATCAGCCCGGTCGCGCCGTAGTGGTTGTATCGCTGCAGAGCCGCGACGACGCGCCCGGCGCCGCGGTCTGCTCGCAGCTCGAGGAGCGTGCGCCCGAGCGCGAATCCGCAGAGCGCGATCAGCGGCAGCTGCACGAGCATGTGGCGCAGCATCGAGGCCTCGAGCCATTCGCGCGCCGGAGGCAACGCGAGCGCAGCGACGACGAGCGCCGGCGTGGCGGCGCGGGCGAGCGCCCGGTCGGGCCGCCTATCCCCTTCGGGCCAGGAGCGCACCCCGGACATCCTCCACCACCCGGTCGAGCTCGTCGATCCCGCGGATCGCGACCAGCCTGCCGCGTCCATCGACGACATGGAACGCCGCGTTGTGCACGAAGCCATCGACGCCATCCGCAATCACGACCACGCCGAACGCATCGAGCCACCGGGCGAGCGCTTGCGCGTCCGGTGGCCGGCCGACCTCCCAGCCGGCGCCGCGCGCGTGTCGCGACTGATAGCGCGCGAGCTCCGCCGGCCCATCGCGCGCGAGGTCGAAGCTGAGCGAAACGAGCACCAGCTCGCCCGACGCAAGCTCCGGCGCCAGGCGCTCCTGCAGGTGCCCGAACGCCCCGCCGAGGGCGCTACAGACCGTGTCGCACCGCGAGTAGAAGAAGTCGAGCACGACGACCTTGCCGCGCCAGTCGGCGAGGGACCCCGGCGAGCCGTCGGCAAGCAGCAGCGGATAGCTCGGCAACGGCGTGGGCGAGCGCAGCGCTTCGAGTCGCCGCGCCGTCTCCAGGGTAAACGCCTGGAAGCCGTCGGTCGCGAGATGCACCGCGGTGACGCCGGCGGCGAGCGCCAGCATCGACGCCGCGGCCGTACGCCTGGCGCACCCGTCCATCAGGCTGCTCCCGCGCCGAGCGACGCCCGCGGCAGCCGGGCGAGCAGCTTGCCGCCCAGGTGGAGCGCGGCGAGCACGACCAGCACGCCGGCGATCGTGGCGACCCGCGCGTAGCCCTGCCATTCGGCGAAATGCTCCGCGAAGCGCCGCGGGACGCTCTGCCAGCCGCTCCACAGGAACGCGAGGCAGAAGACGGCGCCCGCCAGCGCGTAGATCCAGAACACCAACCGGTCGCCGGCCGTGTCGCCGGCCTCACCCTCGCGGACCGTGTACAGCATGGTGCCGAAGAGGAGCGGCACTAGGCCGAGTAGCAGGTAGAAGTGGAAGTGTCCCGGGACCCATTGAGTGTTGTGCATGACGAGATTCACGCGGATCACGCCGTCGACGACCGCCGGGATGACCCCCGCCGTCCAGCCGAAGACGCCGAGCACGAGCAGCCGCAGCGGCAGGTCCCAGCGCACGCCCGACCGGTGGAGGTTCGTGAGCGCCCCATGCGCGGTCACCACCAGCAGCGGCACCGCGCTCAGGTAGGAGAGCACCTGGCCGACCACTAGCGCCCAGGCGGGCATGACGAAGTCCATCAACGTGTGGTGCGGGTAGACGCCAAGGACCAAGAGCGTGACCGCCGCCCAAGCCCAGAGAAACGGCCGCGTCACCTTCCACGGCCGCCCGGTGTAGCGCGGCAGGATCTCGTATACACCGATCAGCGCCATGTAGATCGTCGCGTTGATGAACACGTGGCCGAAGAAGTAGATCAGGTTCTTCGCGAGCAGCGCGTCGAGCGCGAGCTGCGGGACGTAGAGGTGGACGAGGCTCAGCACGAGGATCACCGCGCCGACGACGACGCCGAGGACGTTGACGATGATCACCATCGTGCCGGCGACCACGGTCGGCACGAGCGCCGGGTCGATGGTCCCGCCGAAGAGATAGGGCAGGCCGAGCGCCCTGCCGAGGCTGCCGTACTTGCGGATGATCGCGAGCGCCGCGTCGGCGTTGAAGAGCAGGAACCCGACGCCGACGAGGATCAGCCCCACCAGGTACGCAGCGGCGGCGTGAGCGGACCAGAGCCCCATGCTCTTCGCGGGCAGCGGGAAGAGGAACGTCCAGGCGGCGGCGAAGTGACCGAGGAGCACGGCGCCGAGGATCGCCACGACCCCTGCCACCGACAGCCCGAGCAGGGCGTAGAAGACCGGCGTGGAGAGACTCACGTAGCGACGGAGGAAGTACCACATCACCGTCGCCGAGGCGACGCCGGCGATGCCTACCATGCCGATGCCGTGCAGCGTCATCAGCTCGTAGAAGTAGTTGGGTGGCACGCCGAGCCACGCCGCCTGCGCGGCCCGCAGGACGAGGCCGATGAGCATCATCAGCAGGAAGACCGCGACGCTGACCGCGACGGCGAGCTGGAAGGCGAGGCGCTCGCGTGGACCGTCGGCCGGCGCCGGCATTGCAGCAGTCGAGGTAGTCATGTTCGGCCCCTTGGTGGTCGCTCACTCGACCGCGATGGTCGTCGCCATGACGTGATGCGCGACGCCGCAATACTCGAGACAGAGAATGTCGTACTTGCCGGGCTCGGTCGAACCGGACCTGCAGGCGGTTGACGTACCCGGGCATCGCCTGGGTCTGGGCGATCAGGTTCGTCTTGCCCTGATAGATGGCGAAGCCGTGATTGACGTCGGCGCCGGTGACGTGGAACTCGACCAGCTCGCCCGCCTTCACCGTCTGCTCGCTGAGCTCCCAGCGCCACTGGTACGCGACCGCCTTGATGACGCGATCGGGTTTCGACGCCCGCGACGCATACGCGGTGAGCGGCCACTCGACGAGCGTCGCGACCGTCACCGCCGCGCCCACGGCGAGCAGCACCCAGAAGAACGGCCCGCGCCACCGATACGCCGCCGCAGCGACGCGCTCGCCTTCCGCGCGCGAGCGCGCGTGCGCCGCAACCCACAGGAACGCGGCCGCGATGGCCACCATGACGACGAGCGAGAGATACCACGCGATGTCTTGCATCCCTCCTCCCTTCGCCGGACCGACTGGGCCTACGCGGTGAGCTGGATCACATGGCGAGCTGGCGCTGCATGCGGCCTCTTGCATCGTGGCCCTGCGCCCCGCGCGCGTCAAGGGTGCAGGCGCCCCTGCGGGCGCCACGCCGAGCGCCACCTACGGCACGGCGGGGGTGGGCACCTCGAACCATCTGACCGCCGAGATGATGCTCCACCGCTACGGCATCAAGATCGAGCATGCTCCCTACAAAGGCGCGGCGCCGCTGATCACCGATCTCCTCGGCGGCCAGATCGCGATGACGGTGGACAACATCACCACCGCCGCCAACCTGGTCAAGGAAGGCAAGGTGCGGGCGCTCGCCGTGACCACAGCCAAGCGCGCGCCCCAGCTGCCGAACGTGCCGACGCTCGCCGAATCGGGCCTGAACGGCTTCGACCTCGCCACCTGGCAGGGCATGTTCGCCCCGCGCGGGCTCCCGGCGCCGGTCCTGGATCGCTTGAACAAGGATCTGCGGAAGGCGCTCGGCGACCCGGAGGTACGCCGGCGCATGGCCGAGTTCGGCTCGGAGCCGGCCGGCAACACGCCCGGCGAGTTCACCGCCTATCTCGCGCAAGAGCGCAAGAAGTGGGTGGACGTGATCAAGGCCGCCAACGTCAAGCTCGAGTGAGCGGACGGCGCGATCGCCCGCGGGCCCGCGGCGCAGCTCGAGAGCGGGGCGCTCAGCTCTGCGGGGCGTGAAACGCCTGGCTGTCGCCCGGCGCCTCGTCGCGACGCACGGACATCCCATAGTCGCGGAGCACCGTGGCGATCCGCAGACGGTAGTCGCGGAAGATCCCGCCGCGGCCGGCCGCCTGCGCGCGCCGGTGCGCCTCGAGGTTCCGCCAGCGGGTGACCGCCGCCTCGTCGCGCCAGAACGACACCGACAGGAGCTTGCCCTCCTCGCTCAGGCTCGCGAAGCGCTCGATCGAGATGAACCCGTCCATCGTCTCGAGCTCCGCGCGGAGGCCGGCGGCGAGCGCGAGGTAGTCCTCGCGCCTGCCCGCGGCAGGCCAGACTTCGAAGATCACGGCGATCATGGCGCTATATCCCCCGTCAGTGCGCGGCGCGCGATCGCGATTATGCTATTCCATCCAGACAGTTTGCCGCCATGGCTACGCGGCAGCCTTGCCGCCGGATCGCTTGCGAGGTACCGGGCATGAGCAGTGCAACGTTGCGGGGTGTGTGGCATCCCGTCGGCTACAGCGCCGATCTGATCGACGCGCCGTGCGCCGCGACCCTGCTCGATGAGCGGATCGTGCTGTGGCGCGACGCGGGGGGCGTCGCCCGCGTGCTGCGCGACCGCTGCGTGCATCGCGGCACCGCGCTCTCGCTCGGGCGCGTGCAGGGCGACACGCTCGTCTGCCCGTACCACGGCTGGCGCTACGGCGCCGGACGGAAAGTGCCGCCACATTCCGCAGCTCGCGGATCCGGCACGGGTGCCGTCGCGCGCCTTCGTTCCCGCGTATCGTTGCGAGGAACGCCACGGGCTCGTCTGGGTCGCGCTGGAGGCGCCGCGTTGGCCGATCCCCGACATCCCCGAGTTTGCCGATCAACGCTGGCGTGTGGTGCGCACCGGGCCGTTCGAGTGGAATGCGAACGCCTCCCGGCAGCTTGAGAACTTCACCGACTTCGGCCATTTCGCGTTCGTGCACGAAGGGCTGCTCGGCGACCCTGCGAAGGCCGTCGTCGCCCCCTACGATGTCGAAACCGAGGGTCACATCATCCGCTACGCGTACGGGCGGCCCGACCAGCCCAACACCGGCGAGCTGCCCGTTTTCGCGGCGGAGGAGCGTAAGGACTCGACGCGGCGCACCCGCTACGCGATCCACCTGCCCTACACGATCGTCGAGCACATCGATTGGGGCGGGCTGGACGGGATGGTGTATCTCTTCGTCGCGCAGCCGGTAAGCGAGCACCGCTGCATCGGCTATTGCCTGGTGGCGCGGAACTACAATCTGGATCAGCCGGATTCCGTCATGCAGGAGTTCGAGAGGACCATCTTCGGCCAGGACCAACGCATCATCGAGTCGCAGACGCCGCTCAGCGTACCATTCGACGCCGAGGCCGAGCTCCATCTCGCGTTCGACAAGGTCGCGCTGGCGTGGCGGCGGGCGATGCGCGGCCAGGGATTGGCAGCCTAGGTCGGGTGTCGGCCGCAAGCGCACGAGAGTGACAGCCCGCGACCTCTCGACACTCGAGCGCAACAAGGACCGCTTCGACGCCGGAGCCTCCGCATCGAAGCTCGTCCTCCTCGCCCGCCTCGATCGCACTCGGCTGCGCACCCCGAGCCAGGTGAAACGCTTGCACGAAGCGCTTTGCTTCATGCGCGCCTATCCCAGCGACGGGCTCGTGCTCGCCGCCGTCGAGCACATCCTCGAGCGGTTCGCCGACCGCGCCGACGTGCGGCGTCACCGCGACGCGCTGGCGGACAGCGGGATCGCCGGAACGACGATCCGCTACCGCTTCTTCTGGCCGAGCGCACGGTGGCTCGCGGGGCGGTGGCCGGATCATCTCGCACTGGATCGCAGCGACGCCGAGGCCGAGGAGGCGATCGCGCGCGCACTGCCGCTCCTGGTAACGCCGGTGGAGGCCGCGGCGCTCCGCGAACTGAATCTTCCCGGTTACGCGGCGATCGATCGGTTGCGCGGCCGCCGCGAAACCGATGGCGCATTCCTCGTGCGGCGCGTCGCGGCGATGCCGGGCGACACGCTCACCCGCGAGGCGTTCTTCGACGGCCTCGACGCGAGCTTCGAGCTCCTGCCCGGCGCGGACGCGCCTTCGCGCACGCACGCTAGGCTCGCTTTCGCAGCGGTTGCATTCGGCGAGACGCCGCTTCACCGCGGGCGCCCGGATCTCCGCGCCGAGCTTCACCGTCCGCCACACGCGGTGCGCCGGCTCTCGCTGCGGGCGGGACTACGCGCCGTCGAGCTCGGGCGCGCGGCGATGGCGACGCGCGCGCGGGACATCGACGGCTTCGCCTACGGCGATGCGCGCGACGCTTGGCTCGTCGACGACGGCGGAGGGCTCGCGTTCACGCTGAACGGGCTGCTGCCGGAGCGCCGCGCGGTCGTCCCCGCGACCTACGGCTCGCTCACGCTGCGCAACGGCGTGCCGATCGCGTACCTGCAGGTGGATCTGTCGGGGCGGTCGGCGGCGCTCTCGTATCACGCTTTCGCGACCTTCCGCGGCGGCGAGGTCGCATACGCGTTCGCGCGAATGCTCGCGATGCTCCACCACGTGCTCGGCGCGGCGTCGTTCACCCTCGACCCTTACCAGCTCGGCAAGGGCAACGACGACGGGATCGAATCGGGCGCGTGGTGGTTCTACTGCAAGCTCGGCTTCCGGCCGCGAGCCACAGCCGTCCGGCGCGTGATGCGAGAAGAGTTCGCGCGCCTGCGGACGAATCCGCGCAATCGCTCGAGCGCGGCCACGCTCCGCAAGCTCGCCGAGGGACATCTGGTCTTCGATCTCGATCCGCTGCGCCCGGTACCGCTGCCGCCGCTCGCGGCGATCGGCATCCGCGTCGCGGACCGTCTCGCCGCGCGCGGCGACCGCGACCGCGCCTTGCGGGAAGCGAGCCGCGAGGCGATGCAGGTCACGGGTCTGCGGTCGCTCGACGGCTGGACGCCCGGCGAGCGGCTCGCGTGGCAACGCTGGAGTCCATTGGTGTTGACGTTGTCCGGCATCTCACGGTGGAACCTGGCGAACCGGCGCGCGCTCGTCGAGATCGTGCGCGCGAAGGGTGGGACGAGCGAGACCGAGTTCCTCGCCCGGTTCAACGCCCATCCGCTGCTTGGTCGGGTGCTGCTCGGTCAGCGCTGATCTGCAAGCCCTAGTCGCGGACGTGGACCGCGTCGTGACCGTTCCGGTGCAAGCCCTCCGCCATCATGGCGAGAGAGCGCTGTCGACCAGGAACTTCACCCGCGGCCAGCGGCAACTCGCGCTCGCGAACCGCCTCTGCGGCGTACTTCAGGGCTTCGTGGATGTCAGCGGCTTCAAGGTCCGGGTGGGCCTTGAGGATCTCGGCCTCGGCCATGCCGTCGGCCACCATCCCCACCACCGTGGCCACGGGGATCCGCAGGCCGCGAATGCACGGCACGCCGCCCATCTGCCTGGGATTTACCGATATGCGCGTCAACTTCATAGTTGACGGCCCGGAAACTGCCTCGTGGGAATTCTACCTCCGTTACGCACAGGGTCGGAGTCGCGATGATCGGATGCGCGGCGCTGCGTCACTTGAGGATCTGGAAGAGATCGCTGTAATCGTCGGTCCAGAGCCGCACCGAACGGTCGGACATGAGCGGTTCCACGACGCCCTCGAGCGGCGGCTGCTCGAACACGCCGGCCGAGTCGGCAAAAAGCACCCAGGTCGTGCCGTAGGTGCCCTTCTCGCCGTTCGACTCGTCCTCGACGATGCGCGCCTCGCGACCGAGCTTCGCCGCCGCTGCCTTCAGCACCGGCTTGAGATCCAGATACCGGTTGGAGATGTGCACTGCGAGGATGCCGCCGGGCTTGAGATGGCGGAAGTAGGCCGCGAAGGCTTCCGCGGTCAGGAGGTGCACCGGAATCGAGTCGCTCGAGAACGCGTCCACCGCAAGGACGTCGAAGCCCTGCGGCGGTTCGCCTTCGAGCGAGAGCCGCCCGTCGCCGAGCACGACGTCGAGCCTGGCCTTCGTGTCGCCGAGATAGCTGAACTCCTTGAGCGCGAGGTCGACGACCTGCGGATTGAGCTCGTACACGCGCACCGCGTCGCCCGGCCGCCCGTAGGCGACGAGCGTGCCGGCGCCGAGCCCGATCACGCCGATCTTGACCGGGCCGCCGGCGCGCATCGCCTCGATCGCGCGCCCGACGCCGGAGGTGTCGCCGTAGTACGTCGTCGGCCAGTCGCGCCGCGACGGGTCGATGAACTGCTTGCCGTGGGTGATCGTGCCGTGGGTCAGCACGCGCATCGCGTCGGGCCCGCTACCGGAGTCGTAGACCTTGAGCGCCGCGTAGAAGCTGCGCGTGAGCACCCGCATGCCCGAGCCGAGGTCGACGTAGATCCACGCGAACGCGGTCGTTAGCGCAGCCGTGAAGATCGCGGTGCCGGCGACCGCTGCGCGATGCGCCCGCTCGTCGGGGAAGCCCGTCCGGTCGCGCGCGAGAACGACGGCGACCAGCGCGGCCGTGAACACGATGCCGGCCGGCAGTTCGTACAGGTCCGGAAACACCCGCGGCGCGATCAGGCCGACGAACACGCCGCCGAGCGCGCCGCCGACCGAGATCGCGACGAAGAACGCGGTCAGGTGGCGGGGATGCGGCTTCATGCTGGCAAGCTCCCCGTGGCACACCATGCACGCGACGAAGAGCGTGACGCAGTAGAGCGGGATCATCACCCACAGCTGCGGGTTGTGATACTCGCGGTGCAATGTGACGCACACGCCGACGAAGCCGGCGGCGAGGAGCGGCAGGTAGTGTTTGCGGCTGTACCAGTTGCGCCCCTCGAAGCAGAGGATGAACGACAGTAGATACAGCGCGAGCGGCAGCACCCAGAGGAACGGGATCGGCGCGACGTTCTGCGACAGGTGGCTCGTGAACGCGAGAAGCAGGATCGACGCCGCCGCGGCGAGTCCGGCCCAGAGCGCGTACTCGGCGAGGTGCGGGGGCGGCGCCACTCCGCCCTCTGCCGCGGCAGGGACCTCGGCGGAAGCCACGCGGCTGCGCCAGGCGAGCGCACCGCACGCGATGGCGAACGCGACGAAGCCGCCCGACCAGCCGAGCGCCTGCCAGCGCGTCGGCAGCCACGGCTCGACGACGAACGGATAGCTCACCAACGCGAGCATCGATCCGAGGTTCGAGAGCGCATAGAGCCGGTATGGCAACGCGCCGCGTTCCGCGCGCGCATACCAGGCCTGCACGAGCGGGCTCGTGGTCGCGAGCAGGAAGTACGGCAACCCGACGCTGGCCGCGAGCAGGCCGAGGATCCGCAACGACGGGTCCGCTTCACCCACCGGTTTCCAGCTCGCGTCGGGCAGGATCGGCAGGGCGGCGATTCCCGCCACGAGCAGCACGAGATGGACGAGCGTCTGCGCGCGCGGCCGAAGCGTCCGGATCGACCAGTGCGAGTACGCGTAGCCGCCGACGAGCAGCAGCTGGAAGAACAGCATGCACGTCGTCCAGACCGCCGCCGATCCGCCGAACCAGGGCAGGATCATCTTGGCGATGATCGGCTGCACCTGGAACAGCAGGAACGCCGAGAGCAGGATGGTTACCGCGTAGAGCATGCGCGAGACTGGGCGGGCAGGAGCCGCGGGGCGACGCCTGGCGGTGCGCGGGGCGACCCTCGGGACGGGGGCGCGCCGCCGGCGCGGCGCGAAGGATAGCCTGATCCCCGAGGTGAGTCGAACGCGGGGTGGACGTGTGCCGGCGCACGCGACGTTCGTACGACGGCCAAACGAGAAACCGCCCCGGAAGGGGCGGTTTCCATCTCGTTCGGATCGCCGCGGCCACGCCGGCGGCGAACCAGGGACCGCGTCGCGCTACTTCGGGACCACAACGCTCCAGACACCATTGACGCCGTCGCCGGTCTTGTCGCCGGTCTTGGTGTCCTTGACGTAGGTGTAGAGCGGCATGCCTTTGTACGCCCATTGCGGCGAGCCGTCGGCGCGCTTGATGATGGTGAAGTCGCCGCGGGGGGTCTCGCCGGGGGCCGGCCGGTACGGCGGCCAGATCGAAGCGCAGTAGGGGTCGCAATTGCTCTGATTGGGCGTGTCCTTGGCGAAGGTGTAGACCGTGACGTGGTTGTACCAGTCCGAGACCATTCCGGTGCGCACTTCCTCGGATCCGAACGGGCGCCAGTTGGCGCAGCTGGTGGCGAGCGCGGCGGCGGCGAGGAGGACGGTCTTGCTGGCGAGGTTTGTCATGGCAAGTTCTCCCTAGATGAGCGACGAAAACGGTCACGGCACGAGCCGGTGCCAGATCGACCGATTGGGGTTGCCCGCCGGCGGCTCCCGACTCGGCTCGCATTGTGCCTCACTGCGACGGTGCGACGCTCGCCGCAATAGGTTCGCAAGAGTTGCCCCCTTCGGTCCCCCCCGCCGCGGGGGGCTCGCCCGGACCCGCCGGCAGCCGGGGAACCGCGGGACCTCGCCCGCAGTCGGCTTCGTGGCGAACGGTCAGCCCTTGATCCCGGGCATGCCGAACCCGCTCGCGGCGAGCTCGCTTACGAGCTTCGCGCGCTGCTCGCGGGTGAGCTCGACGAGCGGCGGGCGGACCGTCTCCCAGTCCGCGTCGTCGGCGTAGTGCGCGATCGTCGCCTTCAGCGCCGGGATCATCGACACCTGGGACTGGAGGATGCGCGCGCACCTTGTCGGCAGCGGCCTGGAGCGCCTCCGCGTCCGGCGACTGCCACCCGCGGTACACCTTGTCGATGCCGTGCGGATTCACGTTCGCGCCGGCGGTGATGCAGCCGGCGCCGCCGGCGCGCATCGTCTGCAGGAGGAAGACCTCACTGCCGGCGAACACGTCGAAGCCCTGCTTCCCGAACGCGTCGATCATCGCCTTGGTGTTCGCCCAGTCGCCGGAGCTGTCCTTGACGCCTGCGGTAGCTTCCGGATAGGCCTTGAGCAGCCGCTCGATGAGGCCGAGCGTGATCGGGATCTGCGACACCGGCGGGATGTGATAGAGGTAGACCTGCAGCCGGTCGTCGCCGACGCGCTGGATCACCTCGCTGAAGTTCCGGAAGAGACCCTCGTCGGGCACGCCCTTGTAATAGAACGGCGGAAGCATCAGCGCGCCGGCACAGCCGAGCTTCACCGCGTGCGCGGTGAGCCGGACGGAGTCGGTGAGCGCGGAGCAGCCCGTGCCCGGCATCAGCGCGCCGGCGGGGACGCCGCCTTCGACAAGCTGCTCGAGGAGCGTCATCCGTTCGTCGGCCGAGAGCGAGTTCGCCTCCGAGTTGGTGCCGAACACCGCGAGCCCCGAGCAGCCGTGCGCAAGCAGCCACTTGCAGTGGCGAACGAAGCGCTGCGGATCGGGCGAGTAGTCCTTCCGGAACGGCGTGACGACCGGCGAGAGCACGCCGCGGAGTCGTTGAGTCATTGGAGTCCTTGCGCTGCCATCTTGCGAGGCCGCGATTCTAGCCGAACGCGGAGGCCTACAATGCCGCAGGCGACGGGAAGAGCTGCCATGGCCGATGCGCGCGCGAGCTTCGTCGGGTCGATACCCGAGTACTACGACACGTACCAGGGTCAAGCGATCTTCGAGCCCTTTGCCGCCGACCTCGCCCGCCGCCTGCCGTCGCGCGTCGCCGGCGGCGTCCTCGAGACCGCCTGCGGCACCGGGATCCTGACGCGGCAGCTTCGCGCCCGGCTCGATCCCGCCGTCCGGCTGGTCGCCACCGATCTCAGCGACGCGATGGTCGACTACGGTCGTGCCAAGCTCGCCGCGCTCGAGGGCATCGAGTGGCGGCAGGCGGATGCCTGCGCGCTGCCCTTCACCGATGCGTCCTTCGGCGCGGTCGCGTGCCAGCTCGGCGTGATGTTCGTCCCCGACAAGACCCTCGCGATGCGCGAGGCGCGCCGCGTGCTCGCCGGCGGCGGCACGTTCGTGTTCAACGTCTGGGACAAGCTCGAGCTGAACGCCCACAGCCGCACCGGCAGCGAGGTGCTCTCGGCGCTTTTCCCGGGCGATCCGGTGACTGATTTCGCCAAGGTGCCGTACAGCTTCAACGACGAGGCGCTGATCGGCCGGCTGCTCATCGAGAGCGGGTTCGGTGACGTCCGGATCGAGCGGGTCGAGGTCGAGATCCGCAGCCCGACCGCGAAAGGGCTCGCAACGGGGATGATCAAGGGCACGCCGCGCGCGCTCCTCCTGCAGGAGCGCGGCGCGTCACTCGATGCTGTCATCGACGCGCTCACAGCCGCCTTCGTGCGGGTGGGCGGGGACAACCCGTATCGGTCTCCCGGCCGGGGGCTCGTGGTGATGGCGCGCGCGGTCTAGCTTCGCACCGAAGCGCTCGTTCATTCGGCGTACAGCTCGACGACCACTTCCCGCAGCCACCGGTTCGCCGCATCCCGCTCGAACCGCTCGTGCCAGTGCACGCGCACGTCGGCGGGCGGGATCTTCACGGGCGGTCTGAGCGTCTTGAACCGCCCCATCTTCCCGAACAGCCGCGCGACCTGCGACGGCACGGTGACGACGAGATCGGTGCGCTCGAGAATCATCGGCACCACCATGAAGTGCGGGACGCGGAGCGCGATCCGCTGGCTCAAGCCCTGCGCGAGCAGCGTTTCCTCGATCACGCGGTGCCCGGCGCCGATCGACGCGACGAGCGCATGCGACGCCTCGAGGAAGAGCTTGCGTGTGAGCGCGTCCCCGATGCGCGGATGGTCGGCGCGCATCATGCACACGTAGGGATCGACGAAGAGGGGTGCGTTCCGCACCGGCGGTCGCAGGCCGGGGAGGAAGCCGACCGCGAGGTCGAGCTCGCCCGTGGCGAGCGCCGCCTCGATCTCCTCCTGCGGCGTCGAACGCGTCTCCACGCGCGCGCCGGGCGCGGTCCGGTGCAGCCGCTCGAGCAGCGGCGGCAGGAACACCATCTCGCCGATGTCCGACATGTGGAGGCGAAAGACCCGCTCGGTCGTCGCCGGGTCGAACGCGGCGCGGCCGGCGAGCGTCGCCTCGATGAGCGCGAGCGCCTGCCGCACGCCCTCGGCGATCGAGGCTGCGTAGCGCGTCGGATCCATCCCGCGCGGCGTCCGCACGAACAGCGGATCTCCGAGCAGACTTCCGCAGCCGCGCGAGTGCGTTCGACACCCCCGCCTGCGTCAGGCCGAGCTCCTCGCCGGCGGCGGTGACGCTGCGCAGCCGCAGGATCGCGTCGAACACCCGCAGCAGGTTGAGATCCAGAGCCAGCGGATTCATCTGGATTCTGTCGCCGCAATCCGGCCCATCCGCCCCATCAATTTGACAAATGGAGTATGCCTGCCTAGGCTGGGCCGCTCAAACCCGGAGGAGGGATCCATGAAAAGACTCGCTCTAGCCGCCGCGCTCGGCCTGCCGCTCGCCGCGGCCGCCCAGGTCACGACCCTCAAGATCGTAAGCGCGTTTCCCGAGAACTCGTTCTACGTGACGCGGTTGCAGACCTGGATCGAGAACGTGAACGCGGAGGGCAAAGGACTGCTGCAGATCAACTTCATCGGCGGGCCGAAGGCGATCCCGACCTTCGAGGTCGGCAAGGCGGTCAGCACCGGCGTGGTCGACATGGCGATGTCGACCGGCGCGTTCTACACCAACGTCTTCCCCGAGTCCGACGCGCTCAAGCTCACGCAGATGCCGGTCGCCGAGCAGCGCCGCAACGGCGCCTTCGACTACATCCAGAAGGTGTGGGCCGAGAAGGGCAACATGGTCTACCTCGCCCGCGTCGTCGAGTACCAGCCGTTCCACCTGTATCTCAACAAGCCGATCGACAAGCCCGACCTGAAGGGCCTCAAGATCCGGATCACGCCGGTCTACCGCGACTTCTTCAGCGCGCTCGGCGCGACCGTGATGCAGACCGCACCGGGCGAGGTCTACACGGCGCTCGAGCGCGGCGTGGTCGACGGCTACGGCTGGCCGATCGGCGGCATCTTCGACAACAACTGGCAGGAGCGGACCAAGTTCCGCGTCGACCCGGGGTTCTACGACGCCGAGGTGTCGCTGCTGGTCAACCAGGACGCCTGGAAGAAGCTCGCGCCGAAACAGCGCGAGTTCCTGACTTCGCAGGCGCTCTCGCTCGAGAGCCGCAACGACTACTGGAAGATCTACGGCCAGCAGGAGACCGAGCGCCAGGCAAAGGCCGGCATCAAGGTGATCAGGCTCGAGGGCGCGCAGGCGAAGCAGTACGTCGACCAGGCGTACGAGGCGGGCTGGGCCGGGATCATCAAGGTGAGCCCGCAGCACGGGCCGAAGATGCGCCAACTCTTCACGAAGCGCTGATGGAGCGGCTCTCGCTCGCCTACGACCGGCTGCTCGAGGCCTGCGCGCTCGCCGCCTGCGGGGTGCTGTTCCTACTCATGGCGATGATCTGCGCCGACGTCCTGCTCCGGAACGCCGCCATCGTTCCCGGCCTCGACGGCCTGTCGTGGTCGAACGAGCTGTCGGAGAGCATGCTCTACCTCCTCACCATGCTCGCCGCGCCGTGGCTGCTCCGCCAGGGGCAGCACGTCCGCGTGGACATCCTGCTGCGCGTGATCCCGCGGCGAGCGGCGTGGTATTGCGAGTGGATCGCCGACTCGATCGCGCTCGCCTGTTGCGTCGTGATGGTCGTCTACGGCACGCGCTCGGCGCTCGCCAGCTTCGGCGCCGGCTCGCTGTCGATCAAGACGCTGATCATGCCCGAGTGGTGGCTCCTCGCCCCGCTGCCGGCAGCGTTCGCGCTGCTCGGCATCGAGATCCTCTTCCGGATGCGCAGGCTCCACCTCGGCGAGCGGGCCGCGCGCGATGACGCCGTCTCGACCGCCTGAGGCGCCCGCGCGTGGCCTGGCAGACGGCGGCATGGCTGCTGCTCGGCGGCTCGACGATGCTCCTCTTCCTCGGGCTGCCGGTCGCGTTCACCTTCCTCGCAGTGAACATCGTCGGCGCCGCGATCTACATGGGCGGCGAGCCCGGGCTCGTGCAGCTCGCGCGCAACAGCGTGCAATCGGTCTCGAGCTTCGCGCTCACCCCGATTCCGCTCTTCGTGCTGATGGGCGAGGTGCTGTTCCACACCGGCCTCGCGGTGAAGGTGATCGACGGCATCGAGCGGCTGATCCGGCAGTTGCCCGGACGCCTCGCGGTCATCGCAGTGGTCGCGGGCACGGTGTTCTCGGCGATCTCCGGCTCGACGATCGCGACCACCGCAATGCTCGGCAGCCTGATGCTGCCGGTGATGCTCGCCCGCGGCTATCACCCGGCAATGGCGACCGGCCCGATCATGGCGATCGGCGCCGTGGACATGCTGATCCCGCCCTCCGCGCTCACCGTCCTGCTCGGCAGCCTCTCCGGCATCTCGATCTCCAAGCTGCTGATCGGCGGGGTCGTGCCGGGACTGATCCTGTCGGCGCTCTTCGTCGCATACATCGTCGTACGGGTGAAGCTCGACCCGAAGCTCGCCCCGCCGACCGAGCTGGTCGAGCACCGGGGCTGGGAGAAGCTGCGTCCGCTCTTCCAGTATGTAGTGCCGCTGGTCTCGATCTTCGTCGTCGTGGTCGCGTCGATGGCGGCGGGCTGGGCGACGCCGACCGAGTCGGCGGCGATCGGCGCGCTTGCGACGGTGATGCTCGCCCTCGCCTACCGCGCCCTCACCTTCTCGAACCTGCTCAAGGCGCTCCGCGGAGCGGTGGCGGTGTCGGGGATGATCCTGTTCATAATCGTCGGCGCCACGACCTTCGCCCAGATCCTCTCCTTCTCGGGCGCGAGCAGCGGGCTCGTGCGGTTCATCACCGACCAGGGTCTCACGCCGATGGTCGTGATCGCCGCGATGATGCTGTTCCTGATCTTCCTCGGCGTCTTCGTCGACCAGGTCAGCATGATGCTGATCACCCTGCCGATCTTCATGCCGGTGGTGCAGACGCTGCAGATCGATCTGGTCTGGTTCGGCGTGATGTTCCTCATCTGCATGCAGCTCGGACTGCTGCTGCCGCCGCACGGGCTGCTCCTGATGACCATGAAAGGCGTCGCGCCGCCCGAGGTGAGAATGGTGCACATCTTCCGCGGGGTGGTGCCCTATCTCGCGATGAGCATCGCGGTGCTGTCGCTCGTCTTCTTCGTGCCGGCGGTCGCGGTCTGGCTGCCGAGGCTGCTCGGCTGAACTAGGGTCCCGGATGGAACGATCGTTCAAGGAGGAGGTGAAGCTCCTCGAGCTCGGGGAAGGCGCGACCTTCCACGGCGAGGGCATCCTCGCGGTGACGAAAGCGCTGCTGCAGTCGGGCGTGTCGTACGTCGGCGGCTACCAGGGGGCGCCGATCTCGCATCTCGTGGACGTGCTGAACGACTCGCGCGACCTCCTCGACGAGCTCGGCGTCCACCTCGAGACCAACGCGTCGGAAGCGGGGGCCGCCGCGATGCTCGGCGCGTCGATCAACTACCCGATCCGCGGCGCGGTCGCGTGGAAGTCGACCGTGGGCACCAACGTCGCCTCGGACGCGCTCGCGAACCTCGCTTCCGCCGGCGTCACCGGCGGGGCGCTGATCGTGATCGGGGAGGACTACGGCGAGGGCTCCTCGATCATGCAGGAGCGCACGCACGCGTTCGCGATGAAGTCGCAGATCTGGCTGCTGGATCCGCGGCCGGACCTCCCGACGATCGTCCGGATGGTCGAAAAGGGGTTCGAGCTCTCGGAGGCGTCGAATACGCCGGTGATGCTCGAGCTGCGCATCCGCGCGTGCCACGTGCACGGCACCTTCACCACGAAGCCGAACCGGGAGCCGGCGATCTCGACGAAGCGCGCGCTCGAGCGGCCGGCGTTCGACTACGGCCGGATCGTGCTGCCGCCCTCGAGCTACACGCAGGAAAAGCACAAGGTCGAAGTGCGCTGGCCGCGCGCGGCCGAGTTCGTGCGCGCGGAAGCGTTGAACGAGGTCTTCCACGGCGCTTCGAGCGACGTCGGGATCATCACCCAGGGCGGCCTCTACAACATGGTGATCCGGGCGCTCCAGCAGCTCGGGCTCGCCGACGCCTTCGGCGGCTCCCGCGTGCCGATCTATTGCCTCAACGTCACCTATCCGCTGATCCCCGCGGAGATCGTGGCGTTCTGCACCGGGAAGCAACGCGTCCTGGTGGTGGAGGAAGGCCAGCCGGCGTTCATCGAGGAGGCGGTGCTCGCCGCGTTGCGCCGGGCCGAGGTCAACGCAACCAAGGTGCATGGCAAGGACTGTCTCGTCATGGCCGGGGAGTACACCGGCGAGGTGATGCTCGACGGGATGGCGAGGTTCGTGCTGCGGTCGGTGCCGGCGGGCATCGATATCGCCGCGGTGCGGGACGCGCGCGACCGCCTGCTCGCGCCGAAGGCGCGCGCGGCGGAACTGCTCGGCGGTGCGGTGCCCAGCCGGCCGCCCGGCTTCTGCATCGGCTGCCCGGAGCGTCCGGTGTTCGCGGCGATGAAGCTCGTCGAGCGCGAGTCAGGCGCGTTTCACGTGTCCGCCGACATCGGCTGTCATCTCTTCTCCACCTTGCCGCCGTTCAACATCGGCAACACCGTGCTCGGCTACGGCCTCGGGCTCGCGAGCAACTCGGCGATCGACCCGATGTTCGGGCGCCGCACGGTGACGATCATGGGCGACGGCGGGTTCTGGCACAACGGCCTCGCCTCGGGCGTCGCGAACGCCGTGTTCAACAAGGGCGACGGCATCCTGGTCGTTATGAACAACGGCTACACCGCCGCGACCGGCACGCAGAACATCCCGTCCTCCCGCCCGCAACCGGAGGAGAAGATGACCGGCATGTCGATCGAGCAGGCGCTGAAGGGCGTCGGCGTCGGCTGGATCAAGCGCGTGACGACCTACAAGGTCGCCGAGGTCGCCGCCACGCTGAAGGAAGCGATGATCACACCGTTCAGGGGGCTGAAGGTGATCGTCGCCGAAGGCGAATGCCAGCTCGAGCGCCAGCGGCGCATCCGGCCCCTCGTCGCCGCCGCGCTGAAAGCCGGCGAGCGGGTCGTGCGCACCCGCTTCGGCGTCGACGCGGACGTCTGCTCCGGCGACCACTCCTGCATCCGCCTCTCCGGCTGCCCGTCCCTCACGGTCAAGGACTCGTCCGATCCGCTCAAGGTCGACCCGGTGGCGCACGTGAATCAGGCTTGCGTGGGCTGCGGGTTGTGCGGCGAGGTCGCGCACGCGGCGATCCTGTGCCCGAGCTTCTTCCGGGCCGAGATCGTGCAGAACCCGGGGTGGTGGGACCGCGCGCTGCACCGTCTCCGCGCCACGCTGATCGGGTGGCTGCAGCCGGCCTGAAGACTTGAACGCCAAGCCCGCAGCGAACGCTAGCAGCACCGGATGGTCTTTCCTCTGTGACCATCCGTGCTGATGGAGGTTTCCGATGGACACGATGAGCGACACCATCACGTTCGAGGGTGTACGGCTCCCGGCGCGGCCGATCACGGTGCTCGTCGCCGCGCTCGGCGGCGAGGGCGGCGGCGTGCTCGCCGACTGGCTGGTCGCCGCGGCGACCGCGGCCAGGTACCCGGTGCAGAGCACCTCGATTCCCGGCGTCGCGCAGCGCACCGGCGCGACCACCTACTACGTCGAGGTCTACCCGGCGAAACGCGACGTCCTGGGGGGCCGGCGCCCGGTGCTGGCGCTGACGCCCTCGCCAGGCAACGTGGACCTCATGGTCGCCTCCGAGCTGGTCGAGGCGGGGCGCGCGATCCAGAACGGGTTCGTCAGCCCCGACCGCACCACGCTCGTCGCCTCGACCCACCGCATCTACACCGTCGCCGAGAAGATGGCGATGGGCGACGGCCGCGCGGACACCGATCGCATCGTCAAGGCCGCCGCGGAGCTCGCGAAGCGAGCGGTGCTGTTCGACATGGCCGAGGCCACGGCGCGCTCGGGCACGGTCATCAGCGCGGTGCTCTTCGGCGCCATCGCCGGCGCAGGAGTGCTGCCGCTCTCGCGGAGCGAGTGCGAAGCGGCGATCCGGCGCGGCGGCAAGGGGGTCGAGGCGAGCCTCAGGGGGTTCGCGCTCGGCTACGCGCACGCCACTGGCGAAGCGGTGGCGCCCTCCCCTGCCGAAGCGAAGGCATGGCGCACGAACCCGGTCGAGCGCGTCCGCAACGCGTTCCCCGGCGAGACCCACCGCATCCTCGAGGAAGGCGTCTCGCGGACGACCGACTACCAGGATGCCGCGTACGCCATGCTCTACCTCGATCGCCTCGAGCCTATCGCGAAGCTCGACCGCGATGGCGGCGGCGGCGCGGGCGGGTTCAAGCTCACGAACGAGACCGGCCGGTTTCTCGCGCTGTGGATGTGCTACGAGGACGTGATCCGGGTCGCCGACCTCAAGTCGCGCCGGTCGCGCTTCGAGCGCGTCCGGAGCGAGGTGCAGGCGAAGCCGGACGAGCCGGTGCACATCGTCGAGTACCTGAAGCCGGGCGTGGAGGAAGTCGCCGCCGTGCTGCCGCCAAGGCTCTCGAAATGGCTGACCGGCTGGGCCACCCGCCGCGGGCTCACCGACAAGCTGAACGTCGGGATGTACGTGAAGACGACGAGCATCTTCGGCTTCCTGCAGCTCAGGGCGCTCGCGGCGATGCGGCGCCTGCGCCGCAGAACGGCGCGCTACCACGACGAGCAGCCGCTCATCGACCGCTGGCTGGCGGCGGTCCGCGCAGCGGGCGCGCGCGACCTCGGGCTTGCGCTCGAGATCGCGCTCTGCGGTCGGCTGATCAAAGGCTACGGGGAGACGCACCGGCGCGCGAAGGCGAACTTCCTGCGAATCATGGACAACCTGGCGGAGGGAAATGCGGCCTCCGGCGGCACGTTTGCCTCCGACACCGAGCGTGCAGCGGCGATCCGCACGGCGCGCGAGGCGGCGCTCGCGGACCCCGAGGGTCGCAAGCTCGAGCAGTCGCTGGAAGCCGTGGGCATCGCGCCGCTGCCGCCGCGGGCGCATCCGCTCCAGTTCTTCCGCCGGCCGCCGGGCGGCGCCCGGCCGGCAGCCTGAGGCCGCGGCGATGGAAGTCTCCTTTCACGACGAGATCCGCTCGCTCCGCCTCGGCGACGGCGAGACGTTCCACGGCGAGGGCATCCTCGCAGTGACGAAGGCGCTGCTGCAATCGGGCGTCGCCTACGTCGGCGGCTACCAGGGCGCGCCGGTGTCGCACCTGCTGGATGTCATGGTGCAGGCGCGCGACTATCTCGACGAGCTGGGCGTGCACGTCGAGGCGTGCACGAACGAGGCGTCCGCCGCCGCGATGCTCGGCGCGTCGATCAACTACCCGATGCGCGGTGCGGTCACGTGGAAGTCGATCGTCGGGACCAACGTCGCCTCCGACGCGCTGTCCAACCTCGCCTCGGCGGGCGTGATCGGCGGCGCGCTGATCGTCGTCGGCGAGGACTACGGCGAAGGGGCGAGCGTGATCCAGGAGCGCACCCACGCGGTCGCCCTCAAGTCGTCGATGTGGCTCCTCGACCCGCGGCCCGAGCTCGCGAGCATCGTGCGGATGGTCGAACGCGGGTTCGAGCTGTCCGAGGCGTCGAACACGCCGGTGCTCATGGAGCTGCGGATCCGCGCCTGCCATGTGCACGGCAGCTTCGCGGCGAGCGCGAACCGCGCGCCGGCCATCTCGCGCCGCGAGCTGCTCGACGGCCCGCCGGCGTTCGTGTATGAGCGCCTCGCCCATCCGCCGGCGACCTTCCGCCAGGAGAAGCTCAAGTTCGAGGTCCGGATGCCGGCCGCGCGCCAGTTCATCGTCGAGCGGGGGCTGAACGAGCTATTCGAGGGCCCGGAGCGGGATATCGGCATCATCGTCCAGGGCGGGCTCCACAACAACCTGCTGCGCGCGCTCGAGCAGGCGGGGCTGGCGAGCGCGTTCGGCGAAGCTCGCATCCCGATCCTCGCGCTGAACGTCGTCTATCCGCTCGTCCCCGGCGAGATCCGCGCGTTCTGCGCCGGCAAGCGCGCGGTGCTCGTGGTCGAGGAGGGGAGCCCCGAGTTCATCGAGCAGGAGATCGCAACGACCTTGCGGCGCGCAGAGATGGAAGCGGGGGACCCCTTCCCTTCCCCCGCAGTGCAAACCAGGCTCCATGGCAAGGACCTGCTGCCGATGGCCGGCGAGTACACCGCCGATACCATCCTGCGCGGCCTCGAGCGGTTCCTCGCTGCGGAAGCGCCGCAGTTCGCCGGCGGCGCGGGCGCGGCGTGGATCGCGCGCGTCGACGCCCTACGGGAGCAGGCCGCGCGCGCCCTGGGCACCGGCCTCCCGCCCCGCCCGCCGACCTTCTGCATCGGCTGCCCGGAGCGTCCGGTGTTCGCGGCGATGAAGCTCGTCGAACGCGAGGTCGGCAAGCCCCACGTGTCGGCCGACATCGGCTGTCACGCGTTCGCGACCTTCGAGCCGTTCTCGCAGGGGAACTCGATCCTCGGCTACGGCATGAGCCTCGCGAGCGCCGCCGGGATCGCGCCGATGATGGCGCGCCGGACGATGTCGATCATGGGCGACGGCGGCTTCTGGCACAACGGCTTCCTCTCCGGCGTGTCGTCCGCGCTCCTGAACGGCAGCGACTCGATCCTGCTCATCATGCAGAACGGATACTCGTCGGCCACCGGCACGCAGGAGCTCCTGTCCTCGCCGCTCCCGGAGGCGAAGCGCGCCGCGCGCGGCGAGAGCGCGTCCGCCTCCGACCGGCATATCGAGAACACCCTCAAGGGCGCGGGCGTGAAGTGGCTGCGCACGGTGCACACCTACCGCGTATCCGAGATGGCGAGGACGCTCAAGGAGGCGTTCACCACGCCGGAGCCCGGCCTGAAGGTGATCGTCGCCGAAGGCGAATGCCAGCTCGAGCGCCAGCGGCGCATCCGGCCCCTCGTCGCCGCCGCGCTGAAAGCCGGCGAGCGGGTCGTGCGCACCCGCTTCGGCGTCGACGCGGACATCTGCTCCGGCGACCACTCCTGCATCCGCCTCTCCGGCTGCCCGTCCCTCACGGTCAAGGACTCGTCCGATCCGCTCAAGGTCGACCCGGTGGCGCACGTGAATCAGGCTTGCGTGGGCTGCGGGTTGTGCGGCGAGGTCGCGCACGCGGCGATCCTGTGCCCGAGCTTCTTCCGGGCCGAGATCGTGCAGAACCCGGGGTGGTGGGACCGCGCGCTGCACCGTCTCCGCGCCACGCTGATCGGGTGGCTGCAGCCGGCCTGAGAACGGGTCGAACGACGGGCCGACGATGACCACCATGTGGACCCGCACGGCGTCATACGCTCGACACTGGTCCACCGCGCCGCCGATGGACTTCCAGTACGAGTACCGCTGCCCTGACCCGCTCGCCGCTGGGTCCCTCGCGTCGGGCGATCGCCTCGAGGAGCCGGGCTACTTCACCTCGATCTTCGAGCCCCCTTCGATCTGGTCGAGCGCTTCGGCGAGCGGCACGCCGATGGTCACCGGCGCACCCCTCGCGATCCCGTCCTTCCAGAACTGGTAGCCCTTCTCGAAATCGGGCAGCCGGTCGATGCGTCCGATCTGCTCCTTGATGCTCTGGTCGACCGCCGGCTTCGACATGGCGAGCGGCGAGAACACGTCGCCGCACGCGCCGCTCGGCAGGCAGAGGCGGACGCCGGTGACGGCGACGAAGACGACGTCACCGACGGGTGTGCCGCGTTCGACCTTGAGAATCGTCAGCCGCGGTTCGCTGTCCTTCTCTCGTCCCTTGGCGGACCAGACCTGACCGACTTCGTAGTCGGCCGCGAAGGCGGCGCCGAGGGCGAGCGTCGCCATGGCCGCGAGCAGAAAGCGGGGTGTTTGCGTCATCGGGGCATTATCCGTCGCCTTGCCCCTCCGCATGCGAACAGAGGCGGCCGCCCGGAGCGTTGGCCGGTCCGACCGGGCCGGGCCCGCATCGCCGGTTGAGAGTTTCGCCGCGACCGTGAGCCACTCGGGAGCCGGCGCGATTCGGTACCATCTGCGCGTCTTTCGTTGCCGAGGTCGCCGCGATGGCCAGGACATTCATGACCGAGCGCCGCATCCGCTTCTCGCACTGCGACCCGGCGGGCATCGTCTACTTCGTGAACTTCTTCGACATGATCAGCGGCGCGGTCGAGGACTGGTTCCGCGACGCGGTGGGCCTGCCCTTCAACGAAATGCACATCGTGCGCCGGATCGGATTCCCGATCGTCAACACCGGCTGCGAGTTCTTCCGCCCCTGCCACCTCGGCGACATGCTCGCGCTCGAGCTCGCGGTCGCGAAGCTGGGGCGGAGCTCGATCGAGTTCCGGATCCGCGGACGGGTCGGCGAGGAGGAGAAGTTCCTCGCCCGCCACAAGGTCGCGCTGATCTCGCTCGACACCCTGCGTGCGCTGCCGATCCCGGACGACCTGAGGACGCCGATGCTGGACTACGTCGCGTCCGGATCGGCGTAGCGCCGACCCCACGAACCGGCGATAGGGCATTGTCTTTTTTTCGCAGAGATGTTATATGCCAATCGCGCGCTGACTTGGTGCGCTACTGTAAGGAGTCTTTCATGGCTGCGAAGAAAAAGGCCGCGAAGAAGGCGAAGAAGAAGCTGTAAGCTTCACGCTGATAAGAAACGCGGCGGCCCGGGGTTCATCCCCGGGCCGTTTTACTTTGCAGCTACGGTCTGGGGACTCCGGCGCTCTCGGTGATCGGTCCCCAGCGCTTGATCTCCGACTCGGCGAGCGCGCGGAACTCATCGGGCCCCGAGTGCGCGGCGCCGAAGGTCAGATCCTCGCGCCGCTTCGCCCGTCGTGGGTTCCGCGAGCTTCCCTGAGCACCGCCGACATCCGCTCGACGACCGCCCGTGGCACGCCCGCCGGCGCGATCGTCCCGAAGCACGACGTCACGCGACCCCCTGCGATCCGGTTTCGCCCAGGGTTGGACGGGACGCTCGCGATCTCGCCGTAGGTCTTCGTCAAGCCGCTGTGTTGATCAGCCCGAACGCATAGCCGTCCGAACCGCTCTGCCGGCGACAGGAAGAAAGCAGCGCGTCCAGATCCGCAACTGCGGTACGCTCGGGCGACCCAGAGAGAGGAGCAGAGAAGATGACCGAGGTGCTGCTGCGCACCACCGTCGTGGGGAGCTATCCGCAGCCCGACTGGCTCGTCGACCGCGATGCGCTCAAGTCGCAGTCCGTCCCGCGCGTGCGGGTCCGCGACCTCTGGCGCGTGCCCGAAGCATTCCTGGAGGAGGCGCAGGACGATGCGACCCTGATCGCGATCCGCGACATGGAACGCGCCGGGATCGACATCATCTCGGACGGCGAGATCCGGCGCGAGAGCTACTCGAACCGGTTCGCCACGGCGCTCGACGGCATCGACGTCGAGAACCCGGGCACGGTGATCGGGCGAACCGGGCACCCCACGGTCGTCCCGAGAGTCGTCGGCACGATCCGCCGGCGACATGCGGTCGAAGTCCGCGACGCAGCGTTCCTGCGCCGCAACACCGACCGCGCGATCAAGATCACCCTGCCCGGCCCGTTCACGCTCACCCGCCAGGCGAAAGACGAGTTCTACCGGGACGAGGAAGCGCTCGCGATGGACTACGCGGCGGCGATCAACGAAGAGGCGCGCGACCTCAAGGCCGCCGGCGTCGACGTCATCCAGCTCGACGAGCCGTGGTTGCAGGCGTTTCCTGACGCGGCCATGCGGTATGGCGTGCGCGCGATCGACCGTGCGCTTCAGGACATCCCGAGCACGACTGCAGTGCACCTCTGCTTCGGTTACGCCCACCTCGTGCGCGACAAGAAGCCGGGCGCCGGCTACTCCTTCCTGCCGCAGCTCGCCGACTCGATCGCCGAGCAGATCTCGATCGAAGCCGCCCAGCCCGCGCTCGATCTCGCCGTGGTGAAAGCGCTATCCGGCAAGACGATCATCCTCGGCGTGGTCGACCTCGGCAGTGCCGCGGTCGAAACGCCGGAAGACATCGCGCGCCGGATCCGGCGCGGGCTCGAGCACGTCCCCGCGGACCGCCTGATTCCCGCGCCGGATTGCGGCATGAAGTATCTCGCGCGGGAAGCGGCGTTCGGCAAGCTGAAGGCGCTCGCTGACGGCGCCGCTATCGTACGGCGGGAGATCGCCGGAGGTTGATGCCGCGATGTCCATGGCGGCGTCCGGGCGGCCGCCGATCCGGGCGCTGCGTCGCCAGGCGCCTTTCCGGCGCGTACGCTTTGCAGACGCGGCGAGCTACCGCGACCAAGCAGTGGTTACGCCGCGCCGCAGTTCGATGGAACGTGCGACGGCTTCAACGGTCGCCCGGTCGACGCTGCTGAGCACACCGGGGGCCGCCGGGGCGAACGTCGGCAGCGCGGACCCTCGATTCACCTCCATCTGCGTCCGATCCGGCGAGTCGACGTCCAGCCTCACGATCCTTGCGGCATTCGGCGGTGGCCGGTTGCCGTACATCGTCGCCCCGGATTCGCTCACCCATCTGTAGACCTGGGCGTGGGCGAGGAGCGGGACCGCTAACGTGCCGACCAGGATCCAGCGAAGGGAGGCAGCCATGGAAATCTCCAGCTTGACGGGGTAGCGAAGACCCATCCGCCCTCCGGTCAGCAAGCGATGTGCCGGGGACGATGCTCGCGCGCGACGATCATCGCGGGCGTGGCGAACTTGATCATTGTGCCCCCTGCAGCTCGTCAACGGCAAGTTCGCCGCGCGGCAGGCACGCGCGCTTGAGCGGCGCCTCGCGGCCGACACGCTGCAGACGGCCGCCGGCCCGCTCGTCGCACCCACCTGCAAGGGGACATGCCCCGGAAGCGGCAGAAATCATGCGCGTCGGCAAGCAGAGACCGTGACCGACCCGAAAACGCGGTCTCCCCCCGACCGGTTGCTTCGCGCTGCGGACCCTGACCTATTCTGCGCCCCGGACATCGGGCTACACTAAGCTCAACCCTCGGACCGCTCGAGGGCACGGTGTCGACGCCTTGGTTTCACAGGTGCCGGCCGGGGTTACCGGGTCGGCCGACGCCTCAAACAGGCTAACGGGGCACGGACATATATGTATGGTTGACGAAAACGAACGACGCGACCGGCGCCGCGCCTGGCGGACGGGCGCCGGTGCCATCATCACGATTGCGTGGGCCGCCTTCTGGGTGCTCGCGATATGGGGCGACTACGCGGCGGGCGCCCTGGTCAAGAGAGACGCCGGGTTGACGCTGGTGGAGTGGAGCGTCCTCGCCGCCGGTGTGGCCGCGCCGGTTGCTCTGCTGTGGCTGGTTCTCGGTTACTTCCAGCAGGGGGACGAGCTCGCCCGGAATACCGACGCGCTCCGTGCGCAGGCTCAGGAGACGGCTGCGCTGTTTCAGGAGTACGCACGGCAGGCAGCGGCGTCAGCCACGCTCGCAGAGCTCGAGGTCGCAGCGCATCGGCGGAACGAGGAAGCGCGGCGGGCCCTCCTGGCGCCGAGCTTTCGCATCGTGAGCGCCAGCTTCTCGGCCGGCCATGACCTGGCGAATCTCAAGATGGTCAACATCGGCGGCACCGCCTATGCGCTCAGGTTTCATTCCGAAGACTTCGCCAAGGGCCAGATCAAACCCTCGGAGCTCATCGAGCGCAACGCTGCCTTCATGCTGCACGTGGGTCTCGACAGCCTCCTCCAGGAGAAACGCGGGACCTTCACGATCTCCTGCAAGGACATCGAGGGGTGCGAACACGCGTTTGCGTTTCGCAACGAGGACGGAATGGTGGTCCCGATGGAGGGGCCCCCGCAACGTTCCTACGCCAGATCAGGCGCCGGGTGAGCCGCCGGGGGCCTGGTCGGCAAAGTCCCAACTCACGCCGCGAGCGATTTCCTGAACGAGGACGGTGCCGCGCCGTCCGTCGAGCCGGATCATGATCTTCGCCAACGGCAGGATGCGGTAGTCCACCGAACAGATCGTCCCGCCGAGCCGTGCGCCACCTTCGGCCAGGACCCAAGCGCGCCGCCCCAGCCACGCGCGTTTGTCGTTCCGATCCACTCCTCGATCGCGAGCAACGGTCATGCCCGGCACGCTGATTGCATCACGCTTCCATCGAGCCCTCGCCCTGCTCTCGTCATGAACAAGCGCGCACTAGCCAGGCACTTCTCGATGCTCCGCGGTTTCGGGCTGGCCGATTTCTGCACGATCGCCAACGGGTTCTGCGGTGTCGCGGCGATCTTCGAGGCGATGAAGTTTCTCGCTACCGGCGACGTGCGCCACGTCTACATCGCCGCGGCGCTGATTCCGCTCGCGTTCGTCCTGGATGTCCTGGACGGCAGGATCGCGCGCTGGCGGAAATCCGCTTCGCCCATGGGAAGAGAGCTCGATTCGCTCGCCGACGTGATCTCGTTCGGCGTCGCCCCCGCGGCGATCGCCTTCGCCGCAGGGTTGAACACGCCGCTCGATCAGATCGTCCTGATCTTCTTCGCCCTGTGCGGCTTGAGCCGGCTCGCACGCTACAACGTCAGCGCCGAATCGCTTGCCACGCCCGCGGGCAAGGTCAAGTACTTCGAAGGCACGCCGATCCCGACGAGCGTGGTCCCGCTTGGACTGCTGATCCTCGCCTTCTATCGCGGCGAGCTCTACCCGGTGAGCTTCCTCGGCGTGGATTTCCATCTGCCGGTCTTGCTGTTCTTCATCTCAGGGTGCCTCATGATCAGCAAGACGCTCCGCATCCCGAAGCTCTGAGGCGGGCGCCCCTTCGATCAGACTGATCGGCAGCGGCGTCGGAATGACGCGCACGAGGCTCAACCCTGCCGTCTCGAAGAGCGCGCGATACTCGCCTTCGGTCCGCTCCCGCCCGCCGATGACGACCAGCATGTTGATGTCGAAGAGCTTGGCCTCGGCGGGTGCATTGCCCGCAGGAATCACGCGCTCTATCACCAGTAGCCGGGCGTCCGCGCTCATCGCCTCGCGGCATCGACGCAGGATGCGCACGGCGGCTGCATCGTCCCAGTTGTGGAGGACGCTCTTGAGCAGGTAAACGTCGCCGCCGGCGGGCACCCGATCGAAGAAATCGCCGGCGACGAACGTCCCCCGCGCCGCCACCCCGGCGTTGGCGAGTGAGCGCCGGGCGCCGGGGCCGGCGAGCTCGAGATCCAGAATCACGCCCGACAGACCAGGGTAGGCCTGCAGGAGCGCCCTCACAAGGCCACCCTCTCCCCCGCCGATATCCACGACCCGCTTAGCGCCGGAAAAATCGTAGCCCGCGAGGATCGCAGGCGCCTCCTGTGCAGAGTAGCCGCTCATCCCTTCGTGGAACAGCGTCGCGGCGGCCGGATGGTCGTGCAGATAGTCGAAGAACTTCTGCCCGTGGGTGTGCTCGAACGCCGATTGGCCGGTCTGGGCGCTATACAGCATCCGCCCGTACGCGTGCCAGAGCCATTCCTCGCCATACAGCACCGCGAGGCCGCGCAGCGACCCGGTTACGCCAGTCTGGAGGAGCCGAGCCATCGGGGTGAGCGCGAAGGTGCCGTCGGCCGCCTCGGCGAAGATGCCGAGACTCGCCAGTGCACGAAGCAGGCGATGGAGCGCTAGCGGCTCGGCCCCGACCGAGCGCGCCAGCTCTTGCGGCGTCCGCGCCCCATCCCGGAGCCGGTCGGCCAGTCCGAGCTTGGCCGCGACGTGCACGAGTTGGGTCGCGCGGAAGCCCATGATGACCTGTCGTAAGGTCGCGGCCGCTTCGGCATCCGTCCGTTCCTGCATGCTCATCGTGGTCTCCCGCTCAGAATGACGCGCAGGACTCGCCGTCCACGCGCAACACCGATTCCTGCCGGAACGCAGCCTTGTAGGCGGCGCGAATCTGCTCGATGCGTTCGCTGCTGCCGCTGTCCCGGAATGGATAGAGAACCACGAGCACGCGAGATCTCTCCCGGATGATCGCCCCGCCGGAATCCTTGAACTGCCCGTTGCCCGTGACGACGGTGAAACCATCCGGGAAGCGCGGCGTGGCCTCGGCATCGATGAAGCGCTCGAACTCCGCGTCGCTCACCATGGAGCCGTCCGGCCTCGAGAGGCCCAGAAAGACCTCGGTCCTGCTGACCCGCTTTCCCGAGGGCGAGTTCCCGCAGTGCTGCGCGATGCGCTCGCCTGGCGGTTGCGCCCAGAGGCCGTGCGAGAGAAACGGCGCGAGCGAAGCGAGGAAGATCAACGCGAGGCCGACCAGGTTCGATCCGTGTGACATGCCGGCACTCATTGGACGGGGGACGCCGCGGTCCCATGCGTCGGGATGGTAAGCATGGATCCACTTCCATCCCATGATCCGCTGGTACTAGGCAATGGGTCGGAGATCGGCGAAGCTAGGAGAGCGCGCCGCCGACTCGAGGCGCAGGCACCGCGTTTGCAGGAGATTTCTTCGGCCGCTTCAGGCAGGACCCGACGAGGAGACGTGATATGGGCACGAACGACCAATCCCGCGAAGCACTGCCCGACTGGGGAAAGCTCGTACTGCGCGTCTCGCTCGGCGTACTGATCCTCCTGCACGGCATCGCGAAAGTGATCGGCGGGCCCGGGTCCATCACCGGACTGGTGGCGAAAGCCGGTCTTCCGCCGGAACTGGGGTACCTGGTGTACGTCGGCGAGGTGGCAGCCCCGATCCTCCTGATCATCGGTCTTTGGACGCGGCCTGCGGCCATCGTCGTCGCGGTCAACATGCTGGTGGCGATTCTGCTGGTTCACTCCGGCGAAATATTCAGCCTCAAGAAGAGCGGCGGCTGGGCGATCGAGCTGCAGGGGATGTTCCTGTTCGCGGCCCTCTCGGTCGCGCTGCTGGGCTCGGGGCGCTTGAGCGTGGGCGGCAAGTACGGGCGCTGGAACTGAGGCCGGCCGGACGCGATCATGCGCCTGGGCACCAACACCAGAAAGGTGCTCAAGCATCCGGGCGCCTTCGCCTGGCGCGTGCTCAAGGGCTTTCGTGCGAACCAGGGACTGCTCCTCGCGGGCGCCGTCGCCTACTACACGCTGCTGTCCCTCGTGCCGCTGCTGATCCTCGTGATGATCGTGCTGTCGCATGCCATCGACGCCGAGCGGCTGTTCGCCACGCTCGGCGCGTACCTGGAGTTCGTCGTGCCCGGGCAGTCGGAGGCGCTCGTCGACGAGCTGCGCGCCTTCCTCGATCATCGTTATGTCATCGGCCCGGTGCTGCTGCTGACGCTCGTGTTCTTCAGCGCGCTCGCCTTCACCGTGCTCGAGAACGCGATGTCGGTGATCTTCTTCCATCGCGTCGCGGTAAAGCGGCGGCATTTCCTGACGTCGGCTTTGCTGCCGTACCTCTTCATCCTTTCGCTGGGGATCGGTTTCCTCGTCGTCACGGTCGTGTCCGGGGCGCTGCAGAGTCTCGGCACCCGGAGCGTCGAGATCTTCGGCGAGATGCGCTCGCTCGACAGCCTGTCGGCCACGCTCATCTACCTCATCGGCGTCGTCGGGGAGATCATGATGCTGACCGCGATCTACCTCGTGATGCCCGTGGGCCGGCTCTCGCTGCGCCACGCGCTGATCGGGGGCGTGACCGCGGGGCTGCTGTGGGAGCTCACCCGCCATGTCCTGGTCTGGTACTACGCCTCGGTGTCGTCGATCCAGGTCGTCTACGGCTCGCTGACGACGTCGATCATCGTCCTGCTGAGCGTCGAAATCGCGGCGATCGTGCTCCTTTTCGGCGCGCAGGTCATCGCGGAGTACGAGCGCATCCGGCATGAGCCTATCGACGCGCCGGCGAGGCCCATGCGGACCGACGCGCCGAAGGCGTGAGAAAGGGTCGTGGCCCCGGCGACTGCCGGGGCCCACGACCACCTGGATGCCGGCCTTCGCCGGCATGACTACGACAACAGGAAGTTGTCGGTATGCAGTGCCGCCACGCTGATGCCCTCCAGCGTCAACTCCGCCCCGTTGTCGAGATCGAGGACGACGTCGCCTTTCACGTCCTGCGCATGCGCCTTCACCCACTCGAAGCTGGTCGCACCCTCGACGCCCCGGAGGTCGAGCCGGTCCCCCGCTCCGGCGCCCGCCACAAATCCCTGGATCACGGTGTTGTCGCCCGCCCCGGGGTCGAAAGTGTCGTTTCCGCCACCGCCGACCAGGACGTCGTCGCCGTCGCCCCCGATGAGAACATCGTCGCCGGCGCTGCCGATCAAAATATCGTTGCCATCACCGCCGTCGAGCACCAGGCCGATGAATCCGGCCGGCAGTCCGGAGGCTTCGATCACGTCGTCCCCGTCCAGGGCGTTGATCACCAGCTTGTCGTTCGCCGCTTCGGAGTGATCGATCGTCACCTGCGCCGCAAGACCGAGCACGCTGACCGAGCTTCCGGATTGCTGAACGAGCACGATATCGTCGTCGTTGGTGCCGATCACGGTGACCTTGTCCGGCTGACCATCGCCCGCAGTGCCGCCAAGCGCCCCGGCAAGATCGATCGCGACCTCGGTCACGTCCGTGCCGCTGAGATCGTTCACGACGATGTTGTCCGCCCCGCCCAGCGCAGCGAAGTTGATCCGCTCGACGTCGTTCAGGTCCATGGTGACGTTGGCGATGTTCCGGAAGAACAGCGCGCGCCCGCCGTTCGCCGAGATGTCGATGTTCTCCGCCACATTCGCGCCGTTGAACAGCATCGTGTCGAAGCCAGCCTGGCCCTCCAACGTGTCGTTGTCGTCGCCGGGGTTCCACAGGAAGGTGTCGTCGCCCGCGCCCATGAGCGCGGTGTCGTCGCCGTCGCCGCCGTTGATGAAGTCGCCGCCCTCGCTGCCGATGAAGAGGTCCTCGCCCAGGCCGCCGTTCAGGGTCAGCTGAATTCCGTCGGCCTCCAGGCTCGACGCATTGATGACGTCGTCGCCGCCGAGGGCGTTGATCGTCAAGCGATCGTTCGCCACCTCCGGGAAGAACACGTTCACCGTCGCCTGCAGGCCGGAGACGCTGACTCCCCCGGCGTCGCCGGCGACGACGATAGCGTCCGCGCCGTTCGTGCCATTGACGGTGATGTTGTCCGCCGCGCCGTCGCCGCCGCCGTTCGGGCCCCGCAGGTCGAGGTCGATCCGGGTCGTGTCCGTCCCGCTCAGATCGCCGACGACGATGTTGTCCGCTCCGCCCAGCGCCGCGAAGTTGATCCGCTCGACGTCGTTCAAATCCATGGTGACGTTCGCGACGTCACGGAAGAACCGTACCCGCTGGCCGTTCGCCGATATGTCGATGTTCTCGGCCCCGTTCGCCCCGTTGAACTGCATCGTGTCGAAGCCGTCCTGGCCCTCCAGTGTGTCGTTGTCGTCGCCCGGATTCCAGACGAACGTATCGTCGCCGGCGCCCATGAACGCCACGTCGTCGCCATCCTCGCCATCCATGAAGTCTTTCCCGTCGCCACCCAGGAAGACGTCTGCGGCGTCACTGCCGAGCAACGTGTCGTCGCCGGCTCCGCCGTCGAGCGTGAGCTTCATGATCCCCGCGGGAACGGTCGAAGCGTTGATCGTATCGTTGCCGCCCAGGGCGTTGATCACGAGCGTGTCGTTGGCGCCTTCCAGGTTCGCGATGTTCACCCGGGCCGAAAGGCCGAGTACCGACGCAGAGGTGCCGGCGCCGACTACGTCGATGGTATTGGCTGCGTTCGTGCCGTTGACGATGACCGTGTCGGCCTGCCCGTCGCCCGCGCTCCCGCCGAGCACCCCGGCGAGATCGACGTCGATCTCGGTGACGTCGGTGCCGCTCAGGTCGTTGACCGTGAGCCGATCGGCCCCGCCGAGCGCGTTGAGGTCGATGCGCTCGACGTCGTTCAGGTCCATGACGATGCTGCCGAGGTTGCGGGTGAACAGCACCCGCTGGCCGTTGGCCGAGGCCTCGAAGATCTCGTCCCCGTTGTTACCGTTGAAGAGCATCGTATCGGTGCCGTCCTGACCCTCGACCGTGTCGCTGCCGTCGCCCGGATCCCACTGGAACTCATCGTCGCCCGCGCCAAGGAACGCGACGTCGTTGCCCTGCTGGCCGTCGATGAAGTCGTCGCCGTCGCCGCCGAGCAGAAGATCGATGCCGTTGGTTCCCAGGATCGTGTCGTTGCCGGCGCCCGCCGTCGACCGTGACCTTGATGAGCGGCGCCAGGTTGCCGGTGGCCGAGAAGCTGTCGTCGCCGCCGTTCATGTTGACGACCAGGTTCTCGGTGGTGCCGATGTCGAGCGAGAATGGCGCGGGGTCGAGGCGGTCGAAGCGCACGCGCGTGCCGTTGGCGGTCGTGGTGAAGACCTCGGCGCCGCCGCCGCCGTTGACCTCGGCCGTGTCGGTGCCGGCGCCGCCTTCCATCAGGTCGGTGTCGTCGCCCGGATTCCAGATCATGCGGTCGTTGCCGCCCTCGCCGAACATCTGATCGTCGGCATCGCCACCGGTCAGGATGTCATTGTCGGCGCCGCCGAACAGAAAATCGAAGCCGCCGCCGCCGTTCAACTTATCGTTTCCTGACTGGCCGAAGAGCATGTCTCCGCCGGCACCACCCGTCAGGTCGTCGTTGCCGCTACCGCCGAAGAGCGTGGCCCTGGGCAGTGCGCCGTTCGACTGGTTCAGCGAGATGACGTCGTCGCTGCCTAGGCCGAACACCTGGATCGTGGCGGTGTTGGCCACCGACGGCGTGCCACCCAGGATCTGGACCGCGCCGCTGTTGACCAGGATGTTGCCTGCGGCGTCGCGGCTCACCTCGATCGTTATTGGCGAGGTTGTCGCCGAAGACGCTCAGGACGCCCGCGGTCGCATTGAAAGAGGCGGTGACCGCCTGGATCGAGACGTCGGCCTCGCGGGGAATCTCGAACGGTATCTTTCCGGCCTTGAGTGCCTGCAGCACGGCCTTGCCGTCGGGGCCGCCCGCGAGAATCGTGTCCAGGGCTTCCGCGAGGGACTTGGGTTTGACGGGTTTGCTCATTGCACTTGCTCTATTTCAAGGTTGAGTGAGAAGAATCCGGATGCATCCGCAGTGACTTAGGCCGCCTGCACGCGCTGCATCCCGCGCGTGCGGCAGGGTTGAAGACGCTGGTCGCTCGCTCGACAAGGCATGTCGCGCTCCTCGTCACGGCTCGCGCATCCCGCGGCTCGCGAACCCGCCGAGCGGCTTCGCGAGGTATTCGAGAAGGGTGCGCGCCGGCGTGGTGACGAAGAGCTCCGCCGGCATGCCCGGCTGCAGGCGCACCTCCGGATGGTCCTTGAGGCTGCCGGCGTCGACCTCGACCGTGGCGGTGAACCACGACTCACCGCTCTCCGGCTTCGTCACGCGGTCGGGCGAGACGAACACGACCTTGCCCGGCAGGAGCGGCACGGTGCGGGTGTCGAAGGCAGTCAGTCGCACCTCGGCCGGCGACTCCCTCCGGACGTAGTCGATATCCTCGGGACGGATCCGCCCCTCGATCACCAGCTTCTCGTTGGCCGGTACGACGTCGAGGATCGGCTGCCGTGGCCCGATCGCTTCGCCCGCAGCGGACACGCGTAGCGACATCACTTCCCCGTCGACCGGCGAGCGCACGAGTTGGCGCTCGACCTGGTCCTGCGAGGGGCGGAGGCGGTCCTCGAGCTCGCGCACCCTGGCGGAGGCCTCCTTGAGCTCGTCGGCGGCCTGCGTCTGGTACTGATTGCGGGTCTGCGCGATGCGCGCCTCCAGCTCGGCGGCCCGCTGCCGGGCGAGCGCGAGCTCGCTGCGGTACTCGCCGACCTTCCCGCGGTAGTCGGCCGCGGCGCGCTGCAGCGCGAGGACGCGCGTCCGCTGGACGTAGCCCTGCTGCGCCAGCTTGTCGTTGATCTCCAGCTCCTCGTCCGAGAGGCGCGTGGACGTCTCGGTCGCCGTGATCTGGGTCGCGAGTGCGGCGGCCTGTGCGTGCGCCTCCCGGATCTGCGCCCGCAGGGAAACGATCTGCTCGTCGAGCGTGCGCCGCCGCGCCGCGAACAGCGCACGCTCGCGCGCGAGGTGCTCGGCCGCCTCGCCGGCGATATCCGCGGGCGGGGCGAAGCGCGGCTCGAGCGCCGCCTCGGCGGCTGCACGCTCCCGGCGGATGCGCTCGGCCCGGAGCTGGTCCTGCAGAAGGCTCAGCTCGGCGCTGCTCCGCACGTCGCCGACGACGACCAGCGGCTCGCCGGCGCTCACCTTCTGGCCGTCGCGGACCAGGATCTCGCGCACGATGCCGCCTTCCTGGTGCTGCACGGTCTTGCGGTTGAGCTCGACCTTGATCTGCGCCGGGGCGACGACCGCGCCCGACAGCGGCGCGGTTGCCGACCAGACTCCGCCGAGCGCGATGACCACTGCCAGCGGGACGAGTGCCCGCCGCGCGTGGCGGCGGAGCTCCGCGCGCGCTTCGGCATCCAGCTCCGCCCGGACAAGACGCGCGGCAAAGGGAGCGGTCTCGAGGGTTCTCATGCTTGCGCCTCCACCGGGGTTGCCGCGGGATCGACCGCGGCGAGTCGTTGCCTCGGCAGTGCCCCGGCGCGCACGCGGGGCAGGATTTCAGCCGTCGGGCCGAACGCTTCGAGTACGCCGTCCCGGAGAACCGCGAGCTTGCCCAGCTGCGAGACCACGGCCGGGCGATGGCCCACCAGGATCACCGTCACCCCGAGCGCCTTGAGCGTCTTGAGCGCCGCCGCCAGGGCGGCCTCGCCCTCCGCGTCGAGGTTGGCATTCGGCTCGTCCAGCACGACAAGGCGCGGGTTTCCGTACAGCGCACGCGCGAGCGCGATGCGCTGCCGCTGACCGCCGGAGAGCATCGCGCCGCCCTCGCCGATCTGCGTGTCGTAGCCGTCGGGGAGCCGCAGGATCATGTGGTGCGCGTGCGCAAGCTGGGCCGCCTCGACCACCTTCGCCGAGTCCACCGCGCCCAGGCGCGCGATGTTCTCGGCCACCGTGCCGGCGAAGAGCTCGACGTCCTGCGGCAGGTAGCCGACGTATAGCCCGAGCGCGTCGCGGTCCCAGCGCGCGATGTCAGCGCCGTCGAGCCGGATCGCGCCGGCCTGCGGCGTCCAGATGCCGAGCAGCAGGCGGAGCAAGGTCGTCTTGCCCGAGGCGCTCGGGCCTACGATGCCCAGGCTCTCGCCCGGCTCGAGCCCGAACCCCACGCCCTTGATCAGCGCGGGCCGCATCGGTGCGGTACCGAACACGACGCGCTCGACCTCGAGCCGGCCGGCCGGCGCCGGCAGCGCAAGCCGCGAATCCGCGGGCGACGTGTCCGGCCGCTCGTTCAGCCGCTGCCAGGCCCCGCGCGCGTCGACGAGTGTCTTCCAGCCGGCGATCAGCTGCTCGATCGGCTGCAAGGCACGGCCGAGCAGGATCGTGGCTGCGACCATGATCCCGGGCGAGGCCGCGGTATCGATGACGAGCCAGGCGCCGATACCGAGCATCGCCACCTGCAGCGCCTGGCGAGCGATGCGCGCCGCCGCGCTCAACCGCGCGGACCTCGCGCCGAGGCGCGCCTGTGCGTCGAGCTGCTCGTCATGGCGGGCCTGCCAGCGACCCACCGCGGCCGGCGTCATGCCCATCCCCGAGATCACCTCGGCGTTGCGCGCGAGCGCCTCGACGTGACGGTTGCTCGCGCGCGAGCGGCGCAGCGTGTCCTCGGCAAGGTCGCGCGTCAGCGTCGACGTGAGCACGGCAAGGCCGGCGAGCACGCCGCCGCCGATCGCCGCGGTCAGGCCGAGGAGCGGGTCCATCAGCGCGATCACCAGCAGGAAGACCGGCAGCCATGGCGCGTCGAAGAGCGCATGGATGCCGGTGCCGCCGAGAAAGGCCCGCAGCTGCCCGATGTCGCGCAGCGCGTCCGTTTCGGTCCGCCCCGCAGCTTCGGCGGCCCGGCGCAGCACGTCCGCGAGCGCGGCCGGCGAGAGTCGCCGGTCGAGTGCGCCGCCCGCCCAGGCGAGGGCACGCGCGCGCACCACGTCCATGCAATAGCCGAGCGCGAGCGCGACGGCCGTGATCGCGGTCAGCATCACGAGCGTCTCGACGCTGCGGCTCGCGAACACGCGGTCGAACACCTGCAGCATGTAGAGCGCGGGCATCAACAGCATGAGGTTCAGTACCAGGCTCGCCGCGCCGGCGAGCAGCACGAAGGGCCTGAGTTGCTTCACGAACAACCAGCTCATGGCTTGATTTCCCCTGCGGCGAGCCTCGGACCACGAGGTGCGCCGAACGTGGTGGCACTGCGGGTTGGATTCACGCGCGGCATGGGGGCGTTCTCAGAACGCCTCGGGCTGGGGACGCTCGTCCCAGACCTTCACGTCGCGGAACCGGTCCGGAAAGTATTCGGGCGATCCGTCACCGACGGGAACGGCGGGTGCGGCGCTCGCGGTCTTGCTCACGTGCGGCACGATCCCTGCAACGAGCCCGCCCACGATCACGGAAGCCGCAACGAGCACGGCGGCTGAGAAATGAATCAAGTAGCGCAACGTATCCTCCACTCGCCGTTCGATCTCCACGATGCGCATTGTCGGGATGTCTCGGCCTCGAGTCCTTGCCGCGCGTTCGCATGTCTTGATCGGGACGCCGGCTCCAGGAAGTTGTGCCGCGCGCGGGACGCACGCGCGAGGACGCTGGGCAGGCCGTGGCTGCCCGCCGCGAATTACCGCCTGGAAGGATCAGGCGCCGGCCCTGCTGAGCGCGGCCCCTAAACGGCACGCGAAACCTACTCGGCTGCCGGAGGGCGCCAAAGCGGAGACCAAGCTCCCGGCCTGATCGAGTGGCTCCGGATGATGGCTCGTCGACGGCCGGGGATAGAGCGTTTCAGAGGACGGCGCGGTCCGCGAAGATGCGCGGCAGCGTCTCGCCCAGGCGCCGGATCTCGGCCCCCTCGAGGATGCCATGCGCTTCCAGGGCAGCGTGCAGGCGCGGCAGGTTGTAGTGCGGCACCGCAGAATAGAGATGATGCTCGATGTGGTAGTTGACGTGGTGCGGGAAGAGCAGATAGCGCTGCCACCAGTTCGGCAGATTGGTGCGCGCCGCGGTGAGCGGTGACGAGTAATCGGTGAGCGCGCCATGCTCGCAGATCGCCCGCAGCCTGAAGATGACCTGCAGCACGGTGGCGAGCGGCACGACCCAGAGCACCACGTAATACCAGCCCCAGCCGGTCGTGAATGCGACCACCGGTAGCGTCACGTGAAATGCCAGGACGCCCCAGCGATCCCGGCGGGCCGCGCGGCGCAATCGCGGGCTGGTGTCGTCGAGCGGACGCGCCGCGGCGTTGGTGTCGGCATTGACGGCGGGTGCGCCGAAGAAGTACGCGTAGGTCTTCCATGCCGTGAGCCCCGCGAGGTCCTTCGCCAGTTTCCTCGCGAGATACATCCGGCCGCGGGGATAGCCGCCGTGCAGGGCAATGTCGGGATCCTCCGGACCGTAGAGATGGTTGTGGTGCAGTCGGTGGATGACGCGATACGTGCACATCGACAGGCCGGCGAGGGTCCCGCAGACACGCCCGACGAGGTCGTTCAGCCAGCGCGTCTCGTACAAGCGGTAGTGCGCGGCGTCGTGAGCGAGGATGAACAGCGCGTGTGCGAGCGGCGCCATGAGGATGATTGCGACGAGCGCCGTCCACCACGCCCAGAACGCAACTGCGAGCGCGGCAACGGCGGCGATCAGAGCGACGGTCTGCGCGACCGCGAACGTCGAGCGAAGCGGATCGATCCGCGTGAGCGGCGCGAGCACTTCGCGCGGCAGCTTCTTCCGCACGTCGTCGCGAAACTCCTCGCCGTTGCCGGGAGGGATCATCGCCATTTTCGATATCCTCACGTCCGATCAGAGCGTCGCGCCGAAGAGGTGGCGCTTCGCCTCCGGGCTCTTCGATACGTCGACCCACCGCTCGCGAAACAGGTCGAGCGCCCGCCCGACGGCAGGCCGTGCGCGGATCGTCGAGTACCAGCGCCGAATGTTGGCAAAATCATCGAGCGGCACGCCGGTGTAGTTGTGAATGCGGATCCAGGGGAAGCACGCGATATCGGCGATGGAGTACTCGCCGGCGATGAATTCCCGGTCGTCGAGCTGCCGATTCATCACGCGCATCAGCCGACGGGTTTCCTGCTGATACCGGTCGATCGCGTACGGCACAGGGTCCGGTGCGTAGCGGAAGAAGTGCTGCGCCTGGCCCATCATCGGGCCCAGGCCGCCCATCTGCCACATGAGCCACTGCAGCGTCTCGGAGCGCATTCGCGGGTCCGCCGAGAGCAGTCGACCGGTCTTCTCCGCCAGATAGACAAGGATGGCGCCGCTTTCGAAAATGCGGTGCGGCGTCCCTCCGGGCCCGTCATGATCCACGATGGCGGGCACCTTGCCGTTCGGGTTGATGTCGCGATACTCGGGCCGCAACTGGTCACCGCGGGTGATGTCGATCGGCACCGCGTCGTAGGGGATGCCGAGCTCTTCGAGGGCGATCTGTACCTTGTGCCCGTTCGGAGTGGGCCAGGTGTACAAGGTGATCATTGGGCCTCCTTGCGCTTGGCGCCGAATCGCACCGATGCGGCCCGCCGCATTGCCGGCCCTTCGAAGCTCATCGGGTCCGCCAGGTACGTGCGCAGCATTGGCAGGGCATCTACGCCCCAGAACAGCTCGTCGCCTACGAGCACTGTCGGTACGCCAAAGACGCCGCTTCGAGCCGCCGATTCCGTGTTCTCTCGGAGCTGGGACTTGATGCTTGGGTCCGCGAGCATTGCTGCGGGATCGGGGACCTGTAGACGGAAGCAGAGTTCGCGCCAAACAGGATCCGAGTCGGGATCGGCACCGGTCGCCCACAGCGTGCGAAATACCTCCGCAACCATCGCCGGCTCGGAGCGGAGGGCGAGAATCAGGCGAAGGTACCGCAGCGGATTGAACGGATGCGTCGCCGGCATCGTGAACGGGATGCCATGCGTCGCGCCATACCAGGTGCAGTATCGGTAGGTGAAGGTCCGCTTGCGCTCGATCTCGGCCGGACCCTTGCTGCCGTGAGCGCTCAGCAAGCCGGCAAACAGTACCGGCCGGTACTCGAGTTGCACGGGCAGGGGTTGCCGCAGCAGCAGTTCGTGAAAGAAGAACGCGTAGGGCGAGATCACATCGAAGCAGAACATGGGAGCCTCGTAAGCGGGTAGCCGCGGGTGCGACATGCACGGCGCCACCGGTGCCAGAAGTCTAGACAGCCGGCGTCGCCTGCGCGATGTCCAGACCCGTCAATCTGCATGACGCGTTTTGCAAGCCGGGAGTAGGCTCACCGCGAAGCCATGGAAAGGGACACCATCTCCAACGTGTTCGTGCGTGCGGCCGTCGCCGCCCTGCGGCACGACGCGGCGAGGCTCGGTCGCGTCCTGAACGCGACGGGAGTCTCGGAGGACCTGCTCGGCACCCCCGACGCGCGCGTCCCGGCGGCGCGCTTCGCCGCGCTATGGATGGCGGTCGCGCAGGAGCTGGATGACGAGTTCCTGGGGCTCGACTCCCGGCGGATGAAGCGCGGGAGCTTCGCGCTGGTGTGTCAGAGCCTGATCCACGCCGGTACCCTGGAACAGGCCCTCCTGCAGGCCCTGCGCGGCTTTGCGGTCATCTTCGACGATCTGCGGGGGGAGCTGAAGATCGAGGGCGCGGAAGCGGGACTGCGCGTGGCGAGCCGCATCGCCGACCCGCCGTCGCGGATCTTCGCCGAAGAGCTGTTTCTCATCATCGTGCGTGGGCTCATGTGCTGGCTGGCCGGGCGGCGCATTCCGTTCGCGCGCGCATCGTTCGCATTTCCCCGACCGGCGCACAGTGCCGAATACCACGCCATGTTCTCGTCCGACCTCGCCTTCGGCGCCCCGGAGACCGGCGTCTGGTTCGACGCGCGATTCCTCAAGTGCCCGGTCGTGCAGGACAAGGCCGGTCTCAAGCAATTCCTGCGCGATGCGCCACAGTCGGTGTTCATCAGATACCGGAACAGGGACGGCTGGGTGGCGCGCGTCCGGCGGCGACTGCGTCGGGTCGACGGCGACCAGTGGCCGACGCTCGAGGCGATGGCGGACCAGTTGCACGTCACCGCGTCGACGCTGCGGCGGCGGCTCGAGGACGAAGGTTCCTCGTACCGCGAGCTGAAGGACGGCTTGCGTCGCGACCTGGCGATCGACCTCCTCTGTCGGACCTCGCTCAGCGTGGAGACGATCGCGTACGGCCTCGGATACCAGGAAGTCAGCGCGTTCTATCGCGCCTTCAGGCAGTGGACCGGGACGCGCCCCGGAAGCTACCGCAGCAGCGCTCCGGGGTAGGGCTGCGATCCGTTCCGTGAGGGTTCAATGTCCACCCGCGGGGAGCCCGGGCGACGCGTAGCAGCCGGGGAGACCAAGATCGTGCCGCCAGGCGCCGCTGCTGCAATCGCCTGCCAACGCTCCGTCCTGGATCCCCAGCGCGGTGAGGCGATTGGCGGCGAGCACCTGCGCAACACCCGACCGTGGACAGATCAGCGTGAGGACCCCGTAGCCGGCCGAGGCTTCCATGTAGCTGCAGCCGGCGTCGGCGCCGCGGCAGGCTTGCACCGCCTCGAGCCGCCGAATGCTTTCGGGCGCATGGCCGAGCATTGCGCCGCATTTGCTCGCTTCCGCTGCGGCGCCGGCTGCGGCCGCGAGCCCGATCAGCGCGCCCGCCGCCAGACGGGCGGGAAGCGAACTCAAGAGGCTCGCGAGGCCGAGCGGCCTTCGGGACCGCCGGCGCCTTGCACAGGTTGTTTCGACCGAAGCGGGGCAGTGTTCCATGGTTTGGTTCCCTTATCGAGAGCGCGCAACGAGTGGATCCGTCGGACAGACGGGCGCGGGGTTGGAGGAAGGGTTCCTGCCGCCCTTCCTCCCGGATGACCCTCAGCAGTCGCGCGGCGTGATGCCCTTCTCCTTGGCGTACTTCGCCGCGGATTCCTCGATCATCGGACGGACGATCGCCTGGTCGGAGGCGATCCAGTCGGTGATCACGTTCCACTTCCTGCCGTCCCACTGGACGAATTTCACGGCGCCGCCGCCCTCGTGGTCGATGCAGGACACGCGGATGGCCGCCCGCGACGATGCGGGTTGACCGGCGATCCGCCCCTGTATTACCTACGCTCCGTATCGGGTGCTCGGCGGCGGGTGGCGGCTTCCGACCGACCGGTGGGCTCGCCGTCCGTAGCGGAAGTGGCGCCGAGCCCCTTCAGCGCTAGGAGTCCATCGGCCGGAGCTCGGACAGCATCGTCGGCACGAGCTCGGAGACGGTCGGATGAATGTGCATCGCGCGGCGGATCAACGTCCAAGGCGCCTTCGCGTACATCACGTCGAGGATCGAGTGAATGACCTCGTCGCCGCCGGTGCCGAGGATCGCGGCGCCTAGAATGGCGCCGCTCTCGGCATCGACCGCGATCTTCATGAATCCCTGAGTCTCGCCCTTCTCGACTGCGCGTCCGACGCGCGTCATCGGCCGCTTGCCGACGAGTGCCTTCCGCCCGCTCTTGCGAATCTCCGCCTCCGTCATCCCTGCTCGACCGAGCGGTGGATCGACGTAGAGCGCGTAGGCGGTGATCCGATCGCTCACCCGACGCGGATCGTTCTCGAGCAAATTCGCGATGACGATCTCGGCGTCGTTGTACGAAGTGTGCGTGAACGCGCCCTTGCCGTTGCAGTCGCCGAGCGCCCAGATCCCCGGGACGCTCGTGCGAAGCTCGTCGTCGACCACGATGTAGCCGCGCTCGTCGACGGCGATGCCCGCCCTGTCGAGGCCGAGATCGTCGGTGTTGGGACGGCGGCCGACGGCGAGCAGCACGTGCGTGCCCTGCACTTGCGGCGCACCGTCGGTGCAATCGACGTTGGCGACGATCTCGTCGCCGCGCTTGGCGAAGCTGATGCACTTCGCGTTCAAGCGAACCTGGACGCCCTCGTGCTCGACGATCTCCCGGACAGCGGTCGAAACGTCTTCGTCCTCGCGACCGATGAGCCGCGGCCCCATCTCGATGACCGTCACCTCGGAGCCGAAGCGACGAAACATCTGACCGAATTCGAGACCGATGTAACTGCCGCCGACGACGATCAGATGCTTCGGCAGGAAATCCACCGACATCATCGAGCTGTTGGTGAGGAAATCGATCTCGCCGATGCCGGGCATGTCGGGAACGAGCGCGCGACCGCCGACGTTGATGAAGATCTTTTCGGCGCGCAGGCGCTCTGCGCCGACGCTCACCTCGTGCGTGGATTCGAAGCGGGCGTGGCCCCGATAGACCGTGCAGTTCTCCATGTGCTCGAGCCAGTCTTCGAGACCGACGCGCGATTGCTTCGAGACCTCATCCTTCCGTGCCTTCACGCGCTTCATGTCGACACGTACCGGACCGACCTCGACGCCGTACTCCGCGGCGCGAGCGGCGACGCGCGCCGCGTAGGCGCTCGCCACCATCGTCTTGGTCGGAATGCAGCCGGTGTTGACGCAAGTTCCGCCGAAGACCTTGCGCTCGATGACCGCGACCTTCATGCCAGCAGCGGCGAGACGAGAGGTCACGTAAGGGCCGGACTGGCCGGTGCCGATGACGATCGCGTCGTAGCTCGCGGCCTTCACTGCTCACTCCGGCAGTTTCGCGCCCGACTGCTCTGCCACCATGTACGCCGCGTACCAGTCGGGCCAGTTCTCGTCCCTCTTGCCGAGCTTGGCCTCGTACTCGCCGTGGGCGGCCTCGGCACGCCGAAACGCGCTCCGCCAGATCGTTCGCGGACGCGAAGCGTCGTCGTCGCGGGAGTCGATGCGACCGGCCAGCCGCGTCGTGACCTCCTGGAACAGCCAGCCGTTGCCGTCCGGATCACGGAACGAGGCGAACGAGCGGTAGCTGCCACGCTCGGGATCCGGACCGCTGACCCGACGCCGCCCGAACAGATAGGGCTCGTCCGTGCCAGCGGACACGCCGTCGCTGTGGAACACCTCGCTCACCTCGACGCCGCGACCGACGGAGCTCGTCGCGGGCGGCCTCGATGTCGGAGACGATCAGGTACAGGCCCTGAGCGGAGCCAGGCGCCGCCGCGGTGACGTTCTTGCCGAAGATGACCGAGCACCCGGAGCCGGGCGGCGTGAACTGGATCACGCGGAAGTCGTCACCGCTGTCGAACTCGGCGTCGAGCCTCCACCCGAGCCTCCCGTAGAACTTCTTCGCGCGGTCGACATCCGAGACGGGGATGACGACGATCTCGAACTTCATGTCGTTGCTGCGGACCTTCGTCGTGCTCATAGCGGCCTCCTGAGTTGTGCCAGCTCGTGTGCATCCGAACGATTCGAATGCGATGTACGACGGAAATTAACGGCATGGAGCGCTCTTCGCCCCCGCGGCCGCCCCGCTCCTTCACCCGAGCGTGCGCAGGCGCTCAATCAGGAGGCGCACGGTGTATAGGAAAATCAAACGCCCTTTTTTGCTTCCCAGGACGGTACGCCCGGAACGCCGAGCGGTCAATCGAACGGGTGCGCGCTCAAAGCGTTGAGCTTTTGGGGGTAAGCGGCCGTGAGCGAGCCCGAGGCGGTTGATATATTCAGCGGTTGATATATTCAGGCCGATTCGTCGGTGGGGCGAATGCAAGCCGAGCGCGATCCCCGGCCAGCGACTGAACCGGATGCCGATGCCACCGGGCCTTGGGGTGGGAATCAGGCCGCTTGGAACAGGGGCAATGCCCGTGCCGGGGATCGCGGCGGGGCGCGCGCGGGCAAGCGGAGGTGAGTGAGGATCCCGACAATGACCGCGGGATCCTCGATGGCGGCGATGATTTTCAGGCGGCCGCCGCAGTGTGGACAGTGCTCAATGTCGATCTCGAAGACGCGCTTGAGCAGGCGCGCCCAACTGATGCGGGTCGGCGTCGAGCCGTGTGCAGTGTGAGCGTGATCATTGCAAGGGTCACCGGTGTTGATGGGCTCGCGTGGGACGATCTCGGCCCGTAGCTTGGCATTGGGTGCGAGCGCGCCGTGGAAGCGGATCAAGTGTAAGCGCGGCCGCGGCACCAGTGCGGCCAGTCGGCTCGCATGAATTCCAGCGGCGACATCACCACGTGGGTGGTGCCGTCGCGGTAGGCGCTCTTAAGCCGCAGTACAACATCGCCCAGTGCGGTTACGCCTGAGCCGCTCGTTGGCGATCGCCGGGCGGGTGATGTAACGGCACAACCGTTCGAGCTCGTTACGCTCGTGGGCGTCGCGAGCCGCACCGCCGCATGCAGGCTGAAGCCGTGCGCATTGGCGCACAAGGCTGGCGAGGCGGATTCGCCACGTCCCGAGACCGCTTGCAGGCTCAACACCTTCTGCCCGGCGCGTGGCCCAAGGGCAATGCGGTAGGTGCAGGAGCCCGCCTGCAGGGGCATGGGCGCCTGATCGGCCTCGATGCCGGCCAGGTAGCGTACGCCCTGCTCTTCAACGAGGACGCCTTGACGAGTCAGCAGCCGCATCAGACGCGCGATGATCTTGGCGAGTAAGTCCTCTAGCTGCTCGCTGCTGGGCGCGCGCGCTTCCTGGAAGACCGGCCCGTGCTCGGTGCGCTGATAGACCCCATCCAGTACCAGGCAGTGCAGGTGAATGTTCAGATTGGCCGCCGAGCCGAAGCGCTGAATGAGGGTGACCGCGCCGGTGTGGGCTTCGCACCGTTTCAGTCCGGCTTGCTTGATCAGAAATGTCGCGATGACCCGATGAACGATTTGCAGCACCGCGTCCCCGACTACGACGCGGCGGCCTGGATCGGCTATGCCGCGCCGGCGGGCACGCCGCGCGAGGCGCTGGCGCGCATCTCGTCCGAGATCCAGAAGGCGCTGCAGTCGGCCGAGCTGAAGGAGCGCTTCCTCTCGCTCGGCCTCGACCCGGTGTCGAGCACGCCCGAGGAGATGGCGGCATTCATGCGCCGCGAGCAGGAGCGCTACGGCACCATCATCCGCAACGCGAACATCAAGGTCGAGCAATAGAAGTCAGGCGCCTCGCAGGAGCGCTCGGCGCCGAGATCCTCGGCGTCGATCTTTCACAGGATTTTTCCGCGCAGAAGATCCGCGCGGCGTTCCTCGCGCACCAGGTCGTTTTCTTCCGCGAGCAGAAGCTCGACCCGGCGCAGTTCATGGCGTTCGCGCGCGCCATGGGCAGGCCGGTCGAGTACCCGTTCGGCAAGGGCATCGAAGGCTTTCCCGAAGTCATCGAGGTGCAGCAAGCTTGAGCACGAGAAGCACAACTTCGGCGGCATCTGGCACTCCGACACCGCCTACCTCGCCGAGCCGCCCATGGGCTCGATGCTGCTGGCGCGCGAGATCCCGCCCTACGGCGGCGACACCGAGTTCGCCAGCCAGTACCTCGCCTACGAGGCCCTGTCGGCGGAAATGCAGAAACTGCTCGGCGGGCTTGTGGCGGTCAACGCTTCGTCAAAGGCGAACGTCACCCGGACCCGCGAGGACATAATCGGGGAAAAAAATACCAGGGAATATGTCGCCGAACACCCGTGGTGCGCACGCATCCCGAGACCGGGCGCAAGGCGCTCTACGTGAATGCCGGCCACACCGTGCGCTTTCGCGGCATGACCGAGGAAGAAAGCGCGCCGCTGCTCGAGTTCCTGTTCCGCCACCAGGTGAAGGCGGACTTCACCTGCCGCTTCCAATGGCGCGTCGGCTCGATCGCCTTCTGGGACAACCGCTGCACCCAGCACTACCCGCTCAACGACTACCACGGCCACTGGCGGGTGATGCATCGCATCACCCTGGCCGGCGACAAGCCCCGCTAGGCCTTTAGCGCAGCCGCGACGCGCGAGGGCGACATCGGCAGCTGGCGCAGACGCTTGCCCGTCAGCTGGAACATCGCGTTCGCGATGGCGGGCGCCACACCTGGTACGCCGATCTCTCCCAGTCCGCTGGGTGGATTGTTGGTCGAAAGAACGCGCGCATGGATCTCCGGCATATCGCTCATGCGCAGCACCGGGTACTGGTGGAAGTTGGTCTGGACGACACCGCCGTTCTTGATAGTCAGCTCCTCGAGCAACGCGCCGCTCAGGGCATAGACGACGCCGCTCTCGAGCTGCGCCACCGCGTTCTCCGGCTGGATGACGATGCCCGGATCGGCGACGACCCAGTAGTTGTGCACGCGGATCTTCCCAGTCTTGCGTTCGACCGACACCTCCGCCACGCCTGCAACGATGGTTCCGTTGTAGTCGGAGAAGCCCATGCCGAGCGCACGCCCTCCTGACCGCTTGCGGCTCCAATCCGACATCTCGGCGACCGTCCGCAGAACCGCAGTCGAGCGCGGGTCGTGCTTTGTCAGCTCCAGCCGGAAGGCGAGCGGATCCTTGCCAGCCGCATTTGCGACTTCGTCGATGAACGATTCAGTAGCGAAGCGGTTGTACCCGGAGCCGATCCCGCGCCACGCCCAAACGCGCACACCGCGCTGTTCGCGCACGGCGTCAGAGAGGTGGTTGGGGATGGCGTAGAGAGGCTGGTCCAATCCTTCCCAGCCGATGAAGTCCCTGCCTCCGGTGGCCTTGAAGCGCGGCGGCGAAGCAACCGCGTCCACGTTCTCGGCCACCAGGCGGTGGTACCAGCCAGTGAGGTTGCCGTTCGCGTCGAGTCCGGCTCTGAGGATGTGATGCGTCATCGGCCGCAGCCGGCCTGCGGCGAAGTCATCTTCGCGCGACAGGGTAAGTTTGACCGTTTCCTTCGTTATGTTGGAAAGGACCACCGCCTGCGCCACCGCGTCCGGCGAAATGCGGCGGCCGAAGCCGCCACCGAGGAACTGCTGATGCGTGCGGATCTTGTCCGGCGTCGTTTTCAAGATATTCGCCGCTACCAGCGCGTGCAGCGCGGCGAATTGCGAGCCGGTCCATACCTCGGCCGACTGCCCGTCCGGGGCGACCCGCGCAACGCAGTTCATCGGCTCCATCTGCCCGTGGTAGCAATGCACAGTCTGGTACTCGGCAGTGATGGTCTTGGCTGCCTCGGCAAGTGCCTTGCGGGCATCACCTTTCTTGAAGGCTTCCATCGCCTTGGCGTTCGGATCGCGGCCATCGCGCGCGTATTCCTTGGCAGCCTGGTCCGAATCCAATCCCTTTGCCGCTGCACCGGAGTAGTCCCACTCCACCTTGACGGCATTGCGCCCTTTTCTGCTGGCTTGCATCGTGTCAGCAATCACGGCCACGCCGAATGGCAGAGGCAGTACTCGCTTGACGCCGCTGATCTTCATCACCTCGTCGACGTTCACCTTCTCGGGCTTGGCTCCCTCCGCAGGCGATTCAAGCACCGAGGCGTAGACCATTCCGGGCAGCCGCACGTCGATGCCGTACTTCGCTTCTCCGTTCACCTTCAGGGGAACGTCCACGCGCTGGATATCCTTGCGCCCAATGAGGCGGAAATCGGAGGGTTTCTTGAGATCCGCATCGCTGATCTGCGGCGCCTCGGCCGGCACAGTCGCGAACTTCACCACCTCGCCATAGGAAATGCGGCGCCCGGACTTGGCATGCACCACCATGCTCGGCTCGGTCGTCAGCTCGCCGACCGGCACGCCCCATTGCCGCGCCACGTTGTCGAGCAGAACGCGGCGGGCCTGCGCGCCGGCAACCCTTAGGGGTTTGTAGTAGTAGCCGACAGCGGCGCTATAGGCGTTGATCTGGGCTCCCTGGAAGGCCGGATGGTAGTTACCGTAGATCTTCGGGATCGTTGGAGCGTATTCCGCTTTGACCTTCGACCAGTCGGCGTCGAGCTCTTCAGCCAGGATGAGTGGCAGCGCGGTGAGGGTGCCCTGCCCCATCTCACAAACGGGCATCATGACCGTCACGACGTTGTCGGCGCCGATCGTGACCCAGGCGTTCATCTTCGCCGAGTCCGCCGCGAACACCTGCGCGGCGCGCCCCGTGAGGCCGCCGGCGACTGTGAAAGTGAACGTCAGCCCGCCGACGGTCTTCATGAAGCCGCGGCGGCTGATCTCCGTCTGCAGGAGGTTGCTGGACGAATTGGTCGTCATGGCTACACCTCCTTCGAAGCGCGCTGGATGGCGCTCACGATGCGGTTGTAGGTCCCGCAGCGGCAGATGTTGCCGTTCATATGGGTGACGATCTGCTCGCGCGTCGGCTTCTTGTTCTTGGCGAGCAGCGCGGCGGCCTGCATGATCTGGCCCGACTGGCAGTAGCCGCACTGCGGCACCTGCTCGGCGATCCAGGCTTTCTGCAGCGGATGATCGGCGGCTGGCGACAGGCCCTCGATCGTCGTCACCTTCTTGCCCGCCACTCCGGACACCGGCGTCACGCAGGAGCGCACGGGGTTGCCGTTGACGTGCACGGTACATGCGCCGCATTGCGCGACGCCGCAGCCGAACTTGGTGCCGGTGAGCCCGAGCTCTTCGCGGATCACCCAGAGCAGCGGCGTATCGGCAGGCTGCTCCGAATTGGCTTCCTTGCCGTTGATGACGAACCTGACCATTTTGCCCTCCTCCAAGGAACGAGAATCCTACGGCGATAATTCATATTGCGGCGCGAAAAAAGCGCCGCACGAGTGGGACCGACACCACGACCAGAGTCGCGATGCCGAGGCCGCAGGCGATGGGCCGCTCAAAGAATGCAATAAAGTTCCCATCGGCCCGGATCATGGCGCGGATGAAGTGCTCCTCGAGCATCGCGCCGAGCACCATGCCGAGGATGGCCGGCGCCACCGGGAAGCCGTTCTCCTCCATCAGGTAGGCGATCACGCCGAAGGCGAGCATCAGCAGCACGCCGAAGATCGAATTGTTGATGGGTGTCTAGGAAAATCAAACGGCATTTTTTGCTCCCCAGGACGGTACGCCCGGAACGCCGAGCGGTCAATCGAACGGGTGCGCGCTCAAAGCGTTGAGCTTTTGGGGGTAAGCGGCCGGTTACGCCTGAGCCGCTCGTTGGCGATCGCCGGGCGGGTGATGTAACGGCACAACCGTTCGAGATCGTTACGCTCGTGGGCGTCGCGAGCCGCACCGCCGCATGCAGGCTGAAGCCGTGCGCATTGGCGCACAAGGCTGGCGAGGCGGATTCGCCACGTCCCGAGACCGCTTGCAGGCTCAACACCTTCTGCCCGGCGCGTGGCCCAAGGGCAATGCGGTAGGTGCAGGAGCCCGCCTGCAGGGGCATGAGCGCCTGATCGGCCTCGATGCCGGCCAGGTAGCGTACGCCCTGCTCTTCAACGAGGACGCCTTGACGAGTCAGCAGCCGCATCAGACGCGCGATGATCTTGGCGAGTAAGTCCTCCAGCTGCTCGCTGCTGGGCGCGCGCGCTTCCTGGAAGACCGGCCCGTGCTCGGTGCGCTGATAGACCCCATCCAGTACCAGGCAGTGCAGGTGAATGTTCAGATTGGCCGCCGAGCCGAAGCGCTGAATGAGGGTGACCGCGCCGGTGTGGGCTTCGCACCGTTTCAGTCCGGCTTGCTTGATCAGAAATGTCGCGATGACCCGATGAACGATTTGCAGCACCGCCGAGAGCAGCTGCGGATGGGCGGCCAACAGGATGCGCAGCGGGCCCACTCTCGTCCTGCCGTGTGCGCCGCATACGGAGAGCTTCCGATACAAACCCCTTCCGTTTCTGCGTAGTGTTCGTGCGAACTGAGTCGGCAATCGGGCCGCATCCAGCCCTTCAGAAGTGACGTCAATGCCACTTTTTCGGCCCCTGCTCAGTGAAAAGTCTAAGACGGTCAGATTGAGCGGGTGCGTGCCCGTCTGAGGCCGGGCAGTCCAGTCATGGCGATCTGCCCCGGCACGTCGCCGGAGAAGGCGGCCTCGAGCGCCTCGGGCGTGACGATGCCGGCGAGGGTGAAGTGGTCGAGCACTAACGGCACGCTGGTGGCGATTGACAGCGCAGTGGCTCAGGCATGAAAAAGCAAAGCCATCAATAACGAGGCCGTTGCATACCGCGCTTCACCGCGCCGAACCGTCTACGCCCGTAACAGCGTGGGCCACATCGCATCGAGTAGGTCGAAGTCGGTGGCGGTCACCAGGGCGGCCAGCGCTGCATGAACTCCAGCGGCGAGATCACGACGTGAGTGGTGCCATCCTTGGTCGCGGCTGCGCGCGCTGCTCGACGCCGGCGACCACAGCGCCGAGGCCAATCGAGTCGCCCGCTCATCTCGCCCCGGAGGCTTCCTCACACATTTGGCCTACATCGCTCGGCTTACCTGGAACGCGGGATACCTGACGGGTTCGTGGGATAGCCGCGCTTCTCACCTGCTCCTATATTCCTCATCGCACGTCATCGTTTCAGCGGTCACCCGCCGACCGACGCATGGTGTCAGGGGTCAACGTCGCGTTGCGCGATGAGGTGGATGTCGACCCTTGGATCCGCATTTTTTTTAAACATCGTGGCTGTGCTTTGAACCTAATACAGCCCGGCAGGGATTTAACTCTGTGCATGCGCCTCGAAACGGCGCTGTAGCCGACCATCAACCTTCTCTAGGGAGCAAGACCATGGCAAATTGTCTAACGAGAATTGTTTCGCTACTTCCTGCTTCGCCAGGTTTTAGACGGAAAGCGTGCATAGCCGTCGCCGCGCCAGGCGGCCTGCACTCGGGGAGGGGATGACCATGCGAAACAAAAAACAGTCAACTATCACGCCCGGGGGACCACGCGAAAAGGCGCAGACGCACGCGGTAGAACCGGGTCAGGCGGTGAGCAATGTCGGCGGGAATGCCGTAATCGTCAACGCCCCACCGCGCGTGCCTGCGGGACACATCCTCACGCCGGGCGGCTACCGGAATGCGTCGCGCGTTCATTTCCTCGAGGAAGGCCACGTCCTCGACGCCACGGGCGGCCGGCTGCGCAAGATTGGGCCGGGCGGCAAGACTGTGGCGGACTTCGGGCCGCTTGCGACGGGCGCCACCGGCACCGGTCGTGTGCCCCTCCGAAGAGCTGCGGCCGGCGGCAACCTGCCTGCGCCCGGCGGCTGGGTCGCATACACCCAGTGGACAAACAACACAGGCACTCCCGTCTCGTCGTTCCGTACAACGTGGATTGTGCCGCCGGAGCCCGAGACTACTAACGGGCAGACGATTTTCCTGTTCAACGGGCTGCAGGATACGCCCGTCTCGGTAATCCTCCAGCCGGTGCTTCAGTGGGGTGAGTCGTCGGCCGGCAGCGGCCGGCACTGGGCGGTTGCCAGCTGGGCGGTCTTCACCAATGGCGACGCCTTCTTTTCCAAGCTTGTCCGCGTGAAACCTGGAGACACGCTGATCGGCGTCATGAAGCTTGCCTCTCAGATCGGTGGGGTGTTCACTTACCTGTGTGAGTTCGAGGGAATCGCCAAGACCGCTCTGCCGTTCATGACCGTCAACGAACTTGACTGGTGCGCCGAGACACTCGAAACCTACGATATCACCACGTGCTCAGACCACCCTGACACGCCGCTGACGCGGTTTCGCAACATCAGCATCTGGACGGGGAGCACGAGGCCGGCGCTCGCCTGGGCGCCGGTGAACGCGGAGACCGCCTGCGGACAGAGCGCGCGAGTGATCAGCAACTCCGCAAGCGACGGTGAGGTCGACATCACGTACCGCCGGATCGTCAGCGAGAGCCGCTGGCCCTCCATCGGTGGGGTGTTTCCCGACGGCGCGCCGGTAGCAGCGGTTACGCGCTCAGACAACAATATCGACTTGTTCATCTGCGACAGCGATGGCCGCGTGTACACGGCATGGTGGCGCAAGGGCGACGGTTGGTCGAGCGCTGATGATGGCCGCTGGTCGTCGATCGGAGGGACGCTTCCGGCGAGTGTGCCGGTAACCGCGATCACGCGCTCTAACAATGACATCGACCTGTACGCCACCGGCAATGACGGCCGCGTGTACACGGCGTGGTGGCGCGACGGAGACGGCTGGTCGAGTGCCGATGATGGCCGCTGGTCCTCGATTGGAGGCGCCTTACCGGCGGGCGCGCCGGTAGCGGCCGTGTCCCGGTCCCGCAACGATATCGACCTGTATGCCACCGGTAATGACGGCCGCGTGTACACGTCGTGGTGGCGGGACGGCGACGGCTGGTCGAGCGCCGATGATGGCCGCTGGTCCTCGATTGGAGGCGCCTTCCCCCGCGATGCTCGGGTCACCGCGATCACGCGTTCGCGTAACGACATCGACCTGTATGCCACGGGCAGTGACGGCCGCGTGTACACGTCGTGGTGGCGCGACGGAGACGGCTGGTCGAGCGCCGATGATGGCCGCTGGTCCTCCATCGGAGGGGCGTTCCCCGACGGCGCGCCGGTGGCGGCGGTCACCCGCTCGGACAAAAACATCGACTTGTTCGCCACGGGCAATGACGGCCGCGTGTACACGGCGTGGTGGCGCGACGGGGCAGGCTGGTCCTCGGCCGACGATGGCCGCTGGTCGTCAATCGGAGGTGTCTTTCCACCCGGTGCAGCGGTGACGGCGATCACGCGGTCTAACAATGACATCGACCTGTACGCCACGGGCAATGACGGCCGCGTCTACACGGCGTGGTGGCGCGACGGGGCAGGCTGGTCGAGCGCCGATGACGGCCGCTGGTCCCCCCTCGGCGCCGCCCTGCCCGCGGGCGCGCCAGTGACGGCCATTACACGGTCGCGCAAGGACATCGACCTGTACGCCACAGGAGATGACGGTCACGTCGGCACCACCTGGTGGCGCGACGGTGACGGCTGGACCGTCTGACCCTGGCTATAGCCAGGAGAAAGTCGTTGTCATCCAAGATCGCGAGGGCTGTCCCGGACGCCAGAGTCACGGGACAGCCCAACACTAACTCTCAGCACGGTAAGGCCGCACCCCTTGTTACAGGCCAGCATTAGTTTGTCTGTAACGGCCAACCCGGCACTCCTTTGCATTCGTGAGTGACTTACGCGGGTTTTGACCACCGCTGATGCACGCTGAACCGCCTGGCCCCGCCATCGATTGCTACGTCCGCGGGATCGAGACCGACGACCTCATCGAAGCGTTCCACCGCGGCCAAATGCGTTGCCTCATCGAACTCGGGCAGCGGGCCGAGGCGATGAGCGTGTACCGTCGCCTGCGGCAGACGTTGTCGGTCAAGCTGGGCTTGAACCCGTCGGCGCAAACCCTCGCGCTCGTGGACGCACTGCGAGGAAGTGCGGATCCCTGAGCGGTCCGCGCCCGGCGGCCGATGCAACAGAACCAACAAGAAGCACTTTAGTGGCATAAAACCGCGTTTGCAACGCAACCGCAGATTCCTAGTTCGGGCGGACTTTCACCAAAATCAGTCAGAACCGCACTTCATCCGTGCCCTCTTTTTTCTTGCCCACCGCCGAGAGCAGCCGCTCGTAGCTTCCCGAGATCGTCGCGGTGTTGCCCGGACTGGCGCCCGCCCGGGAAGCTACCGCAACAGTGTTCCGGGGTAGCGCTGCGATCCGTTCCGTGAGGGTTCAATGTCCGCCCGCGGGGAACCCGGGCGACGTGTAGCAGCCGGGGAGACCAAGATCATGCCGCCAGGCGCCGCTGCTGCAATCGCCTGCCAGCGCTCCGTCCTGGATCCCCAGCGCGGTGAGGCGATTGGCGGCGAGCACCTGCGCAACACCCGACCGTGGACAGATCAGCGTGAGGACCCCGTAGCCGGCCGAGGCTTCCATGTAGCTGCAGCCGGCGTCGGCGCCGCGGCAGGCTTGCACCGCCTCGAGCCGCCGAATGCTTTCGGGCGCATGGCCGAGCATTGCGCCGCATTTGCTCGCTTCCGCTGCGGCGCCGGCTGCGGCCGCGAGCCCGATCAGCGCGCCCGCCGCCAGACGGGCGGGAAGCGAACTCAAGAGGCTCGCGAGGCCGAGCGGCCTTCGGGACCGCCGGCGCCTTGCACAGGTTGTTTCGACCGAAGCGGGGCTGTGTTCCATGGTTTGGTTCCTTTATCGAGAGCGCGTAACGCGCGGGTCTGCCGAACAGCCAGGCGCGGGGTTGAAGGAAGGGTTCCTGCCGCCCTTCCTCCCGGTTGACCTTCAGCAGTCGCGCGGCGTGATGCCCTTCTCCTTCGCGTACTTCGCCGCCGATTCCTCGATCATCGGACGCACGATCGCCTGGTCGGAGGCGATCCAGTCGGTGATGACGTTCCACTTCTTGCCGTCCCACTGGACGAATTTCACGGCGCCGCCGCCCTCGTGGTCGATGCAGGACACGCGCAGCGAGTTCATGAGGCCATTGGCTCCAATTTCCTTGAGGCGGTTGTCGTCGATCCGGAGGTTCTCGATGCCCCAGCGCACCTCTTCGCCGGTGAGCGGCTTCTTGCCGAACTTCTCCTGCGCGGTACGGATCGACTCGACCGTCACGATGCCAGCCACCACACCCCGGGTGTAATAGATCGACCCGATGCGGGACTTGTCGTCCAATTCGCCCTTACCCTTCGCATAGACGTGCTTGAGGACGTCCTGCATCACCGGGAAGCCCGTCCCCGGCAGGTTGAACGCCGCGGCGATGTAGCCCTTGGCCGCATCGCCGGCGGGGATCGTGTCCTCCTCCGCGCCCGACCACCACACGCCGACGATGTGGTCGCGCGGAAAGCCGACCTTGGCCGCAGCCTTGAGCGCCGTCGGGTTCATCACCCCCCAGCCGCGCAGGATCACCCAGTCGGGCTTCATGTGCCGCACCTGCAGCCACTGCGCCTGCTGCTCGTTGCCCGGATGCGGCACCGCGATGTGAGTCACCTCGAAGCCATACTTCTTCGCCTGCGCCTCCAGGATCGGCATCGTCTCCTTGCCGTAGGCCGAGTCGTGATAGAGGTTGACGATCTTCTTGCCCTTCAGCTTGTCCATCCCGCCTTCCTGCTGGCCGATGAACTTGATCTTGGCGGTGCTCTGCGACCAGTAGTTGGTCATCAGCGGAAACACGTACGGGAACACCCGGCCGTCCGAGGCGTCGGTCCGCCCGTAGCCCATCGTGATGATCGGGATGCGGTCGCTCGTCGCCCTTTCGATCAGCGAGTAGGTGATGCCGGTCGACAGCGGCTGGATCAGGCTCGCGCCGGTGGGCGCGTGCTTCTTCATGCGCTCGTAGCACTCGACGCCGCGGGCGTTGTTGTACTCGGTCTCGCACTTTTCCCAGGTGAGCTTCACCCCACCGATACCGCCGTCCCGGGCGTTCACCATCTGCATGTAGTCGATCATCCCGCCGAAGAAGCCCGAGCCTCCGGCCGCGTACGGCCCGACCCAGTAGCCCATGGCGGGCACGAACTGCTCCATCGGCTGCTGCGCGAGTGCCGCGCTCGCGGCGAGCGCCAGCGCACCGCCTGCGACCATCCTCAGAATTCGTCGTTGCATGATCCAAATCTCCTAGGGTGAGTTCGACCGGGCTCCGTTGAGCCCGGCACGTGATCCGATTCCCGGCCTGCCGGTCGGCGCTACACGCTCAGTCGTGTTGCAGCCGGCGAACGATAGCGAGTGCGTTCGTCCGTGTGAATGCCCGGAGCGCCCAAAATGCATGAGCGAAACTGCAACTCCGAGACTGCATGCGCGTGCGGACCCATGCGGTGCATCCTTATTCGAGATCGGACGAGCTCTTGCACGCGGCCGCCGCAGATCATCGCGACAACACCCGCGAGGACGTGAAAGCGCGTGAAGGTTCCTGAACGCGGTGCTGCGTCAGACGCCGACAAGGCGCGCCGCGGACCAGCCGCGCCGCGCGCAAGCGAGCACCGTCCGCACCGCGATCACACTCGGGTCGTAGGCGATCAGGAGGACGCGGGAAACCCTCGAGACCGGCACGACGCGGCAGACGCCGGCGAGGGCGCCGAGCTCGCGCACGAGACCGCGTACTTCGCTGCCAACGGACGGGCTAGCGAGATGCAAGAGGACGTTGCTGTGGCGCGTTTCCATTTGAATCGTTGTCCTGGTCGTAGGGTGGCAGGTGCGCCACGAAGGTCGGCAGTATCGGGATCTCCCGGCGTCGAGTCCTGGCCGAGCGTCCGGATGTCTTGATCGGGACGCCCACGCACGCTCGATTCCCAGGGGCTCCTTCTCATCGGCAGCGACTGGGCCTGCCGGTTCAGCGCCGACTGGTGTTCCAGCGTCCTTCCAGCACGACACGCCGGATGTCGTCCCGGTATAGCGCGAGGTCCCTGAGCTCGAGCTCGTGCATCGCCTCGAGCTCCCGGATCGCGCGCCATGCCGCGCGTTCGGCAGCGAACCTCCTCACGAGGCGCGCGATCCGCGCCATGAGCAGGCGCCACACCCGCGTTGCGGGTCGCGATTTCGAGCTCCCATCATCCGCGGGAGACGGGGCCGGTTGCTGACTGCTCGCTACTGCTGCCTCCGCGCCGTTTACCTTCACCTGGCGCGCAAGGAGCACCGGGACTTCGTCGGGTTTGGCCATGTGCATCGCCTCACGTCGGAATGCATGAGCGCCTCGGGGTATCGCGCATCGCTCGCCACGATGCGCGAGCCGATGTCGACAGTATCGGGATCGCCCGGCGGTCGCGTCCTTGCCGGGCGTCTGGATGTTTTGATCGGGACGCCGTCTTCAGGCATTCTTGCTCAGACCGAGGCCCGCAGCCTGCGCTGGCAGCGCCCTCGCGGCTGCGTCCGCCACGAGGGGCGGTCTCGCGATCAGTAGCGCGATCGGTGTTTCAACCGATCTGGCGCTATGGCGTTTGGCTGCCGCGCTCGAGGATCGCGAGCCGCCGCGGACGCCCCATGAGGAGCGAAATGACTGCGGCGAGGCTTCCGAGCCGATAGTTGCGCCGTACTGGTGCCGGCGCCGCATCGGCTCCGATTCGCCGAAAGCCGAATCGCGCATAGCGGGCGGCAAAGGCCGCGCCGGTGATCATCAGCACGCGCCCGTGCTCCGGGGCGAGCAGCGCTTCGATCAGCCGCGAACCGATGCCTTGCCGGCGCGCCTCTTTGCGGACGACGAGCGAACCGAGCTCGCGCGAGCCGTCGCGGTGCCTCCGCAACTGGACTGCGCCGACGATGCCACCGGCGTCGGTCGCGACGAGGAAATTGCGCCAGTCGAGGTTGTGGGGATTCAGTCGCTCGCTGTGGACCAAGGCTCGAATGGCGGGCTGATCCTGTTCCGTCGCGCGACGCAGGGTGATCGTCATGCTGCGCCCCGCGCGTCCGGTGACCGCAGCCGCTGGTAGATCACAGCCCCGCGAGGAGCACGACGGACACCGACGTATCCGCTCAGCAATGCCGCGTGGTGCCGGGCAGCATCAGCCACTGGGACCGTCACCTGCTCGTCCGGATCGGTCGTCAGTCGCGTCGAATCGAGCGACCGCAGAAGCCCGAGCACCGGATAGCCCGGATCGAACCGCATCCCGGCAATCGCCATTCCCCTGCCGAGCAGATTGACCCAGCTGGCGGCGTTCTGAAGCGCAACGCCGGCGCACGCCCACCTCATCCTCGACGACGCCGCGCGCAGGAGCCGCGCATCGATCAAGGTTCGCTGGAAGCCGCGTCCCCGGCCCGCGGGTCGGACCATTGCGCTTTCGAGAAGACATGCGGACAAGGGCCAATCCGCTTCGGGTACGAGGGGGAACGGCGGGCCGGTGTTGGGGTGACGCTCATCCGGGATGCGGAGAAGCGCCATGGCGACGAGCTCGGCGCGTTCGACGATTCCATACGCGACACCGAGCGTGCCGTCCAGATAGGCGCGAAGCTCGCGTTCGGACTTGAGTCGCATGAACCCGGCAGGCAGCTCGTCGCCGACCGCCGCTTGCAGCTCGAGACTGCCGGTCAAGTCGGCAATCGTGAGTTGCCTCGCGAGCTTCGCTGCGGATGGGCTCGCCGCTGCATCGTGGGCGGTACCTGCAGGATGTCCCGGCACTCTCGGCGCATCGAACGACACTGGGGCCAGGGCGCTTCCTTCGAGGACGCGCTCCGGGTCGGAAGAGAAAAGTTTCCCGCGCGCTCGCCCGAGTGCCCTGGCGGGGGCTGTCGTGCTGTTCGCTGCGGCGGCGCCGGTGAGCGCCTCCGGCATTGGTTTAGGGCACACGCCGTTAGTAGCTGTGGGGCATCGCGCCGCTTGATTGGCTCGCCTGCCGCGGTGGCGCGCTGCGGATCGCGTGCCACACGCCGCCCTGGTTGTCGCCGTTCACGTCGCCCGGCTTCGCGTCTCCGGCGAAGCGGTAGAGCGGCCTGCCCTTGAACACCCATTGCTCCTTGCCGTCTTCCCGCACGATGATCGAGAAGTCCCTGCTCCACGCGGTCTCGGCAGTCGCCAGCGCGGGCGGCCACGCGGCGGCGCATCCGCCGTTGCAAGCGCTCTTGCCGTCCCTGTCGTCGTCGAACGTGTACAGCGTTCTGCCGGCGGCGTCGACCAGGAGGCCGTTCGCCATCTTCGGCGATTCGGCCGCGAGCGCGGTGTGGATCGAGAGCGCCATCGCACCGAGGGCGAGCATCTTCACGAGCTTGTACTTCATTTGCGTCTCCCATTGAGCTCAGGTTGTTGGGTTCAAGAACTCGTCGCGAACCGATGCGCGAGCACAGTCGGCAGTATCGGGATCTCGCGGCCTCGAGTCCTTGCCCAGCGTTCGCATGTCTTGATCGAGACGCCGGTTCCAGGCAGACAGCTCGGCATCATCGTCGCCGCGGGGCTGGTCGCCTTCCTCGCCGCGCCGAAGACCGCGACCACCTTCATGCTCTTTTCGGTGGCGATCGGTGGCTCGCGGCGGGTATCTCTTCGAGCGCACGGGGAGCTACGACTGGCTGTGGTACATCGACATCATGCTGGCGGTCGGGGCCGCGCTCATCCACATGCCGATCCAGGAAGCGCGCAGGCCGAGGCCTGCGCTTGCGGTGTAGCCGCGCGGATTCACGCTGAGCGAGCTCGCCGGCGTAAGATCGCGGCGCGCCAGCCCGTTGCTGGCGCGCCGTCAACCTCGGGGGCACGGATGGCAGGCTCGCGCACGATCGATATCAGCCGCGTCGATCACATCGGGATCCGCGTAAGCGATCTCGCCCGCGCCCTAGATTTCTATCGCGTGCTGGGTTTCGAGCTGCACTGGAAGGACGCGAACGACGCCGTGGCGATCATCAGGAACGCTCGGGACGTCGAGATCAACCTGATCTACAACGCGAACGCCGATGGCGGCGGCAGGAACGTCCTCATGGACGTCGCCGAAAAGTATCCCGGTTACACGCACGTCGCGCTGCGCGTCGAGTCGATAAAGGCCGCAATCGAGGCGCTGCGGGAGAGCGGCATCCGCATTACCCAGGGCCCGGTGTCGTTCGGCCTGGACGGCCACGTTTCGGTGTTCGTGCGCGACCCCGACCTGAACGTCGTGGAACTGAGAGGACGCGAGGAGGAGCTGTCCTCCCTGGGCGGTGTCATCGCATACAAGCCGGAGAACTGAGCGGCGATCGGACTTTTGCGGCCAAGATATGCGCGTCCTATTGGTCGACCCGACGTCGTCGACGTCGTTCCAGACTGCATGGGCTGGCCGCGCCAGTCAACGCTCCGTCACGCGGTCAAGCACCGGCTCGACGTCGATGATCGGCGTGCCGTCGAAGGCCTCGAGGGGGCGGACCTTGAACCGGGTGGGACTCGCGATCGCGACGATGCTCACGCGGTGAATGCCCACCGGGTTGGGCCGGTCCTGCGACCGGGTGCTGAACACCCCCCGCAGCGGGGCGCTCCGGTCGTCGCGGGGATGCACGCGCAGCGTTTCGCGATCACCGCGGTCGAGCCAGGTCAGGACCAGGATCTCCTCGCCCTCCCTCAGGTCCCTCAACCCGTGCGCGAACTCCGGCGTGAACACGAGCCACGCCTCGGGCGCCCCTTCGGAGCCCTGCTTGGGCGCGTGCTCGCGAGATCCGCTTCCCCGCCGATCCAGAGATCGATTGCGCGCAGGTTCGCGGGAACATCGCCCCAGTAGTGGCTCTCCTCGCGTTCCGGGTCGATGATCTGAAGGAAGCCGACCGGCCGACCGTCCACCTCGGCGATCAACTGTTCCCGCCAATCCGGCGAGCGGCCGAGCTCAGTCTCCCAGGCCCAGTCATCGTTGGGATCCGAGGCGGCGACGTGCCGCTGCTCGTCCCAGCGCCGCAGCAAGTTCACGTCGGCAGGAGTGGCGGGGCGCAACTTCATTTCGGCATCCTGGGTCGCTAGGCATTCAGCTCAACGACTCGTCGGCGCGCAGTCGGTCGACGGCGAAATCGACGAAGGCGCGCACTTTGCCCGCCGCGCGGCGCCCCTCGGCGTAGACGACGCTGATCGGAATCGGCGTTGGCTCGAACTCCGCGAGCACGACCTGGAGCTTGCCCGCGCGGAGCTCCGGCGCGATCTGGTAGGACAACACCCGCGCCACGCCTCCGCCGGCAACGGCTGCGGCGATCGCGACGTCGTTGCTATTGACGATCAGGCGGCTCGCCGGGTTGAGCGTCTCGCCCGACGCGAACGACCATTCCTCCGGTGCGGCGCCGAGCGAGAACACGATCGCATCATGCTGCGAGAGGTCGGCCGGAGTCCGCGGCGCGCCGCGCTCGGCAAGATACTCCGGCGACGCGCAGACCACCCTTCGCACCGATCCCACTCGGACCGCGTGCAACGACGAGTCCGGCAGATGGGCGATCCGGACGGCGACGTCGAGGCCTTCCTCGATCAGATCGGTAAGCCGATCGAGGAACAGCATCCGCGCGGTCACGCGCGGGTGGCGCGCCAAGAAGTCGAGCACGACCGGCGCGACGTACATCCGCCCGAACATCACGGGTGCGGTCACCCCCAGCTGTCCGCGCGGCTCGGCATGCGACCCCGCCGCCGACGCCTCCGCCTCCTCGATCTCCCCGAGGATCCGCTTGCAGTCGGCGAGGAACCGGCTGCCTGCCTCGGTGAGCCGGACGATGCGGGTCGTGCGGTGCAGGAGCCGCGTGCCGACCCGTTCCTCGAGCGCAGCGACCGCGCGCGTCACCGCGGGCGGTGACAGCGCGAGGCGCCGCGCGGCGGGCGCGAAGCCCCGCGTTTCGGCGACGGCGACGAAGACCCGCATGGTCTCGAGGCGATCCACGCCACTATTCCGCGCGCCGGAATAGTCCCTTGTCAAGCAAGGCCGTTCCGTTCGGGGACGAGAATGACTACCTTTGCCCGGCGTGCACAGTCGATCCGCTCGCCAACCCGCAAAGGACCCGACCATGAAACCGCCCGCCCACCCGATCCGCGTCTATCGCTATGCCTTGTCCGGACACTCGCACCGCGTGGAGCTGTTCCTGTCGCTCCTGAAGCTTCCGTACGAGCTCGTCGACGTGGACATGCCGAAGGGCGCACACAAGGCGCCCGAATTCCTCGCCAAGAACCCGTTGGGTCAGGTGCCGGTGATCGAGGACGGCGAAGTGACGCTTCCCGACAGCAACGCTATCCTCGTCTATCTCGCCACGCGCTACGACTCTTCGGGACCCTGGTATCCGCGCGAGCCGGTTGCGGCGGCACGGGTTCAACAGTGGCTCTCGCTCGCCGCCGGCCAGCTCGCGTACGGCCCTGCAGCGGCCCGCCTCGTCACCGTGTTCGGCGCCAAGCTCGACCACGAGCGGGCGAAGTCGATCGCCGCGCAGCTCTACGCCGTCCTCGATCCGCATCTCGCGACACAGCACTTTCTCGTCGGCGACGAGCCCACGATCGCCGACGTGGCGATCTACTCTTACACGGCCGTTGCGCCCGAAGGCGGGGTGTCGCTCGAGCCATATCGCAACGTGCGCGCGTGGCTCGCGCGCATCGAGGCGCTCGCCGGGTTCGTGCCGATGAGGCGGACGCCGCGTCATGAAGTCGCCTGAGGCTGCCATGCCGCGCGACGATTCACCGTTCCATGCCGGCGAGCAGGCGCTGCAGGCGCGCGCCGGCGTGCGGGACCGCTTGGCGCAGATCGGCCGCAAGGTCATCCGCGATGCCATGCCCGATCAACACCGTGCGCTGTTCGCCGAGCTGCCGTTCGTGGTCGTCGGCGCGCTGGATGGGCGGCGCCGTCCCTGGGCGTCGGTGCTCTTCGGGACGCCGGGCTTCATGAGCTCGCCCGACCCGCTGACCTTGCGCATCGCTGCGCTTCCGGGCCGCGGCGATCCGATCGCCGCGGGCCTTGTCGCCGGCGCGCCCGTCGGCCTGCTCGGCATCCAGCTCGAGACGCGACGGCGCAACCGGATGAACGGCACGGTGACCGAAGCGGACCAGGCCGGGTTCGCCGTGCGGGTCGACCAGAGCTTCGGCAATTGCCCGCAATACATTCAGGCGCGAAAGCCCATTTTCACGGCGGAGCCTTCTTCGGTCGTCGCGCGCCGCCCCGTCCGCGCGGAAGGAGCTGTCCTGTCCGCGGGCGCTACGGCGCTGGTGCGCGCTGCCGACACCTTCTTCATTGCGACCGCATCGCCCGCCGCGCGCGGCGGCGACCCGGTCGAAGGCGTCGATGTCTCGCACCGCGGCGGCAAACCGGGCTTCGTGCGCGTCGATGAAGACGGCGGTCGCACCGTGCTGACGTCCCCGGACTTTCGCGGCAACTCGTTCTTCAACACCTTCGGCAATCTGGCGCGCAACCCCCGCGCCGGCATCGTCTTCGTCGACTTCGCCACCGGCGATCTCCTGTCGCTCACCGGGGAAACGGAAGTCGTTTGGGACGGGCCAGACCTTGCGGCGTTCGCCGGCGCCGAGCGGCTGCTGCGGTTTCGCGTGGATGAGGGCGTTTGGATCGAGGACGCCGTTCCGCTCCGCTGGTCGACTCCGGAGCCCGCGCCTCAGCTCGCCGCCACCGGCTCGTGGGAGGACGCTGCGAAGGAGATCGGATGAAGATCGCCGTGATCGGTGCCACGGGCTTCGTCGGGTCGAGGATCCTCGCCGAGGCGAGGAAGCGGCGGCGTTCTATGCCGCCATCTTTGCCGACTCGGCACGAACTCGGAGTCGCCATCCTGCCCGGTCTTGCGCCGTGCTCCGCGGCGCGCCTCGGTGTGCAGCATCAGTGCGAGCAGGCCGAGCGCCTCCGGCTATCGCGGCAGCAGCGATACGACGAGACGCCCGAGCCAGACCGCCTCTTCCGCGAGGCCGCGGCGGCGTGCTTCCGTGCCCAGCTCGGTCGTTTGGTTCCTGTGGTGACTCGGTAGCGGCAGGAACGCCTCGCATCTCTCGCGCGGCAAAGAGGTCGCCCTTCAGCGGCCCGTGCGGGCGGTCGTATCGATCAATCTTCAAATCGCCGCGGCCGCCGCAGGAGCGCGGGCTTCCCGTCGCCGCCAGGTCGACGGAGGCAGCCCGAACTGGCGCTTGAACGCTCGGGTGAAAGCGGCCTCCGAGTCGTAACCCGCGTGCTCAGCCACGCGGCCGATGCTCGTGGTGCCGTCGCGCAGACGCTCTGACGCGAGCGAGAGCCGCCATTTCGTGAGGTACTGTATCGGCGGTTGTCCGAGGTAATGCGTGAAGCGCTCGGCGAGCACGGTGCGCGAGAGTCCCACCTCGCGTGCGAGCTCTTCCACGGTCCACGGATGTTCGGGGCGACCGTGCAAGAGCGCCAGGATCTTCGCGACGTGCGGATTGCGCAGACCGGCCAGCCAGCCCGTCTGGCTATCGGGGAGATCCTTGACGTAGCGGCGGATCGTTTCCACGAACAGCAGCTCCGACAGCTTCGCCAGCAACATCTCCGCGCCGGCGCGCGGCTGCGCGGTCTCGACGACCGAGTAGTGCACCGAGCTCCGCAGCCACTTCGCAGCGGGATCGTCGCTCAGGCTCACCCGGAACATGCGCGGCAACCCGGCGAGGATCGGTGCCGAGAGCCGCCTGTCGCAGGCGAAGAACCCGCACACCATTTCGGTCGCTGCGCCGTCGCCCCCGCCGCGGATCGGCGTGACCTTTCCCCGGACGAGCAGCTTCGTGAGGTCATCGGAGGTCATGCTCACCGACCCGAACTGGGGCGTGCCGCCAAGCATGTGGTGATCGCCGTTCGGGAACACGACCACGTCGCCTGCCCCGAGTTCGATCGTCGGCCCGTCGAGCAGCTTCACGACGCAACGACCCGCGGTGACGAGGTGATAGGGCACGACGTGGTCGGCGTCGGGCATGAGCGCGTCCGCGATCTGGCGCGAAGACGGTGCTACGACCGACCACGGAGCCCTCAGCTCCGATTCGAAGAAGGCGGCGCCGGTGAGCCGGATCGTCTTCAGCACTTCGGTAAGCGTGTCCACTTGTCTGCGACTCCTGTCCGATAACTGACTGATTGACTTGCGGATCGTCAGCCCCACGAGCGAAGCGGCCCTGGGACGCGAACTTAGCATCCGGCGACTGACCGATGCCTGACGCATGCCTGAAGACAATCAAGGGGTTACGGATTAGTTCTTTCGATCTAGCGCTGTCATCCCGCCGCAATGCGGGCGAACATGCGCCCGCGTGCGCACGACTGCGGAAGCCGACCGGTGATCACGCGGAAGTCGCAATACGTCAGCCATCTGCAAGGCCCTGGCGCGCAGAGTGCGGCCAATGACTCATGCGAGCAGATGAAAGGGGGTTGACTGATGGGCGATCGCAAATCGTCTTGCAGCGCCGCACCCGAAGCGGAACGAGCGATCATCATGCGGCGCTTCCGGCTTTCGTGGCAACCCCGGAATCCGGATGAGCAATACCTCTCCGCCGCGACCGATGCCGAGGACCTGGAGCGTCGCATGCGGATACTCGACCGCGCGAGCGGCGGGCCAGCGTTTGTGACGTTCAACCACTGACTCTCAGTCCCGCGACCCCCCCTCCTCACGCGGGATACTCGCGGCGCCTTCGTGGCGCCGCTCTTTTTTCCGCGCTCGATCCGCGTGGTCACGGTAGCATTCGACGGCGTGGCTTCGAGCACCGGCACAGCGTGGCGCGTCAAGGTCGGGGCCGACGAGGAGACATCCGCGATCTTCGAGCCCGCGTTGGCGTCGACTGCTGGCGCACTCCTTGTTTGCGCCCATGGCGCCGGCGGCCACATCGGCGACAAGGGCATGCTCGCTCTGACCGAGCAACTGCGCGGACGCGGGCTTCATGTCGTTCGTTTCAACTTCCTCTACCGCGAGAAGGGGGCCAGCCGTCCGGACCCGATGGCCCGCCTGTTGGCGTGTTTCAGCTCGGTAGTTGCGCACGTTCGCCGGGAGGTTGACCCGGAGAGACTCATTCTCGGTGGGCGCTCGATGGGTGGGCGGGCGGCCTCGATGCTGGCTGCCGATGAGTTCCCTTGCGACGGGCTCCTTCTACTCGCCTACCCCCTTCATCCGGCAGGCGAACCCGAGAAGCTGCGGGACGCGCATCTTGCCCGTATCGAAGTCCCCGTCCTGTGTGTGAACGGGACCCGGGATGCGTTGTGCCGGCGCGACCTGATGGAGCGGGTGGTCGATCGCCTCACCGGCCACTGGACCATGCACTGGCTGGAGGGCGCCGATCATGGCTTTCACGTCCTCAAGAGTTCCGGCCGATCGGACCGCGACGTTCTTACCGAGATCGCGAACGTCTCTAGCGCCTGGGAATCCGGCCTGAGTCCCAGGAAACGGCGCAGCCCTTGAGACGGGACCGTCCTCGTGGACTGGGTGGCTGCAAGGGCCCGGCCAGGCGACTCGGTTGCCGTTTCCGCCCAGAACTCGGCACTACATTTCTTCGCTGCGGCGAGGTTTGCTAAGGCGCTGAGCGCGATGGCGGGGACGTCGAGTTCGGTCAGGCGCATCCGTTTGGGCAAGACGATGCCCGGCGCTCCAGAAGTGCGGCTTGCGCAAGGCGGTGCCGCAGCTCGGGGCGCCGATCGCTGCTGCTGTCGCGAGCTTGAGTGCCGGCGAACCAAGGTAGGCCGCCGCCGTGCTTAGGGCTATTCAGCTCACTGTAGCGCGGGACGATGTCCCGATGCCGCGCCGCATGACGGCTCCGGTCAGCCGAGCCTGTCGGCACGGGGCTAAATCGCCTGGTTCAGACGGGGCTTCCAAAACGGGCGGAACAGCTCGATCTTCGGGCACCGGTTCATGACGACCTTCAGGCCTGCAGCCTCTGCCAGCCGGGCCGCCTCGTCGTTGCGCACGCCAAGCTGCGCCCACAGCACCTTCGCGCCGATATCGATCGCCTCGCGTGCGATCCCGGGCAGCGCATCGGAGCTGCGGAACACTTGCACCATGTCCACCGGCCGGTCAATCGCCGCCAGCGACTCGTAGACCCGCAGCCCGCGGATCTCGTGACCGGCTTCGTTGGGATTGACCGGGATCATGTCATAGCCGGTTTCGTGCAGAACTCTGAGTACGCCATAGCTGAACTTGGTGGGGTCCGAGCTGGCGCCAACCATGGCGATGGTCTTCACGTCCTTCAGGATGGTGGCGAGATAGTCCGCTGGGTAGTCCTGGTCATGGTCCATGTGGGCGGCGGGCGTCATGGCGCATCCTCCAGCGGTGTCACGATGCCGGGCTTCAGCTCGTGCGGCGCGAGAGGGCTGGCGAAGGGATTGCGGTAGAGCCTGTCATGGCTCTCGACGCCGACATCGAATGTGCAGTCGGCCAGAGGCCGGGCAACGCAGAGGAGGACATAGCCGTCGGCGAGCTGCCGCTGGTTCAGCGCGACGCCGGCGCGCTGGTCGATCTCGCCCGACAGTAGTTTCGCGGCACAGGAGATGCAGCCGCCGTAGCGGCAGCCATAGGGCAGCGAAATGCCCTGCGCCTCCAGCGCGTCGAGCAGCGGCTTGCGTCGATCGACCCGGAACGACGCGCCGCCCCGGTTGGCAAGCGTGATCGTGACCTCCGCCATCTTCAGAGCCAGATATCCGAGGTGCAGTCGCCCCCCGGATACCGCGTCTCGTGACAGCGGGCGGGGCCGTTCGGCTCCTTCCCGAAATCGACGAAGAAATCCGGGTTGATCGACATGCCCCCGCTCCCGGTGTCGCAGTCGACCATCAGCATGCAGCCGCCGTTCTGCCGGATCTCCGGATAGAACTGGTTGTCCCACGTCGAGAACAGCGAGGTGGTGACGTAGAGCCGTTTGCCGTCGAGCGAGAGCTGAATCATCTGCGGCCCGCCGGTGATGCGCCGACCGTTGACGACGGGGGCCTTGTTCAGCAGCCCGCCCATCCAGACCTGGCCGGTGAACTTCGGCTGCGACGGGTCCGAGATGTCGTATTGGCGAATGTCGCCGTGCAGCCAGTTGCAGAAATAGAGGAACCGATCGTCCATCGAGATCAGGATCACGCTGATGAGGCCCGGCACCGGGATCGGCCATTCCGGGTGGCGCACGTTCTCGACGTCGATGATCTTCTCCCAGATCCACCCGCCGTCCCGCTTGCACCAATGAATGATGTTGGACGAGAGGGCGGCGCCGACGAAGCCGTGGCTCGAATCCGGGTCGTGATGGAAACGGACTTCCAGCGGCACCAGACCGTCCTCGCCCAGGTACATGGTCTTCTCGACGCGCTTGCCCTTGAAATCCCAGAAGTGGATCTCGCGGCCGTACTTGAGCTGGCCGACCTCCTCGAGGTCGAAGCCCGGCATGAAGGTGTTCGGCGCCGCCCATTCGGACGAGACCATCACGTTGTGGCGCGGCTGGTACCAGAAGTCGTAGTTGAACTTCATGCCGCCCAGGTCGTTCTCCCATCGCCCGACGATGTCGAAATTCTCGTTCAGATGCAGGAAGCCGCCGGGTGCGTTTCCCCGCGCGTCGCCGAGCATCGAGATGATGATGTCGGAGCCGAGGCAGTGCACGGTATGCGGAGCCGACAGATTGGTCTGCGACTTGATGTGGGCGCCCTCGATCACCTTGTGGAGGCGCGGGGCCCTCTGGTCGATGCCGCAGTCGACGATGTGCAGGTTCGACGAGCGGACACCCGGCACGATCAGGTAGCGCCGCTGCTTGGTCGGATCGTGATGGCAGGACGAGCAGGCGTTCCAGCCCATGTGATGCAACTCGTCGCCAATGCCCGGCATGTCCAGCCGGCTGATGACCTGGCTGTAGGTGGGGCTCTCCGGGTCCGCGTCGATAGTCGCCAGGTAGTCCGGTTTCTGGATGCCCGTGCCGATATAGAGCGCGACCGTGTAAAGGAGCTTCTCGCGGGGGGCCTTCATCGCCTCGGCCGGCGAGGCATAACCCGGGCCGCAGCAATGCGATCCGCCGTTCTCAGCCATGTCTCTCCTCCTCCATTCGCGTTGTCGGCGCCGCGCGCGTGATGCAGAGCGCAGTCGATCTTGTCCACTAGCTTAGCAGTTTGAACTGGATCGCCAGCCGTTGGGCACTCGGCGCAAACTTTGGAATCCAGAGTAATGTGCGAACATCCTTAGTGGCACTCGATCACCGGAGGTAACCGATGTACACCTCGCGAGATGGGGTCAAGCTCTTCTACCAGGTGACGGGCAGCGGGGGCCGCGATCTTTTCTTGCTGCCCCAGTGCCAGCCGGCCACCTACAGCCGGCAGTGGAAGAACCAGGTCCCGTACCTCTCGCGCTACTTCCGCGTGGTCACCATGGACCTGCGGGGCAACGGGCAATCGGACCGGCCGGCCGGCGGATACGACCTCGACACCCGCTACCAGGACTTCCTCGCCGTGCTCGAGACGGCGGTGCGGCCCCCCTTCGCCCTAGTGGCCTACTCCTGCGCCGGGATGCTCGCCTTCCGCTACGCGGTGGAGCATCCCGATCGTCTGTCCCATCTCATCCTGCTGAGCGGTCAATATTCGGAGTCGGTACCCCAGCCCTTCGAGGAGAAGGTCGCGCCCGTGATCCGGGACAGCTTCTCCACCTGGCAGCAGCGGTTGTTCGCCCGGTGCCTGCCCGAGCCACATTCACTAAAGGGCGTCGAGGACTGTATCGCCTGGAGCAGCGAGACCACCCCCGAAGTTCTCGTGGAATCGCTCAGAGCCATCGACGGCTCGAACGTCTACGATCTGCTGCCCCGGATGCAGACCCCGACCCTCGCGCTCCACGGGACGGCCGACAAGATCGTGCCGTACTCGCACGCCGAGAAGCTCGCCGCTGCCGTTCCCGGCGCCCGCCTGGTCACGTTCGAGGGGGCCGGTCACGTCCTCCACGGCCGGCACGCGGTCAAGGTGAACCACCTCATCCGGGACTTCGTCCTGGACCGTCCGGTGGAGTCGCACCGGATCCCCGCCACCGCCGAGCGGAAGACCCCGCCGCGCTCGACGCGCCGGACCGCACAGCGGCGGATCCTGTGGCTCTCGAGCCCCATCGGCCTCGGTCACATCCAGCGCGACCTGGCCATCGCCCGGAAGCTCCGAGAGGTCTACCCGGACGCGACGGTGGACTTCCTCGCCGCCAATCCGGCCGATCGCGTGGTGGAGGCGTGGGGCGAGCGGCTGCATCCGGCCACCCGCCTGCTGCACAACGAGACGGCGCACTTCGAGGGCTGGTCGGGAGACCACGAGCTACACGCCTTCAACGCGCTGTGGGACATGGACGAGATCATGCACGCCAACTTCATGACGTTCGCCGACGTCGTGGAGCGGGAGGCCTACGACCTCTGGGTGGGTGACGAGGGATGGGACCTCGACTACTTCCTGCACGAGAACCCCGAGCTGAAGCGAGCGCCCTACGTCTTCATGACCGACTTCATCGGGATGCTGCCCATGCGCGACGAGCCGAGCTCCGTCGAGTTCAAGCGCGCGTGGGACAAGAACTCGGAGAACATCGACCACCTGCGCCTCCACCCGGACGTCCGCGATCTCTCCATCATGGTGGGCGACGACGAGGACGTGCTCGACCGCGACTTCGGCCCCGACCTCCCCAACATGCGGCAGTGGGCCCGGCAGCATTTCGCCTTCCCGGGCTACACCTACCACTTCGACCCGGCCAAGTACCGGGACAAGGCCGCGCTCCGCCGCGAGCTGGGCTTCCGCGACGACGAGCGCGTCATCCTGGTCTCGGTGGGCGGTAGCCGGGTAGGGCGGAGCCTGCTCCGGAAGTGCGCCGAGGCCTTCTCTCTGGTCGCCCCCAAGGTGCCCGACGCCCGGATGATCCTCGTGGCCGGGCCGCGGCTCGCGGCCGACGAGCTGCCCCGCGGGCCCCAGATCGACGTGCGCGCCTTCGTGCCCGAGCTCTTCCGCCATCACGCGGCGGCCCACCTGGCGATCGTCCAGGGAGGCCTGACCACGACGATGGAGCTGGCCGCCTTCCAGACGCCCTTCCTCTACTTCCCGCTCCGCAACCACTTCGAGCAGACCTTCCACGTCGCCCGTCGCCTGGACCGACTCGGGGCCGGCGTGCGCATGGACTACGACCGCGTCGGCGTAGAGGAGCTGGGCATGGCCATCCTCGACCATCTGGCCAAGCCCGTGCAGTATCGAGACGCGCCGAGCGGCGGGACGGAGCGCGCCGCCCGCCTGATCGCCAATCTACTCTGAGCAAAGGAGACCAAGCGCTCGTCGCTCCAAGCGACCGACGCCTAACGGCCCGTCATCGGACACGATCGCGGATCATTCAGGCCCAGATTTCTGCGTCCGTCGGAACCTTCTTGCCCGTGATCACCTTGCCGATCCGCGAAACGTTCATCAGATGCTTGTAGTCGAGGTTCTCCGAGATCGAGTTGTTGCCCCAGGAGCCGCAGCCGAGCGTCGTGGTCGGCGCGAATCCGTTCGTCAGTGAGCCCCCTGCGGTCAGCGAGCTCGGCTGGTTCACGACGAGCCTGCTGATCGGCAGCTCCACGCCGGTGTAACGGATGTGCGATTCATTGTTGGAGTGCAGCGCCGCCGAGTGGCCCGCGCCTTCGACCAGCAGGTTCGCCTTGGCTTTGGCCACCGCCTCGTCGAACGTCTTGTAGGACAGGATCGCGACCACCGGGCAAAGCTTCTCCTTTGCGAGCACATCCTCGGTGCCCGCGCCTTCGGCAGGCAGCAGAATGATGCGAGTGGTCTTCGGGATCTCGATGCCGACCCGCGCGGCGATGTCCGCAGCCGACTTGCCCACCACATCCTTGTTCAGATGGCCCTCCGGAAACACCAGGTCGCGCAGCTTCTGAACCTCCTTCTTGTCCGCGGTGAACCACACCTTGCCGGTGGCGAGGAAGGCCTTGATCGTGTCGTCATAGAGCTCCGCCGGCGTCAGCACGAACTGCTCGTGCGAACAGATGATGCCGTTGTCGAACGCGGCGCCGGTGACGATCTTGTCGGCGGCCTCCTTGAGATCCACGTCGCGATCGATGATGACCGGCACGTTGCCCGCCCCCACGCCGTAGGACGGCTTGCCCGAGGAGTACGCCGAGCGCACCATCGCGCCGCCGCCCGTCGCGACCACTACGTCGACGTCCTTCATCAACTCGCGCGTCGTCTCCACCGAGCCATCGGTAATCATCTGCACCAGGTCATCGGGTCCGCCGCCGGCCTTGACGACGCGCGCGAAGGCTTCGGTCAGATGCGCGGTGCATTGCTCGGCCTTCGGATGCGGCGCGAAGATCACGGCGTTGCCCGCCTTGAGCGCGAACATCGCGTTGCACATCGGGGTCACGATCGGGTTGGTGACCGGCGTCACCGCGCCGACCACGCCCATCGCTTTGGCGACGAGGATCATGTTGGCCTCGGCCTTCTCCGCGATGATGCCGCGCGACTTCTTGCCCTTGAGGTTGTTCCAGATGGTGCGCGCCTTGCCCTTGTTCTTGATGATCTTGTCCTCATAGACGCCGATGCCGGTCTCGTCGACCGCCATGCGCGCCAGCATCTCGGCGTTGTCATAGACATATTTGCCGATGCCTTTGACGATGGCATCGACCTCGCGCTGCGTGAACGATTCGAAAACGGCCTGGGCGACGCGCGCCCTGGCCACCAGTTCTTGAACCTGGGTGGTCGTGGTCGATGTGTGTTCTCGTGGGCCCTCGAATAGTGAATCTTCAGATCTGCTGGCCATTGGCGTTGTGCCTCCGTCGTTGGTGGTTCGGTTATGGGCTCCGGTATCTGCCGTCAACTACGCGAGCCGGCAGCCGTGTCGGTCGCGATCGGAATGCCGCGCTCTGCAGCGATCATCCGCACCTCAGGCACCCAGCACGACGACACCGTCGGCCGCGCGCACACCCTGCCCCTCCGGCAAGACGAAGACGGGGTTGATCTCGGCCTCGACCATACGGTCTCCCATCTGCGCTGCCATTTGGGAGAAGGCGACGATCGCCGAGACCAGTGCCTCCACGTCGGCCTTCGGGCGGCCGCGGAAACCGTCGAGCAGCGGCCATGTCTTCAGTTCGCGCGCGAGATCCAGCGCCTCGTCGCGGCTCAGGCCCCCCTCCGCCGGCAGCAGCCGCATCGCCGTATCCTTGAACAGCTCGGCGGTGAGGCCGCCCATGCCAAGCAGGATTGCCGTCCCCAGCGGGTCGCGGTGGAAGCCGAGGATCAGCTCGGTGCCGCCCGACACCATTTCCTGCACGAGGAAACGCTTCGGCGCCGCTCCCGCCTTCGTCTCGACCTCGGCCGCCATCGCGGTCAGGCGTGCGCCCACCTGTTCCGCGGTGAGGTTGACGGCCACGCCACCGACATCGCTCTTGTGGGTGATCTGCCCCGAGAGGATCTTCAATACCACACGGCCGCCGAGTTCGCGCGCGGCGCGCTCCGCTTCAGCCGGCGTGGTGACGACCGTCTCGCGCACGCCCGGCACGCCGAAGCGTGCGAACAATTCCTTGGCCTGCGCTTCGTCCAGCGAGCCGGCCGGGAAGTCGGCGGTAGACACCCGAGCCGGGACGGTGGTCGCCGCGGCCGGCGGTTTCCAGCGGACGGCGTGCAGCATGCCCTGGAGCGCGACGGCGCAGCTCTCGGGCGCGGTGAATGCCGGCACGCCGCGCTGGTTCAGAAGGGCAGCCACTTCGGGGGCATGCGGGCTCACGAATGCCAACACCGGCTTGTCGCTGGCGGGCAGGCAGTCCTGGATGGCGCCGGCCATCAGCTCCGGCATCGCCAGTCCGGACGACCCGACGATGATGGTGAGCGCATCGTAGCTCGGGCTGTCGAGGAGGGCCTTGATGGCGCCGCGCAGCAAGTCCGGCTGCAAGCCAGCCAGCGTGACGTCGATCGGGTTGCGATCGAGCGCGGCATGGTCGCCGGACTGCAGCGCACGCAGGCGGGCGGCGGTCTCGGCGTCGGGTCCCGGCGTCTCGAAGCCCGAGACACCCAGGCTGTCGGACACCAGCGTGCCCGCGCCCCCGGTCGAGGTGAGGATCGCCACGCGATTGCCGCGCAGCCTGCGCCCGGTCGACAGGGTCGCCGGGATGTCGAGCAGGTCGCTGAAATCCTGCGCCCGGATCACACCGACTTGCCTGAACAGCGCGTCGTACATGCGGTCTGCACCGGCGAGCGCGCCGGTGTGCGAGACGGCCGCCTTGGCACCGGCCTCGGACCGGCCGATCTTGAACGCCACGACCGGCTTCCCCGCGCGTGCCGCCTTCAGCGCCGCCGCACGGAACTTTTCAGGGTTGCGCACGCTTTCGACGTACAGGGCAATGACCCTCGTGTGCTCGTCGTCGGCGAGGTGATCGACGAAGTCGGCCAGGTCGAGATCCACCTCGTTGCTCGTCGACACCAGCTTGGACAGACCGATGCCTCGCGCTGCGGCACGCGAGAGCAGTGCGCCCAGAATGCCGCCGCTTTGCGACACGACGCCGATGGAGCCCACGGGGAAGTGGTCCATCTCCAAAGCGCCGCTGGCCGACAGGGGGATGTTGTCGGTCAGGTTGACCAGTCCGATGGTGTTCGGGCCGAGCAGGCGCATGCGGCCCGCGGCCTCGAGCAGCTGCTTCTGCCGGCGCGCGCCTTCCTCGCCGGTCTCGGTGTAGCCGCTGGCCAGCACGATGGCGGCTGCCGTGCCGCGCGCGGCCAGGTCTCGCACCGCCAGGTGCGCGCGCTCCGCACCGAGCAGGACGAGGCCGACATCGGGCACCTGGGGCAAGGACTGGATGTCGGGATAGCAGCGCAGCCCGTCGATGCTTTCGACGCGCGGATTGACCGGATAGATCTCCCCGGCAAAGCCGTGCTTCCGCAGGTACGAGCACCGGGCGACCGGCGGTCTTGTTCACGTCGGCGGACGCGCCGACGACGGCAACGCTGCGCGGCTTGAGGAGGCGGGAAATTGCGTCCATGTCGCTTACTCCTTGCTGCGGCGCTGCTCGGTATTCTCCTCCGCGCGCTTACCCAGAAACGCCATCACCGCGTCGCGGTGCTCGCTGCTCGTGTAGCAGATGCCCTGAGCCTGGCTGCCCTGCGCGAACACCTGGTCCGCCGGCAGTTCGAAGCTCTGGTTCAGGATGGTCTTGCCCAAGGCCAGCGCAGTGGCTGAACCCCTGCTCAACTCGGCCGCCCAGGCCTGCGCGTCGGCGACCAGGGTCTCGGCGCTCGCCATGCGGTCGGCGATGCCGAGCCGAAGCGCCTCTTCGGCGTCGACCTTCCGGCCGCTGAAGATCAGTTCCTTCGCTTTTGCGAGACCGACGCGGCGCGGCAGGAAGTACATGCCACCGCCGTCGGGGATCAAGCCCCGGTTGATGTAAGACCAGGTGAAGCTCGCCGCGTTGCTGGCAAGGATGAAGTCGCAGCTCAACGCCGTGTCCGCACCCAGGCCGGAGGCTGCGCCGTTGACCGCGGCGATGGTCGGCTTGGGCAGCGTGTGCAGCAGCGAGACGGCGTGGTGCACGCGCTGCTGGCGGCTCCAGCCGTTGAACCCAACCTCGCCGACCGGTGCCTGCATGCGCCGCTCCATGCCGGCGACGTCGCCGCCCGCGCAGAAGCCCTTGCCATTGCCGGTGAGCACGAGCGCGCGGATCGACTGGTCGCCGGCGACGCGTTCGAGCGCGGCGATGAACTCGGTGCGCATGTCGTCGCTCATCGCGTTGCGCTTCTCCGGGCGATTGAGGTAGATGGTGGCGATGCCGGACTGAATCCGCAGATCGATCAAGCTGGTCGTCATCTCAAGTCTCCTTTGCAATGTCTGCGACTTCACTCCGCTGTGATGTTGCCTTCCTTGACGATCTTTCTCCAACGGGCCTCCTCCGAGCGCACATAGCTCTCGAGCTCGGCCGGCGTACCGGCGCTGATCACTAGGCCTTCGGCCTGGACTCGCTTGTGGAAGGCTTCCGTCTGCACCGCCTTCCTGGCGGCGGCGTTCAGGCGCGCGATCACCGCCGGGGGCGTGCCGGCAGGGGCATACAGGCCATACCAGCTCTCGACGACGTAGCCGGGCACGCCGCTCTCGGCGATTGTCGCCACGCCTGCGAGCGCGGGGGAGCGCTCGGCCGTGGTGACACCGAGCGCGCGCAGCTTGCCGCTGTCGAGGAACGCGCCGATGGCGGCTGCCGTGGCGAACATCATGTCCACCTGCCCGCCGAGCAGATCCGTGAGGGCGGGGCCGGCGCCGCGGTAAGGCACGTGCGTCAGATCGACGTTGGCGAGGCTTCGGAACAGTTCGCCCGCGAGGTGAGCCGAAGTGGCATTGCCCTGCGACGCGTAGGTCAGCTTCCTCGGGTTGGCCCTGGCGGCGGCGATGACGTCCTGGACGGTCTTGTAAGGACTGTCCTGCTTGACGACGAGGACATTGGGCGAGCGGCCGATGAGAACGATGGGGGCAAAGGCTTTGTCGGTCGAGTACGGGAGCTTCGGGTGAATGCTGGGGTTCACGGCGTGCGCAAACGAGGCGATCACCAGCGTGTAGCCGTCAGGAGCGCTCTTCGCCACCAGGTCCGTGCCGATGATGGTGCCCGCTCCGGGCTTGTTCTCGACGATCACGGTCTGCCCGAGCTCTTGCGACATGCCGGCGCCGAGCGTGCGGGCGATCAGGTCGGTACCGCCGCCGGGCGCGAACGGCACGACGATGCGCACCGGCTTGTCCGGGTAGGCGGCCGAGCGCCGGCGGCGTCGCGAAGCCGCCGAGAGCGGCGGCGATTGCCATGAATGCGCCGAGCTTGCTGAGCGTCGAGGTGAAGGGCTTCTGCATGGGATTGGCTCCTGAGTCGCGGCGGATGTCGGGCGAGAGCTGCTGTCGAAAGCGTCTTTGCGTCTGGAGAAGCTTAGGCGGCAAACGCGCGCCGCGCACTGGCACAATTCCATCAGGTGGAAATGGCGCCCAGAGGAGGCATCGATGAAGAGGTCCCCGGAGAGCCCGCCGCGGCGCACGCGGCTCGAGCAACCGGCGCAGAACCGCTCGTTGGAGCGGGGCGTCGAGATCCTGCGGGCCTTCCGGCCGGGAGCCGATCTGCTGGGCAACGGCGAGTTGGCCGAGCGCACGGGGCTGTCACGCGCGACGGTGAGCCGCTTGACGCAGACGCTGGTCGGGACGGGTCTGCTGGATCACGATCGTCGTCAGCGGGCCTATCGCCTCGCCGCGCCCATGCTGAGCTTCGCGCACGCGATGCGCTCGGGCTCTCCCGTGCTGCAGGTGGCGGCGCCGATGATGCGCAGCGTCGCCGAGAAGCGGCGGATCAACGTCGGGCTGGCCGTCGCCGATCGAGACGAGATGGTGTACCTGGAGTCGGTGCGCTACAACCGCAAGGTGTCACTGCGCAACGTCGTGGCGGGCCAGCGCGTTCCGATCGAGTTGACGTCGCTGGGGCGAGCGTACCTGGCGGTGGCCTCGGACGCGCGGCGACAGGCGCTCATTGCGCAGTTCAGGGCGCGTCGCACCTCAGGCTGGCGAGCACTGGAGCGTGAGATCGCCGAGGCCATCGACAGCGTCCGCCATCGGGGTTACTGCGCCGCGTCCTGGCAACCGGAAGTCGTCGCACTGGCAACGCCCATCGTCGTGGAGGATCACCCCGTCTACGTCCTCAACATGAGCGTAGCGACCCAGGTGTCAACGACGGCCGTCGTCGGCGAACTGAGCTCCCCCCTGCTGGACCTTGCGGCGCGGATGCGTGAGGCGATGGGCCACGTATAGGGAACGTCTGGGCCAAAGACGATGGTCACGCCCACCGATGCGAGACGTGCGCCTTGGTGCGATTGCTCCAATGGCGCTAGAACAAAAGCACGCTTTTCGAACCCGGGAAGAATCGCGTCGAATGGCGAGGTTCGGCCCACTCGCCGCACAACGCCCAAGCCGTTGTTACGAGTCGCCCCGCTCGCGCAGCATCATCCTCTCGACGACGTCTGTGAACGGCCTTTCGCGACCCTATCCGGTCGTCCAGGTTCTTCGAAAGCGGACGCACGCGCGACGGGCAAACGGTGCTCGGGCCCTGGCTTGCGGGTGATCGCCTAGTGTCGTATGAAAAGAGTAGTGGCATAGTACGCGCCCTCCTATAGCCAGCGACGGACGGCGCGCATGTACGGCAGGTACTCGGAGGGAAACCGAGCCGCGAGGTAGCGCTCTTCTCGCGGAATGACCACCAGCACCATGAGGGCCAGCGCGGGAAGAAGCGCGAGCAGCAGGCCGAGACTGTTGACCCATGCAGCGAGTCCGATCTGAAAGAGCGTGAAAGCGAGATAGATGGGATTGCGGCTAAAGCGATATGGCCCCGTGCGAACAATGGTGGTCGTGGGGCGGTTGCCTGGGATGGATGTGCCCGCCTTTCGGAACGTGCGCACTGCGGAAATGAAGAGAGCGCCGGCCACGAACACGACCATGACACCGATCGGTACGCCGACTGAAACTGGGAGCAACTGCACCGGCCAGAACAAATGAACGAGCAGGCCGAGGCCGATCGAGCCCAGGTAGACGAAGGGCGGGCGGATAAGGCCGAAGTTGGCAACGTCGGCCGCGGTCTGTCCGGGGCTCACTGCGTGTTTGGAATCGTGTACCACGCCATGTCTCCGCGGCCGCCTGATTTCCAGTATTTCGCAAGATCCGTAACGTCGGACTCAAACGAATGTTCTTCGCAATGTGGCATTACAAACATTAGTCGGGACCTGCGAGTGGGCGATGGCTTAGCGACTCGCACCGCTCGCCGGCTCCTGCAACACCTTGGGGGCGTTTATATATAGCGCCGCCGCCGGTACCTAACGGGCGCGTCGGGGTCACCGCGGCTTGCGGAACACCACGCAGTAGCTCTCGAGCGGGCCCCGGCCTGGCCAATCGGCGATCAGGCGGAGCAGTTCAAATCCACTGCTCATCACTTCACTAATGACGATCTTCGCGGGAACCCCGAACTGGCCTCGGCTCAAGAAGAAGGGCGGCGGGAAGTCGATGACGGCGAGCACGCCACCCGGCCGCAACGAGCGCAACAAGCTGGCGTTGATGCCCGGGGGGTCGGTCAGATGGTGATACACGCGGCGCAGCACGATCACGTCGCAGCAGTTCGGCGGCAATCCGGTTTCACTACTGTACGCTTCGACCACCGTCACATTGTCGAGCTTGGCGGCGACGAGCGTCTCGCGAAGCCGCCGCAGGCGTCCTGGGTCGATCTCGGTAGAAAAGACGTGCCCGTTCGACCCCACCTCTCTTGCAAGGGCGAGGGTCAGTTCACCCTTGCCGGCGCCGACATCTGCCACCACCGTGCCCGTCTCAAAGGTGAGCACCTGTCTGAGGCGCGGCATTTCGCGGCCGTCGGTGCGAAAGCCGAAGCCGCTCCAGCTTTCGCATCCTGCGCAGACGGCCGAGAGCACAAGCGCAACTGACGCTGCACTGCCTCGGCGCATCGACGCTCCTTCAACTCTGCGGGGACCATCCCGCGCCGTACATCGTGAGCGCGACCTGTAAGCCGCATGTTTCCCGCCGGTAAAGTTATGCGATGCTCAGGATGCGGGCTCGAGACGGGCGAGCACGCCGTGCGCTTCATTGCTCGACCAGGTGCGTGAGCGGCTCCGTTATTGCCATTACAGCTTAAGCACGGAACGCTCGTACCTCCACCGGATTCGCTGGTTTGTCAGATTTCGCCTTCGTCACCCGCGCGACACGCGTGGCTGCGAGCTCGCCGCCTTCTTGTCTTTCCTCGCCAACCGGCGTGGTGCTTCGCCTTCGACGCACAGGCAAGCGCTCGCAGCTCTACTGTTTCTGTACAAGCGTGTCCTGGAGATCGGACGAGGTGAATCGTATGTCGTTCGGACCTTCGACGATCTCGAGCTTCCCGGTCCGCGCCACGACGTCGATGTCACCCACATAGGGGTTCGTGTAGGTGCCGACATAGGCGGGGTCCGGCCGGGCTGCGGCCGGGTTCGCCGGCTTCGAAACGTTGGGTGGCTCGCCATAGAGGCCGGCGAAGCACATGTCGACGGCTGCCGGGCACGTCGCTATGATGGATGCAGATTCTTTCGCAGCTCGAGGGGGACGCGATGCAACAACTTCTACTGGGCGTCCTGGTGGCAGTTCTGTACCTTGCGACCGGAGTCCTGTCCGGAGCCGTCGCGCGGGCCACCACGCAGACCACTCCTGTCTGGTTGGCGGCCGGCGTCCTGTTTTCCGCATTGCTGATCTGCGCGCGCTGGTCGTGGCCCGCCATCCTCATCGGCGGCGGCATCGCGGCGACGATCTGGATCGCGATAGCGCACGGCCTGGGGTGGGGCGGCGCGCTGGCTGGCGGCGCCATCGAGTCTATCAGCATGGCGATCGGTGCTTGGATCGCGACACTGGGTCGTCACGACCCGAGACGACCCGCCGGCACCGCGCTCCTGATCGCCGGTGCGCTGATCGGGTCGGCCCTCGGCGGCGTGCTCGGCGCGCAGCTGTGGGAATGGCACGGTCGCGGCATCGACTTCTGGAGCGAGTGGCTCACATGGACCACTTCCACTGGCCTCGGCGTGCTGCTGGTCGTGCCGGTGGTGATCGCGTTTCGCGGCTTTCACATCATGCGCTCAGGGGGCATGCCGATGCCGCAGTTCCTCGGCGGAGCGCTCGCCTTCCTCGCCTTCGCGGTCACGGTGCTGGTGGTATTCGGCGACAACGCCGGCCAGCAGTTTGGCGGCCTCGCGTCGACGCTCGCCTACTTGCCGATGCCCTTCCTGCTGCTCACGGGGCTGCTGTGGGGGCCGCGCGGTGGCTCGCTGGCTACGCTGGTCGGCTCCTTGTATATGGTGTGGCGCACCGCGAGCGGTGGCGGCCCGTTCGCAATCGCCGAGGACTTCCCCGGCCAAGCGGTGGTCGCGGTGCAAGTCTTTGTCATAGTGTGGGTCCTGGCGATTCGGCTGGGGCGCGCCCTCACGGAAGACCGTCGCCTCGCGCTCGAGCAGGCGCGCGCCTGGCGGCTGCGATACGAGCGCACGATGCTTGGCGTCGGCGTCGCGAGCGTGGAGTACGACGCCGTCACCGGTCGCGCGACCTGGGGCGACGGCGCCGCGCTGGTGCTGGGGCCTGCCGTCAGCACCGTGAGTACCGTGAGCGAATGGCTCGACCGCATCGAGGCCGCCGAGCGCGGCCTGGTGCAAGCCAACTGGTCAGCGGTTCTGCGCGGCGACGTGCCTTCCAGCGACCAGGATTACGCCGTGCATTTGGGCGGCGGCCAGTACTCCCGCGTGAACGAGCAACTGGCCGGCGTGCGCGGCCCCGATGGCAAGGTGGAGCAGGTGGTGGCCCTGCTGCGGCTCGTGACGCCGGAGGGGGGCGCATGACCGAACCAGGCGTGTTCCTGATCCATGGGCTGGGCGGTACCCAGTACGACCTGGGTTCGATGCACAAGCGGTTGAAGAACGCCGGCTTCGCTACTCACTCGCTCACCCTGCCCGGCCACGGTACCAAGCCAGAAGACCTGTCGGACGTGCATGCCGAGGACTGGATCGACGCGGTCCGCACCAAGTACCTCGAAGTGTTGGAACAGCACGAGGTGCTGCATGTAATGGGCATGTGCATGGGCGCGCTACTGGCGGTCGAGACGGCCAAGCGCGAACGGCATGCCAAGGGGCGACTGGTGGTGCTGGCGCCGCCAATCTACATCGATGGCTGGGCGACGCCCTGGTACCGGGGATTTCGACCGCTGCTGTATCGGGTGCCGGGCATGCCGCGGCGAATGAAGGTCGCGGAGGAAGACCCCTACGGTATCAAGAACGAGCAGCTGCGCGAGATCGTGAAGGCAAAGTTCGAGCGCGGCGAGAACTTCCATTACGGCTGGGTGCCGCTTGCGTGCATCCGCGAGGTCGATCGCCTGCGAGGCATGGTGATGAAGGGCCTCGATCGAATCGCTTGCCCGACGCTGATCGTGCACGCGCGCCTGGACGAGCTGACCAGCCTGCACTCCGCCAACTTCCTGGTGGAGCATATCGGCGCCGGCGCGCGCGCGGGCCAGGCACGCATGGTGGTGCTGGAAGACAGCTACCACATGGTCTGCATCGACAACGACCGCGAAGTCGTCGCCAAGAACGTGCTCGAATTCTTCGGCGCCAGTGTCGCGGGTTCGCTCGGCATGAACACCGACGAGCCGCGCATGACGCCGGCGCAGACTATCGAACTTCTCGCGGCAGCACTCGCCGACCTGGAGCGAGGCGACTTCGCCGCTCTCTTCGAACGCGGCATTCCCGACTTCGCGTGGTTCCAGCCCGGCAGCAATCGCACGAGCGGCATCTTCCGCGGACGCAAGGGATTGGCGCGACTGCAAGCCTGGGCATCACCGGCCTCGGTATACACCGCCTTCGGCGCGCCGGTTGTCAACGCGGGCATGGCCGTGGTGCCGGCCACGCTGCGCACGGGTTCGCTCACGTCGCAGGGCGTGCTCGCCATGACGATGCGACAGGGGCGCCTGCTCGAGTCGCGTTGGTTTCCGGATGATGTGAGGCTGGAGGACGCTCACTTCGGCGGCGAGCCGATACCCGATGGGCCGAGCGAGGCAGAGCGCGCGTTCGAGGCGGCGGCGGCCCAATCAAAGACCTTGCGCAAGGCGCCCGACAACGACACGCTGCTCGCGCTGTACGCGCTCTATAAGCAAGGCAGCCTCGGCGACGTGACCGGCGCGCGCCCGGGCTTGATGGACGTCGTGGGCCGGTCGAAGTACGACGCGTGGTCAAGCAAGCGCGGGATGGCGCGCGAGTTGGCCATGAGCGAGTATGTGGCGCTGGTGAACAGGCTCAAGGCAGCCGAGGCGCAGGCCCCTGCGGGAGGCTGAGGGGGTAGGGCTGCTGCCCTTTTTGCAGCCGCGCGATCCGGACCACGCTGTAGATCCCGAGCGTGGCACCGCCGACAGCGGGCAGGCTGCTGCGAGCGGCATCACCCGGATCCGGTAGTCATCCGTCGCCACTCGAATTCAGGCTCGGTGCTCGACGTGTCGACCCCTGATGCGTCGAATCTGGCGCCTCGCCGTCGCGCTTATCCGATACCAGCCGGCGGCGGGTGGGTCGACCAGAATGCTCAGCGCGCGGGAATAGTCGAGCACCAGGCCGGGCGTCCATGCCATCGTTTTCGCGCGCTTGCGGATCTGGGCGGCGATCCACAGCTCGGGCATCAGCAAGAGCGTCATGAACAAGCCCCAGTCGGGGTTGCCATGCAGACGACTGACCGCTCCTTCGAGGCCCGCTTCCAGCGCCCGCGCCACGCTTGCTGCGCAATTGCGACGCGTCAGGTTGTAGGTCGTATCTTGGCGGTAGTGTTCCCAGAAGTGCTGCAGTCTCTCCGCATCGAAGTTGCGAATACGAATCTGTTGCGTCGAAGACCCGCGCAGCTTCGCGTCAGTGCCATAGTCCACTTGAAAGTAGCCCGGGACGTTGTTGTACGGTGCCGCATGCAGGATGCGCAGCTCGTCCAGCGAGCGCTTGATGGGCGCCGCCGGATCGAGGCTGATATACACCGGCGATGCTTCCAGCGCGACGTGGCCGGTCCAGACCACGCCGTGCGCATCGACCGCAGCGATATAACGATCGATCAGTGGACGCCGCTGCAAGGGGATCTGGCGCGCAGCGTTCGCCGGCGCCCAGACGTAGACGTTTATCGCCGGCTCGACATCGGGCGCAGGATCGGCCACCACGGGCCCTTTGCCCGCAGCCGACGCACCTTGCCCGTCCACGTCCGGCCGTTGGTAGAGCGCGCCGCGCAACAGTTGCCCGACGGTGGCGTCTCGCCCCAGCAAGCGCATGCGCACCGCGATCCAGATCATTCCCCAACCGACGAACAGCAGCGCGAGACTGAGCGCATAGGGAACGGTGACCTCGTAGCCGAACGGATACGGCGAGAAGAAGCTGACCGCGATGGCGATCTCGCATAGCCCGCCAAGGAGCGCCAAGCGCCACCGAGGATAGCGGACGATCACGGCGGACAGGCATTGCAGCAGCCCGTCGAGCGCGAACAAGGTGCCCAGGATCATCGCCAGCCAGAAGTCGCCGCCGTAGTGGCCCGCCATCACAAGCAGCGCCGCGAGCACGAAGACGACGCCTTCGATGATGCGGCCGATCCGCATGGCGCCTGTACTGACCGCCGCCATGGCCAGTGCGCAGACACCGGCCACCACAAGAAGCCCGGCGAAAATCTTGAGAGGGAAGTAGCCGTAGCTGCCCAGCGAATCGACGAGCAACACGATGCCCGCGAGCACGAACGCGAAGCCCAGCCCGTACATCGCGACGCTGCGCCGGCGCAGATAGTCGACGCCGAGTAGTATCAGGATCAGGCGGATCATCGCTCACCCGTTCGCGGCAATGCCATCTGCAATCCGACTGCCCAACCCTTGGGCAAGGATCCTCCGGCCCAGCCTCCGCCGCCGCCGGAAGGCGGCGTCCTCCGCCACCGAGGGGGTGGGGGCACGACGGCACCAACCAGGGTCGCGGCCAGAAACGAGCGGCGCGCTGTGGTCATCGGTTCCTCGCGACCTCGATACTGCGCGGCCGACGCGGCCGGCGTCAAGGGATGGCACCGGCCGCCACCCGCCTGGTTCCCCTCGTGGGGATCAGTCAAGGAGATCAAGTGGCCATGGTGGAGGCACCGACTGGCGGCCCGGGCCCGAGCGGCTGGGCTAACCGTTGCGCGGCGATGCTCTCGCGCACCGCGACGGGGTCGAAAGGGCTTGAAGGGTAAATCGGAGCCGACGAGAGCGGTGCGGGGATGCGCCACTCGAGCAAGTTGCTCAGCCGGGCGAAACTCAAGAGCCACACCCGGGGAACCTAGGGCCGTCGGTCGGATCAGGTTGCGCCGGGTGCCAGTGGTATCTGCTTCCCTTTGTGCGTGATGCGGTCGAACCCGGAGCGAGCGTGCACACCGACGGATTGACTGCTTACCGATCCTTGTCCGAGTATGGGTACCAGCGCAGCCGGTGACCCATCAGCACATCGTTGTTAAGTGGAGCTTTCTCGCGGGAAATCACGCCCTCCCAGCGCTTGAGTCGTCACAATCGAGATCGATCGTAGGCGGGGACGTCGGTCGTGAACATGCAGCCCTTTGCAAGGATCGCCGGACCGCGCCGTTCGAAAATGCGGCACGCTGTCGTCATGGTTGAGATCTAAGATTTACAGCACGTTGGTAACGTGTAGCTCGTGGGAACGGCGCAGGCGTTCAACTTCGTCCAGATCGCGGCCATCGCTGCGATCCTGATCGTCGCGCTGCTATTCGCATGGTGGTATGCGCAGCGGCCGTCGCACATGCGCGAGTGGCAGCCCGACGTGGCACGCTTGGCGACCGCCGAGATCCAGGGCCACCACGTGACGGTGAAGAACGTTCGCAACTTCCGCTATCGGAGCACAATCGACTTCGACGAGCGCTGGGAAGAGCGCCACTTCGACCTCACTATGCTAGACGGCCTCGACATCTTCTTCATCTACTGGGGCTCGCCGCTGATCGCTCACACCATCATGAGCTGGTCGTTCGCGGATGGACAGCACTTGGCCATTTCGATCGAGACGCGCAAGAGGAAGAACCAGCAGTATTCGGCAGTCGCGGGATTCTTCCGGCAGTACGAGCTAATCTACGTCGCGGCCGACGAAAACGACGTGATAAAGCTGCGCACGGACATCCGTGGTGAAGATGTGTACCTCTACCGTTTGCGGACGGCACAGGCGGGTGCCCGGGCCCTCCTGCTCAAATACCTGGACGCAATGAACGCTATCAGCCTACAACCTCTCTGGTACAACGCGCTGGTTGCGAACTGCACTACCACTATCCGCCAGCGTGTGGTCGATGCGGGCGGAAAGGCGCCGCTCTCCTGGAGGCTCTTCGCCAACGGCTATCTGCCTGAACTGCTTTACAAACGCGGCTCCATCGATGCCAGCCGGCCTTTCGCCGAACTGAAGGCGATGAGCCGGATCAATGATCGCGCGCGCACAGCAGATGCGGCTGAGAACTTCTCCGTCAGAATCCGCGGCGGGCTGCCGATGCCGCGGCCGCCGAGCTGAGCACGATTGGAATCTCGCGTGATTGCTCGGATCGAGTGCCACAACACGGACTGTTTCAAGCGTGCGGATGCAAGATGTGGGTCCAGCACTCGATTGCCCATTGCTGAAGGAGATCGTCGCCGGCGTCGAGAAACTGCCGCGCCCGGTCGACTAAAGCAACCAGCGTTTGCTGCCATCGACAAGAGCGCGCGACGCAGGCGGCAGTCGAGGGAGAAGCGCACATGATCGAGTGGCTGTACCACCTCCCGGTCGTTTGGATGGCCCTGGTCGTGTTCCTTGCGACTGCACTCGTCGCCATGGCGATCTACGTCGGCGTGCTGGCGCTCGCTACCGGCGATCGGGCGCAGGCGTTCAAGGCGGTGTTGCCCGCGGTGCTGACCCCGCTCGCCGTGGTCTTCGGCCTGCTCGTGGGGTTTCTCGCCGCCCAGGTCTGGAGCGAAGCCGATCGAGCGAGCGCAGCGGTGATCCGCGAAGCGAGCGCGTTGCGCACCATCGTCGTTCTCGCCGGCAGCTTTCCCAAGGAGCGCGAGGCGCACATACGGGCGTTCGTCCGCCGCCACATCCAGGAAGCGGTGAGCCAGGAATGGCCGGCCATGGCCCGTCAACGGGCCACGCTGACCATGCTGCGCACGTCCGACGCCGAGGCGCTCCAGGTAATCCTCTCCCTGGTCCCCGAGAGCGACGCCCAGGCATTCGCGAAGCGCGAGATGGCTGCCGCGCTGCAGAGCGCGCTCGACGCACGCCGGCAGCGCATCGACATCAGCCGATCGACGATCAACTGGGTTAAATGGACGGGCGTCATGCTGCCTGCGCTACTGATCCTCTTGACCATCGCCATCCTCCACAGCGACAACCGGAAGGCCGGTGCGATCGCCATCGCGATCTACTCCATCAGTCTGGCGGCCTGCGTCGTGCTGATCGCCTCCCACAACCGGCCGTTCACCGGGGAGATATCGGTCGGGCCGGACTTGCTCCTGCAAGTCATGCCGCGGCAGTGAGCGGGGTGGCATCGTCTGGTTTGCCTCGTCCGCTGTGGTCGATGCTTGGGCCGCGCCGGTCGCTTCCGACACTACGGGCTGCGCGCCCGGAAGCCGGTGCATTTCGGTGACCAGCAGTACTTGGGACACTGCTGATCCACCGGCTGTCGCACCCACGCCGGTTGCTCCGGTGCCGTCACCAATCGAGGCGCCCGTGTTCCCGGTGATCCGGGATATTTGATGGATTTCGGTTGACGAGAGCGGTCGCATTGCTGCACAAGCTGTGTGATGGCCTCTTGGAGCAGCTGGCCAGAGTTTTGGAGAGCATCCTCGTGACCGGCGCCAGGGACCAAGAGCAAGCGCTTGGGCTCCCGTGCGGCGGCAAGAAGTCGTTCAGCCATGCCCGCGGGGACGATGTCATCACGCGTGCCATGGACGATGACGATCGGCTGCAGCAGACGGGCAACCTTCTGCGCTGTATCGAAACGCTGATTGAGCAGCCAGTCGATGGGGAACATCGGATAGCGCAAGCGTCCCATGTCTGCCATCGAGGTGAAGGCGCTCTCCAGCACGATCGCGCAAGCCGCCGGTTGGCGCAGCGCCAAGTCGGCCGCGACGGCGCCGCCTAACGAGTGGCCATAGATGACGAGCTGGGCGGGTTCCAATCCTCTGACCTGCGTTAGGTAATTCCAGGCTGCGGCCGCATCCTCGTAGAGCTGTGCCTCCGAGGGGGGTGGACCGCTGCTCTGGCCGTAGCCGCGGTAGTCGATCGCGAGGATGGGAAGCCCGAATCGGCGAAGTGCCTGCAGGCGATCCATCTCCCGCGCGAGATTTCCCTCGTTGCCGTGAAGGTAGAGCACCGTCGCCGGAGCAACCTCGGGGAGGGCAGACGGCAACCACCACGCGGCCAGGAAACCGGCTGTGCCCACTGGAATCCTTACTGACTGGTAGGTCGTGCCGATCTCGGCTGGCGGGTGCAGGGCAGTCGGTTCAGGGAGGAAGATGATCTCGCGCTGCCACGCCCAGAGATAGGCACAGGCGGCCGCGTAGGCGACGGCGCCGACTACGACGATTGCAATCACGGCGCGGGTCGCGATTGCGATGGGAGTTCGCGCCGATGTCTGCCTGGAACCCATTGAAACCCCTACGAGTCAATCGTGCTCGCAAAGTAGCTTTTGTAGCAGTACCCGTCGTGTCCGTGGGAGTAGGCGACCGCGAGGCGAGACGATCCACGTCCGATCGACAAACGCGGCCCGAGCCACGAGCGTTTTGCCGTTCGGTCCATTTTCCTAGCTCCCAAACGCCGCGCGACTCTACTGGTGCTCTGCGAGCGATTCAATCTGTTTCATGAAGTGCGGGACGCTCTCGTGGATTGTGTTGCGTGCTTCGAGAGAGCATCAAGTCGAGAAGTTCAACGGCAAGACGGAGCGGGGGAGCTGGCGGGGGCGAAGGCACCTGGCTCAACGACCTCGTCGTCGAAAGCAATGGGATGGACGCCCCCACTCGTAACGGCATCAATGTGCCAAAGTGGAATCGCTGATCAACCACTTGAACCGGTGGTCTACGCGTCGTGGTTCTCGTAAGGTCGAGATCCGTGCTCAGCTCAAGGGGCAGTAGCATCACCACTGCTCGCCAACGTTTACCTGCACTACGTCTTCGATCTCTGGGCCGAGCGCTGGCGAGGGCGGGAAGCCCGTGGCAACGTGATCATCTTGCGCTACGCGGATGACATCGTTGTGGGTTTTGAGCATGACGCCGACGCGCGGCGCCTCTGGGAGGCGATGCGCTCAAGGTTTGAGCAGTTCTCGCTTGCGCTTCATCCGGACAAGACCCGGCTGCTGGAGTTTGGCCGCCATGCCGCGACGAATCGTATGCGGCGCGGGCTTGGGAAACCGGAGACCTTCACGTTCTTGGGCTTCATCTTCATCTGCGGCAAATCCCGACGCGGTGCGTTCCAGCTTCAGCGGAAAACCCGCGGAGACCGCATGCGGGCGAAGCTTCGGGAGATCAAGGAGCAGTTACGACAGCGCAGGCACGAACCTATCCCCGAACAGGGGAAATGGCTCAAGCAGGTGGTCAGCGGTTTCTTTGCATACCACGCAGTGCCCACGAACTCTAGGGCGCTGAGTGCGTTCCGCCACTACGTCACCGACCGCTGGCGTCGAACGCTCCGGCGACGCGGCCAGAAGGACGGTATGACTTGGGACCGGATCACGCAGCTCGCCGACGCCTGGCTCCCGCAACCCAGAATCCTTCATCCATGGCCCGAGCAACGATTTGCCGTCCGTCACCCACGGTGGGGGTCCGTGTGTTCCGCTGCGGAACCGCCGCCATCACTCCCCTTGGACGTAGAGGAACCCGGTCAATACACGGCGCGTCAGTCGATCTTCGCGCCCGAGCGCTTGACGACGTCCGCCCACTTGGCGGAGTCGCGCCGGATCAGCTCGGCGAACTCCTCGGGCGTGCCGCCGGCGGGCTCGTCGCCGATCGTCGCGAAGCGCTCGACGAAGAGCGGCGACCGGATGGCGGCGTTGACCGCGGCGTTCAGCTTGTCGAGCACCGGACGCGGCAAGCCGGCGGGCGCGATGACGCCGGTCCAGGTCCCCGCCTCGTAGCCCGGAACCCCGGCCTCGGCGATCGTCGGCAGGTCGGGGAATCCCGGCGAGCGCCGCGCGCCGCTCACCGCGAGCGCCTTCACCTTGCCCGAGCGCGCGTGGGGCGAGATCGAGTTGAGGCTCTCCCACATCACCTGCACGTGCCCCGCGATCAGGTCGTTGATCGCCATCGCGCCGCCCTTGTACGGCACGTGCACGATCTCCGTCCCGGTCATGTACTTGAAGAGCTCGCCGCCGACGTGACCCGGCGAGCCGTTGCTCGAGGACGCGTTCAGGAGCTTCCCGGGGTGCTGCTTCGCGTACGCGATCAGCTCCTCCACCGAGCTCACCGGAAGCGAGGGCGAGACCGCGAGCAGCAGATGGCCGCGCGCCACGACCGCGACCGGCTGCAGGTCGCGCTCGATGTCGTAGGGCAGCTTCGCCACCATATGGCGCGTGATCGCCATCGCGCCGATCGGACCCATGCCGATCGTGTAGCCGTCCGGCGCCGCCTTGGCTACCAGGTCGATGCCGATCGTGAGCGCCCCGCCGGGACGATTGTCGACCACCACCTGCTGGCCGAGCTGCTTCGACATCTCGGGCGCGAGGATGCGCGCGACGGTGTCGGTCGCGCTGCCCGGAGCTTGCGGAACGATGAACCGGATCGGCCGGTCGGGATACTGGGCGAACGCGCCGCCGGCGAAGCACGCAGCGGCGAAAGCGGCGACGGCGGCTCGGACCATGGTTCCTGCCCCGGGGATCAGCCCCAGCCGATGAGCGACGCCAGGTCGACGTGCTTCCGCGCGTCATAGGCGGGCCCGAGCGCGTGATAACGGCTGCCGTGGAACAGGAGCGGCGATCGCTCGCCGCCGTGCTCGAACCTGAGCACGCGCCCGAGGACGATGACGTGGTCGCCGGCGTCGTAGCGCGCCTCGACCTCGCACTCGAACGCCGCGAGCGCGCCCTCCAGCACCGGCATGCCGCCCTCGCCGAGGCGGTGCCCCACCCCGTCCCACTTGTGCTCGCCGCTCGCGCGTGCGAAGCGGTCCGAGATGGCGCGGTGCTCCTCGCCCAGCACGCTCACCGAGAAGTGCCGCATCGCCTCGTACACGGCGAACGCGAAGCTCGACCGCGCCGGGCAGAACGACACGAGCGGCGGCGCGAGCGAGACCGAGCTGAACGAGTTGACGGTCATGCCGACCGGCTTGCCGTCGGCGCCGCGCGCGCCGATGACGACCACCCCGGTGGTGTAAGTGCCGAACGCCTTCCGCAACGCCCGGGGGTCGATCTCGGGTGCATCCATCGCCGCCTCGCTTCGCAGTGCTGGCACTCTACCGTGAACGCGGGCTCGGCGGCGCATGCAGCAGCCCGATCCGCGCCCACCAGCCCGAATCCTCCGGCGCGCACACTGCGCCGCCGATGTCGCGCGCGGAGGCTGCGGACCGGGGCGCCCTGCCCCCTGGCGGCTGCACCCCCCTCCCCCGGTGCGGCGGGGCGCCTCCTCCTTGCCCCGCGGTTCTCCCCGCAAATTGGAGGGGCGCCTCCAGCAGCCGCGGAACCGGGAACCTTTCCTCGCCTCGGCGCTCAGAAACCCCTTATACAATAGCGTCCCACGGCCGGCCTTCCCGGCCGCAGCCCCGAGGGTAGGAGCCGATGCCAGCTGTCCGTGCCGCGTTCGTCGCGGCGTTCGCCCTGATGCTGTTCGTCCCGTTCGCCCCGGGAGCGCAAACGCTTCCGGAGGGCGTCAGCGGCGGCCCGGCAATGGGCGGCATCAGCGAGTACAACCTCGCGAACGGCATGAAGGTCCTGCTGCTCCCCGACACCTCGCAGGACACGGCGACCGTCAATGTCACCTATCTCGTCGGGTCGCGGCACGAGAGCTACGGCGAGCGCGGCATGGCGCACCTCCTCGAGCACCTGCTGTTCAAGGGCACCCCGAAGTATCCCAACCCGAAGAACGAGCTGCTGAAGCGCGGCGCACGCTACAACGGCACCACCTCGTTCGACCGCACCAACTACTTCGAGACCTTCCCGGCGAGCGACGAAACGCTCGCGTTCGCGCTCGAGCTCGAGGCCGACCGCATGGTCAACGCCCGCGTCTCGAAGCAGGACCTCGACAGCGAGATGACGGTGGTCCGGAACGAGTTCGAGGCCGGCCAGAACAGCCCCTTCGGCCTGCTGCGCGAGCGGACGAACGCCGCGGCCTATCTCTGGCACAACTACGGCCGCTCGGTGATCGGCACGCTGTCGGACATCGAGAACGTGCCGATCGAGCGCCTGCAGGCGTTCTATCGCCACTACTACCAGCCGGACAACGCCGCGCTGATCATCGCCGGCAAGTTCGATCCCGCGCGGGCGCTCGCCGCGGTCGCGCAGACCTTCGGCCGCATCCCGAAGCCGGAGCGCAAGCTCCGCGCCACCTACACCGTCGAGCCGCCGCAGGACGGCGAGCGGAGCGTCATCCTGCGCCGGGTCGGCGACGTGCAGCTCGCGCACGCGATGTACCACATTCCCCCCGGCTCGCACCCCGATTTCGTCGCGGTGGACGTCCTGACGCAGATCCTCACGGCGCAGCCCACCGGGCGTTTGCACAAGGCCCTGGTAGAGACCGGCAAGGCGGCGTCGATCTTCGGCGCCGAGCGCCAGACGCGCGAGCCGGGGTCGGCGTACTTCGGCGCGGCGGTGCGCAAGGATGCGCCGATGGAGCCGGCGCGCGACGCGCTGCTCGGGGTGATCGAGGGCTTCGCCGCGAACCCGGTCACCGACGACGAGGTCGAGCGCGCCCGGACGAAGCTCAAGGGCGACGTCGAACAGCTGCTCACCAACTCGCGCTCGGTCGCGCTCACGCTCTCCGAGTTCGTCGCGATCGGCGATTGGCGGCTGCTGTATCTCTACCGCGAGCAGCTCGGCAAGGTGACGCGCGCGGACGTGCAGCGCGTCGCGACCGCCTATCTGCGATCGGCGAACCGGACGCTCGGGCTCTTCTATCCCGCCGACAAGCCCGACCGGGTCCAGGTGCCGCCCGCGCCCGACGTGGCGGCGCTCCTCAAGGATTTCGCCGGCGCGTCCGAGGTCGCGGCGGGCGAAGCGTTCGATCCCACCCCGGCGAACATCGAGGCACGCGTGATCCGCCGCGAGCTCGCCTCGGGCATGAAGCTCGCGCTGCTCCCGAAGAAGACCCGCGGCGGCACGGTCGTCGCGTCGCTCGGCCTGCGCTGGGGCGACGAGACGGCGAAGACGAACCGCGGCAGCGCGTGCTCGATCGCGAGCGCGATGCTCTCGCGCGGCACGCAGAAGCGCACGCGCGCGGAGCTGAAGGACGCCCTCGACCGCCTGCGCGCGTCGACATCGGTCAGCACCGACGGGGCGTCGATCGAGACGGTGCGCGCGAGCCTGCCGGAGGCGCTCGCGATCGTCGCCGAGATGCTGCGCGAGCCGGCGTTTCCCGACTCGGAGTTCGAGCAGGTGAAGCGGCAGGCGCTCACGAGCCTCGACACGCAGCGCACCGACCCGCAGTCGCTCGCGAGCCTCACGATCACGCGCCAGCTGAATCCGTACCCGCCCGAGCACTGGCACTACACCCCCACGCTCGAGGAGCGCGCCGAGCGGCTGAATTCGGTGACGATCGAGGACGCGCGGCGCTGCCATCGCGAGCTCGTCGGCGCGTCGCACAGCGAGCTCGCCGTCGTCGGCGATTTCGACCCGGACGAGGTGACGAAGCTCGCCGAGCGGCTCTTCGGCGACTGGCAGAATCCGACTCCCTATCGGCGGATCCCCTGGCGGCACTTCGACGTCCAGGCTACCGACCGCACGATCGAGACGCCCGACAAGGCGAATGCCGTGTTCCGCGGCGGGCTCAACCTCAAGCTCCGCGACGATCACCCGGACCACGCCGCGCTCGTGCTCGGCAACTATCTGCTCGGCGGATCTTCCGACGCGCGGCTCGCGCGCCGCATCCGCGAGAAGGAAGGCCTCTCGTACAGCGTCGGCTCGTGGCTCAACATCGGCGCGCAGGACGAGGCCGGCGATTTCGGCGTCTACGCGATCTACGCGCCGCAGAACCGCAGCCGGCTCGAGGCGGCGATCAGGGAGCGAGATCGCGAGCGCGCTGAACGAAGGATTCTCGCCGCAGGAGTTCGAGGACGGCCGCCGCGCGCTGCTCCAGGCGCGCAAGGTGGCGCGGAACTCCGACGCCGCGCTCGCCGCAAGGCTCAACGGCTACAGCGTTATCGGCCGCACCCTCGAGTGGGACGAAGCGTTCGAGAAGAAGCTCGCCGGGCTCACGCCCGCCCAGGTACGCGACGCGCTGCGGCGGCATCTCGATCCGGCGCGGCTCACGCTGGTGAAGGCGGGCGATTTCACCCGCGTGGCGAGCGGCGCCGAGCCCAAGCTCGACTGACCGGGAATCCGCTCGACGACGCGCTTTGCGGTACCAGGAACCCGCGTCGGCCAGGCTCACTCCTATCGGACGCCGGCCGGTGCACGGCACAACTTGTCACGGCGACGCCGCCGCACGACTCTAGGTCACTGCGTCGTAACGCACCTCGACCACCTCGATCTCTTCGGCGCCGGCGGGCGTCCGCAGCGTCACCATGTCGCCCTCGCGCGCCTTGAGCAGCGCCTTCGCGATCGGCGAGATCCACGACACCCGCCCGTGCGCCGGGTCGACCTCGTCGATACCGACGATGGTCACCGTGCGGTCGGCTCCCGCCCGGTCCCGGTACGTGACAGTCGCGCCGAAGTAGGCGCGATCGTCGTCGCGCCCGGCATTGTCCACGACCTCGGCGCTGTCGATCCGCCTGGAGAGGAAGCGGATGCGGCGGTCGACCTCGCGCAGCCGGCGCTTGCCGTACAGGTAATCGGCGTTCTCCGAGCGGTCGCCGTTCGACGCCGCCCAGGCGATCGTCTCGACGAGCTTCGGCCGCTCGACGTCCCACAGCTCGGCGAGCTCCTCGCGCAGCCGCTTGTACCCGGCCGGAGTGATGTAGTTCTTCGCGACCTGCGGCGCGGTGGCGGCGACCTCGAGGTCGAGGTCCTCGTCGTCGTCGGATTCCTTGGTGAAGGCCTTGCTCACGCGCTGATGATACGCCCGGGAAAACCGGCCACGGCGCTCACAGAGATACGGTCCGGGTCCCCGGCGGTCTTTTCGATCTCTGCGATCCCCGTGACCGCCGTGTATTTCTTCTCCGACCGCCTCACGCTTTTCTGGGCCCGATCTCGCGCAGCGTGAGGAGCGGCAGGAGCGCAATCGCCTGCACGGCCGCGCAGACCCCGAACGCGGCGGAGTACGCCGCCGGCGGGTAACGGCCGCCCTCCTCGAGCGCCCAGAAGCTGACGATCACGCCGATCCCCCACTGCGCCCCGAAGGCGCCGAGGAACGCGAGCAGGTTCACCGCCGTGTTGGCCCGCCCGGTCAACGCCCGCTCGTAGCGCCGGGTGAGGATCGTGTACGAGAGCGTGCTGACCGGCCCGATGAACGCGAACAGGCACCACGCCGGCACGGCGACCGAGGTGATGCCGAGCGCGAAGAGGATCGTGAGCAGCGTGCTCCCGACCGCGCCCCATTTGTAGAGCGTGAGCGGCGGAATTCCGCGCCGGGCGAGCCGGTCGGTTGCGATCCCCGACAGCGCGAACCCGGCGGTGGTCGCGATCGCCATCGCGAACAGGACCCCGGCCACCGCGGTGCGATCGTAGCCGGCGACGTCGCGCAGCCAGGGCGCCGCCCACAGGCCCTGCGTGGCGAGGAACACCGCCTGCACGGTCATGCTGATGATCGCGATGCGCCAGAAGATCCGGTCGCCGTAGATCGTCCGGAATCCGCCGACCAGCTCGCCGAGGCTCGCGCGCGGGTGCGCGTCGGCGCGCTCCGGTACGACGAAGAAGACGAGCATCGCGGCGACGAACGTCGCGCCGGCGAGGCCGTCGAACACGTGCCGCCAGTCGGTCAGCCTGAGCAGCGCCTCGACCGGCGCCGAGGCCGACAGCGCGCCGAGACCGCCGACCGCGAGCAGCCAGCCGTTGACCGTAGCGAACCGGGACATCGGGAACCAGAGCGAGAACGCCTTGAGGCTGGCCATCAGGCACCCGGAGACGCCGAGGCCGATGAGTGCCCGGCCGACGGCGAGCCCGCCGAGGCTCGCGCTCGTCCCGAAGACGAGCGCGCCGGCCGCCGCGACCAGGAGGAGCGATGCGTTGACCCGCCGCGGCCCGAACCGGTCGAGGGCGATCCCGAGGGGAAGCTGCGCCGCGGCGAAGGCGAGAAAGTAGGCGCTGGTCAGGAGGCCGAGCCGGTTCGCGTCCACGCCGACGTCGCGCACCAGATCCGGCGAGATCACCGCGTTCACCACCCGGAAGAAGTACGAGAAGAAATACCCGCAGGCAAACGGCACGAAGACGCGCGCGAACAGCCGGAGCGGCAGGTCCGGGTCTCTGGTGGTCATCGGGGCGGCCCGATCTTACCGGACGCCGCCCGTCGACCTCTTTCGTAACAGGATGTTTCCGATGTAACTGCCCGTTAGAACGAGGGAACCTCGGCGCTATCCGCCTGCCCAAGGCGACGTAGCCCTAACCACTACCCTCAGGAGAAAGCATGTTCAGGAAGAGGACCACGGCCCTCGCCGTCGCTGCGGCGCTCGGCGCCGTCACGCTCGGCTATGTCGGTGCGGAGTACTACCCGATTCAGAAGGTGCACGCCGCCCCGGCCGCCACCGCCGCCGCGACGGTCGCGCCGCAGGCCGGCCGGTCGTTGCCGGACTTCACCGGGCTCGTCGAGAGCCAGGGCCCGGCGGTCGTGCACATCAGCGTCACCCAACGCACTGCCGCGGCCGCGATGCGCGACCTGCCGATCAAGCCCGGCGATCCGATGTACGAGTTCTTCCGCCGCTTCCAGATGCCGATGCCCGATGCTGGAGCCGTGCCGCGCCAGGGCCAGGGCTCGGGCTTCATCATCACGCCGGACGGCTATCTCCTGACCAACGCGCACGTCGTCGCCGAGGCCTCCGAGCTCACCGTGAAGCTGAGCGACAAGCGCGAGTTCAAGGGCAAGGTGGTGGGCGTCGACCGCCGCACCGACGTCGCGGTCGTGAAGATCGACGCGACCGGCCTGCCGACCGTCAAGCTCGGCGATCCGTCCAAGCTCAAGGTGGGCGAGTGGGTCGCCGCCATCGGCTCGCCGTTCGGCCTCGAGAACACCGTCACCGCCGGCATCGTCAGCGCCAAGGCGCGCGCGCTGCCCGACGAGGGCTACGTGCCGTTCATCCAGACCGACGTGGCGATCAATCCCGGGAACTCCGGCGGGCCGCTCTTCAACATGGCCGGCGAGGTCGTGGGCATCAACTCGCAGATCTACAGCCGGACCGGCGGCTACATGGGGCTCTCGTTCTCGATCCCGATCGACGTTGCGGTGAAGATCAAGGACGACCTCGTCAAGTTCGGCAAGGTGAACCGCGGCCGCATCGGCGTGTCGATCCAGGGCGTCAACAAGGAGCTCGCCGAGTCGTTCGGCCTCGACAAGCCGAAGGGCGCGCTCGTCAGCGCGGTCGAGCCGGGCAGCCCGGCGGACAAGGCCGGCATCAAGTCGGGCGACATCATCGTCTCGGTCGACGGCAAGGCAGTCGACCAGTCGGTCGATCTCCCGCGCATCGTGGGTGAGACGAAGCCCGGCACCGCGCTCGGCCTCCAAGTCTGGCGCAAGGGCACGACGCAGGACATCCGCGTCACCGTCGGCGATTCACCGGCCGACAAGGTGGCCGCCGCGGCCGGCGGTGAAGAGGTCAAGCCCGGGAAGCTCGGGGTGTCGGTGCGGCCGCTGACCGCCGAAGAGCGCAGCGCGCGCGGCATCGACGCCGGGCTCGTCGTCGAGCGGGTCGAAGGCCCGGCGGCCAAGGCCGGCATCCGGCAGGGCGATGTGATCCTCGCGTTCGGCGCGGAGAAGGTCGAGAACGCCGAGCAGCTGAAGAAGCTCGTCGACAAGGCGAACGGCAGCGTGCCGGTGCTCGTGAAGCGCGAAGACGCAACGATCTACGTGCCGGTGCGGATCGGCTGATACCTGCTCTAGGGCTCGGCCTGCCTCCCCTTCTGGCCGGGTCTACCTTACGCCCGCCCTCTGGCGGGCTTTTTTTTCTGCCGCGTGAATAGTTCACATTGCGGGCGGGAGTTGTGACGCACGTCACGCTCGCCGAGCGCCTACGCTGAGGTCGTGTCGATCGGAGGGATCGACTGCAGAAACGGAGGGGATGATGAAACCGATGTTGAGCGTGCTGTCCGGTCCGAACCCGGGCTTGGCCGCCCTGTCGCGGGCGCCGGGTGCCAAGGTCCTGATCGTCAACGATCACCCGCTCATCCGCCAGGCCGTGGCGGACATTCTCGGCGGGCTCGCCGGCGGGATGCAGGTGCTGCAGGCCGAAACGGTCGCGCGCGCGCTCGCCGAGCTCGCCGCGCACCCCGACACGAGCCTCGTCCTGCTCGACCCCGCTCTCGCCGACGACGCGGGGACGACCGCGCTCGAGCGCATCCGGACGGCGCACCCCGATGTCCGGATCGTCGCGCTGTCTCCCGCTGCCGGACGCGAGGCGGTGCTCGCGGCGCTCGCGCGCGGGGCGATGGGATTCATCCCCGACCGCTCGCCGCCGGGCGTCCTGATCAACGCGGTGCGTCTCGTGCTCGCGGGCCAGATCTACCTGCCGCCGGATGTTCTGCGCGGCGGCGACACCGTGGACATCGCCCCGCCCGCGCCGCGCCGCGATGCGCCGGCGCTGACGCGCCGTCAGCTCGAGGTGCTCACGTTCCTCGTCCAGGGCATGCCGAACAAGCTCATCTGCCGCGCGCTCGCCATGGCCGAGGGGACGCTGAAGACCCACGTGGCGACCATCTATCGCGAGCTCGGCGTCTCGAATCGGGCCCAGGCCGGATTCGCGGTGCGGGGCCTGGGCATCCGCATCCCGGCCGCCGGCGCGGAGGGTCTCCCGCTCGCGCGGTAGCTTCGCTTCCGCCGCGGGGCGCGGCTGTAGAATCGGGCGACCTCGCCCGCCAGCCGCCGCGCCATGTCAACGCCCAAGTATCTCCGCTTCGATACGCTCAGCCTGCACGCGGGGCAAGTCCCCGACCCGCAGTTCGGCGCGCGCGCGACGCCGATCTACCAGACCGCTTCCTACGTCTTCCGGGACACCGATCACGCCGCGTCCCTCTTCAACATGGAGCGCGGCGGCCACGTCTACTCCCGCATCTCCAACCCGACCAACGCCGTGCTCGAGGAGCGCATCGCCGCGCTCGAGGGCGGGGTCGGCGCGATCGCCGTCGCGAGCGGTCAGGCGGCGATGCATCTCGCGCTCTGCACGCTGCTCGGCGCGGGCGCGCACGTGGTGGCGAGCCACTCGCTCTACGGCGGCTCGCACAACCTCCTCGCCTATACGCTGCCGCGCTTCGGCGTCGAGACGACGTTCGTCAACCCGCGCGACCTCGGCGGATGGCGGGCCGCCATCCGCCCGAACACCCGACTCCTCTTCGGCGAGACGCTCGGCAACCCGGGGCTCGACGTGCTGGACGTTCCCGCGGTCGCTGAGATCGCGCACGCGGCAAAGCTCCCGCTCCTCGTCGATGCGACGTTCACGACGCCGTATCTCATGCGCCCGTTCGACCTCGGGGCGGATCTCCTCTTCCACTCCGCGACCAAGTTCCTGAGCGGCCACGGCATCGTCATCGGCGGGCTGCTCGTCGATTCCGGCCGCTTCGACTGGGACGCGTCGGGCAAGTATCCGACGCTCTCCGAGCCCTACGCCGGCTTCCACGGGATGGATTTCACCGAGGAGTCGACGGTCGCGGCGTTCCTGCTGCGCGCGCGCCGCGAGGGACTGCGCGACTTCGGCGCGTGCATGAGCCCGACGACGGCGTTTCACATCCTCCAGGGGATCGAGACGCTGCCGCTCCGGATGCAGCGCCACATCGACAACACGCGCCGGGTGGTCGAGTTCCTGGCCAGGCAGCCTGCGGTCGAGGCGATCGGTTACCCGGAGCTCGAGTCCCATCCCGACCACGCGCTCGCGAAGCGGCTGCTGCCGAAGGGCTGCGGCGCGGTGTTCAGCTTCTCGATCAAGGGCGGCCGGCCGGCAGGGCGCAAGTTCATCGAGACGCTGCGCGTGTTCTCGCACCTCGCGAACGTCGGCGACGCGAAGTCGCTCGTGATCCATCCCGCGACGACGACCCATTTCCGGATGGACGACGCCGCGCTCGCCGCCGCCGGCATCGGGCCCGGCATGATCCGGCTCTCGATCGGGCTCGAGGATCCGGACGACCTCGTCGAAGATCTCGGCCGCGCGCTCGCCGTCTCGCAGAAGGGCTGACGCCATGGACTTCGTCGTCGACGGCAAGCGGGCGTACACATACACCGCCGGGCGCGCGCTCGACGCGAAGCTGCCTAGCGTCGTGTTCGTGCACGGCGCCGCGAACGATCACAGCGCGTTCCTGCTCCAGAGCCGCTACTTCGCCTATCACGGCTGCAACGCGCTCGCCTTCGACCTGCCGGGGCACGGGCGCTCCGACGGACCGCCGCTCGCCTCGATCGGCGCGATCGCGGACTGGGTCGCGCGCGCCCTCGACGCCGCGGGGATCGAACAGGCCGCGCTCGTCGGTCACAGCATGGGATCGCTCGCCGTCCTCGAGTGCGCGGCGCGGCACCCGGAGCGGGTGCGTGCGCTGGCGCTCGTCGGCACGGCCGCGCCGATGCCGGTCGGGGAGGTGCTGATGAACGCCGCGCGCGAGGACAGCCACGACGCGCTCGACATGCTCACGATCTGGGGACACTCGGGAGCGGCGCAGATCGGCGGCAACGCCGTGCCCGGGATGTGGATGACCGGCGCAAACCTGCGCCTGCTCGAGCGCGCGAAACCGCAGGTGCTGCACGTCGATCTCAAGGCATGCGCCGAGTACGCGGACGGCCCCGCGTCGGCCGCCAAGGTGAAATGCCCCACCCTCTTCATTCTCGGCAGCCGGGACATGATGACGCCGCCTCGGAACACGAAGGACCTGCGCGCCGCGATCGCCGGCAGCCGGACCGTCGTGCTCGACGGTGCCGGCCACGCGCTCATGGCCGAGCGGCCGGACGCGGTGCTCGATGCGTTGACAGGGTTTGTCGCGTAGCTCGGGTATCGACGCCGCGCGCTGATGAGTCGGCCAGGCGAAGCGGGAAAAAGAGGTGCACACCGGCCCCGGATGCCTACCCGTGGATGCCTGCCGATGCCAATCAATGCCTACCCTTGGCAATTGCCGGCCATCCGTGCCATTTCTTGCCGAGGCCTACTTAAAGTTAGCCATCGCATTCACCCATGCCGCAACTCATCATCCGAAGGTCAATGGACTTCCCTAGCTTTGGCGCATCGAAGTGGCGCAAGCTAGATCACGACACACCGTTGACCCTACAGTTGGCACAGGCGAAGGCGCTCATCTTTCTCGAGGAGGAGAAGTACGGGACAAAGGACGACGTGATTGTCTTCCCGAGCGGTCGCCTCGAACTGCACTAACCTGCCCCGACGGATCTAGTTCGAGGTCTTTCGAGCAAGGGCGTTGCCAGCGCATCCGCCGCCGAGTCAATCTATGACGCCTATCTTGAGGCGCACATGCGCTTCGAGGCACTCTTGTACTCAGCTGGCAAGGTCCGGTACCTAATGCGCATGGGCCCCGAGTCAATGACCAACTTCTTCGCCGGGGGCATGTTATCTCGCGGCGAAGTCGAATGGAGCGTAGACATGAGGACGTTTAAGCCATTTCAACCCAAGGTCTCCAAGCCGCGAGGAAGGAACCCCCTGTACACCGCGGCGCAATTGGTCACTCCGGCACGCTGGCGTGATGCAACGTAGTGCTGACAACCAAAGCTACCCGGAGGGGGAACTCCTTGAGCTCTACAGGATTCGAGGTAAGGCCGGCGGGCGTGAGCTACGCGCTGCGGCTATAGAAGCGTCAATCATCTCCGAAACGCTCCTCCGAGCATACGGTCTCAAAGCCCTTAAGGAGAGCGGCTTCAGCAACAATAAGCTCAAGCGCCTTCGAGATGAGTTGACCTTCAACAACCTCCTGAATATTGTGCTGCCGCTTTCACTCAGCAAGACAGACCTGCGTCGAGTCCAATCTGCGATTGACGCGGTCGATCGTCTTCGAGGCATACGAAACGATCTCGTTCATGGGAACATCACTCAGAAAGAAGTGGAAGTACCGCAAGTGGAGCAAGGAATCGACGGAGCCATATCTTTGGTCCGCTTTCTCCAGGTAAAGCTTGCGTAGCGATGGCTCTCAAGTCACTCCCGCTAAGTAACTGATCTGTAAAGGTCGACGAAAGTGACTAACGAACGATTTTCGGCTTTCGGCCGATTACCCCGCTAACCCTTCGTTCCCGCCGACCGCCTACGGCGGCGGCTGAACTCAAACGTTGGAGCCCAGCATCCGTCTTGCCGTAGCTGCGTTATGTAGCTACACTCCCAGGCATGTTCACCTGGGACGAGGCGAAACGCCAGGAAAACCTCGACAAGCACGGCATCGACTTCGCAGACGCCGAGGAAATCTTCGCGGGCCACACACTTACGGCGGAGGACACGCGAGAGGCCTACGGTGAACCGCGGTTCCTCACACTCGGGTTGCTCCACGGAGAGGTTGTCTCCGTGGCGCACACCCCACGGGAGGACGACGATCACATCATCTCAATCCGCAAGGCTACGAAACATGAAACGCGCTTCTACTTCTCGCAAATCCCGGACTGACGTTAAGCGGCTGAAGTCCATGAAGGACTCTGACATCGTTATCGACCGCGACGCACCCGCCTGGACGCCGGAAATGTTTGCTCGAGCCGTTGTCCGCAAAGGCCTTGATCCCGCACCCCGCAAGGCGCTCTTGTCGCTGCGGATCGACTCAGACGTCCTTCAGTGGTTTCGTGCGCAAGGACGTGGCTACCAGTCGCGAATGAATGCGTTGCTTCGAGCGTACATGAAGGCCCATAAATGAGTGCCCTCCCGCTGGGCTCCAACCAGGCGATGCAGCGGACCGCGTCGCAGCGGGCTTCCGCGCGCTGCTTTGCGGCCGCTGATCGGGGACGTTGGGCCGCATGAAGCGGTTACCTGCTTCCACGAGGGCTCATTCATGTTGAAGACGTACCGAGGCAGTTGCCACTGTGGAGCCGTCAGGTTCGAGGCCGATCTCGACCTGAGCCAAAGCAGTTACCGGTGCAACTGTTCCATCTGCAGGCGAACTCGCTTCTGGCCTGGCGTGGCGAGGGCCGACGGCTTCCGCCTATTGGCGGGCGAAGAACATCTGACTCAGTATCTCTTCAACACCAAGAAGAACCATCACTACTTCTGCAAGCACTGCGGTGTGCGAGCCTTTGGCGTCGGAAATGAAACGCCGATCGGAAAGATGTACGGGATTAACCTTGGGTGCTTGGAAGACGTCTCTGACGCTGAGCTCGCGCGCATCCCCATCACCTACGTCGACGGCCGCAACGACAGATGGCAAAGCCCTCCCGTGTTCTTCAGCCATCTCTGAGCGTGGCTGCAGCGACCAGCATGCAGCCCAACCGTCAGTTGCAGCGGATGGTTTCGGCGGGCTTCGCCCCCCTGCACGGGCCGCGGAACTGAGTCGTTAGAAACTAGGAGCACTATGCCACCCAAGGTTTTCGTTAGTCACGCAAGCGAAGACAAGGAGCGCTTCGTTCTCAATTTCGCCGCGCGTCTTCGCGAGAACGGTATTGACGCTTGGCTTGACAAGTGGGAGATGCGGCCAGGTGACAGCCTTGTCGATAAGATCTTTGAGGAAGGGATCAAGGAAGCCAAGGCTGTAATCGTCGTTCTATCAAAGTTCAGCGTTCAGAAGCCCTGGGTCCGAGAGGAACTCAATGCTGCTTTCGTGAAGAGAATTAATACGGGAAGCAAGTTAATCCCCGTCGTCATCGACGACTGCGATGTTCCAGAGGCCTTACGGAGCACGCTTTGGGAAAGAATCGCGGATCTTTCCTCGTACCAAGAGAGCCTTGATCGGATCGTTGCCTCGTCGCAGGACGAACGAGCCGGCGGCTGCTGATGGCGAAAGGCATCGACTTCGAAGCCGCCGCCGTCTCGGTGGAGGAGGACGAGCACCTCTGGCGCGTCGGGTTCGCCGATGCCGAGTTCAACGCCGGGCGGTACCTCCTCCTCCAGCGCGGCAAGGCCCCCGACGCCCAGGATGTCGAGCTCGGTCTGGACGGGTACAGCGTCGAGGTGAACGACCCGGTCAACGCGTGCTACGGCGGCGTCGAGCTCTTCGAGCTGTTCCGCGATCACGCCGTCGTGACCTTCGAGGAAGACGCGCTGCCGGGTCTCGGCAGCGGGCTCGTCGTCAGGTTCGCGCTGCGCGGGAAACAGCGCGACCAGCTCCGCGGGTGCCTCGCGAAGATCTTCGACGGCTACGGGTGCTTCCTCGACGCCGACGCATAGCCCCACGGCCGATGGCCGCATAATCGGCTGCACGAGCGCCCGATGGAAAGCGTCCCGCCGCGCAGGCACCTCGTCGAGCTGACCGACGCGCAGTCGGTCATGGTGCTCGGCGCGCTGCACCGAGTCGCCGCCGCCGGCGGCGGGGCCTTGACCGAGGTCGACCACCGGGCGCTCGACGCGTTCGACCGGTTCGTGCTGCGTCGCGACCCCGCGCGCGACGCGGGCACCCTCCCCGACCCGTCGCCCGCCGAGCTCGCGCGCGCTGCGCGACCGCGACACCGCGACCCACGTCGTGCAATTCCTGGTGGTGATGGCCCTGGTGGACGGCGTCGTCGACCAGGCGAGGATCCCGGCCGTCGTCGCCTATGCAGCGGCGCTCGGCGTCCACGAGGATGCCGTCCGGCAGCTCGCCGAGCTCGGCCGCGGCAACCTCGCGTGGGTGCGCGCGGACGTGCAGCGGCAAAACCTGCAGAGCATCACCGGCCGCGAGCTCGACATCCCGATCGACGAGTGGATCCTGCCGTACCGTGCCGACCGCGCCGATGCCGCGCTCGCCGCGCGGTACCACGCGCTCGGCGCGCTGCCGGCCGGCACGCTCGGCCGCACGTTCTTCGAGTTCTATCGCGCGAACGGCTTCGCGTTTCCCGGCGAGCCGCAGGGCCTGAACGAGCGCTTCGCCGCGCCCCACGACACGACCCACGTCCTGTCGGGCTACGACACCTCGCCGCAGGGGGAGCTGCTCGTCTCCACGTTCACCGCGGGCATGCACCCGCGCGAGCCGATGTCGGGGCACATCCTGCCGGTGATCATCAGCTGGCATCTCGGCATCGAGCTGGTGCGCTTCGCCGGCGCGGTCACCGGCCAGCTCGACCCGGAGAAATTCTGGGTCGCGTGGGAGCGCGGCGCCGAGGTCGGGGTCGACGTATTCGGCGACTCGTGGGACCTGTTCGGCGCGGCCGCGGAGCCGCTCGCAGCCGTGCGCGCCGCCTACGGCGTGCCGACGCTCGACCCGGCGTACGCGGCGCACGGAGAGACCCCGTCCTGGTACCACCCGGTCGCATGAAACCCGCCGAAGCCGACTGCGAGGCGAACCGCCGCTTCTACGACCCGATGTGGACCGACGCGCCGCTCGTCGCGCCGGAGCGCTTCAACACCTGGCCGCTCGTCCGCTCGCTCGCCGCGGGACCGGGGCTGCGGCTCGAGGTCGGTCCGGGCCTGCGGCCGCGGCTGCCGATCGACGGCACCTTCTTCGTGGACATGAGCGCTCCCGCGGTCGCGAAGCTCCGCGCGTGCGGCGCGCACGCGGTGCTCGGGCTCGTCTCCGCGCTGCCGTTTCCGGAGCGCGCATTCCGGCTCGTGTGCGCGCTCGACATCGTCGAGCATGTCGACGACGAGGACAGCGCGCTCGCCGAGCTCGCGCGGGTCGCGGCGCCGGGCGCCGCGCTGCTGCTCTCGGTGCCGCTGCATCCGTCGCAGTGGTCGGCATTCGACGACTTCGTCGGCCACCGCCGCCGCTACGAGCCCGACCGGCTGGTGGCCAAGCTCGCCGAGCACGGCTTCGCGGTCGAGGCAAGCGCCGCCTACGGCATGAAGCCGGACTCGTCGCGCCTGCTCGACCTCGGCATGTGGTCGCTGACCCACCGTCGCAAGCAGGCGATGTGGTGGTACGGCCACGTGCTCATGCCGCTCGCCGTGCGGTTCCAGAAGAAGCTGCGGCTCGTCCCGGGCGTGATCGCGACGGACAGGGTGAACGAAATCCTGCTCGTATGCCGGCGCCGGGACAGGTAGGTTCCGCGCCCCGCGTCTCGTGACATCTGGCGGAGCGGCCTACTCCGCGAGCTTCAGCAGCACCGGCTGGTGGTCCGACGCCTTGGTGGCGCCCTCCACAACGACGTCCTCGACCCGCGGCGCGAGATCCTCGGTCACGAAGATGAAGTCGCAGGCGAACGGCTCGCCGGGCCACTGCACCTTGTCGTACAGGGCGATCGTCGGCGCGTGCGGCGCGTCCCCGTGCCGGATCCGCCAGGCGTCGCGGTACGACGGGCTGCCCGCGATCGGCTCCTGCAGGCGTGCGTAGAGCGGGTCCTCCGGCCGCAAGTTGAAGTCGGCGGTGAGGATGCCCGACCGCGGTCGCGGGCGCGTCTCGAACGGCCCGCCCGCCTTGGCCGGAAACGCCGGGTCGTCCGCGTGCGATGCGGCTTCCGCCTGCAGCTCGCGCAGCCGCTCGACCTGCGCCGCGCGCTGGCTGCCCGAGTAGTACTCGAGATGCGTCGTCGTCACCCGCAGCGGTCCGCGGGCGCCGGCGATCACGACCTCGAGCGCCCCGCGCTGCATCGTCGGCACCCCGGGATCCGCGGGCCAGGGCAGCAGATGGCGGAAGACCTGGAGCACCACCCTTCGGGACAGGATCAGGTTTCCGAACTGCCGGCGCATCCCGCCCGGGCCGAGCGTGTCGACGCTGATGCCCTCGACCGCGGTCCAGGCGGGCAGCTCGGCGGCGAGCGCCGCGAACGTGTCGCTGCCCTCGCTCCCGGCAAGCCCGGGAAAGCCGCGCCCGACCTCCTGGAAGCACAGCACGTCCGCGTCCCCCATCTCCCGGCAGACGCGGATGATGCGCTTCGGATCGACGACAGCGTCGGCGCCCCGACCCCATTGGATGTTCCAGGTGATGAGATTCATCTGTGAGATAACATATTGTTTTTCAGATATTTTCTAGCGGACCGAGATCAACACCGACACCGGCATGGACACGCGGTGAGGCGGTTGGCGATGGACGCAATCCGGCTGACTCATGGACACACTACTCGTACGTGTCGCTCGAGACATTGGACGGCAGGTGACGCTCGATCGCCGAGCGTCGCTCAGCGCTCGAAGAACGCACGGAACGCCGCAACCGCGCGGTCGATGCCGTCCGCCGCGACGTCGAGATGCGTGGCGAGCCGCGTGCGCGGGCCGATCAACGCGAGCACGCCTGCCGCCTCGAGGTGGGCCTTGAGCGCGCCGGTGCGGTCGGCGGGAATGCGGACGAACACCATGTTGGTCTGCGGGGGCTCGACCTCCAGCCCGCGCACGGCCGCGAGCCCCGCGGCGAGGCGTTCGGCATTCGCGTGATCCTCCGCGAGCCGCTCGACGTGATGCTCGAGCGCGTAGAGCCCGGCGGCCGCGATGATGCCGGCCTGCCGCATCGCGCCGCCCAGGATCTTGCGCGCCCGGCGCGCCCGCTCGATCACCGGCCGCGTGCCGACGAGCACGGTCCCCGCCGGCGCGCCGAGCCCCTTCGACAGGCACACCGACACCGAGTCGAACCCGCCGCAGAGCTCGGCCACCGGCATGCCCAGCTTGACCGCGGCGTTGAAGATTCGCGCGCCGTCGAGATGGGTCGCGAGCCCGCGCGCCCGGGCGAGCGCGACCGCCGCCTCGAGGTACGTCCTTGCGAGCACGCGTCCGCCGATCGTGTTCTCGAGCGCGACGAGGCGCGTGCGCGCGAAATGCGGATCGTCGGGCTTGATCGCGGCCGCGACCTCGGCAAGGTCGAGCGAGCCGTCTGGACGGTTCGCGAGCGGCTGCGGCTGGATGCTGCCGAGCACCGCGCCGCCGCCCGCCTCGTAGCGGTAGGTGTGCGCCTCCTGGCCGACGATGTACTCCTCGCCGCGCTGGCAGTGGCTCATGAGCGCGGCGAGGTTCGACTGCGTCCCGCTCGGAAAGAAGAGCGCGGCCTCGCAGCGGAAGAGCGCCGCCATCCGCTCCTGCAGCCGCAGCACCGTCGGGTCGTCGCCGAAGACGTCGTCGCCCACCTCCGCCGCCGCCATCGCGGCGCGCATCGCCGGCCCGGGCCGCGTGACCGTGTCGCTGCGAAGGTCGATCACCGGAGCGCCTGCAGGAGGTTGTTGAAATCGTCGGTCCACACCGACACCTTCGCCGGCACCTCGATCGGCGCCGCGAGCCCGGCGAGCTCCGGCCGGTCGAAGAGCTGCGGGTCGGCCGTGACCAGCACGAAGTCGGTGACCGAGTAGAGGCTGTACTCCACGTCGTCCGGGCTGTGGCTCACGAGCCGCGCGTGCAGACCGAGCGAGTCGGCGAGCCGCTTGACCACCGGCGCGAGGTCGAGATAACGGTTGGTCACGTTGAAGACCACGACGCCGCCCGGCCGCACGTGGCGCAGGTAGAGCTCGAGCGCTTCCCTGGTGATGAGGTGCATCGGCACGGAGTCGCTCGAGAATGCGTCGGCCGCCAGCAGGTCGAACCGCTGCGGCGGCTCGGCTTCGAGCCCGAGCCGCCCGTCGCCGAGCACCAGCTCGATCTTCGCGTCGCTGTCCTTCAGGTACGAGAACTCGGTGTGGGCGAGCTCGATCACCTGCGGGTTGATCTCGTAGAAGCGGTACACGTCGCCCGGGCGGCCATACGCCGCCATCGTTCCGGCGCCCAGCCCCACGATGCCGACCCGCATGCCCGGGTGCCGCAGCGCCTCGAGCGCGCGCACGATGCCCGCCTTCGGGCCGAAGTACGCGATCGCCTGCCGGCGCTTGTCGGCGTCGACGAACTGCTCGCCGTGGTTGATCGTGCCGTGGATGAGCTTGCGCACCGTGCCCTCGTCGCGCACTTCGTCGCGCGTGCGCAGGCTCGAGTAGAAGTTGCGCTTGAGAACCCGCGTATCGGCGATGACGTTCGCCACGTAGGTCACCACGCCGTATCCGGTGAACGCGGCGGCCGCGAGCGCGCCGGCGAGCGCGATCCTTCCGGCCGGGGCGACCTTCCACGCGAGCACGATCGCCGCCAGGGCGAGGCCCGCCGCGACCTCGAAATCCCCCGGCAGCACGTGCGGCGCGACGATCGACACCACCATCGAGCCGAGCGCGCCGCCGAGCGCGATCAGCATGTAGAACTCCGTCAGCCGCGCGGGCGCGGGCCTGATCGTCACCAGCTCGCCGTGGCAGAGCATGCACAGCACGAACAGCCCCGCCGCGAACAGCGGGATCGATAGCTTCAGGTCGTGGATCAGGCGGGAATCGGTCAACACCCACGCCATCGCCGCGACCGCGAGGCCCGCCAGCGGGAGGAACACCGCCCGGCGGTACCAGCCGCGCCCGTCGAAACAGAGGATGAACGTGAGGAGATAGAGCGACAGCGGCAGCACCCAGAGGAAGGGGATCGACGCGACGTTCTGCGTGAGGTGGTTCGTGACCGCGAGCAGCAGGAACGACGCGAGCGCGGGGAGCAGCACCCATTGCGCCCGCGTACCCGGGCCCGGTCGGCGGACCGGGGTCCAGACGGACCGGCGCCTGGCTCGCCCCGACCGCCGCGCGCAGGCTGTAGACCGCGGTCGCCGCGCACAGGGCGGCGAAGAGCGCATAGCCCCACGACCACGAGACGGCCTGCAGCCGGGTGGGGATGAACGGCTCGACGAGGACGGGATAACAGAGCAGCGCCGCGAGCGAGGCGAGGTTGGAAAGCGCGAAGAGCCGGTACGGCGAGTCGAAGCGGCGCGCATACCACGCCTGCACGAGCGGGCTCGTCGTCGAGAGCAGGAAGTAAGGCAGGCCCACGGTGACGACCAGCAGCCCGAGGATCCGCAGGCCGGGGTCCTCGGCGCCGGTCGGCTTCCACGCGGCGGCGGCGACGATCGGCAGCCCGGCGAGACTCACCGCGAGCAGCACCAGGTGAACGGCGAGCTGCGGCCGCGGCGGCAGCCAGCGCACGATCGCGTGCGCGTACGCATAGCCCGCGAGCAGCAGGAACTGGAAGAAGAACACGCAGGTCGTCCACACCGCCGCGGAGCCGCCGAACCACGGCAGGATCTGCTTGGCGACGATCGGCTGGACGAGAAACAGCAGGAACGCGCTGACGAAAATGGTGACAGCGTAAAGCGGCATTGCCTCTCCTCGCCCTGGTCCGTCGGGCGCCATCGAGGGGCGCCTCGTGATTTCCCGCGTTAACGCGCGGGGCCGGCATCCGCCGACACGGCGCGGTGGCGCCCTGCGGCGCGGATCAGGCGCCGGTCGCGATCTTCCCGGCCCAGAGCACGCCGATGATCGTCTTCGCGTCGCTGATCCGCCCCTCCCGCACCCAATCGAGCGCCGTCGCGAGCGCGAGCGGGAAGGTCTCGAGAAACTCACCCTCGTCCGGGAGCCGGCCCTGGTACCGCAGGCCGCGGGCGAGCCACATCTCGATCCGCTCGCTCGAATAGGCGCAGAGCGGGTGGATGGTCGTGAGGTACCGCCACTCGCCGGCGACGTAACCGGTCTCCTCGAGAAGCTCGCGTTTCGCCGTGTCGAGGGTCGCCTCGCCCGGATCGATCTTGCCGGCCGGCAGCTCGTACAGGTCGCGGCCGAGCGGATAGCGGTACTGGCGCTCCATCAGCAGCTCGCCGGAGTCGAGCAGCGGCACGATCGTCACCGCGCCGGGGTGCTCGACGTATTCGCGGACGGCGAGCCGCCCGTTCGGGAGGCGGACCGTGTCGCGCCGGACGTGCAGCAGCACGCCGTCGTACACGGCTTCGCCGCTCACCCTGGTTTCGGTCAGGTCCGGGTGCTCGCCGGCGTGGAACTGATCGGTCATCGCCGGCGAGCGGGCCGAGCGTCTCATCGCCCGAGCGGATAGACGCCCTGGATCGCCGCGAGGCACAGCGCCATCAGCGGGCCGGGCATCACCCCGAGCACGAGCACGGCGAGCCCGTTCGCCGAGAGCAGCACGCGCATGTCGAGGCCGGCCTCGATCGGGGCGTCGCTCTCGGGCTCGTCGAAATACATGACCTTGACGACCCGGAGGTAATAGAACGCGCCGATGAGCGACATCACCACCGCGAACACCGCGAGCCAGATCTGGCCCGCCTTGACCGCGGCGTCGAGCACGGCGAGCTTCGCGTAGAAGCCGACCGTCGGCGGGATGCCCGCGAGCGAGAACATGACGAGCAGCATCAGGAACGCGTACCACGGCGCGCGCTGGTTGAGTCCCCGGTAGTCGGTGATCACGTCGGCCTCGAACCCCGCGCGCGAGAGCGCGAGCACCATGCCGAAGGCGCCGAGGCTCATCAGCACGTAGACGATCGAGTAGAACATCGCCGCGCTGTAGGCGTCGGGCGCCGAGAGCGCGTTCCCGCCGACCACGCCCGCGAGCAGGCCGAGCAGCATGAAGCCCATGTGCGAGATGGTCGAGTAGGCGAGCATGCGCTTGATGCTCGACTGCGCGATGGCCGCGAAGTTGCCGAGCGCCATCGACAGCACGGAGAGGATCACCAGCATCTGCTGCCAGTCGACGGCGAGATCGAGCAGGCCGTTCACGAGCAGGCGCATCGCCATGGCGAACGCGGCGAGCTTCGGCGCGGTGCCGATCAGCAGCGTCATCGCGTTCGGCGCGCCGTCGTACACGTCGGGGATCCACATGTGGAACGGGACCACGCCGAGCTTGAACGCGAGGCCGGCGACGATGAAGACCAGCCCGAAGACGAGCACCCCCTTGTTCGCGCTTCCGGACGCGATCGACTGCGCGATCTGCTCGAGGTTGAGGAACCCGGTCGCGCCGTACAGCATCGACATGCCGTACAGGAGCACGCCCGAGGCGAGCGCGCCGAGGATGAAGTACTTCATCGCCGCCTCGGTCGATACCGCGGAGTCGCGGTTCAGCGCCACCATCGAGTACAGGCAGAGCGACATCAGCTCGAGCCCGAGGTAGAGCGAGAGCAGATGGTTGGCCGAGATCATCACCATCATGCCGAGCAGCGCGAACAGCGCCAGCACGAAGTACTCGCCCCGCAGCATGCCGCGGTCGGCGAGGTAGCGCCGCGAGTAGACGAAGCACGCGGCCACCGCCACGTAGCTGAGGAGCTTCAGCGTGTGCGCCATGAGGTCGGCCACGAACATGTCGCCGAACGTGTACGCGGGGCGGCCGCCGGTCGCCTGCGCGGCGGCGACCGTGAGCAGCGCGCAGCCGGCGACCGTCGCGAGCGAAAGCCAGTAGACGACGCCGGGGCGGCTGTCCGCCGGCAGGAAGAGGTCGACCACCAGGATGATCGACGCCATGGCGAGCAGCCAGATCTCCGGGTAGGCGGGAAGGAGCAGCGGCAGCCCGAGCTCGTTCATGGCTTGCCCGCCGCGACGTGCTTCAGCAGGTCGTTCACGGAGGCGTGCATCACCTCGGTGAACGGCGCCGGGTAGATCCCCATCGCGAGCACCGCGACCGCAAGCGAGCCCAGCACGAGCAGCTCGCGGCCGTTGAGGTCCTCGAGCCCGGCGACGTGCTGGTTCGCGACCGCCCCGTAGATCACGCGCTTGTACATCCACAGCGTGTACGCGGCGCCGAACACGAGCGTCGTCGCGGCGATGAACGCGATCCAGAAATTGAACTTCATCGCGCCCATGATCACCAGGAACTCCCCGACGAAGCCGCTCGTCGCCGGCAGGCCGCAGTTCGCCATCGCGAACAGCATCATGAACGCGGCGAACTTCGGCATCGTGTTCACCACCCCCCCGTAGTCGGAGATCATCCGCGAGTGCATGCGGTCGTACATGACGCCGACGCACAGGAACAGCGCGGCCGAGACGAACCCGTGGGAGATCATCTGGATGAGCGCGCCCTCGACGCCGTAGGCGTTGAAGATGAAGAAGCCGAGCGTCACGAACCCCATGTGCGAGATCGAGGAGTAGGCGATCAGCTTCTTCATGTCGGGCTGCACCAGCGCCACCAGGGCGATGTACAGCACCGCGATCAGCGAGAGCGCGATCATGAAGCCCGCGAGGGCATGGCTCGCGTCGGGGAGGATCGGCAGCGAGAACCGGACGAAGCCGTACGCGCCGAGCTTCAGCAGGATCGCCGCCAGCACGGCCGAGCCGCCGGTCGGCGCCTCGACGTGGGCGTCCGGGAGCCAGGTATGGACCGGCCACATCGGCACCTTCACCGAGAACGCGGCGAAGAGGCCGAGGAAGAGCAGGATCTGGACGTCGTTCCACCAGCTGTCGCCGCGCGGGATCGGGACCGCGTGCCAGTCGAGGATCGCGAAGCTGCCGCCCGCCTCGTTGTAGAGGTAGATGAACGCGACCAGCAGCAGGAGCGACCCGAGCAGCGTGAAAAGGAAGAACTTGAGCGCGGCGTACACCCGGTTCGGCCCGCCCCAGACGCCGATGATGAGATACATCGGAATCAGCGTCGACTCGAAGAACACGTAGAACAGCGCCCCGTCGAGCGCCGCGAACACCCCGTTCAGCAGCCCCGACATGATGAGAAACGCCGCCATGTACTGCGACACGCGCGACTGGATCACCTCCCAGCCGGCGATGACGACGAGCACGGTGATGAAGCTGTTCAGGAGGACGAACAGGACCGAGATGCCGTCGACGCCCAGGTGGTAGTTCACGTTGAAGCGCTCGATCCAGGGCGTCTTCTCGACGAACTGCATTGCGCTCGTCGTCACGTCGAAGCCGGTGTAGAGCGGGATCGTCACCAGGAACCCGACGACGGCGCCGAGGAGCGCGATCACCCGCGCGATCCGCGCGTTGTCGTCGCGGCCGGTCGCCATGACGACGACGCCCGCCAGGATCGGGATCCAGATCGAGAGGCTCAGCCAGGGGGTCGCCGCCGGCATCGGAATCAGCCCGTGAACGCGATGCGGTAGAGCCACAGCCACAGGCTGAGCAGCACGAACAGCCCGATGATCATGGTGAACGCGTACTGGTAGATGAACCCGGTCTGGAAGAGCCGCACGATCTTCGCGATCGTGCCGACCGTCCTCGCCGACCCGTTCACGAGCACGCCGTCGATCACCGTCACGTCGCCGCCCTTCCAGAGCCCGGTCCCGACCTTGACCGCGCCGTCGCCGAAGAGCTTCTGGTACAGCTCGTCGAAGCCGTACTTGTTCTCCAGCACCCGCGCCACGATGCCGAACTTCTGGCGCAGCACGCCGGGGAGATCCGGCCGGAGGATGTAGAGGTAGAACGCGGTCGCGATCCCGCCGGTGACGAGCCAGAACGGCGCGCTGGAGAAGCCATGGATGATCATGGCGATCGGCCCGTGAAACTCCCTCGCCAGCTGCTCGAGCCCGTCGTGATGAGGCAGGATCAGGATCGACCCGGCGAAGTAGCCCCCGAAGACGATCCAGCCGACCAGGAAGCCGGCAAAGACCGAGGGGATGGCGAGCAGGATGAGCGGCAGCGTCACCACCCACGGCGACTCGTGCGGCTCGTGGCCGTGCCCGTGGTCCCCATGCGCGTGGTCGTCGTGCCCGTGGGCGTCTCGGTGCCGGAACCGCTCCTCGCCGTGGAACGCGTAGAAGACGAGCCTGAAGCTGTAGAGGGCCGTCACGAACGCGCACAGGAGCACGCACGCGTAGGCGAACGTGGTGCCGGGAACCTTCGCGAGATGGGCGGCCTCGATGATCAGGTCCTTGGAGAAGAAGCCGGCGAACGGCGGGAAGGCCGAGTTCGCGAACGCCCCGATCAGCATCACCGCGTAGGTGATCGGCATGTACTTCCGCAGGCCGCCCATCCGGCGCATGTCCTGCTCGTGATGGAGACCGATGATCACCGAGCCGGCGGCGAGGAACAGCGCGGCCTTGAAGAACGCGTGCGTGAAAAGATGGAAGATCGCCGCCGGATACGCCGAGGCGCCGAGCGCGACCGTCATGTAGCCGAGCTGCGAGAGCGTCGAGTAGGCGACCACCCGCTTGATGTCGTAGACGACGAGCGCGATCAGCGCCATGAAGAACGCGGTGATGGCGCCGATGACGATCACGAACGCGAGCGCCGTCTCCGAGAGCTCGAAGAGCGGCGACATCCGCGCCACCATGAAGATCCCCGCGGTCACCATCGTCGCGGCGTGGATCAGCGCCGAGATCGGCGTCGGACCCTCCATCGAATCGGGCAGCCAGACGTGCAGCGGGAACTGCGCGCTCTTCCCCATCGCGCCGATGAAGAGGCAGATGCAGATGACCGAGATGATCAGCCACCCGTTGCCGGGGACGATCTCGATGGTCTGCCCGGCCATCCCGGGCGCCTGGGCGAAGACCTCGGCGTAGTCGAGGGTGCCGAAGTAGGCGAGGATCAGCGCGACGCCGAGCAGGAACCCGAAGTCGCCCACCCGGTTCACCAGGAACGCCTTGAGGTTGGCGTGGATCGCCGTCGGACGCCGGTAGTAGTAGCCGATGAGGAGGTACGACACGAGACCCACCGCCTCCCAGCCGAAGAAGAGCTGGAGGAAGTTGTTCGACATCACCAGCATCAGCATCGAGAAGGTGAAGAGCGCGATGTAGCTGAAGAACCGCTGGTAACCCCCGGGCGAGGTGTCGTCGTCCGCCATGTAGCCGACGGTGTAGATGTGCACCATCCACGAGACGAAGGTGACCACCACCATCATCAGCGCGGTCAGCCGGTCGATCAGGAAGCCGATCTCGAACCGCGTGTCGCCGGCGGTGAGCCAGGTGTAGACGGGGCCGTTGAAGGTGTTGCCGTCCAGCACGTCCTTGAACACGACACACGAGGCGAAGAACGAGATGCCGACGCCGATGATCGTGACCCAGTGCGCCCCGGCGCGCCCGATCGCCTTGCCGAAGAGTCCCGCGATGATCGCGGCGACGAGCGGCACGAGCGGGATGACGAGGTAGAGGAAGTGCATGCGGCTCATCTCGAGCCTACCCTTTCAGCCGGTCCAGATCCTGGACGTTGATCGTGCGGAGGTTGCGGAACAGCACCATCAGGATCGCGAGGCCGATCGCGGATTCCGCCGCGGCGACCGTCAGGATGAAGAACACGAACACCTGGCCCGAGATGTCGCCGAGATAGTGCGAGAACGCGACGAAGTTCATGTTGACGGCGAGCAGCATCAGCTCGATGGCCATCAGCAGGATGATGACGTTCTTGCGGTTCAGGAAGATGCCGACGACGCTGATCGCGAACAGCGCCGCGCCCAGCACCAGAAAATGCGACAGCGTTAGCAACTTCCCCCCTTTGTTCTTGGAGACGCGCCCGCTTCCCTAGTCCCTGTCTTCCACCGGCATCGAGACGACGCGGATGCGCTCGTCGCGCTTCACGCTCACCTGGCGCGCCGGGTCCTGGTATCGCGTGTCCTTGCGCTTGCGCATCGTGAGCGCGATCGCCGCGATGATCGCCACCAGCAGCACCACCGCCGCCAGCTCGAACGGATACACGTAGTCGGTGTAGAGCACCTCGCCGAGCGCCCTGGTGTTGCTGAAGCTCGCGCCCGGGTCGGCCGGCGGCGGGCGATCGGCGAAGTCCGCCTTGGGACCGGCAAGCACCAGCACCATCTCGACCACCATCAGGACCCCGACGGTCGCGGCGAGCGGCAGCGCCCGCCAGAACCCCTCGCGGAGCACGTCGAGGTTGATGTCGAGCATCATGACCACGAACAGGAACAGCACCATCACCGCGCCGACGTAGACGAGCACCAGCGTGATCGCCAGGAACTCGGCGCGCAGCAGGAGCCAGATCGCGGCCGCGGTGAAGAACGCGAGCACAAGATGCAGCGCCGCGTGCACCGGGTTGCGGCACGTGATCGTCCGGATCCCCGCGTAGAGCAGGATGGCGGCGAAGAGGTAGAAGACCGCGGCTTCGAAGTTCATCTGTAGGCGGCGTCCACGGCGCGGGCGCGGGCGATCTCCGCCTCGTACCTGTCGCCCACCTCGAGCAGCATTTCCTTGGTGTAGTAGAGGTCGCCGCGCCGCTCGCCATGGTACTCGAGGATGTGGGTCTCCACGATCGAATCCACCGGACAGGACTCCTCGCAGAAGCCGCAGAAGATGCACTTGGTGAGGTCGATGTCGTAGCGCGTGGTGCGGCGCGTCCCGTCATCGCGCTCGGCGGTCTCGATCGTGATCGCGAGCGCCGGGCATACCGCCTCGCACAGCTTGCAGCCGATGCAGCGCTCCTCCCCGTTCGGGTAGCGCCGGAGCGCGTGCAGGCCCCGGAAGCGCGGGCTCGCCGGCGTCTTCTCCTCGGGGAACTGGATGGTGATCTTGCGGGCGAAGAAATGCCGGCCGGTGACCCCCAGCCCCTTGACGAGCTCCACCAGCAGGAAGGTCTTGAAGAAGTCGCGGACGCGCTCGAGCATGGCCGCCTCCTATATCCACGGGTTCCACGGCGTCTGCATCCACGCCGCGATCACCACCAGCCAGACGATCGTCAGCGGGATGAACACCTTCCATCCGAGCCGCATGATCTGGTCGTAGCGGTAGCGCGGGAACGTGGCGCGGAACCAGAGGAAGCAGAACAGCAGGAAACACACCTTGGCCACCAGCCAGACGATCCCGGGGACGGCGTTGAAGACCGCCGAGTCGAGCGGCGGCAGCCAGCCGCCGAGGAACATGAGCGCGGCGAGCGTCGACACCAGGATCATGTTCATGTATTCGCCGAGGAAGAACAGGGCGAACGCGGTTCCCGAGTACTCGACATGGAAGCCGGCGACGATCTCCGACTCCCCCTCGGCGACGTCGAACGGCGCGCGGTTGGTCTCCGCGACCGCCGAGATGAAGTAGACGAGGAACATGGGAAGGAGCGGCAGCCAGTTCCAGGAGAGGAAGTTGAGTCCCATGCCGGCGAAGTAGCCGCGCGCCTGGCTGTTGACGATGTCGCCGAGGTTGAGGCTCTGCGACACGAGCAGCACGCACACCAGCGCGAACCCCATCGCGATCTCGTAGGCCACGATCTGCGCCGCCGAGCGCATCGCGCCGAGGAAGGCGTACTTGGAGTTCGACGCCCAGCCGGCGATGATCACGCCGTACACGCCCATCGACGTGATCGCCATCACGTACAGGAGGCCGGCGTTCACGTCGGCAAGCACGACGCCGGGTGCGAACGGGATCACCGCCCAGGCCGCCAGCGCCGGCATCAGCACCATCATCGGTCCGAGCAGGAACAGGAACTTGTTCGCCCCGGTCGGGACGATCACTTCCTTGAACACCAGCTTGAACACGTCGGCGAACGGCTGCAGCAGCCCTACCGGTCCGACGCGGTTGGGACCGATACGCACCTGCATGTAGCCGATCACCTTGCGCTCGGCGAGCGTGAGGTAGGCGACGCCGAGGATCAGCGGTATCGCGATCGCGACGATGAAGACGAGCGACTTCACCAGCACCCAGAGCGGCGGCCCCCAGGTCGCGCCGAAGACCGAGGTGGAGTAGCCGGCGAGCGTGTCGAGGAGTTCCATGGTCAGGCCCGCTCGACCGCGATCTCGCCGAACATCGCGCCGAGCATCGCGGTCGCCGGATGCGCCGTCGCGACGCGCAGCACCCCGTCGGCGAGCGCGTCGTCGCGCGCGATCTCGAGCAGCGCCTCGCCGCCGTCCTGCCGCACCCGGACGCGATCGCCGATCCTAAGGCCGAGCCGCGCGAGCACCGCGCCGTTCGCGCGCGCGCGCGGGGGAGCCGCGTCGGCGGTCTGCTGCAACGAGTGCGCGCGCCGCACGATCGGATCGGCGAAGTACATCGGCACGTCCGCAACGCGCTCGAGCGGCGCCGACGTGCCGGCCGGCCCGAGCGCGACCCCGTCGAGCGAGTTCGAGAGCCGGTCGGGAAGCGCCTCGGGCCGGCACGCTTCGTCGCGGATCTGCTCGCTGCGATCGTAGCCGAACCCCGGGAGCCCGAGCAGGTTGCCGAGGACGCGGAGCACCTTCCACGCCGGCCGGGACCCGCCCCGCGGCTTCACCGCAGGATTGAAGCTCTGCATCCGCCCCTCGGCGTTCACGTAGGTCCCCGAGGTCTCGGTGAAGGGCGTGATCGGCAGCAGCACGTCCGCGTACGCGGGCGCCTCGCCCCGGAAGGCAGCGAGCGCGACCACGAAGTCCGCCTCGTCCATGGCCCGCGCCGCCTGGTGCGGGTTGCCGGTGTCGAGCTCCGGCTCCACGTTCACGAGCAGGTATGCCTTCCGCGGGGCGGCAAGCATTGCCGCGGCGTTCAGGCCGCCGCCACCCGGCACGCAGCGCGCAAGGTAACCGCCGACGCTGTTCGCGGCCTCGCCGAGAAAACCGAATCGTGCGCCGAGCACGCCCGCGGTCGCCTGGGCGAGCGCATGGAGCTGGCTCGCGCGCGGGTGCTGCTGGGCGCTTGCGCCGAGGAAGATGCCGGCGTTCCCGCCGGAGGCGAGGCTCTTCGCGATTGCACGCGCCGCATCGCCCACCTCGACCGATGCCAGTGCCGGCGGCACCGCGGCGCCCTTCTCTTCCGCGACCGCTCTTGCGACCTGCGCGAGCGCCGGCACGAGCTCGCCCGGACGCACGACGACCTCGCGGTTCAGCCTGATGGCGAGGTCGTCGCCCGCGACGTGGATCACGTTCACCTGCTGGCCATGCTTCGCCGCCTGCCGGAAGCGGTTGGCGAGGAGCGGATGGTCCTTGCGCAGGAACGAGCCGACGATGAGCACGCGGTCGAGGTTGCCCAGCGCCGCGACCGGCATCCCGAGCCATGGCACGCCCGCGAGCTTGCCGTCGGCCGCAAAGTCGGACTGCCGCAGCCGGAAGTCGACGTTCTCGCTCCCCAGACCGCGCACGACCAGCTGCGCGAGATGCATCTCCTCGAGCGTCGAATGCGGCGAGACGAGCGCGCCGATCGCAGCCGGGCCGTAGGCGGATCGAACCTTGCGCAGCCCCTCGACCGCGAGCTCGAGCGCCTTCTCCCAGTCGACGTCGCGCCACTCCCCGCCCTGCCTCAGCATGGGCTTCGTCAGGCGGTCGGTCGAGTTGAGGCCCTCGTAGGAGAACCGGTCCTTGTCGGAGAGCCAGCACTCGTTCAGCTCCGGCTTCTCGAGGGGCACCACCCGCATCACCTCGTCGTTCTTCACCTGCACGACTAGGTTCGAGCCGAGGCTGTCGTGCGGGCTCACCGACCGCCGCCGCCCGAGCTCCCAGGTGCGTGCGGTGTAGCGGAAAGGCTTCGAGGTAAGCGCGCCGACCGGGCAGATGTCGATCATGTTGCCCGACAGCTCCGACTCCACGGCCTGTCCGACGAAGGACACGATCTCCGCGTGCTCGCCGCGGCCGACCAGGCCGAGCTCCATCACCCCGGCGATCTCCTGCCCGAAGCGGACGCAGCGCGTGCAGTGGATGCAACGGGTCATCTCCTCGGCGGAGATGAGCGGGCCCATCGGCTTCGGAAGCACCACGCGCTTGGGCTCGGTGTAGCGCGAACTCGACGCGCCATAGCCCACCGCGAGATCCTGCAGCTGGCACTCGCCGCCCTGGTCGCAGATCGGGCAGTCGAGCGGATGGTTGATCAGGAGGAACTCCATCACCCCGCGCTGCGCCTCCTTCGCGTACTCCGAGCGCGTGTGGATCTTCATCCCCTCGGTCACCGGCGTCGCGCACGCCGGCATGGGCTTCGGCGCCTTCTCGATCTGGACCAGGCACATGCGGCAGTTCGCGGCGATCGAGAGCTTCGGGTGCCAGCAGAAGTGCGGCACGTAGACGCCGAGCTTGTCCGTGGCCGTCATCACCATCGAGCCCGCCGGGACCTCGACCGGACGGCCGTCGACCTCGACCTTGACCATCCCCGCCACTAGCGCCGCCTCCGCGCCGCTTTCATGCGGCCGCCCGCTCAGCCACGGCGCCCGGCCCGACCAGGCAGCGCTTGTGGCGGATGTGGTGCTCGAACTCAGGCCTGAAGTGCTGGATGAAGCTCTTCACCGGCAGCGCCGCCGCGTCGCCGAGCGCGCAGATCGTGCGGCCGGCGATGTTGTCCGCGGCGTTGACGAGGATCTCGAGGTCTTCGATGCGGCCGCGCCCGGTCTCGATCCGGTGCACCATCCGGTACAGCCAGCCGGTTCCCTCGCGGCACGGCGTGCACTGGCCGCACGACTCCTCGAAGTAGAAGTACGAGAGCCGCTCGAGGCAGCGGACCATGCAGCGCGTGTCGTCCATCACGATCACCGCGCCCGACCCGAGCATCGACCCGGCCTTCGCGATCGAGTCGTAGTCCATGTCGGTCTGCATCATCACCGCGCCGGGCAGGACCGGCATCGACGAGCCGCCCGGGATCACGGCCTTGATCGTCCGCCCGTCCCGCATGCCACCGGCCATCCCGAGCAGCTCCGCGAACGGGATTCCGAGGCGCACCTCGTAGTTGCCCGGCTCCGCTACGTCGCCGGAGACCGAGAAGAGCTTCGTGCCGCCGTTGTTGGGGCGGCCGAGCTCCAGGTACTTGTCGCCGCCGTTGAGGATGATCCACGGCACCGCGGCGAAGGTCTCGGTGTTGTTGATGGTGGTCGGCTTGCCGTACACGCCGTAGCTCGCCGGGAACGGGGGCTTGAACCGCGGCTGCCCTTTCTTGCCTTCGAGCGACTCGAGGAGCGCCGTCTCCTCGCCGCAGATGTACGCGCCCCAGCCGTGGTGCGCGTACAGATCGAAGTGGACGCCCGAGCCGAGGATGTTCTCCCCGAGGAGACCGGCGCCGTAGGCCTCGTCGAGCGCCTCCTCGAACCGCTCGTAGACGTCCCAGATCTCGCCGTGGATGTAGTTGTAGCCGACCGTCGAGCCGGTGGCGTAGCCTGCGATCGCCATGCCCTCGATGACGACGTGCGGGTTGTAGCGCAGGAGATCGCGGTCCTTGAACGTGCCGGGCTCGCCCTCGTCGGAGTTGCACACCATGTACTTCTGCCCGGGGTAGTTCTTGGGCATGAAGCTCCACTTGAGCCCGGTGGGAAAGCCGGCCCCGCCGCGGCCGCGGAGCGCCGACTTCTTGACCTCCGCGATCACCTGGTCGGGGGTGATCTTCTCGGCGAGGATCCGCTTCAGAGCGCGGTAGCCGTCGCGCGACTCGTAGTCCGCCAGACGCCAGTTGAGGCCGTTCACGTCTTTCATGATCAGCGCGTCGGGGCCGTAGACGGCGGGGTCGAAAGGCGGAAACGCGGATTTCACTCGAGCTCCTTCAGGAACCTGTCGATCGCGTCGGGCGTCATGAAGCTCGCCATCTGCTTGTTGTTGACGAGCATCACCGGCGCATCCCCGCACGCGCCGAAGCATTCGCCTTCCTTCAGCGTGAACCGGCCGTCGGCGGAGGTCTCGTTCCAGCCGACGCCGAGCCGCCGCTTGAGGTGGTCGGCCGCCTCGTTCGCGCCGCGGAGCGCGCACGGAAGGTTGGTGCAGATCACGAGCTTGTACCTGCCGAGCGGCGCAAGGTCGTACATCGTGTAGAACGAGGCCACCTCCTCGACCGCGATCGGCGGCATGCCGAGGTACTCGGCCACGAACGCCATCACCTCGGGCGAGAGATAGCCCTTCTCGTGCTGGGCGATCGCGAGCGCCGACATCACCGCCGACTGCCTCTGGTCCGGCGGGTATTTGGTCAGCTCCCGGTCGATCTTCTTCAGCGCCTCGTTGCTCAGCATGAGCGCGTTTCAGCTCAAAGCACGCAGCAAGCGCGAAGAACGCGGCGGGGACGGGGTTTCTTGATCATGCTCTTCCACGTTCCCGCGATCTTCGCAGTTTCCGCGTTCAACGATCGACTTCGCCGAACACGATATCCAGCGTCCCGATGATCGCCACGGCGTCGGCGATCATGTGCCCGCGCGAGATCTCGTCCATCGCCGCGAGATGCGCGAACCCGGGTGCGCGGATCTTCAGGCGGTAGGGCTTGTTCGCGCCGTCGGAGACGAGGTAGATGCCGAACTCGCCCTTCGGGGCCTCGACCGCGGCATAGGCCTCGCCGGCCGGCACGTGCATGCCCTCGGTGTAGAGCTTGAAGTGGTGGATCAGCTCCTCCATGGAGCTCTTCATCTCGACGCGCGACGGCGGCGCGACCTTGTGGTTGTCGGTGATCACCGGGCCGGGGTTTTGCCGCAGCCAGTCGATGCACTGCCGGATGATCCGGTTCGACTGGCGCATCTCCTCGACGCGGACGAGGTAGCGGTCGTAGCAGTCGCCGTTCCGGCCGATCGGGATGTCGAAGTCCATCCGGTCGTAGACCTCGTAGGGCTGCTTCCGGCGCAGGTCCCACTCGATGCCGGAGCCGCGCACCATCGGCCCGCTGAAGCCGAGCGCGAGCGCGCGCTCCGGCGTCACTACGCCGATGCCGACCGTGCGCTGCTTCCAGATCCGATTGTCGGTGAGGAGCGTCTCGTAGTCGTCGACGTAGCCCGGGAAACGCGTGGTGAAGTCGTCGAGGAAGTCGAGCAGCGATCCGCGCCGGTTCGCGTTGAGCTCCGCGACCTCCTTTTCGCCGCGGAACGACGACGGCCGGTAATGCGGCATCGTGTCCGGGAGGTCGCGGTACACGCCGCCCGGCCGGTAGTAGGCCGCGTGCAGCCGCGCGCCCGAGACCGCCTCGTAGCAGTCCATCAGATCCTCGCGCTCGCGGAAGCAGTACAGGAACACCGTCATCGCGCCGACGTCGAGCGCGTGCGCGCCGAGCCACAGCAGGTGATTCAGGACGCGCGTGAGCTCGTCGAACATCACCCGGATGTACTGCGCGCGGAGCGGCACCTCGACCCCGAGGAGCTTCTCGATCGCCATGCAGTAGGCGTGTTCGTTGACCATCATCGAGACGTAGTCCAGCCGGTCCATGTAAGGCAGCGCCTGGAGGAACGTCTTGTGCTCGGCGAGCTTCTCGGTCGCGCGGTGCAGGAGGCCGATGTGCGGGTCGGCGCGCATGATCACCTCGCCGTCGAGCTCGAGCACGAGGCGCAGCACGCCGTGGGCCGCCGGATGCTGCGGCCCAAAATTGAGCGTGTAGTTCCTGATCTCTGCCACGCGCGCTAGTCCTGCACCGCACCGACGTTCGACCGTCGCATCGGCGTGAGCTCAATTTCGGCGCAGGCTGACTTGGCTTGCCAAGTCAAGCCGCGCCGCTCGCCGGCGCGGCGGCCGGAGCCAAAATTGCGCGTGTAGTTCCTGATCTCGGCCATCGCTCAGTGCTTGGTCCCCGGCACTTTCGCCCCCAGGTCGCCGTACTGCTCCTCCCGGATGACCCGCGGCACGACCTCGCGCGGCTCGATCGTCACCGGCTGGTAGATCACCCGCTTCTGGTCCGGGTCGTAGCGCATCTCGACGGTACCCGAGAGCGGGAAGTCCTTGCGGAACGGGTGGCCGACGAAGCCGTAGTCGGTGAGGATCCGGCGCAGATCCGCGTGGCCGGAGAACATGATCCCGAATAGGTCGAACGCCTCCCGCTCGAACCAGTTCAGCCCCGGCCACAGGCCGGTGAGCGAATCGACCACCGGAAAGGCGTCCTCCGGCGCGAACGTCCGCACGCGCAGGCGCCAGTTGTGCGTGAGCGAAAGGAGATGCACGACGACGGCGTAACGCGGTCCCTCCCAGGCGCCGTCGCCGTAGGCGGAGTAGTCGACGCCGCAGAGGTCCATCGCCTCCTCGAACCGCAGCGTCGGATGATCGCGGAGCGTTTGCATGACCTCCAGCCAGTCGGCGGCCCTGACGACCAGGCTGAGCTCGCCGAGCGCGGCGGTGAGGCTCGCGATCCGGCCCGCAAGCACCGACTCGAGCGCCGACGTCAGCCGTTCGATGCGTGTCGACATCAGCGGGCGATGGTGCTGGTCCGCCGGATCTTGTTCTGCAGCTGGACCAGCCCGTAGAGCAGCGCTTCGGCGGTGGGCGGACAGCCCGGCACGTAGATGTCGACGGGGACGATCCGGTCGCAGCCGCGCACGACCGAGTACGAGTAGTGGTAATACCCGCCGCCGTTCGCGCACGAGCCCATCGACACGACCCAGCGCGGCTCGGGCATCTGGTCGTAGACCTTGCGCAGCGCCGGGGCCATCTTGTTGCACAGCGTGCCGGCGACGATCATCACGTCGGACTGCCGCGGGCTCGGCCGGAAGACGATCCCGAACCGGTCGAGGTCGTACCGCGCGGCGCCGGCGTGCATCATCTCGACCGCGCAGCACGCGAGGCCGAAGGTCATCGGCCACATCGAGCCCGTCCGCGCCCAGTTGAACAGCTTGTCGAGCTGGGTGGTGACGAAGCCTTCCTGCATCAGCCCTTCAATCCCCATGGATTACTCCCACTCGAGCGCCCCCTTCTTCCATTCGTAGACGAAGCCGACGACGAGGATCGCCAGGAACACCATCATCGACCAGAAGCCGAACGCGCCGATGTCGTTGAGCGTCACCGCCCACGGAAACAGGAACGCGATCTCGAGGTCGAACAGGATGAACAGGATCGCGACGAGGTAGTAGCGCACGTCGAACTTCATGCGCGCGTCCTCGAACGCTTCGAACCCGCACTCGTACGGAGAGAGCTTCTCGCTGTCGGGCTTGCGCGGGCCGAGGACGAAGCCGACGCCGAGCAGCACGCCGCCGAACACGATGCCGACGACGATGAAGAGGAGGACCGGAAAGTACTCGGCGAGCACGGGCTCAATCCTTCGAATCGCCGCGGCCGCGATTCGCGGCTCGCTCGAGGCCTGCTCGCACGGATAAGACCCTTCTACAGTAGCGTTCGGGGCGGCGGACCGCCGCGGCCCGCCGCCGTTGTTGGTGCCGACGGGGAGACTCGAACTCCCACAGCCTTGCGGCCACCAGCCCCTCAAGCTGGCGTGTCTACCAATTTCACCACGTCGGCCCGCGGGCGCCGCATCGCGCGCGCCGACGCGCGATGCAGCATTCATTCTACTACTTCGGAACGTCGCTCCCTTTCGAGGCCGGCGGCTCCGGCGTCTGCGGCTTGGCCGGCTCCGCGGCGGGTGCCTTCGCCGCGCCCGCGGCCGGCGGCGCGCCCGCGTCCATCACGCTGCCGCCGCCCGTCCTGGGCTTGACGTTCGCGAGGTACGCCAGACCGAGGCTCGAGAGAAAGAACACCGCCGCGAGGATCGAAGTCGTTCGCGACAGGAAGTTCGCCGACCCGGTGGCCCCGAACAGGCTCCCGGAAGCGCCCGACCCGAATGCCGCGCCGACGTCGGCGCCCTTGCCGTGCTGGAGGAGGACGAGCCCGATGACCCCGATCGCCGCGAGCACGTGTATGACGAGAACCAATGTGAGCCACATATCCACTTCATCTACCCTGTCTTTACTGCCGCCTTGCAGATCGCGAGGAAATCCTCTGCGACGAGCGACGCGCCGCCGATCAAGCCGCCGTCGATGTCAGGCATCGCGAGGAGCGCCCGCGCGTTCGCCGGTTTCACGCTGCCGCCGTAGAGCACCGGGAGCCGCTCCGCCACGCCCGTATCGGCGGCCCCGACCCGCGCGCGGATGAACGCGTGGACCGCCTGCGCTTGCTCGGGGCTCGCCGTGCGTCCGGTGCCGATGGCCCATACCGGCTCGTAGGCAATCACCGCGTCGGCGAGCGCGGCGACACCCGCTGCGCCCATGACGGCCTGCAGCTGTCGGCCGACGACCTCCTCGGTCGCGCCCTGCTCGCGCTCCTGGAGCGTCTCGCCCACGCAGAGGATGGGCACGAGTCCCACGCGCTGCGCCGCGCCGAACTTCGCCGCAACCTGCGCATCTCGCTCGCCGAAGAGCTGGCGCCGCTCCGAATGCCCGACGATCACGTGGCGGCAGCCCAGCTCGCGCAGCATCGCTCCCGACACCTCACCGGTATACGCGCCCGAGTCGTGCTCGCTCAGATTCTGCGCGCCCCACGTGACCCGCGTGCCGCCGAGAACGCCGGCTGCCTGTTGCAGATACGGAAAGGGGACACAGACCGCGATCTCGACCCCGGGCAGATCGCCGGCACGCGCCTTCACGGAGTCGAGAAGCCGCTGGTTCGCCGCGAGGCTGCCATGCATCTTCCAGTTGCCCGCGACGAGCCGTGCGCGCATCGACGCTCCCGCGACGAAAACGCGCGATTGTAGCCGCTCGCTGCGATTCGGGTCAATGAAACCCGTGGGTTAGATGCCTCCGGCCGCGAGCGCGACGAACTCGCGCACGCTCATTCCCGCGCGCGCGCCCGTAACGACCCGCCCGCGCACCGCGCTCGAGCCGGTGATGCGCTCGGCGACGACAATCGCGGTCATGCCGGCGGGTCGATCCGCAGCCAGAACGTCACCGGTCCGTCGTTGACGAGGCTCACCTGCATGTGCGCACCGAACTCGCCGGTGGCGACCGGCGAGTGCGCGGCGTGCGCGTGCGCGACGGCATGCCCGAACAGGCTCCGTCCGAGCGCCGGGTCGGCGGCCGCGCTGAAGCTTGGGCGATTACCGCCCCGCTTTCCACCTCCCGTGTCGGCGGCGAGCGTGAACTGGGGAACGAGCAGCAGGCCGCCGCCGGCCTCGCGCACCGAGCGGTTCATCTTCCCCGCGCCGTCGGCGAACATGCGGAAGGCGAGGATGCGATCGACGAGCCGCGCCGCGCTCGACGTGTCGTCGGCATGCTCGGCGCAGACGAACGCGAGGACGCCGGGACCGATCGCACCGACCGTGCGGCCGTCGACGGTGACGCGCGCCTCGCCGACCCGCTGCAGGAGCGCGATCACAGATACCCGAGATGACGCGGCAGGAACAGCGCGATCTCGGGCACGAACGTCACCAGCAGCAGCACGGCCGTCAGCGCGAGGATCATCCAGGCGATCCACTTGAACGTGGCCTCGATCGGTATCCCGGCGAGGCGGCAGGTCACCATCAGGTTGACGGCGGTCGGCGGCGTGCACGCGCCGATCGCGACGTTGAGCGTGATGATCACGCCGAACCAGACGAGATCCCAGCCGTAGGCGAGCGCGACCGGGATCAGGAACGGCAGGAAGATGAAGTAGGTCGCGATCGCGTCCAGCGCGGTGCCGGCGATCATCAGCATCGCCGTGATGCTGAGGAGCACCAGGGTTTCGTTGGCGCCCGAGGCGGTGAGGCTCTTCGCGTAGGCGTTGAAAACGCCGATCGTGTCGATCGCCCAGCCGAAGACGCTGGCGAGGCCGACGATCAGCAGGATGACCGCGGAGATCTCCGCCGCCTCGGCGAGCACGTCCCAGAGCTCGCGCAAGGTCAGGCCTTCATAGACGAAGATGCCGATCGCGACGCCGTAGGCGACCGCGACGACTGCCGCCTCGGTCGGCGTGAAGAGACCGCTGCGCATCCCGCCGAGGATGACCACCGGCGCGGCGAGCGCCCAGCTCGCCTCGCGCAGGCTCCTCCAGAACGGCGGCGCGGCCTCGGGATCGTTCGCACCGAAGCAGTAGCGAGCGCTGAGCCACACGCCGGCCGCGATCAGCGCGAGGCCGGCCAGGACGCCCGGGACGATGCCGGCGGCGAACAGGGCGGGCACGCTCGCCTGCGGCACCAGGATGCTGTAGACGATCAGCGCGACCGACGGCGGGATCAGCACGTCGGTCGTGCCGCCGGCGGCGATCAGGCTCGCCGAAAAGGCCTTCGGGTAGCCGGCGCGCGCCATCGCCGGGATCATGATCGCGCCCACCGCCGCGGCGTCGGCGGCCCCCGAGCCCGACACCCCGCCGAGGATCATGCACACGATGATCGCCGCCGCGGCGAGGCCGCCGCGCCGCCGGCCGACCATCGAGGAGGCGAAGCGCACCAGGCTCGCGGCCATCCCGGTCCGGTCGAACACGAGGCCGGCGAGGATGAACAGCGGCAGCGCGAGCAGCGGGTACTTCGCGATGCCGCCGTACACCGTGGTCGGTACCGACATCACGCCCATGTTCGCGGAGACGATCGCCGCGAAGCCCGATAGGCCGAGCGCGACGGCGAGCGGAACGCCGGCGATCATGAGCAGCAGGAACACGCCGAAGAGGATCGCGGCGCTCATGCGCGCGTGGCACCCCTTCGCCACAGCTCGACGAGCGCTTGCACGAGGCGCACGAAGAGCAGCGCGGACAGCAGCGGCAGCCACGCCGTGTAGAGCCATTGCGGCGCGCCGATTCCCGGCGAGGTGACCTCGTAGCGGAAGTCGTCCCACGCCATGCGCCCGCCGAGCCACACCAGCAGGCCCGCCATCAGCGCCGAGCATGCAAACGAGAAGAGGAGGAGGCGATGCCGCCAGGCGGGCGGCACGCGCTCGACGAACCACGTCACCGCGATCTGGTTGCCGTCCAGGAACGCCTTCGCCGAGCCGACGAAGGTCAGGAAGACCATCAGGAACACCGAGACTTCCTCGGTGAACGCGAACGAGATGTCGGTGAAGTAGCGGACCAGGACGTTCGCGAGCGTGATGACGCACAGCGCCGCCATCGCCGCGGCGCCGAGAAAGCGCTCGACGCGGAAGCGGCGCTCCACCACCGCCCGCTCGAACGGGAGCGGCGTTCCGCCGTCAGGATCCACGAGCTCCTCCGGGAGCGAGAACGCCGGCAGGCGCGCGGCCCGCCGGCGGCTGCAGCGCTACTTCCTGCGCGCCGCGACCGCGGCCTCGGCCTTCTTCACGAGCTCCGGACCCACGGTCTTCGTCCACTTCTCGTACACCTTGCGCGTCGCCTTCACGAACTCGGCGCGCTCGGCCGGCGTGAGCTCGACGACGTTCACGCCGAACCCCTCGACGGTCTTCACGGTGGTCGTGTCCGGCGGCACGAGACCGGCGCGCGCGAGCTTGATTCCCTCGCGCCCCGCCTCGAGCGCCGCTTCCTGCACGATCTTGCGGTCCGCAGGCGTCCACGACTCCCAGACATCCTTGTTCACGACGAAGATCAGCGGGTCGGCGACGTAGTGCCAGAGCGTCACGTTCCGCTGCCCGACGGTGTGCAGCTTGGCCGCGGTGAAGATCGTGAGCGGATTCTCCTGCCCGTCGACTGCGCCGGAGGCGAGCGCCGGCTGGGCGTCGGCCCAGCTCATCTGGGTCGGATTCGCGCCAAGCGCGGTGAACGTGTCGTTGAAGAGCGGCGAGCCGACGACGCGGAACTTGAGCCCCTTCATGTCGGCCGGCGTGCGGATCGGGCGCTTCGAGTTAGTCACCTCGCGGAATCCGTTCTCGGCCCACGCGAGCGGCACGACGCCGTTCTTCTCGAGGATCCGGAAGACGTCCTTGCCGACCTCGCCCTGCGTCAGCGAGTCGATCGCGGCATAGTCGGGCATCAGGAACGGCAGCGAGAAGAGGTTGAGCTCCTTCACCTGCGGCGACCAGTTGATGGTCGAGCCGATCGCGAGATCGATCACGCCCTGGCGGATCGCCGTGAACTCCCGCGTCTGGTCCCCCGCGACCAGCGACACGCCCGGGTACAGCTTGATGTTGATGCGACCGTTCGTGCGCTCGCGCACGAGGTTGCTCCAGATCTCGCCCGCCTTGCCCCACGGGAACGCGGTGCCGACGACCGTCGAGAGCCGGTACTCGGGCGCGTACTTGGCCTGCGCCGCGGCCGGCGCGGGAGCGATGGCGACCGCCGCCGCGGCCGTAAGCGCGAGCGCTACGAGGGTTCGCTGCATGGTGACCTCCTTTTCAGTGTGTAGCGATTACCGCCGTTTGCCGTGTCAACGCCGGACGGCGCTTCCGGAGCCGCGCGCGTCGCAGAGCGCGACGAGCGCAGCCAGGATCTTGTCGGCGGTGAGGCGCGCCTCGTCCTCGAGCGGCTTCGAATAGCCGACCGGGATGCGCGGGCCCCCGAGCCGCTTGACGGGGATACCGAGCTCCTCGGCCACCGTCGCTGCGACCTCGGCACCGAACCCGGCGGCCTGGATCGCTTCGTGCGCGACCAGGAGCCGCTTCGTCTTCGCGCAGGACGCGAGCACCGCTTCGCGGTCCCAGGGCCAGATCGTGCGCAGGTCGATCACCTCGACTGCGACCCCGCGCTTCGCTGCGCTTTCGGCCGCCTCGAGCGCAGCGTGTACCGTGCGCGACCAGGTGACGAGCGTCGTGTCAGCCCCCGCGCGCCGCACGTCGGCCTCGCCGAGGGCCACGCGGTGGCCTTCCGGCACGTCGCCTTCGAGGCCCCAGAGCTCCTTGTGCTCCATGTAGATCACCGGGTCGCCGCTCGCGATCGCGGCATGCAGCAGAGCGTAGTTGTCGGCGGGCGTAGCGGGCGTGACGACCACCAACCCCGGCATGTGCGCGAACCACGCCTCGAGCGATTGCGAATGCTGGGCGGCGGAGGCGCTCCAGATGCCGTTCGGCATGCGCGCGACGAGCGGCACGCGGCCCTGTCCGCCGAACATGTAGCGTGCCTTGGCGGCCTGGTTCACGATCTCGTCCATCGCGCACAGCGCAAAGTCGACCACGCGCATCTCGACCACCGGCTTCAGGCCGTTCAGCGCCATGCCGACCGCCGCGCCCATGATCGTCGCCTCCGAGATCGGAGTATCGATCACCCGTTCCGGGCCGAACTCCTGCACGAGGCCCCGGTACTGCGCGAAGATCCCCCCGCGCCCGACGTCTTCGCCGAGCGCGACGACCCGACGGTCGGCGCGCATCGCCTCGGCGAGCGCGGTGCAGGCAGCCTGGGCGTACGACAGACGGGCCATGGTCAGAACCAGCGACCGGCGCCGATGTCCTGGATATCGTCGTACGCTCGCGCGACCTCGGGCCACGGCGCGGCGTGCGCGGCAGCGACGGCAGCCGCGATCTCGCGCTCGGCGTCGCCGCGGATCTGCTCGAGCTCGGCGGTGGGTGCGCCCAACGCGGCGAGCTTTTCCTCCGCCGTCCGCAGCGGGTCCTGCTCGAGCGCGCGGCTCACCTCGTCGGGGTGGCGATACGCGCCCGGGTCGACCGAAACGTGGCCCTTGACCCGATACGTGACGGCGTGGACGAAACGCGGCCCGCGCCCGGCGCGCACTTCCGCGACGAGCGCCCCCGCGGCCGCGTCGATCGCCTCCGCGTCGTTGCCGTCCACGACGCGACCGTCCAGACCGATCGCCTGGGCGCGTGCCGCCGCACCCTCGCCGCCGGTCATCGCCCCGGTCGCCGTCGTCGCCGAATAGCGGTTGTCCTCGCAGACGAACAGCACCGGCAGGCGGTAGATCTGCGCCCAGTTCAGCCCTTCGAGGAACGGCCCGCGGTTGACCGCGCCGTCGCCGAAGAAGCAGGCGACGATCTCCGCGCCGCCGCGGAGCTTGATGGCGTGCGCCGCGCCCGTCGCGATCGGTATGCCCGCGGCGACTACGCCGTTCGCGCCCAGCATGCCGACCGAAAAATCGGCGATGTGCATCGAGCCGCCCTTGCCGCCGTTGAAGCCCGTCGCGCGGCCGAAGAGCTCGCACAGCGTCGCGGTGACATCGGCGCCCTTCGCGATCGTGTGGCCGTGCCCGCGATGCGTGGAGGTGATGAGATCGGTCCGCGCCAGATTCGCGCAGACCCCGGCCGCGACTGCCTCCTGCCCGGTCGAAAGGTGCAGCGGACCGCGGACGAGCGCTTGCGCGCCAAGCGCGGCGCCGAACGCGGCCACGCCGCCCTTGCTCGCCTCCTCCGCCGCGTCCTCGAACGCGCGGATGCGCACCATCGTGCGATAGAGCGCAAGGAGCCGTTGGGTCTTGCTCGCGGAGACCGTCGCTGACATACCCCGCGGGCCTCGGGCCGGGAGAAGGAGGGCGGAGTCTAATGTCGCGACGCGCGGGGCGTCAAATCATCACGCCGACGGGCGGCGTAGTCACTCTGAGGCGGCACGCATCCGGCCGTGGAGAGGTCCGTCCGCGTCGCGTCTGTCTGCACGGCCACCCGCGCCGCGGCCTCGCGGACTTGGCGGGCTGGCCGGAACAGCGCGTCCACGTCCTGGGTGGAAGGGCGGGCGGCATAGGCGAGACACATGACGGCCACGCCGACCAGGAACAGCTCCCCCTCTGTGCCCGCACGGCGCAGCTCTTCGTCGAGCAGCCCGAAGAGACGCCGGATATCGCGGTCGGTGAGTGCGGCCATCTAGGGGCTCAACACCCGGGAACCGACGCTCGCGTCGATGAAGATGTTCCGCCGCCGGAAGGGCGCTGGCGAATGGGTCAGCAGGTACAGGCGCAGGCTCATGAGCGCGGAGCCGAAGACCGGCTCGGTCAGGGGCGCGACGGCGCGTGTCCACGCCGGCGGCGCGACGTCGCGCTGCGCGCACGCGTACTCCACCATCGCGGCGACGTAGTTGGCGAGATAGGGCGACAGCGGTGGCGGCGGCGACGCGACCGCTTCCTGAAGCTCCGCGGCGCCGAGGCTGCCGTATTGACATATGATGCACCGCGCGGCGGCGCCGATCCTTCGCCCGCCACGTACGCGGCTTCCGTGGCCGTCAGGACACGGCAGACGACACGTCGGGGGACCTCAGGCGAGACCAAATGCGGCTGCTCTGCTCTCGGGGTGAAACCTCCGCGCGGCCACGATGCCGAACACCGCGAAAATCACCAGCACGACAAGCTGTGCGATCAGGAACGGCGGTTCGGACTGCGTCGGCGCCAGCGCCTTCAGGACCGGCAGCTTCGCGAACGCCTGCACGACCCCGACGAAGATGTTGAGATAGAGCGCCAGTACCGCGCCCCAGACGTAGATCCAACGCCAGGGTCCAGCGAGCCGATACGCATAAACCGCGAGGAGCGCGACGGCGAGCACGACCAGCGATACGATGCCGACGATGTGCGACGGCAGCAGCTTGTCGGCCGGGAAGAAAAACCCGGTTACGCTAGTTAACACCGTCGTCGCCAGGAAGAGCGCGGTCCAGCCGCCGAGCCGATTCGAGCCGAACATGCCGAACAGGACGACGAGCCCGGCGAAGATTCCGATCAGACTCAGGATGACGTGCACCAGGGTGAACGTTGACGTCGACATACCCAGGATCATGGCTGGTCTCCCGTGAGAACGTCCGCTCCATCGCCGTCCAGCGCGGAACCGCTAGGCCGCATATCGGCGGGGCGCGTTCGATGTGGCGACAGCCGCCTCCTCGTCGGTGCGAGGGCTTCCCGCGCTTTCTTTAAGCTCTCGATTAACCGCGCGCGGTTCGGCGCGACCGTAGTGTAATACCCTGCGCGCGCCGCGTTGCACCTCGGCGCCTTCGTTCCGTTCCAGCCCCGCGATCAGTCCTTTGCCTGGACGTGCGCCCGACCTTCCGGAGCAGCTTGTCGAGGCCGCGGGTGATCACGTGTGAACGTGCGCCCCGACCTTCCGCAGCAGCTTGTCCACGCCGCAGAGCGATCACGCGTGCTCCCGGCGCGGCGCCGTCCCGTTCCGGCTCAGGCCATGGAAGTCTACACTTGCCGCACCGATGAGCCTGAGGACCGTCGTCGCCACGCGGTACGTCACCCCTTTGCGCGAAGGGGGTTCGCTGCCGGCGATCGTCGAGGCCGACGACAACGGGCTGTACGTCGTCAAGTTCCGCGGCGCAGGCCAAGGACCCAATGCGCTCGTCGCCGAGCTGGTGGCCGGAGAAGTCGGTCGCGCACTGGGCCTGCCGGTGCCCGAGATCGTGCTTGTCGACCTCGACCCGGACCTCGCCCGCACCGAACCCGATCCCGAGATTCAGCATCTGATCAGGGCGAGCCCGGGGCTCAATCTCGCGCTCGACTACCTGCCGGGGGCAGTGATGTTCGATCCGGTTGCGGAGCGGCCGGACGCAAACCTTGCTTCCGAGATCGTCTGGTTCGACGCGTATGTGACCAACCTCGACCGCACCGCACGCAACACGAACATGCTGATGTGGCACCGGCGACTGCATCTCATCGACCACGGCGCCGCGCTTTACTTCCATCACGCCGGCGGCGACTATCTCGCGCGGAGCGAGGACCCGTTCCCGATGATCAAGGACCACGTGCTGCTGCCGCTCGCCGGCGCGCTGCCGGAAGCCGATGCGCGGCTGAGCCCGCTGATCGCTGCCGGAGCGATCGAGCGGATCGTCGGTCTCGTTCCGGACGCATGGCTCGCCGAGGGCTCGCCGAGCGGCGAAGCGCGCCGCGCTGCCTACGCCGGCTACCTGCAGCGCCGGCTCGAGGCCCCGCATGCGTTCCTCGAGGAGGCGATCCGTGCCCGATCGGTGTAAGTACGACTACGCGGTGGTTCGCGTCGTCCCGCGGGTCGAGCGCGAGGAGTTCGTGAACGCCGGCGTGATCGTCTCGTGCCCTGCCCTCGCCTTCCTCGAGGCGCGGATCGAGTTCGACGAACGCCGCGTGCTGGCGCTCGATCCGACGGTCGACATCCAGGCGATCCGCGAGCACCTAGCGACCATCCCGCTCATCTGCTCGGGCGGGGACATGGCCGGGCCGATCGGCCGGCTGCCCATGAGGGAACGGTTCCACTGGCTCACCGCGGCGCGGAGCACGATCATCCAGACGTCCCCCGTGCACACCGGCCAGCTGGAGGATCCGCGGGCTGCGATCGAGCGCCTGCTCGATACGATGGTGCGGGTGTCCTTTCCGGCGTCCTTCAGGTAGGCGATGATCTCGGCGCTCGCAATCGATCGACCGGGGAGGATCGCGGTCGTTTCGACAGGGCGAGCATCAGCGACGAGCGCGTCCGGCGAAAGAAATCTATCGCAGGTGCAAGGCACGCTGCAATCGCTCGGCACGCCGAGCGGCTACTCCTGCAGCGCGCGATGGACGAACTGAACGCAGGCCGATCCTTCGCCGACCGCGGCGGCCACGCGCTTGACGCTGCCGGCGCGCACGTCGCCGACGGCAAAGATTCCCGGGCGACTCGTCTCCAGCAGATGCGGCACCCTTGACAGCGGCCAGCGGGTCGCCGCGAGGTCCTCCGCGCGCAGGTCCGCCCCGGTGCGCACGAATCCCTTCTCGTCCAGCGCAACCCACCCTTCCAGCCACCGCGTGTTGGGTACGGCGCCGGTCATGAGGAAGACGTGCCCGATGTCGCGTGCTTCGATCCTGCCGTTCGCGCCGCTCCGCCACGTCACGCGCTCGAGGCGCCCATTCCCGTCAAGCGCCGCGATCTCGGTGAACGGCCGCAGCGTGATGCCCGGGCTTTCCTCGATCCGGCGAATCAGGTAGCGCGACATGCTCGCCGCGAGTCCCGACGAGCGGACGAGAAGGTGCACGTGCCGGCACCCGCCGGCGAGGAAGACCGCGGCCTGGCCGGCCGAGTTCCCGCCGCCCACCACGATGACTTCCTCGCCCTTGCAGATTTGCGCCTCGAGGTGGGTTGCCGCGTAGTAGACGCCCTCGCCCACGAACCGGGACAGATTCTCGATGGCGAGCGGCCGGTACTCCGCGCCGGTCGCGACGACGATCGTCCGCGCGTGCACCACGCGGCCGTCAGAAAGCTCGATCCGGTAGGGCCGACGGTGGCATAGCAGCCGCTCCACCGTGCTCGCGACCGTCAAGTCCGCACCGAACTTCTGCGCTTGGACGGCCGCTCGTCCGGCGAGCGCCTGCCCCGAGATGCCGGTGGGAAAACCGAGATAGTTCTCGATCTTCGAGCTGGTCCCGGCTTGCCCGCCGGGCGCCGTCGTTTCGAGCACGAGCACGTCGAGGCCTTCCGAGGCTCCGTACACGGCGGCGGCCAGCCCCGCCGGCCCCGCGCCGATGACGATCAGGTCGCGAACGGCCGCGTCGTCGATCTCGGGGTTCATCCGCAGGCACTCGGCGATCCCCTCGTTGCTCGGGTTCCTGAGCACCTGCTCGCCGCGACAGATGACGACCGGCACTTCGTCGATCCCGACCTGGAAGCGCTCCAGCAACGCGGCGACGTCCGGGTCGCGGTCGACGTCGATGCTGACATAGGGAAAGCCGTTGCGGCCGAGGAACTGCCGCAGGCGCAGCGTATCCGCCGAATGACTCGAACCGATCAGGATGACGTCGCCCTGCTCGGCCGAGATCAGTCCCATGCGCCGCAGAATGAAGGCGCGCATGAAGAGCTCGCTCAGCTCCGCGTCGGCCTGGACGAGCCGGCGCAGGTCCTCGCGCTCGATCGCTATGACCTCGCCCGCCTCGCTGACCCGGGCGCGCACGGTGCCGCCGGCGCCGCGCAGCGCGCTCATCTCGCCGGCGAAATCCCCGGCCGTATGGATCGTCACCGGCGTCTCGCCCGCGATGCCGGGCAGCACGATCTCGATGGCGCCGGAGAGAACGACCAGCAGCCGACCGTACCGGTCGCCGGGCTCCGCCAGCACTTCGCCGGCGCGGATGCGCATCCGCCTGCCGTACGCCTCCAAGCGCCCGGTCTGCGCCGGCGTGAGCTTCGGGAACATCTGCTCCCGCCGGGTTTCGCGGAGATCAGCCACCGCCGCCTCAGCGTCCCTTCAAGATCGTCTCGGTCGCCGCCACCAGGCCGCCGAGGCCGAACGACGCGTCCTGGATCACTCCGTTCAGGAACAGACCCGGCGTGCCGCGGACGTGGCTCCGACGGCCGCTCTCGATGTGCTCGCGCACCCGCTGGACGTAGAGATGCTCGTCCATCTCCGCAATGAAGCGCGCCATGTCCAGCTCCAGGCGCTCGGCATAGCTCTCCAGGTGCTTACGCTTCAGGTGCGCCTGATTCTGGAACAGCAGGTCGTGCATTTCCCAGAACCTGCCCTGGCCGGCGGCGCATTCGGCCGCCTCGGCGGCGAGCAGGGCGTGCGGATGAGCTTCTTCGAGAGGGAAGTGGCGAAACGCGAACCGGATCTGCCCGGCAAAGCGGTCGAGCAACAGCTTGAGCCCGGGCGCAGTCTGCTTGCAGATCGGGCATTCGAAATCCCCGTATTCCACGACGGTGACCCGGGCATGCGCCGCGCCCAGCACGTGATCGCCGACGCCCACCGGAATCGCCAGGTCGAACTTTCGATCTTGGTTCATGTGCTCACCGAAGGGAGTGCGCCGCGAGCGGCGATGATTCCTGTCTTCATGGTCAGCTGGTCCTCCCTGTGCTCGACGAAGCGGGGCTCCCGTAGGCGACGCCGCGAAGAATTCCCGTCCCCGATCGGAGTCTCGGCCGTCGCCGTAACCCATGGGTTCTCGATAGGATCGAACCGCCGGTCGTGCATCGTTGCCGAACTCACGCGCCCCGTCGGCGGATGCCGGAACCATGTCGACACGACCGGAATCGGCGCCGGATCAGCCGCGTGCCGCGATCGGATCAACGCCTCTGCTCCGCCCGGCTCGAGACCGCGTAACCCGCCTCCCCGAGCCAGCGCTCGAGCAGCCCGCGGATGAGATGGTCGGTCTCGACGATGAGAATATAACGCTTTCGATGCACCCGTTCCCGTGGGCGTCGGCGAAGCCAACGCGTCAGGCGCTCCTCCGCGGCGCGTACCCCCTGGTCACGTTTGGACGCCCGGCGCACACCGCCCCTGCGACGGTCGCAAGAAGCTCGAGCCGGCGGGCACGCGGCAGCAGCTCATCCGGACCGAACGCGGCGCGGGCCACGTGTTCACCGCGACGGTGGAGACAGTGCGCTGACACGCGGGGTACACCCTGCCCCGCCGCAGATTGCACCCGAAGGCGCGCCCTGCTAGCGTTCCGTCCGCGTCGGGCTGGTCCCGTCACACCGGCGCGCCGCTCCAAAGGAGGAAACATGTCCACCCGCCCGACCATCCGTGGCCTCGCCGCGCTAGCGGCGCTCGCGCTCGGCACGCCGGCGTCCGCTCAGACGCTCACGCTCAAGATGGCGCACATCTACGCGCCGGGCAACATCTGGTACGAAACCGCCGAGGCCTACGGGAAGGCAGTCGCCGAGAAGAGCGGCGGGCGCGTCAGGATGGAGATCGCGCACAGCGGCTCGACCGGCGACTGGCCGAAGTCGATCGAGGCGCTCAAGATCGGCACCAACGACATCGTGCTGCAGAGCGTGGGCACGCTCGACCGCTACAACACCATAGCCGGGATCGAGGCCTACCCCTACCTCGTGCGCGACATCGAGCACTTCAAGCGCGTCTACTATGGACCGATGGGGCGCGAGCTCTACGACGAGATCGCGCAGAAGACCCAGTTCCGCATCATCGGCGCCGGCTATCGCGGCGCGCGGCACATGAGCTCGAACAAGCTGGTGCGCAACGTCGGCGAGCTGAAGGGCGTGAAGCTGCGCGTCCCGCCGCTGAAGATGTACCGCGCGACCTGGGAGTACCTCGGCGCGAGCCCGGTGCCGATGGGGGTGGCGGAGCTCTTCACCTCGCTGCAGCAGGGCGTCGTCGACGGCCAGGAGAACCCCCTCGAGGTGATCGAGGGCCAGAAGTTCAACGAGGTGCAGAAGTACGTGATCGAGACCGGCCACGTGATCGGCGCGATGACCTGGATCTTCTCGGAGCAGCGATTCAAGTCGCTAACGCCGGACGTCCAGAAGGTCCTGCGCGAGCAGGGCGACGCGACGATGCTCGCCGCGACGGACCGGATGGCGGCGCTCGAGAGCGAGATCAAGAAGCGGCTCGAGGGCAAGGGCATGCAGTTCGTGCAGGTCGACACGGGACCGTTCCGCGAGCGGCTCACGCCGATGACCAAGGACTTCCCCGAGCTCGCCACCTGGGTGCAGAAGATCCAGGCGGTGAAGTGAGCGCGGCGCGGCTCGCCGCCGCGATCGAGCGGACGCTCGACCTCCTCCTGGCCGCCGCCCTGGCGGTGATGGTAGCCGCGATGGTCCACCAGGTGTTCGGCCGCTACGTGCTCGAGCGCGCGCCGAGCTGGTCCGAGGAGCTCGCGCGCTTCCTCATGGTGTGGCTGACGATGCTCGGCGCCGCGTCGGTGCTGCGCGGCGGCGGCCACATCTCGGTAACGGTGCTGACCGACCGGCTGCCGCCGCGGCTGCTCCGCGCCGCGCTCGCGCTCCGCGACGCCGTCATGGTGGCGACGTGCGGCGTCCTCGTGTGGTGGGGCGTCGAGTTCGCACGCCTCAACGGGGCGCAGGAGTCTGCCGCCCTCGAGATCCCGATGACGATTCCCTACGCCGCCCTGCCTGCCGGCATGGCGCTGATCGTGCTGATGGTGCTCCTCGCACGGCTCGCGGGCGAGCCGTTCCCCGCCGTCCCCGGCGAAGAGTTCTAGGGCCGCCATGGCGGTCGCCGAGATCCTGCTCGTCGCGGTCGCCGTGCTGATGCTGCTCGCGGTCCCGGTGGCGTTCAGCCTAGTCGCCGCGACCGTGATTGCCATCCTCTGGCTGGGCGGGATCAACCTGATGATCGTCCCGCAGCAGGTGATCTCCGGCGTGGACAGCCTGCTGCTCCTCGCCATCCCGTTCTTCCTGCTCGCCGGCGACCTGATGACCGCCGGCGGGATGACCGATCGCCTCCTCGCGTTCACGAACGCGATTCTCGGGCGGTTCCGCGGCGGGCTCGCCATGAGCAACGTCGCGTCGGCGACCTTCATGTCCGGCATCTCCGGGTCGGCGGTGGCCGACACCAGCGCGCTCGGCCGGGTGCTCATCCCGGCGATGGTGAAGGAAGGGTATTCGCCGGGCTTCGCCGCGGCGCTGACCGGCGCCGCGAACATCGTGGGCCCGATCATCCCGCCGTCGATCACCTTCGTGATCATCGGCGTGCTGACGAATCTCTCGGTCACGCGTCTCTTCCTTGCGGGCGTGCTGCCCGGGCTCCTCTACGCGGTGACGATGCTCGGCATGGCGTGGTGGATCAGCCGCGTGCGGGCGTACCCGGTGCACGGCAAATCGTCGGGTGCGGAGATCTGGCGCACTTTCCGCGCCGCGTTCTGGGCGCTGATGATGCCGGTGCTGATCATCGTCGGTATCCGCACCGGCGTGTTCAACGTCACCGAGTGCTCCGCGGTTGCGGTCCTCTACGCGCTGGCGGTGGGCACCCTCGCCTATCGCGAGCTCACGACCGCGCTCATCATGCAGGCACTCATCCGGACCGCGCGGACGACCGCGGTGGTCATGCTCGTCATCGGCGGCGCGCAGGCGATGTCGTGGCTCCTCGCCTACCAGAACGTGCCGCAGCAGGTGGCCGACTGGATGCTCGCGGCGACCGCGAGCCCGCTCGTGTTCCTCCTGCTCGTGAACGTGTTCCTGATCCTCGTCGGCACGTTCCTGGAGAACGGGCCGGCGCTCGTCATGCTCGCGCCGGTGCTATACCCGATCGCCGCGAAGCTCGGCATCGACCCGATCCACTTCTCGATGGTGATCGCGCTCAACCTCGTGCTCGGGCTGATCACGCCCCCGGTCGCGATCAGCCTCGCGATCGGCGCGCTGATCGCGCGCGTTCCCTCGCGCGAGGTGACGCGCGAGGTGGTGCCGTTCTTCATCGCGGCGCTCGCGGTGCTCGCCGTGGTCACGTTCGTGCCCGCGGTCTCGCTCTGGCTGCCGAACCTGCTGATGGGAAAGGGATGAGGATGGGACGCCTGCAGGACCGCATCGCGGTCGTTTTCGGGGCCGGCTCCTCGGGACCCGGCTGGGGCAACGGGAAGGCGACCGCCGTCACCTTCGCGCGCGAAGGCGCGGTCGTCATCGCGGTCGACGTGAAGCGCGACGCCGCGGAGGAGACTCGGGCGATCATCGCCGGGGAGGGCGGGCGCGCGTCCGCCGCGGTGGCCGACGTAACCGACAGCGGCTCCATCAAGGCGGTGGTGGACCGGGTCGTCGCGGACCACGGCCGGATCGACGTCCTGCAGAACAACGTCGGCGTGACCGACATGGGCGGCCCGGTGGAGCTCTCCGAGGAGGCCTGGCAGCGCGGGCTCGACCTCAACGCGACGAGCGCTTTCCTCGCCTGCAAGCACGTCCTGCCCGTGATGCTGCGGAACCGCCACGGCGCGATCGTGAACGTCTCGTCGATCGCCGCCGTCCGCTACACCGGCTATCCCTACATCTCGTACTACGCCGGCAAGGCGGCTCTGAACCAGTTCACCGTCGCCATCGCGCTGCAGTACGCAAGGCAGGGCATCCGCGCGAACGCGGTCATGCCCGGGATGATGAACACGCCGCTCATCTACAAGCAGATCGCGGGCCAGTACGAGAGCGAGGCGGACATGGTCGCGCAGCGCGATGCCGCGTGCCCGATGGGGCGGATGGGAACGGCCTGGGACGTCGCGAACGCGGCGCTGTTTCTCGCCTCGGACGAGGCGGCCTACATCACCGGCGTATGTCTGCCGGTCGACGGCGGCTTGAGCTGCCGCGCCGCCTAACCGAAGGGGCCCGTGATGTAGTGGCTAGGGCCGGGCTGTCGCCCTTAACTTGCGTGCGCCGCGCAAGTTAGCCTGCGCCGTTACATCATGGCTGCGTTTCGCTAACCGAAGCGGCCCGTGATGTAATCTTCCGTCTGCTTCTTCTTCGGCTTGATGAAGATCGTGTCGGTGACGTCGAACTCGATGAGCTCGCCGAGATACATGTAGGCGGTGTAGTCCGACACGCGTGCGGCCTGCTGCATGTTGTGGGTGACGATCAGGATCGTCACCTTGTGCTTGAGGTCGGCGATCAGCTCCTCGATGCTGGCGGTGGCGATCGGGTCGAGTGCCGAGGTCGGCTCGTCGAAGAGCAGGATCTCGGGATCGGTGGCGAGCGCTCGCGCGATGCATAGGCGCTGCTGCTGGCCGCCGGAGAGGTTGAACGCGAGATCGTCGAGACGGTCCTTCGCCTCCTCCCACAGCGCGGCGCCGCGCAGTGCCTGTTCGACCTTCTCCTCGAGCAGCCGCCGGTTCCGCTCGCCGCGCACGCGCAGGCCGTACGCGACGTTCTCGAAGAGCGACTTGGGGAACGGGTTCGGCTTCTGGAACACCATGCTGATCCGCATCCGGACCTCGATCGGATCGACCTCCTTGCCGAGCAGGTTGGTGTTGTCCGGGTAGAGACGGATGTCGCCCTGGTAGCGGTTCCCGGGGTAGAGGTCGTGCATCCGGTTGAAGCAGCGCAGGAACGTGGACTTCCCGCAACCCGACGGGCCGATCAGCGCGGTCACCTTCTTGTCATGCACCGGCATGTTGAGGTCCTTGAGCGCATGGAAGTCGCCGTAGTAGAAGCTGAGGCTCTTCGCTTCGGCTTTCAGCGCGACTGCGGTCTCGGGTGCGGTCATGTCGTGGGCTCCCCGGCGATTCCGTGTCCGTTTACCACTTGATCTTCTTTCTGAGGCGGTAGCGCAGCCAGATCGCCAGCCCGTTCATCGCCAGCGTCATCAGCACCAGCACGAAGCCGGCGGCCGCCGCGTTCTGGTGGAACGCCGCCTCCGGCCGCGAGGTCCAGTTGAACATCTGGATCGGCATCACGCTGAACGGCGAGAACAGCCATTCGAAGCTGAGGAACGGAAACTGCGTGGTGACCGGCGACGGCGGCAGGAACGCGATGAAGGTCAGCGCCCCGATCGTGATGATCGGCGCGGTCTCGCCGATCGCGCGCGCCATGCCGATGATGACGCCGGTCAGGATTCCCGCGGCCGAGTACGGGACGATGTGATCCTTCGTCGTCTGCCACTGGGTGGCACCGAGCGCGTACGCGCCCTCGCGTATCGACTGCGGGATGCCGCGGATCGCTTCGCGCGTCGCGACGATCACGACCGGAAGGATCAGCAGCGCCAGCGTCAGCCCCGCAGACAGAATGCTCTGGCCAAAGCCGAACTGGTAGACGAAGAGCCCCAGCGCGAGCAGACCGTAGACGATCGAGGGCACGCCGGCGAGATTGGTGATGTTGATCTCGATGATGTCGGTGACCCAGTTCTTCGGCGCGTATTCCTCGAGGTACACCCCGGCCGCGACCCCGAGCGGCACCGCGAAGAACGCGGTGACGACCATCACCAGCGTCGACCCGACCCATGCCGACAGGATCCCCGCCTCGCCCGGGCGGCGCGACGGGAAGTTGGTGAAGAACTCGGGCTTGAGGCGCGGGATCCCGTCGATCGCCATGTCGACGAAGAGCGCGGTGAACGTCAGCACGCCGATCATCAGCGCGAGGATCCCGATCACGCCGAAGATGTAGTCCCAGCGCTTGTGCCTGGAAATGATCTCCCGGATGGTGCGGACGTCCTGGGAGAGTGGCGGAGCGACGGCCGACATGTCAGTACCTCTCCCGGAACCTCTTCCGCAGCGCGTGGCCGAGGATGTTGAAGAAGAGCGTGAGCAGCATCAGCGTCAGCCCGGCGGCGAAGATCGTCTGGTAGCCGATCGAGCCGTGCGGCAGGTCGCCGAGCGCCACCTGGACGATGTAGGCGGTGATCGTCGCCGCGGGCTCGAGCGGGTTGAAGGTCAGGTTGGGCTGCATCCCGGCCGCGACCGCCAGGATCATCGTCTCGCCCACCGCGCGGGAGATCCCCAGGATGTAGGCCGAAGCGATGCCGGAGAACGCGGCCGGCACGACGACGTGGACCGCGGTCTGGTAGCGGGTCGCGCCCATGGCGTAGGAGCCTTCGCGCAGGCTCATCGGCACCGCGCGCATCGCGTCCTCGCTGATCGAGCTGACGTAGGGGATGATCATGATCCCCATGACGAGCCCGGCGGAGAGGATGTTGAAGCCGGGCAGCTCCGGCCAGATCTGCTGCAGCAGCGGCGTGACGAAGAGCAGCGCGAAGTAGCCGTAGACGATGGTCGGGATCCCGCCGAGAAGCTCGAGGAAAGGCTTGGCGATCTCGCGCACCTTGAACGGCGCGAACTCGGACAGGTAGATCGCGATGATCGTGCCGAGCGGGATCGCGATCGCCAGGGCGACCACCGAGCTGGTGATCGTCCCCGATAGGAGCACCATGATGCCGAAGTGGGCGTCGTCGAAGAGCGGCGTCCACTGGGTGTCGGTGAGGAAGTCCCAGACGGAGACGTGCTTGAAGAACTCGACCGACTCGCTTACGAGGACATAGACGATGCCGACCGTGACGAAGACCGAGACGGAGGCGGCGGCGAAGAGGATGAGCTCGATCACCTTCTCGCCGACGATCCGGCTGCGGCGCTGCGCAAGGCGCGCGCTGGTGAGCCCTTCGGCGGGCACGGTGGCGGAGGTGGCGCCGCTCGGTGCGACGGCTGACATCGTTGTCGTCTCTCCGAAAGTTTAGCCCACCGGCCTCAAAGACGCCCGCGGGGAGGCCTCCCTCCCCGCCGGGCGACCCGCAGGCTGCTCAGAGCTTCGCTTCGCGCTTGAGCAACTCTTCGATCGTGACGCCGACCTCGGCGCTGCCCCCGAAGACGGTGCCTTTCTTGCCCTTCTGGACGTGCTCCAACCCGATCGTGTAGGCCGAGTCGGGTAGCGGCACATACTTCACTTCCCGCGCGAGCTTGCTCCCGTGCTTCATGTAGTACTCGACGAACTCCTTGACCTCGGGCTTGCCGAGCGATTTCGCGTTCACGTAGATGAAGATCGGCCGGGCGAGCGGCGAGTAGGTACCCTTCAGCACGGCCTCCATCGACGGCTCGACCGGCTGACCCTTCTCGTTCACGATCGGAACGGCCTTGAGCTTGTCCTTGTTCTCGATGTAGTACGCGTAGCCGAAATACCCGAGGCCGTTCACGTCCCGCGACACCCCCTGGACGAGAACGTTGTCGTCCTCGGAGGCGGTGAAGTCGCCACGGCTCGATTTCGACTTGCCGACGATCGCCTCGGTGAAATAGTCGAACGTGCCGGAGTCGGCCCCGGGGCCGAAGAGCTTCATTGGCGCGTCGGGCCAGGCGGGGTTCACCTGGTTCCAGCGGGTGACCTTCCCCTGCGCGCCCGGCTCCCACATCTTCTTGAGCTCGGCCACGGTGAGCGTCTTGATGAAGTTGTTCTTGGGATTGATGACCACCGTGAGCGCGTCGAACGCGACCGGCAGCTCGAAGTACTCGATGCCGGCGGCCTTGCAGTCCGCCATCTCCTGCTTCAGGATCGGGCGCGAGGCGTTCGAGACGTCGGTTTCGCCACGGCAGAACTTCTTGAAGCCCCCGCCCGTACCAGAGATGCCGACGGTGACTTTGGTTGCGCCCTTCTTGGCCTTCTGGAAGTCCTCCGCTACGGCCTCGGTAACCGGGAAGACCGTACTGGAGCCGTCGACCTTGACGACCTGCGCGGTCGCCACCGGGGTGGCCGCGACACCTCCCAGCACGGCCGCGACCGCGGCACAAGTCCTGAGCTGCTTCATGGGGACTCTCCTCGTGGATTGAGCACGCCGCAGCGTGACCTGGAGGGAGTCTATTGCCCCTCTGTTACCGTTCCATGACACCCTCGGGAAGCGCGCACGAATCACGCCGCCGCGGCGCGCGCCACCTGGGCCGCCAGCTCCGCGGCGACGGCGGCGACCTCGGCCTCGTCTTCCCCCTCCACCATCACGCGCAGCACCGGCTCGGTGCCGGATGCCCGGAGGAGCAGCCGGCCGCGGGTGCCGAGCCGCCGTTCGGCCTCGGCGCGGGCCCGGCCGATCGCGCCGTTGCCCTGCCAGTCGAATCCCCGGGCGACCCGCACGTTGATGACCTTCTGGGGGTAGAGACGAAGCCGCCCGCCGAGCTCGGCGAGGCCTTTCCCTTCCCGCCGCAGGGCCTCGAGCACCTGCAGCGCCGATACGATGGCATCGCCCGTCGTGTGCTTGTCGAGGCAGATGATGTGGCCGGAGTTCTCGCCGCCGAGGTCCCAGCCGCGCTCCTGCATCAGCTCGAGCACGTACCGGTCGCCGACCTTGGCCCGCGCGAACCCGACACCGAGGCCGGCGAGCGCGCGCTCGAACGCGAGGTTGGTCATCAGGGTGCCGACGACACCGGTCAGCCGCGCGTCCTGTGCACGCCGGCAGGCGATCACGTAGAGCAGCTGGTCGCCGTCGTAGGTCGCACCCGTCGCGTCCGTCATCATCAGCCGGTCGCCGTCGCCGTCGAGCGCGATTCCGAGGTCGGCCCGCTGGGCACGCACCGCGGCGACGAGCGCGCCGGGGTGCGTCGCGCCAACCTGTTCGTTGATATTGAAGCCGTTCGGCTCGTCGCCGATCGCGACCACGTCCGCCCCGAGTTCGTGGAACACGTGCGGCGCCACGTAGTAGCCGGCGCCGTGCGCGCAGTCGACCACGACGCGCAGCCCGCGGAGATCGAGCGCATTGGGGAACGTGCTCTTGCAGAACTCGATGTAGCGGCCGCCGGCGTCGTCCATGCGGCGCGCCTTGCCGAGCTCGGCCGCCGGCCGGCACGCGAGCGGGCGCTCGAGCGCGAGCTCGATCTCCTGCTCGACCGCATCAGGAAGCTTCCCGCCGTCGGCGGAGAAGAACTTGATGCCGTTGTCGGGGTACGGGTTGTGCGAGGCGCTGATGACGATCCCGGCCGAGAGCCGCAGCGCCCGCGTCAGGTAGGCGACCGCCGGCGTCGGCATCGGCCCGCAGAGCATGACGTCCACGCCCGCGGCCGCAAACCCTGCTTCCAGCGCCGCCTCGAGCATGTAGCCCGAGATGCGGGTGTCCTTGCCGATCAGCACCGTCGGCCGCTCGTGGCCGCTGCGACGTTGGGCAAGCACCTCGCCGGCCGCGAACCCGAGCCGCAGCACGAACTCGGGCGTGATCGGTAGCTCGCCGACCCGGCCCCGCACGCCGTCGGTCCCGAAGTACTTGCGACTCATCCGCCCCTCTCTACCGCAGCGAGCACTGCAAGCGCGTCGCGCGTCGCGGCCACATCATGGACCCGCACGATTCTAGCGCCGCGCTGCACCGCGAGCACTGCGGCGGCGAGGCTCGCCGCGAGACGCTCATCCGCCGCCCGGCCGGTGATGCGACCGAGGCTCGACTTGCGCGACCAGCCCGCCAGCACCGGCGGCCCGAGTGCCGCGATCTCGCCGAGCCGGGCAAGCAGCGTGAAGTTGTGCTCGACCGTCTTGCCGAACCCGAAGCCGGGATCGATGACGATCCGTTCGCGTGCGATGCCGGCTGAGACGCAGGCTCCGGCGCGGGCAGCGAGAAACTCGCGCACCTCGCCGACCACGTCGGCATACACCGGGTCCGCCTGCATCGTCCGCGGACTGCCCTGCATGTGCATCAGGCACACCGCGGCTTCGGACGCCGCCACCAGCTCCAGCGCGCCCGGCGCGGCGAGGGCGGTAATGTCGTTGATCATCGCCGCACCATGGCCGAGCGCGGCGCGCATCACCTCGGGCTTCGTCGTGTCGACCGAAAGCGGCAGGCGCAGATCGGCTAGCGCCTCGAGCACGGGCAGGATCCGCGCGAGCTCCTCCTCGCCCGTGACGGGCGCCGCGCCGGGCCGGCTCGACTCGCCGCCGATGTCGAGTAGGTCCGCGCCCTCCTGCGCCAGCCGCCGCCCGTGAGCGATCGCGGCCGCGGGATCGGCGTGCCGCCCGCCATCGTAGAACGAGTCCGGTGTGACGTTGACGACCCCCATCACGCGCGGCCGGTCAAGCGGGAGCTCGTACTTGCCGGCGCGCAGGGAGGCCATGGCAGCAAAAGCCCGCGGGCTTACCCGCGGGCTCGGTCGGTGTTCTCGCGTGCAGGTCAGGCAGTTGCAGGAGACGCGGCGGCACCCGGCGCATCGGGCTTCGGCGGCTGCTGCGGCGGCTGGGCGACCGGCTTCGGCGGCCGGGGCGGAAGCCCCGCCATGATGTCGCCGATCTGGTCGGCGTCGAGCGTCTCGAACTCGAGCAGCGCCTGCGCCATCGCCTCGACCTTCTCGCGGTTGCCCTCGAGGAGCCGCCGCGCGAGCGTGTACTGCTCGTCGATGATGCGTCGGATCTCGGCGTCCACTTTCTGCAGCGTCGCCTCGGACACGTTCTTGTGCGTCGTGATCGAGCGGCCGAGGAAGACCTCGCCTTCGTTGTCGCCGTAGACCATCGGCCCGAGCGAATCGGACATCCCGTAGCGGGTCACCATTTCGCGCGCAATCCCGGTCGCGCTCTCGAAGTCCTGGCGCGCGCCGGTCGTCTGCTGGTCGAGGAACACCTCCTCGGCGACGCGCCCGCCGAACGCGACCGTGATCTGGGCGAGCATCTGCTGCTTGTCGAGCCCATATCGGTCCTTCTCGGGCAGGAAGAACGTGACGCCGAGCGCGCGGCCGCGCGGGATGATCGTCACCTTGTGTACCGGATCGGCCTTCGGCACCAATCGGCCGACCACCGCGTGACCGGACTCGTGGTAGGCGGTCGTGCGTCGCTCCTCCTCGGACATCACCATCGACCGGCGCTCCGCGCCCATCATGATCTTGTCCTTGGCGCGCTCGAAGTCATCCATGTCGACGAGCCGCTTGTTCCCGCGGGCCGCAAACAGCGCCGCCTCGTTGACGATGTTGGCGAGATCGGCGCCGGAGAACCCGGGCGTGCCGCGGGCGATGATGTCGGGCTTGACGTCGGGCGCGAGCGGAACCTTGCGCATGTGGACGAGCAGGATCTGCTCGCGGCCGCGGATGTCGGGCAGTGGCACCACGACCTGCCGGTCAAAGCGGCCGGGGCGGAGCAGCGCCGGGTCGAGCACGTCGGGCCGGTTGGTCGCCGCGATGACGATCACCCCGGTCGTGCCTTCGAAGCCGTCCATCTCGACCAGCAGCTGGTTCAGCGTCTGCTCGCGCTCGTCGTTGCCGCCGCCGAGTCCGGCGCCGCGCTGCCGGCCGACCGCGTCGATCTCGTCGATGAAGACGATGCACGGCGCGTGCTTCTTGGCCTGGTCGAACATGTCGCGCACGCGCGCCGCGCCGACGCCGACGAACATCTCGACGAAGTCGGAGCCCGAGATCGAGAAGAACGGCACCTTGGCTTCGCCTGCGATCGCTCGGGCGAGCAGCGTTTTCCCGGTGCCCGGGTTGCCGACCATCAGCACGCCCTTTGGAATGCGCCCCCCGAGCTTCTGAAACTTCGACGGGTCGCGGAGGAAGTCGACGAGCTCGCCGACCTCCTCCTTGGCCTCGTCGCAGCCCGCGACGTCGGCGAAGGTGACGTTGTTGTTCGACTCGTCGAGCATCCGCGCGCGCGACTTGCCGAAGCTGAACGCCCCGCCCCGCCCGCCGCCCTGCATCTGGCGCATGAAGAACACCCAGACGCCGATCAGGAGCAGCATCGGGAACCAGGACACGAAGATGTTCATGAGGAGCGACGGCTCCTCCTCGGGCTTCGCCTCGACCTTGACGCCGTACTTCAGAAGGTCGTTGATCAGCCAGATGTCGCCGGGCGAGTAGCTGGTGACCCGCTTGTCCTCGGTGGTCACGGCCTTCAGCATGCGGCCTTCGACGACGACGCTCTTGATCTTGCCGGCCTTGACGTCCTCGACGAACTGCGAGTACGGCATCGGGGCCTGGGAAGCCGAGCGCGTATTGAACTGGTTGAAGACCGTCATCAGCACCAAGCCGATGACAAGCCAGATCACCAGATTCTTGACGAGATTGTTCAAGTCCACTCCTTGAGGCGGAACGGTTGCGCAGCATCGCGCGGATGCCGCTGATTTTACGCTCAAACCCGGGGGGCAGCGACAAGGAAACCTGTCGCAAAAGCCCAACAAGCCGTCATGGCTTTCTACGTGGTCCGCGTGCCAGCAGATACATCTCGCTCGAACGGCTCCGCGAGGCGCCGGGCTTGCGCGAGGCGACGCGCTCGAAGCTTTCCCGCAGGCGCTGCAGGAATTCGGGAAACCCCACGCCCTGGAACGCTTTGACCAGGAACGCCCCACCCGGTTTCAAGTGCGCGAGGCTGAACTCGAGCGCGCGCTCGCAAAGGTCGATGCTTCGCGCCTGGTCGCTCGCGGCCACACCCGAAAGATTGGGCGACATGTCCGAAAGGACAAGATCCACCCCCTCTCCGGCGAGGGCGCGTTCAACCTCCCGCAGTACCGCCGCCTCGGTGAAGTCGCCGCGGATGAACGTGACCGCGTCCACCGGCGCCATTTCGAGGAGGTCCACGGCGACGACCCGCCCGCGAGCGCCGACTCTCGCCGCCGCAACCTGCGCCCAGCCGCCCGGCGCAGCGCCGAGATCGACGACTCGCTGTCCCGGGGCAAAGACGTGGTCCTGCGCATCGATTTCGGCCAGCTTGAACGCCGCGCGCGAGCGGTAGCCGAGCGCCTTCGCCTTGCGGACATAGGGGTCAGCGACGTGCTGATGCATCCACGTCCGGCCGGCTTTGGCCTTTGTCATCAGGGCTCTAGAATTGGGACTCTAGCGGAGGACGAATGCCGAAGGCGCTTACGCCGGTCGAACGGCAGGTGCTGAAAAGCCGCGCCCACGGCCTCAACCCCGTCGTTTTGATCGGCGTCGACGGGCTGACGCCGGCCGTGCTCGCCGAGGTGGAGCGGGCGCTGAAGGCGCACGAGCTCATCAAGATCCGCGTGGCGGCAGGCGACGGCGACCTGCGCGAGCGCTTCCTCGAGGAGCTCTGCACCGCGACCGATGCCTCGCGAGTGCAGCACATCGGCAGGATGCTGGTCGTCTACCGCGAGCGGCCGGTAGAGGAAAAGCTCGCAGCACCTTCCAGGAAGCCCGCCCGGCAGCGTGAGCCCGGGCGGTCGAAGCGGCCTTCCCGCGATGCACCTCGCCGCGCAAAGCTCCGCTCCCGTTGACCGCGGCATGATCGTCTGCGCGGAGCCGCGGGATGGCGCCGCTCCGGTGCCGGTTATCGCGTCAGCGCGGCCGCGCCGACGCGATGACTACTCGTAGCGGACATCCACGATCTCGAACGCCCGTAACCCGCCCGGCGTGTGCACCTCGACCTGGTCGCCGGCGTACTTCCCGATCAGCGCGCGCGCGATCGGCGAGGTGATGGAGATCTTGCCGAGCTTGATGTCGGCCTCGTCCTCGCCCACGATCTGGTAGCTAACCACGTCGCTGGAGGCGACGTCCCCGAGCTCCACGGTCGATCCGAACACGCAGCGGCCCTCCGCGTCGACGAGCTTCGGGTCGATGACCTGCGCGTTGGCGAGCTTCGCCTCGACCTCGGCGATCCGTCCCTCGAGGAAGCTTTGCCGCTCCTTCGCCGCGGTGTACTCGGCGTTCTCCGACAGGTCGCCGTGGGATCGCGCGTCCGCGATCGCCTGGATCACGGCCGGTCGGTCCACGGTCTTCAGCTTGTGCAGCTCAATCTTGAGCTGCTGCGCGCCGCTAACGGTCAAAGGCGTCTTCGCCATCTCGATTTCCGGATTAAAGAAAAACGGATACCAAAGCGGACCCCGGGGCGATAGCGCCCGGGGGCTGGGGGAATGGCCGGATCTTAAGCGGGTCGGAGCCGCTGGTGCAAGTCCTGCAGGCGCCGCGGGATCAATGAGTCCATATGCCGGAGGCCGGCGCAGGCCGCCCGGGCGCCCGCGAGCGTCGTGTAGTACGTGATACGGCTCTGCACCGCGGTCGTCCGGATCGAGCGCGAGTCGGCGATCGCGGTACGCTTCTCGTCGACCGTGTTGACGATCAGGTCGATCTCGCCGTTCTTCGCCATGTCCACCACGTGCGGCCGCCCTTCGGCCACCTTGTTGACCGTCGCAACCGGCAGCCCGGCGGCGGCGATCGCCGCTGCGGTCCCGCGGGTGGCAACGAGCGCGAACCCGAGCTCGTGCAGGCCTCGGGCGATCTCGACGACCCCCGGCTTGTCGGCGTCGCGCACGCTGATGAACGCCTTGCCGCCCCGTGGCAGCCGCACGCCTGCGGCGAGCTGCGACTTGACGAACGCCTCGCCGAACGAATCGCCGACGCCCATCACCTCGCCGGTCGACTTCATCTCCGGTCCGAGGATCGTGTCGACCCCGGGGAACTTGATGAACGGGAACACCGCTTCCTTGACCGATACGTATGGCGGCACCACTTCACCGTGGATTCCCTGCGCGTCGAGCGAGCGCCCGGCCATGCAGCGCGCGGCGACCTTCGCGAGCGGCACGCCGGTCGCCTTGGAAACGTACGGAACCGTGCGCGAAGCGCGCGGATTCACTTCGAGCACGTACACCGTGCCGTCCTGGATCGCGTATTGCACGTTCATCAGCCCGACGACGTTCAGCGCGCGCGCGAGCATCACGGTCTCGCGCCGCAGCTCGTCCTGCAGCGCGCGCGCGAGCGAGAACGGCGGCAGCGAGCACGCCGAGTCGCCCGAATGGACGCCCGCCTGCTCGATGTGCTCCATGATGCCGCCGATCACGACCCGCTGCCCGTCGCTGACCGCATCGACGTCGACCTCGCTCGCATCGTTCAGGAACCGATCGAGCAGCACCGGCGAGTCGTTCGATACCTTCACCGCCTCGCGCATGTAGCGCTCGAGGTCGCGCTGCTCGTGGACGATCTCCATTGCGCGGCCGCCGAGCACGTAGCTCGGCCGCACCACCAGCGGATAGCCGATCTCGAGCGCGAGCGCGAGCGCCTCGCCCTCGGTGCGCGCGGTGCGGTTGGGCGGCTGCCTCAGGTTCAGCTCGATGAGCAGCTTCTGGAACCGCTCCCGGTCCTCCGCCACGTCTATCATGTCGGGCGTGGTGCCGATGATGGGCACCCGGTTGAGTTCCAGGTCGCGCGCGAGCTTGAGCGGCGTCTGCCCGCCGTACTGCACGATCACGCCGACCGGTTTCTCCTTGTCGACGATCTCGAGGACATCCTCGAGCGTGAGCGGCTCGAAGTAGAGCCGGTCCGAGGTGTCGTAGTCGGTCGAGACGGTCTCCGGGTTGCAGTTGACCATGATGGTCTCGAAGCCGTCTGCGCGCAGCGCGAGCGCCGCGTGCACGCAAGCATAGTCGAACTCGATACCCTGCCCGATCCGGTTGGGCCCGCCGCCGAGCACCATGATCTTCGCCCGGTCGGTCGGCTGCGCTTCGCACTCCTCCTCGTAGGTCGAGTAGAGGTACGCGGTGCGAGTGGCGAACTCGGCGGCGCAGGTGTCGACGCGCTTGAAGACCGGCCGTACGCCAAGGGCGACGCGTCGCCCTCGAACGGCGTCGCCGGTCGTTCCGAGCAGCTTCGCGAGCCGCCGATCGGAGAAACCGCGGCGCTTTAGCTCGAGGAGCTCGTCGCGCGTCAGCGACTCGAGCGCTCTGCCCCCGAGCGCCCGCTCGCGCCGCACGAGGTCCTCGATCTCGGCGAGGAACCAGGGATCGATACGGGTCGCGGCGTGGATCTCATCGAGCGTCAGGCCACTGCGGAACCCGTCGGCGACGTACCAGATGCGGTCGGGGCCGACATCGCGAAGCTCGGTGCCAATCGTCTCGGGATCGGTCGTCTTCTCGTCGAGCCCGTCGGCGCCCACCTCGAGGCCGCGCAGCGCCTTCTGCAAGGATTCCTGGAAGGTGCGCCCGATCGCCATCACCTCGCCCACCGACTTCATCTGGGTGGTGAGACGGCTGTCCGCCTGCGGGAACTTCTCGAAGGCGAAGCGCGGAACTTTGGTGACGACGTAGTCGATCGTCGGCTCGAACGACGCCGGTGTCGCGCCGCCCGTAATCTCGTTCGCCAGCTCGTCGAGCGTGTAGCCCACGGCGAGCTTCGCCGCGACCTTCGCGATCGGAAAGCCGGTCGCCTTCGAAGCGAGCGCGGAGGAGCGGCTGACGCGCGGGTTCATCTCGATCACTAGCATCCGGCCGTCCTCGGGCGAGATCGCGAACTGCACGTTCGAGCCGCCGGTGTCGACGCCGATCTCGCGCAGCACCGCGATCGACGCGTCGCGTAAGACCTGGTATTCCTTGTCGGTGAGCGATTGCGCCGGCGCGACGGTGATCGAGTCGCCGGTGTGAACGCCCATCGGATCGAGGTTCTCGATCGAGCAGACGATGATGCAGTTGTCGCGCCGGTCGCGCACGACCTCCATCTCGAACTCTTTCCACCCGACGACCGACTCCTCGATGAGGAGCTCCCGGGTCGGTGAGGCGTCGAGCCCGCGCTCGCATATCGCCACGAACTCCTCGCGGTTGTAGGCGATGCCGCCGCCCGAGCCGCCGAGCGTGAACGAGGGCCGGATCACCACCGGGAAGCCGATCGCGCCCTGGACCTGCAGCGCCTCCTCGACCGAGTGCGCGAGCGAGGAGCGCGGGCACTCGAGGCCGATGCGCTTCATCGCCTCCTTGAACTTCTCGCGGTCCTCGGCCTTGTCGATCGCTTCCCGGCTCGCGCCGATCAGCTCCACACCGTACTTCTCGAGCACGCCATGCTTCGCGAGATCGAGCGCGCAATTGAGCCCGGTCTGCCCACCCATCGTCGGGAGCAGCGCGTCCGGTCGTTCTTGCGCGATGATGGCCTCCACCATCTGCCAGGTGACCGGCTCGACGTAGGTCGCGTCGGCCATCTCCGGGTCGGTCATGATGGTTGCCGGGTTCGAGTTGACCAGGATGACCCTGTAGCCCTCCGCCTTCAGCGCCTTGCACGCCTGCGCGCCGGAGTAGTCGAACTCGCACGCCTGGCCGATGACGATCGGGCCGGCGCCGATGATCAGGATGCTCTTGATGTCGGTGCGCTTTGGCACTTTAACAATGGTGCCGCAACGCGCGGATCGCAGAGAACGTTGAGATCGCGGAGAGAGAGCGGCCTCTGCCCTCGGCGATCTCCGCGATCCCGGTGCGCTTTGCGTTCATGCCTCCCGCTCCTCCATCATCTTCGCGAAGCGGTCGAACAGATAACCGATGTCGTGGGGCCCGGGGCTTGCCTCCGGGTGTCCTTGGAAGCAGAACGCGGGCCGGTCGGTGCGCGCGAGGCCCTGCAGGCTGCCGTCGAAGAGCGACACGTGGGTCGGACGGAGGGTGGCAGGCAGCGTCGCAGGGTCCACGGCGAAGCCGTGGTTCTGGCTCGTGATCACGATCCTTCCGGTGTCGAGATCCTTCACCGGATGGTTCGCGCCGTGGTGGCCGAACTTCATCTTGATCGTCCGCGCGCCCGAGGCGAGTCCCATCAGCTGGTGACCGAGGCAGATGCCGAAGACCGGAACGCGGGTCTCGTCCAGGAGCTCGCGGATGGCATCGATCGCGTAGTCGCAGGGCTCCGGGTCGCCGGGGCCGTTGGAGAGAAACACGCCGTCGGGCTTTGCCGCGAGCACTTCGCGCGCCGGCGTCTGCGCCGGGAACACCGTCACCGCGCAGCCGCGGTCGACGAGCATCCGCAGGATGTTCCGCTTGACGCCATAGTCGTACGCGGCGACGCGATGAGGCAAGCGCTCGGGCCTGCGGAAGCCGGCGCCGAGCCGCCACACTCCTTCCTTCCACTGGTACGGCCGGACCGTGGTGACAACCTTCGCGAGATCCATCCCGGCGAGCCCTGGAAACGCCCGCGCGCTTGCGAGTGCCTCGGCTTCGTCGACTCTGCCGGCCATCAGACAGCCGTTCTGCGCGCCCTTCTCCCGCAGGATGCGGGTCAGCCGGCGGGTGTCGAGACCCGCGATCGCGACGACGCCGCGCGCGACGAGGTATTCGGGGAGTGTCTGCTCCGCGCGCCAGCTCGAAGCGCGCGCCGGAAGGTCGCGGATCACCAGTCCTGCCGCGTACACGCGGGGGGACTCCTCGTCCTCGCGGTTCACGCCGGTGTTGCCGATGTGCGGGTACGTGAGCGTGACGATCTGCGCGCAGTAGGAGGGGTCGGTGAGGATCTCCTGGTAGCCGGTGATCGCGGTGTTGAACACCACTTCCCCGGCCTTCACGCCCTCGGCGCCGATCGACCGCCCACGAAAGATGGAACCGTCGGCGAGCGCGAGGATGGCGGGCGGCGGCGGGCTGGGCACTCGGGCGATGGCTCGGCGAACGGGTTCGGATGTGAAAACGGGACCGGCGCTCGGCCCGTCCCGTTCTCGACCGCCGCGATTATACCGCGGTGCAGCGAGCCCCGAATCAGTTCGCTGCCGGCGCGCCCGCCACGGCGCGCTGGGCGGCAAATCCCGCTTCGCGCCGCACGTTGTTCTCCCACACGTATGCAGTGCCGCGGAGCTCGTCGCCGTCGACGCGGCCGCGGAACTCGTAGCGGACCGCCGGCCGCCCCGGCCCGAGCTCCATCGTGAAGGACAGCACGTCGCTGCGCAGCCGCGGCATCTGCAGCCGCGTGGGCCGGTTCGCGATCGCCATCCCGCGCCCCGTCACCACCTGGAAGCGCTGCTCGAGCTCGAACTCGAACGGTGTCGGCCTGCCGGCGACCGGGATCGCGCTCCGCCACTTGCCCCCGACCTGCGCCGGGACGTGCCAGAGGTAGACGTAGCTGATGCCCTCGAGGCCGACCTTCTTCTCCGGGACTTCCAGGGTCTCGCGCTGGTCCGGAAGCCACTCCCCCATGTGGTAGTCGTGCGCGACGACCCGGGTGCCGGGCTTGAGGGCGAGAATCCTCGGCCGCAGCTTCAGGTTCATCTCGGGCAGCAGGTAGGTCGTGATCACCGTCGCGCCCGCGAGATCGGTCTCGAACAGGTTCTGCTCGCGGAAGGTGGCCCGCTCGGCCACGCCCTCGCGTTTTGCCGCCTCGTTCGCGACGGCGAGCAGATGCCGGTCGAGATCGACGCCGAGCGCACGCGCGCCGCGTGCCGCGGCCGCGATGACCACCCGGCCGTCGCCCGAGCCGAGATCGATGAGGAAGTCGTCGGGGCCGACCTCCGCCATCCGCAGCATCGCATCGACGACCATCTGCGGCGTCGGGACGTAGACGACGTCCCCGGCGCCCTTCTGCGCCTGCGCCGCCGGTGCCCACGCAATCAGCGCGGCGGCGATGCACGCGTGCGCAGTACGCCGCATCGGCCCTACTTCAATCCGAGCACGTCGAACATATCGTAGAGCCCGGCGGGCCGGCCGGCGAGCCAGCGCGCGGCGCGCAGCGCCCCTTGCGCATAGGTCACCCGGCTCCCGGAACGCACCGTGACCTCGACCCGCTCGCCCTCGCCGGCGAAGATCACCGTGTGCTCGCCCACGATGTCGCCGCCGCGGATCGCGTGAAACGCGATCTCCTTCGCGCCGCGCTCGCCGGTGATTCCCTCGCGCCCGTGCACCGCGACCGCCTTCAGATCGCGGCCGAGCGCCCCTGCGACGGCCTCGCCGAGCCGGAGCGCGGTGCCCGAGGGGGCATCGACCTTGTGGCGGTGATGCGCCTCGACGATCTCGACGTCATAGCCGTCCCCGAGGATCCGTGCGGCGGTCTCGGCGAGCTTGAAGGTGACGTTGACGCCGATCGCGAAGTTGGGCGCGATCGCGATCGGGATCCGCTTGGCTGACGCCGCAATGCGCGCCCGATCGTCGGCAGTGAAGCCGGTCGTACCGATGACCACGCTCCTGCGCGCAGCGACGCAGGCGTCCACGTGCTCGACCGTGCTCATGGGCGCGGTGAAATCGATCAGGCAGTCGGCCGCAGCCACCGCGGCCACGATGTCGGCTGTGAGCCTCACGCCGCAAGGTGTGCCGAGCGGCTCGCCCGCGTCCTTGCCGAGCTGCGGATGGCCGGACGCCTCGAGCGCCGCGCCGAGCACGAGGTCGCCCGACTTGAGGACGCCCTCGACGAGCGTCCGCCCCATGCGGCCGGCGGCGCCAGCGATCGCGACTTTCATTTCCCGTCCCGCGACGCGCTCGAGCCGCTACCGGCCGGCGTGACGTCGCCCTCGACCCGCACGAGCTTGTCGTCCTGGAAGAACACGGAGATTCGCCGCTCCTCGACGTGCGAGGAGTTCGCCCGCTGGCGGCGGTAGACGTAGTCCCAGCGGTCCTCGTGGAAGATATCGGCGACAAGCGACGTCCCGAGGACAAAGCGCACCTGGTCCTTGGTCATCCCCGCTTTCAGCTGGGAGACCGCCTCCTGCGAGATGAAGTTGCCCTGCTGGATCTCCATCCGGTAGACGGAGAGCGCGTTAAGGGGATTGCAGGCCGCGACGAGCGGGACTGCGACGAGAAGCCACGAGCGGCGCATGCGGCGCGTCGGTTATCGCGTGGGACAAAGCAGTATCATAACGGATCGATTCAACGCGCCGCGCACGAACGCCCGATGACCAACGCCAACGATCTCAAGACGATCGGCCTGAAGGCGACAGCGCCGAGGCTCCGGATCCTCGAGCTGTTCGAGCGGAGCGCGGTCCGGCACCTCGCGGCCGAGGACGTCTACAAGCTGCTGATCAAAGAGGGGCTCGACGTCGGGCTCGCGACCGTCTACCGGGTCCTCACGCAGTTCGAGCACGCGGGCCTCCTGCAGCGCCACCACTTCGAGTCGGGCAAGGCGGTGTTCGAGCTGAAGGACTCGAGCCATCACGACCACCTCGTCTGCCTGCAGTGCGGCCGCGTCGAGGAGTTCTACGACGCGGAGATCGAGAAGCGCCAGGGCAGGGTCGCGAGGGATCGCGGGTTTACGATCCGCGAGCACTCGCTGCATCTGTACGCGGATTGCACCAAGGTGGACTGCCCGTTCCGTACGAAGCGGCCCGCGTAGCCGCGCGGCCCGGCTCGCGGCGCGCGAAGGACGGCGACGAAGTCGAAGCACGATGGCCGAAGAGACCGATCTCATCCTGTGGCGGCACGCCGAAGCCGAGGACGGCGTTCCGGACGGCGAGCGCGCGCTGACCAAGAAGGGCCGCAAGCAGGCGGTCGTGATGGCCGCGTGGCTGAAGGTGCACCTGCCCCGGCGGGCGCGGATCCTGGCGAGCCCGGCGACGCGCGCCCAGCAGACGGCGGCGGCGCTCGAGCTGCCGTTCGCCACCGTGCGCGAGATCGGCGTCGGTGCGACCGCCGGCGATGTTCTCAAGGCGGCAGGCTGGTCGGAGGACGGCGGGGCGGCGGTCGTCGTCGGCCATCAGCCGACCCTGGGACGCGTCGCCGCGCTGGTCCTTTCCGGCGCCGAAGCCGACTGGTCGATCAGGAAAGGCGCGGTCTGGTGGTTCACCCGTCGCATCCGCGACGGCAACGGGCGGGTCACCCTGCGCGCGGTGATCGGCCCCGACCTGGTTTAGGACCGCTCGACCGCGCGAACTCAGCCGGCCGCCCGGGCGCGGTCGGCGGCGAGCGAGCGCACGTCGAACCGCATGCCGACCGCGCGCCACTCCTCGGCTTCCGCTTCGAGCGCCGCGGCCGTGAGCGGATGCTCATCCAGCCATCCCGCGGCCAGCGCGAACTGAAACCCGCCGTCCGTCGATCGCGCACCGAGACGCGGCACTGGCACGTCCACGCGGCTGCGACAGAGGAGCGCGGCGACCCGCAGGCAGAAGATGAGCGCCCAATCGGCGCTCCGCGCCGGCAGCCCTTCGATCTTCGCGAGCTTCCCGCGGTGCGCGAGCACGATCCGGGCGAGCCGCGCCTGTTCGTCCTTCGAGAAGCCGGGCATGTCGGCGTTCGACAGGATATACGCCGAGTGCTTGTGATAGGCGGCGTGCGCGATCGAGAGCCCGATCTCGTGCAGCCGGGCCGCCCAGGCGAGCATCAGCTCGTCGGCCTCGCGCTCCCGCTCGGCGAGCGCGCGGTACAGCGCGCGGGCGAGCACCTCGACCCGCTCGCCTTGCGCGACGTCGACGTGATAGCGACGCATGAACTGCTTCACGGTCATCTCGCGCATGTCGTGGTGCTGGACGCGACCCAGGAGATCGTAGAGCACCCCCTGGCGGAGCGCTCCGTCCGCGACCTCCAGCTCCTCGACGCCCAGGCCGTCGAAGACGGCGAGCATGATCGCGAGCCCGCCGGGGAGAATCGCCGCCCGGTCGGTCCGCAACCCCGGCAAATCGACCTTGTCCACGTGACCCGCTTTGAGGAGCTGGGAGCGCAGGCGATCGAGCCCGTCGGCGGTGATCGTGCCTTTCGCCCAGCCGTTCCCGGCAAGGATCGCCGCCAGGGCCTTCGCGGTGCCTGAAGAGCCGACAGCCTGCTTCCAGCCGGTGCGCCGGTACTCCTTGACGATCCGCTGGATCTCGTTCGAGGCCGCGAGCTCGGCCTTCTTCATCGACTGCTTGTCGATCCGCCCGTCGCCGAAGAACCGCAGGCTGTGGCTCACGCAGCCGATCCGCAGCGATTCCATCAGCTCCGGTTCGTACCCGGCGCCGATCACGAACTCGGTCGAGCCACCGCCGATGTCGACCACCAAGCGACGATGGGACGCAGGCGGGAGGCTGTGCGAGACGCCGAGGTAGACGAGACGCGCCTCCTCGCGGCCGAAGACGACCTCGATCGGGAATCCGAGCGCGGCCTCCGCGTCCGCGATGAACTGCGCTGCGTTCTTGGCGACGCGGAGCGTGTTGGTGCCGACCGCGCGCACCGCGGCCGGCGGGAAGCCGCGGAGCCGCTCGCCGAAGCGCGCGAGCGCCTCGAGCGCCCGGAGCTGGGTCGCGCGGTCGAGGCGCCGGTCGCGGGTGAGCCCGCCGCCGAGCCGGACCGGCTCGCGCAGGGCGTCCAGGAGATAGATCTGGTCGTCGACGACCCGCCCGACCTGGAGATGGAAGCTGTTCGACCCGAGGTCGACGGCGGCGAGCGAATCGAATTGCACGAGTGCGAGACCGGCGGTGCGAGTTGCCCCGCGCACCTTAGCATCGCCCGGGTGCTGCGGCAACGGCGCCCCGTCGCTCAGGACTTCGCGGCCGCCTCGATCTCCTCGAGCGAGCCGTGCCGCACGTCCTTGCCCTTGGTCATGTAGATCACGTACTCGGAGATGTTCTTGGCGTGGTCGCCGATCCGTTCGAGCGACTTGGCGACGAAGATCACGTCGATCGAGCGCGAGATCGTGCGCGGGTCCTCGATCATGTACGTGAGCAGCTGCCGCAGGATGGCCTTGAAGTGCTCGTCGACCTCCTCATCGAGCCGCACCACGTCGGGTACGACGAGCGCCTCGAGCCGCGCCAGGCCGTCGAGCGCCTGCCGCACCATGTCGATTACGAGCGCCGCCACGCGCTGGATATCCGGCATGCCCGGGCTCGACCGCTCCGCGAGCCTCAGGCTGCGGGCGACGAGCGCGATCTTCTTCGACTCGTCGCCGATGCGTTCCAGGTCGGTGAGGGTCTTGTACACCATCATCAGGAAGCGCAGGTCGTTCGCGGTCGGGGCGCGGCGTGCAATCACCTGCGTGCAGGCCTCGTCGATGTCGCGCTCGAGCTGGTTGACTCTCGCCTCGTCGCGGATCACCCGGTTGACGAGCGCCGTATCGCCGGAGCGCAGCGCCTCGACCGCGTAACGGATCTGGTATTCGACGATGCCGCCCATCTCCAGCACCTGCGTGCGGACGCTCTCGAGCGCGGCGTCGAAATGCTTGGAGGTGTGCGCGGCAGGCTGCATGGGTTTCTCCCCCGGTGCGACCAAATTTGACGAGTATAGGTCCGGAAGATGACAATTCCGTGTAACTCCCCGCCGGCTGCAACAATCGTGCAAAGTCCCGTCCGTAACGTGCGGTCACGCATGGCCATCAAGACCGCTCCGCCGCGCCACGTTCAGAGTCATTTCCTGAACCGCGAGCTCGGGCTGCTCGAGTTCCAGCGGCGCGTGCTCGCGCAGGCCGAGGACCCCTCCGTGCCGCTCCTCGAGCGGCTCAAGTTCCTCTGCATCGTCTCGTCCAACCTCGACGAGTTCTTCGAGATCCGCGTCTCCGGCGTCAAGGAGCAGATCAAGATGAGCATCCCGGGCGCGGGCCCGGACGGCAAGACGCCGCGGGAGGTGTTCCAGGCGATCAGCCGGCTCGCGCACGAGCTGGTCGCCCGCCAGTACCAGCTGCTGAACGACGCCATCCTTCCTGACCTCGAGCGGGAGGGGATCAAGTTCTTGCGCCGCAGCGAATTCACCGCCGCCCAGGCCGAGTGGGTCCGCGACTACTTCCTGCGCGAGATGATGCCGGTGCTCACACCGATCGGGCTCGATCCGGCGCATCCGTTCCCGCGCGTCTTCAACAAGAGCCTCAACTTCGCCGTCGAGCTCGAGGGCCGCGACGCCTTCGGGCGCGACGCGCGCGTGGCGATCGTGCAGGCGCCGCGCATCCTGCCGCGCATCATCAAGCTGCCGCCCGAGCTGTCGAACGGGCAGCGCACCACGTTCGTGTTCCTGACCTCGATCCTGCACGAGCACGTGCAGGAACTCTTCGCCGGCATGCACGCGCTCGGCTGCTACCAGTTCCGGGTGACGCGCAACAGCGACCTCTTCGTGGACGAGGAGGACGTGAAGGACCTGCGCCACGCGCTCCAGGGCGAGCTCCCCCAGCGGCACTTCGGCGACACGGTACGGCTCGAGATCGCCGACGACTGTCCGCCGCAGATGACCGAGTTCCTGCTGCAGCAGTTCAACCTCGGCCCCGAGGATCTCTATCAGGTGAATGGCCCGGTGAACCTGGTGCGATTGATGACCGTGCCGAGCGAGGTGGACCGGGAAGACCTCCTCTATCCGCCGTTCCGGCCCGGCTTCCCGGCCGCGCTCGCGAAGCGCGTCGACATGATGGAGGCGATTCGCGCCGGCGACATCCTCCTGCACCATCCGTACCAGTCGTTCGCACCGGTCGTCCGCTTCCTGCAGGAGGCGGCCGACGATCCCAGCGTGGTCGCGGTCAAGCAGACGGTGTACCGCACCGGCACGGACTCGGTGCTGATGGAGGCGCTGATCGAGGCCGCCCGCAACGGCAAGGAGGTCACCGCGGTCGTCGAGCTGAAGGCGCGGTTCGACGAAGAGGCCAACATCAACTGGGCGGCGCGGCTCGAGGAGGTCGGCGCGCACGTCGTGTACGGCGTGGTCGGTCACAAGACCCACGCGAAGATGCTCATGGTGGTGCGGCGCGAGGACGGCAAGCTCAAGCGCTACGTCCATCTCGGAACCGGCAATTACCACCCGCGCACCGCACGCACCTACACCGACTTCGGCATGTTCACCTGCGACGAGCAGGTCTGCGCCGACGTGAACCAGGTATTCAACCAGCTCACGAGCCTCGGCAGCGCCGGCCGGCTGCAGTACCTGTGGCAGTCACCTTTCACGCTGCACCAGCGGATCATCGAGGCGATCCGACGGGAGGCCGCGTTCGCGCGCGAGGGCAAGCAGGCACGGATCATCGCCAAGATGAACGCGCTCCTCGAGCCCGACACCATCGAGGCGCTCTACGACGCGTCGCGGGCGGGCGTGAAGATCGACCTGATCGTGCGCGGGGTCTGCGCCTTGCGGCCGGGCATGGAGGGGCTGTCCGAGAACATCAAGGTGCGCTCGATCATCGGCCGGTTCCTCGAGCATCACCGCGTGTTCTATTTCCGCGCCGACGGGGCGGACGACGTGTATCTGTCGAGCGCCGACTGGATGGACCGCAACTTCTTCCGCCGGATCGAGCTGTGCTTCCCGGTGCTCGACAAGAAGCTGAAGGCGCGCGTGATCCGCGAGGGGCTACAGGCTTACCTTAGCGACAACGCCCAGGCGTGGGAGATGGATGCCGCGGGCAGCTACACCCGCAAGGCGCCGGCGAAGGCGCGCCATTGCGCGCAGGAAGAGCTGCTCGAGCTCCTCGTCCGGGAGGACATCGGCTAGGGCGCCCGCCCCGGCGCCCGCGCGTCAGAGCGCGCTCGCGCCGCAGAAACCGCCGCGCCCGCGTGCTACATTGCGCACGCTTGTTTGCGTGAGACTTCAAGGCGAGGCAATGGAGGACCGCCGGGCGGAGCGCGCCGCGGAAAGCCCGTTCAAAGGCAAGACCGGTCTGCAGCGGCTGCTGAACGCCTGCCGTTACTCGCTGCATGGCTTCGCGTCCGCGTTCCGCCACGAGGACGCTTTCCGCCAGGAGGTACTCCTTGCCGCGGTGCTGATCCCGATCGCCCTCCTCCTCGACGTTGGGGGTGCCGGCAAGGCGATGATGATCGCGTCCGTCCTGCTGGTCCTGATTGTCGAGCTGCTCAACTCCGCGATCGAGGCCGCGATCGACCGCATCTCATTCGACCAGCACCGTCTTTCCAAGCGGGCGAAGGACATCGGCAGCGCGGCGGTCGCCTTGAGCCTCATCAACGTGGCCGCGGTCTGGCTCCTCGTGATCATCGATAAGCTCTAAAGAAATCCGCCGGTTGTAACGGAAGCTTCAACCAGCTTTCATCATCGCTTCACGCCCTGCCCCCACAGTGTGGGCGCGTGAAGGCCGATCCCTCCCGACGGCCGCTCCATATCGCCGTCGTCACCGAGACCTACCCGCCAGAGGTCAACGGCGTTGCGCGCACGATCGGCATGATGGTCGCGGCGCTGCGGGAGCGGCGGCATTCCATCCAGCTCATCCGCCCGCGCCAGTCGGCCGAGGACGCACCCGTGGCGGAGACGGGCTTCGAAACGATCCTGCGGCGCGGCTTGCCGCTGCCGCAGTACCAGGAACTGCGCATGGGCCTGCCTGCGAAGCGCGCGCTCCTCCAGGCATGGCGCATCCGGCGGCCGGACGTCGTGCAGGTGGTCACCGAGGGTCTCCTAGGGAACTCCGCGGTGACCGCCGCACGCGCGCTCGGAATTCCCGTCGCGTCCGAGTTCCACACCAATTTCCACGACTACACCCGTCATTACGGGCTCGGACTTTTCAGCGAGCTCGTCGCCCGTTACCTCCGCCGCCTCCACAACCGTGCCGACTGCACGGTGGTCCCGACCGCCCAGATGAAGTCGCGCCTCGCCGCGGCAGGCTACCGGCGGCTCGAGGTGGTCGGACGCGGGGTCGACCTCGACCTCTTCCATCCGCGGCGCAGGAGCGCTGAGCTCCGGCGCACCTGGGGCGCAGGCGATCGGGACATCGTTGCCCTGTACGTGGGCCGGCTCGCACCGGAGAAGAACCTGCGCCTCTTCATCGAGTCGTGCCGCGCCATGCAGGCGGTGGCGCCGCGGCTCAAGGTGGTCGTCGTCGGCGACGGACCCGACGGCGCGGCGCTGCGCGCCGCGAACCGCGATTTCGCGTTCGCCGGAATGCGGACGGGCGGCACGCTCGCCGAGCACTACGCCTCGGCCGACGTATTCCTCTTTCCCAGCCTCACCGAGACCTTCGGCAACGTGACGACCGAGGCGATGGCGAGCCGGCTCGCCATCGTCGCGTTCGACTACGCCGCGGCGCGCGAGTGCCTGCGACATCGGGCGAGTGCACTCCTCGCCCCGTACGGCGAGCCGGCGCCGTTCGTCGATGCGGCGCAGGAGCTCGCCGCCGACCCGCGTTTGCGCGAGCAGCTCCGGGAGGCCGCCGCCACCGCTGCCCGCGCGCTGACCTGGCCGCGCGTGATCGATGAGCTCGAGGCGATTCTCGTTGAGCTCGTGACGCGGTCGCGGGCCGCGCGCGTGATGACCTCGCCCGCGCCGCGGGGCGTGGAGACCGATCATGCGCCGCTTTGACTCGTCGCTGCGCGCGGTCGCGGTGTGGGACGAAGCATGGTGCCTGCGCTTCAATCACGCGGCGGGCATTCCCTGGGTCTGCGCGCTCTTCCGCGCGGTGAGCCGGCTCGGCAACGGGCGTGTTCTGGTACGCGCTGATGGGCGGGTTGCTCGCGGTCGGTGGCGAGACCGCGGTGCCTGCGGTCGCTCACATGGCCGCCGTCGGGGCGATCGGCGTGCTCGTCTACAAGTGGCTGAAGTCGCGGACGTCCCGCCCGCGGCCGTACCAGGCGAGGACGGCGATCCACCGCGGCGCCGATCCGCTCGACAACTTCAGCTTCCCGTCCGGGCACACGCTGCACGCGGCCTCGTTCTCGATCCTCGCGATCGCCTACTTCCCGGCGGCGGCGTGGATCGTCGTGCCGTTCGGCCTGCTCGTCGCCGCCTCCCGCCTGGTGCTCGGTCTGCACTATCCCACCGACGTGCTCGCCGGTGCGGTGATCGGCGCCGCGCTCGCGCTCGGCTCGCTCGCGATCGTCTGACCGGACCGCCGGTCCGCTGCGACACCCGGTAACATTGCCGGGGCCGTTCGGCGCCGGCCGGGACCGTATCCGGCCCATGAACAACGAGAACGGCGCCTCGTCACGTCAGGGAGAACAATGCGTGGTCGACGTTCGCGCTGGCGCTTGGCCCGGGCCTGCGTGCTGCTCGTATGCAGCGGCAGCGCGACGGCCGAGGTCGAGCGGGATCTCCCGGAACCTACCTGAAGCAGGGAGTGGAGGAGGACAACATGGCTGTTCCCCGTACACGCGTGAGCAGACTGATTCTCGCTGCGGTCGCTTGTTCGCTGGCGGCCGGCTGCACCTCGCTTCCGCGCGACCTGGGCAAAGTCCGGTTGAGCTACAACGAGGTCGTCAAGACCAGCGGCGAGCAGCAGCTGCTCCTCAATATCGTTCGCCTGCGCTATGCGGACACGCCGAGCAGCCTGGCCGTGTCCGCTATCGCGGCACAGTACGAATTGGCGAGGAGCCTGGCGATCGTGCCGTTCTTCGCCGTCGGCGGTGATGCCGACCCGCGCGGCTTCGTCGGCATTCTGCCCTCGGCTCAGATCGGCGACGCCGACCGTCCCACGATCACGCTGACGCCCCTCGACGACCAGGAATTCACCCGGCGCCTGTTCACGCCGCTGCCGGTCGAAGGGATTCTGTACCTCGCGAAGACCACCTGGCAGATCCAGATGGTGTTCCGCCTGTACCTCGAGAACCTCAACTGGGTGTCGAACGCACAATCGGCGAGCGGCCCGACGCCGTCGCAGGCACCCGATTTTGCGGACTTCCTCGGCGGTGTCTACGCGCTTCAGGCCCTCCAGGACCGTGCGCAAATCGTGTTCGGGCAGGAGGAACGGAGCGAGCCCATGGGCGGGCCGCTGCCTGCCGAGCGCATCGACGCGGCTGCGGTCCTGGAAGCGGCGAAGAGCGGCTATGAATACCGGCGCGACGACGGCGGCGCCACCTGGACCCTGACGAAGAAGACCCAGCAACCGGTCATGCACGTGCACCCCGCTGCGGCCTCCTCGCCGGAGATGCGCGAGTTCACGCGGGTCTTCCGGCTGAAGCCGGGGCTGACCAAGTACGAGATCAAGTCCGAGTCCCTGACCCCGTTCCCGGACACCTATCCTCCCGGCGGTGTCGAGACGCTCGATCTCGAGACTCGCTCGCTGTTGCAGGCGCTCTTCTTCGTCGCCCAGGGCGTCGAGGTTCCGCCCGCGCACCGTGCCGCGGGGATCGTCCGCGTTACCGCGGGCCGAGACGGCTCCGAGTTCGACTGGCAGCGGGTGCTGCAAGGTCTCCTCAAGGTGAAATCGGCATCGGGTGACGAGCCTCCGCCGAGCGCGTACGTGGCGATCCCGTACAGGGGCTACTGGTTCTACGTCGATGCGACCGATCACGACAGCAAGTCGACCTTCTCGTTCTTGTTGAGCGTGTCGCGCATGGAGCTGACCAGCCGAACGCCCTCTGCGGGCCCGGTGCTCACCCTGCCCGTCGGCGGGCGGTGAGCAAGGAGGTCGACGAATGAAGCTCGCGGGGAAGGTCGCCGTCGTCACCGGCGGCGCGCAAGGCATCGGCCGCGCGCTCGCCGAACGCCTCGTGCAGGAGGGCGCGAAGGTCGCGATAGCGGATCTCAGGGGCGCGGCGGAAGCGGCGCGCGCGATCGGCCCGTCGGCGCTCGGGGTGACCGCGGACGTGACGTCGGAGGCAGACCTCGCGGGGATGGTCGGCGGAGACCCGCGACGCGTTCGGCGGCATCGACGTCCTCGTGAACAACGCCGCGCTGTTCTCGACGCTGGCGCTTCGGCCGTTCGAGGAGATCCCGCCCGAGGAGTGGCGCCGTGTGATGGAAGTCAACACGCTCGGCGTCTTCCTCGCCTGCCGCGCGTGCGTCCCGGAGATGAAGCGGCGCGGCGGCGGCCGGATCATCAACCTCGCCTCCGGCGCCCCGCTCAAGGGGATCCCGTGGATGCTGCACTACGTGGCGAGCAAGGGTGCGGTGATCGCGCTCACGCGCTCGCTCGCGCGCGAGCTCGGGCCGCACAACATCACGGTGAATGCCCTCGCGCCCGGGCTCACGCTCTCCGAGGGTGTTCTGGCCAATCCGGCGCACCTGGAGAAGCTTCGCGACGTCGTGCTGAAGAGCCGCGCGATCGAGCGCGACGAGCATCCATCCGACCTCGGCGGCGCCGCGACCTTCCTCGCCAGCGACGACGCCGCCTTCATGACCGGGCAGACGGTCGTGGTCGATGGCGGGTCGGCGATGGTCTGAAGGACCGGCGCCTGCCGAGGACCGGGCGCCGCATTCCATACCCGCGCGGCGCCCTGAGACCGCGGCACCCGATCGGCGCGCATGCGCCCAGCAGGGACGCTCTGCCTGCGCGCTACAGCGCGGCCTCCAGCGTCCGCCCCAGCGTCCGCAGGATCTTGACGCGCGCGAAGGCCTTGTCCTCCGCCTCGACGATCGTCCACGGCGCGATCTCGGTGGAGGTGCGGTCGATCATGTCGGCAACCGCCTCCTCGTAGGCCGTCCACTTCTTGCGGTTGCGCCAGTCCTCGGGCGTGATCTTGAAGCGCTTGAAGGTCGTCGTCTCGCGCGCGCGAAAGCGCCGGAGCTGCTCCTCCTTGCTGATCTGCAGCCAGTACTTCGCGACGATCGTGCCGTTGCGCAGGAGCTGCTCCTCGAAGTCGTTGATCTCGCGGTAGGCGCGCATCCAGTCGGCGGGCGGCGCCAGCCCCTCGACCCGCTCGACCAGCACCCGGCCGTACCAAGAGCGGTCGAAGATCGTGATGTGGCCGTGACCAGGCAACCGGCGCCAGAAGCGCCAGAGATACGGCCGGCCGCGCTCCTCGTCGCTCGGCGCCGCGATCGGCACGACGGTGTACTGGCGTGCGTCGAGCGCGTAAGTGAGGCGACGGATCGCGGATCCCTTCCCCGCCGCGTCATGGCCTTCGAACACGATCACCATCGATCGCTTGCCGAACTTCTTGCGCTGCGTGAGGCGGGCGAAGCGCTCCTGCTGCTTCGCGAGCTGCTTGGGATACTCCTTGGGATCGAGACGGCGCGAAAGGTCCACACCGCGCAGGAGCTTCACGTTGTCGGCGAGCGACACGACCGGCGCCGCGGTCACCGGGCGGACGCGCGCATGGGGCTTGTCGAGTCGCTCGCGCAGGGCCTCGAGCAGGATCCGGCCGGCGGCGACGTCGCGGTAACGGGGGTCGGCTGCCTCCACGATCATCCACGGCGCCTCGCTCGTGCTCGTCTCGCGCAAAACGTGCTCGGCGACGTCGCGATAGCGGTTGTAGGTCTTGAGCTGGGCGAGATCCTCTTCGGTCACGCGCCAGCGCGTGCGCGGGTCGTCCAGAAGGTCCTTCACGCGCCGGCGCTGATCGTCGCGCGACAGGTGAAACCAGATCTTGACGAGCAGCACGCCCTCGTCCGCGAGCATCGTCTCGAAGTGCCGGATCTCCTGGAGCAGGCGGTGAAGATCAGCGTCGTCGATCCGTCCCGCGGTACGGAGCGTTAGGAGCTCGTAGTACCATGCGTTGAGGAAAATCGCGAGCTTGCCCTTCGGCGGGAGCGCGAGCCAGTAGCGCCACGCCGGCGGGCGCTCGCGCTCGAGGTCGTTGCGGCGCTCGAACGCGTGCGTGAAGACGTGGCGCGGGTCCATCCACTCGTTGAACCGGTTGGCGGTCTCGCTGCGACCGCCGCCGCCGATCCCCGACAGCAGCGCGATGGTCTGGAAGCGCCCGCGCTCGAAGAGGTCATACTGCGCGTCGAGCAGCGCCTCCCGCAGCTTCGGAATCTCCTTCTCGTAGTCGGCCTTGTCGAGCTTGTGGCCAACTTCCGCCGATTCGAACATGCCGGCAGGCTCTCCGTAGGTCGGTACGATGCGATGGAGCACCCCCGGGGTGCACCCGATCCCGGGCGACTCGCCGCTCTAGGCGGCGGGTTTCCCGGCCGTCAGCGCCAGAACGGTTTCGTGTCGGCGAACTCGCGCCACGCGCGCTTGTAGCCGGCGAGCTCGTTCACCGCGACCGCGGCCACCCAGCCGCGGACGAGCCCGTCGACGCGCTCGGGCACGGGTTGCTTCGCCCCCGCAACCGCCTCGGTAAGCAGGCGGTCGGCCACCACCGCGTCGTTGAGGGCGCCGAGTATATCTTGCAGCTCTTCCAATGCCGCCAGGTACGGCGCTACGCGCTTCTTCGGGTACGCCGCGGCGAAGAACTCCGCCGCGTAGCGCAGCTTCTTCGCCGCGATCCGCACCTGGTGGCGCGCTTCCGGGCTCGCCTGCGGAACGTCCGCGCCGCGCTTGCGCAGCCGCCGGTCGAGCCGGTGGAGGACGAACGCCGCGAACTCGTCGAGCGGCGCCGCGAGATCGGCGGGCGGCGCCGCCGGCGCGGGGCCCTCCACGGGCGGGGACGCGCGCGCGAACCCCGCCAGATCGTCGTGTGCGAACTGCTCGCCGAGCGCGAGGATGAGGGCCGTGTAGCGCGTCGAGCGCACCGCTTCGCGCGCGGCCTCGCCATGCGCACGGCGGATGCGGGCGCACCGCGCGCGAAAGCGCTTCAGCCCCGCGCCGGCGTCGACGCTCCGCGCGAGCGTCGCGAGGGTTGCCGTCGCGAACACGTCCCAATCGCGCGCCGGCCCGAGCGCGTTCTGCAGCCATCGCAGCTCGGCCGCGATCGCCGCGATCGCCGGCTTCCCGAGCGCGAGGCCGGCGAGCCCGAGGCAGGACCGCAGGCGTCTCAGGCCCACACGGAACTGATGAAGGTATTCCGGGTCCTTGCCCGTGAGTAGCCCGTCCTCGTTCGCCTGCATCTGCGCGATGCACCCGAACGCGATTCGCCGCAGCGCGGCGCCCGCCGAGAGCGGACCGTCTAGCGGCACGGCCTCCGCCTTCCGCGGCGCCGCCCGCGCCCCGCTTGCGAGCGCGTAGCCGCGCTCCGCCTTGCTTGCATGGCCGAGCCGGATCGGGATGTCGCGCGCGATCTCGCGGGCGAGCGCGAAGAGGCGATGCGGGTCGCCGGTCTTCAGCTCGATCTCGGCTTCGCTGATCGGCGCCGCCCGCTCGCCCGCCCGGATCTCCCCGCGGTCGATCGCGAGCTCCGCAGCGGTGCCGTCGGCAAACCCGACCATGCGCGCCGCGCGGTCGAACTCGGTCGTGAAGACCGGCTGGAGCCGCTCGCGGACGCGCTTGTGCGCAAACAGCCTGTAGTACGGCGTCTCATCGAGCACCGCGAGGTCGACGGCCCCGCCCTGGGCGAGCGGCCACTCGAGCTCCTCGCGCGCGTGCAAGCCCGCGGCCGCGACGCCTCCCGCCTTGAGCGTCTGCACGCTGCGCTCGCCGCTGCGACGCACTCGCAATGCGAGGCCCTCGCGGGCAAGCTCGAAATCGGGCGTGTCGTAATAGACGGTCGCGAGGTGCTCCCGGCGCCCGGCCCACCGGCGCATGCCCTTCAGCGCCGGGTGCCGCTCGACCTTCGCGAGGTCCTCGGGCGCGGCCAGCAGCTTGAGCTCGATTTCCATTCAACGCCGCCCGGCGGAGAACACGCCGGCGACTCCGCCGATCTGCGCGAGCGCCCGCTGCAGGTGGTCGCGGTCCTCCACCTCGACCGTGAAGAGCATCGTCGCCACGTCCTGGCGGCTCAGCGTGTTCACGGCGGTGACGTTGATGCGTTCGCGCGAGAGCACCTCCGACACGTCGCGCAGCAGCCCCTGGCGGTCGTGGGCCTGGACCGCGATGTCGACCGGGAACACCGCCGACGCGCGCGCGCCCCACTGCGAGTCGATCGCCCGCTCCGGATGCCGGACGAGGAGATGCGCGAGGCTGCGGCAGTCGCGCCGGTGAACCGAGATGCCGCGGCCGCGGGTGACGAAACCGACGATCGCATCCGGCGGCACCGGCTTGCAGCAGCGCGCGAGCTGCGTCATCAGCCGATCGACGCCGACCACCAGGATGCCACCTGCCTCCGCCGTCGCCTTGCTCTTCCTGGTGACGACCGTTTCCTCCACCGGCGTTTCGGCGGGCTCCGGTCCGCGGGCCGCCACCTGGATCGCGCGCGGTCCGATCTCGTCGCGTCCGACGGCGGCGAAGAAGTCCTCGGCCTTCGCGAAGCCGAACTGCGCGGCCAGCGCCTCGAGCCTGACGCCGGTTGCGCCCTCGCGAGCAAGCTCGCGCTCGACGACGGCGCGGCCCGCTGCGGCCGTCCGCGCGAGATCCTCCGCGTTGAACCACTGCCGGACCTTGTTCCGTGCGCGCGAGGTCGCGAGATAGCCCGGCTGGGTGAGCCAGTCGCGCGACGGCCCGCCGGTCTTCGCCGCGACGATCTCGACGCGCTGGCCGTTGTCGAGCCGGTAGTCGAGCGGCACCATCGCGCCATCGACCTTCGCACCGCGGCAGCGGTGACCGAGGTCGGTGTGGAGCGCGTACGCGAAGTCGATCGGCGTGGCGCCGCGTGCGAGATCGATCACCCGGCCCTGCGGCGTCAGGACATACACGGTGTCGTCGAGCGCCGCGCGCTTCGACTGCTCCACCCACTCGGACGAGTCGACGACTTCGTCGCGCCATGCGAGCACCTGTCGCAGCCAGGCGATCTTGTCGTCGTAAGCGTCATCGCGCCCGGTCTTGCCTTCCTTGTAGCGCCAGTGCGCCGCGACACCGAGCTCGGCGTGGCGGTGCATCTCGTGGGTGCGGATCTGCACCTCGAGCGAGCGCCCGTCCGTCCCGGCAACCGCCGTGTGGAGCGAGCGGTACCGATTGCCCTTGGGACGGGAGATGTAGTCGTCGAACTCCTTCGGGATCGGCGCCCACAGGTTGTGGACGATCCCGAGCACGGTGTAGCAGTCCTTCACCGTGTCGACGAGCACGCGCAAGCCTCGCACGTCGTACAGCTCGTCGAACTCGAGGCCCTTCTGCAGCATCTTGCTGTAGATGCTGTAGATGTGCTTGGGACGCCCGCTGACCTCGCCGGCGACGCCCGCCGCGGCGATCTCGCGGCTGAGCGTGGCGATCGCCTCGGCGATGAACGTCTCGCGCTCGCCGCGACGCTCGTCGAGCTCGCGCGCGATGCGCTTGTAGAGATCCGGCTCCAGGAACCGGAACGAGAGGTCTTCCAGCTCCCATTTGAGCTGCCAGATTCCGAGCCGGTTGGCGAGCGGCGCGTAGATGTCGAGCGTCTCGCGCGCGAGCGGGCGGCGGATCTCGTCGGACGCCTTGGCGAGGAACCGCAGCGTCTGGGTGCGGCTCGCAAGGCGGATCAGGACCACGCGGATGTCCTCCACCATCGCGAGCAGCATCTTGCGCAGGGTCTCCGCCTGCGAATGCTTCCCCTTCTCGTCGGCCGCCGCGAGTCCGCGCGTGACGACCCGCAGGCGATTCAGCTTCGAAACGCCGTCGACGAGCGCCGCAACGGCGGCGTCGAAACGCGCGGCGAGCCGGTCGAGCGCATCCGGCAGGTACTCCGGAACTGCGAAGAGCAGCCCGGCGGCGCGCGTCGCGGCGTCGATCCGAAGCTGGGCGAGGTTGGCGGCAAGACCATACGCGTGGTCGAGCGCGGGCTCGCCGGTACCGAGGAGCTTTCCCTCGTACAGCGGCGCCGCGAACTCGAGCGCTCGCTCGACGACCGCGCGCTCGGACGCTTCGAGCCCGGCGAGCGCGGGCTCGAGTGCGGGCGGCGCTGACGTCGACGACGCGTCGGCGGTAGGCTTTACGAGGGTGACCACAGGGAAAAACGCGGCTCGCGGAAGGGTTGAGATGTTACCGGACGGGCGCCATGGCGTCCGTCATAATCGCGAGCCGTGAGCACTTCGCCCGTGAGCGCATGACGCTGTTCCGCAGCTGGCGCCGCAAGCGCCTCGTCCGCGCGGCGCGCATCGACGATGCGTTGTGGCGCCGCGTCATCGCCGGCCTACCGTTCCTCGCCGGAATGAGCGACGACGAGCTCGGTCGTCTTCGGGAGCTCGCGCTCCTCTTCGTGCACGAGAAGGAGATGCACGGCGCCGGCGGGCTCGAGCTCACCGACGAGATCCGGCTCGCGATCGCGGTGCAGGCGGTGCTGCCGGTGCTCAACCTCGGGCTCGACCCGTACGAGGGTTGGGTCGGCGTCGTCGTGTATCCGGGCGAGTTCCGGGTGCGTCGCCGGGAGCTCGACGACGACGGCGTCATGCACGAGTGGGACGACGAGCTGTCGGGCGAAGCGTGGCCCGGCGGGCCGGTGCTCCTCTCCTGGGAGGACGTGGCGCTCGGCAACGCCGCGCCCGAGCAAGGCGGCGAGCCCGGCTACAACGTCGTCATCCACGAGTTCGCGCACAAGATCGACATGCTGAAGGGCGAGGCCGACGGCTACCCTACGCCCCACCGGGACATGGACCGCACCGCCTGGGGGCGCGCGCTCGAATCGGCCTATGCGCGGTTCGTCGGAATGGTGGAGCGGGAGCAGGAAACGCTGCTCGATCCGTACGCCGCCGAGCACCCGGCGGAGTTCTTCGCGGTCGCGAGCGAGGCGTTCTTCACCGATCCGCACGCGCTGAAGAAAGAGTTCGGGGCGCTCTACGACCAGCTCGCGCTCTTCTACCGGCAGGACCCGGCGGCGCGGCTGCCGGCGCGCTAACCCCGCAGCAGATAGTCGCGGACGATCGCGATCTGGTCGGCATGCATCAGCGTCGGCGCGTGACCGATGCCGCGCAGCTCCACGGCTTCCGCGTGCGGGCCGGTGGTCTTCATCCGCTCGACGGTCTCGCGCATGAGGAGGTCGGACAGGCCGCCGCGGATGACGAGCGTCGGGCACTTCACCGCCTCCCACACCGGCCACAGCTCGACGTCCTTGTGCGGCGCGCCGGCGTTGAACGGCTCGGCGATCCTGGGATCGTAGTGCGCGCGGTACGTCCCGTCGGGCTCCTGCCGCACGTAGTGCTCGGTCAGGAACCGCCACTCCGCGTCGCTGTGCGGGCCGAAGAACATGCTCACGGTCCGCACGTACTGGACCGCGGTCTCGAACGTCGGGAACATCGGCGCCCTGCCGACGTAGGTACCGATCCGGTTGAGCGATACGCCGGTGACGACCGGCCCGGCTTCGTTGAGCACCATCCGCCGGATCGGCGTTTTCTCGAGCGACGCGAGCGCCATCCCGATCAGCCCGCCCATCGAGGTGCCGACCCAGTCGACCGACTCCACCCCGAGCCGCGCGATCAGCGTGATGACACTATTGATATAGGTCGGCGTCGCGTAGTCCGCCGGATTCCTGAGCCAGTCGCTCCCGCCCCGTCCCGGCATGTCGGGGCAGACCACGCGATAGCGGTCGGCGAGCGCCTTGGCGAGCGGGTCGAAGTCGCGCGCGGTGCGGGTCAGGCCGTGCACGCAGACGAGGACGCGCGGATTCTCCCGGTCACCCCGCTCGACGTACGACAGCCGATGCAGGCCCGAGAGGCTCGCGCAGAGCACGCTGTCGCGGCGGAACTGTTCGGTCACCGGTGCTTCCTTCAAGAAACGCCAACGCAGAGCGCGCAGCGCACGCGGAGAACCCCGTCAGCCCTTCTCCGCGACTTCGGCGTCCTCTGCGTTGGAATTCCTAGTGCCGCGCGGTCTGGAGCCAGTGCCGTGCCACGAGCGCGGCGATCTCCCGTGCTTCGGGCGCGGCCAGCTCGAGCACGAAGCCGCCTCCCGGCAGCTCGGCGAGCACCGTCTTCAGCTTGATCGAGTAGACGTTCGCGGCATTCACCTTGAAGCCGTAGGCCGCGTAGCGGCTCCGCTCGACCGCGGTCTCCTCGGGCGGGCTCTCGTCGAACCAGATCCACTCCGCCGCGAAGCCCGCCGCCAGCCGGTCGAGCTCCGCCAGCAGATCGCGATCGATTGGCTCGCGCGGGTCGAGCTCGGCGTAGGCTGCGCGCTCGCCGGAGAGCGTCCAGCGTTCCGCCCACTCGCCTTCGACCCCGTCGGTCGCCTCGAGCACCGTCGCGCCGTCGCGGCGCTCGGCACGGAACAGTGCGTGCTGCGCGGCAGTGACTGCGTAGCCGATCCACTCTCGGGGGCGCCGGTGCCGGCAGACGATCGCAATCGCCAGCGTCCCGTCCGCGGCAACGCGCAGCTCGCACGCGCCCGCGCGTTCCGGCGCCCGGTCGGTGGATTGATCCGCGAGCCGCCCGGCCTGGATCGTTGCGCGTCCCCCTGCCCCGCCCTGCTCCGTCCACTGCACCTCGACGACGAGGTCGGGGAGCTCGGCCGACGCGGCAACGAAGGGCGGATAAGGCACTCCCGCCGACTTCAGCCGCCAGTCGAGCCGGCCGTCGGTGTGGAGCTCGCGGTACGGCTCGCCGAATTCCGCGTCGAGCAGCTCGTTCGCGCGGCGCCGGTAGGCCGCGAGCTGCGCCGCGTCGCCCTCGACGGTGATGGTCGCTGCAACACGCCGTCCCATGACGCTTCGAGTATATCAAGCGCTCTTCCGGCGCCGGCGCACCACGACATTGCCCGCCCGCACTCGTCCGGTGCGGATGGGGGCCCGGGAAGCGACGGTCCCCCGCGACACGCACTGGCACGGGCGTTGCTCGCGGCTTCCGGCGGTGCGCTAGACTAGAAGCGGTCCGCGGAGTGCGTTCGATCCCGATGACGGCCAATCCGAAGCTCTTCTTCGACGAGATGCGGGGTCTCACCGGGGACGTGCTGCCGCACTATCGGCCCTACGTCGAGTGGGTCGAAAAGCTCCCGCCCGAGTACCTGGCGCAGAAGCGGCAGGAAGCGGATGTGCTGTTCCAGCGCGTCGGCATCACTTTCGCCGTCTACGGGGAGGACGCCGGCACCGAACGGCTGATTCCCTTCGACATCGTCCCGCGGATCATCCCGGCCGCCGACTGGCAGCGGCTCGAGCGCGGACTTGCGCAGCGGATGCGCGCCCTCAATCTGTTCCTGCGCGACATCTACAACGAAGGCGCGATCCTGAAGGAAGGGATCATTCCCGCGCGGAAGGCCCTCGAGAACGCGCAATACCGCTCGGTGATGAAGGGGATGCGGGTGCCGGGCGACACCTACGCGCACATCGCCGGGGTCGACATCGTGCGCGCGGGCGAAGGCGAGTTCTACGTCCTCGAGGACAACCTCCGGGTGCCGTCGGGCGTGTCGTACATGCTCGAGAATCGCAAGATGATGATGCGGCTCTTCCCCGAGGTGTTCGCGCGGAACGAGGTCGCGCCGATCGACCACTATCCGGATCTGCTCCTCGACACGCTGCGCCAGGTCGCGCCCGCCGGCGTGAGCAACCCGACGGTGGCGCTGCTCACGCCCGGCTCGTACAACTCGGCGTACTTCGAGCACACGTTCCTCGCGCAGCAGATGGGAATCGAGCTCGTGGAGGGCCAGGACCTGATCGTCCGCGACGAGACGGTCTACATGCGCACGACGCGCGGCCCGAAGCGCGTCGACGTGATCTACCGGCGCGTCGACGACGACTTCCTCGATCCGCAGGTGTTCCGGCCGGACTCGCTGCTCGGCGTGGCGGGGCTCTTCTCCGCGTACAAGGCGGGGCGGGTCACGCTCGCCAACGCGATCGGCACCGGCGTCGCCGATGACAAGTCGATGTATCCGCACGTGCCGGAGATGATCGAGTACTACCTCGGCGAGAAGCCGATCCTCAACAACGTCCCGACCTGGCAGCTGCGGAAGAAGGAGGACCTGCACCACGTCCTCGACCGCCTCCACGAGCTGGTGGTGAAGGAGGTGCACGGATCGGGCGGCTACGGGATGCTGGTGGGACCGACCTCGACGATGGCGCAGCGCGCCGAGTTCCGCGAACGGATCCTCGCGAACCCCGAGAAGTACATCGCCCAGCCGACGCTCGCGCTGTCGACCTGCCCGACTTACGCGGAAAGCGGCGTCGCGCCGCGTCACGTGGATCTCCGCCCGTTCGTGCTGTCGGGCAGGGAGATCCGGATGGTCCCCGGCGGGCTCACCCGCGTCGCGCTGAAGGAGGGCTCGCTGATCGTCAACTCCTCGCAGGGCGGGGGGACGAAGGACACGTGGGTGCTGGAGAAGTAGCCGCCCGTGCTCAGCCGAACGGCCAACGATCTCTACTGGATGTCGCGCCACACCGAGCGCGCCGAGAACACTGCGCGCATGCTCGACGTCACCTATCGCATGTCGCTGCTGCCCTACCGGATGATGGCGCCGGGGGAGAAATGGGCCGAGCCGTGGGCGCTGCCGCTGATCATCAGCGGGCTCGCGACGAGCTACTACCAGCGGTACTCGGACCTGTCGCCCGAGAACGTCCTCCATTTCATGGTGCTCGACGCCTCCAACGCGACCTCCGTCTACGCCTCCCTCCAGATCGCGCGCGAGAACGCCCGGGCCCAGCGCGGGGCGATCACGATTGAAATGTGGGAGAGCCTGAACCAGACCTGGCTCGAGATGCGGGGCAAGACCTTCGCCGACGTCACCGCGCGCGGCGTCTCGGGGTTCTTCGACTGGGTGAAGGACCGCTCGCACCTCTTCCGCGGCATCACCTTCGGCACCATGATCCGCGACGAGGGCTACAGCTTCATCCGCCTCGGCACGTTCCTCGAGCGCGCCGACAACACGGCGCGCATCCTGGATGCGAAGTATCACACGCTGCTCCCCAGCATCCAGGACGTCGGCGGCGCCGTCGACTACTACCAGTGGTCGGCGCTGCTGCGCTCGGTCTCCGCGTTCAGCTCCTACCGCAAGATCTATCGCGACGTGATCACGCCGCTGCGTGTCGCCGAGCTCCTGATCCTGCGCGACGACGTGCCGCGGAGCCTCCATCACTGCATGAACGCGATCTACGAGATCCTGCAGGGGCTGTGCGACGAGGACCGGCTCGAGCCCGAACGCCTGGCGGGCGAGATCCACGCGCAGCTCCATTACGGCAAGACCGAGCGGATCTTCAAGGTCGGGCTGCACGAGTACCTGCTCGAATTTCTCGACCAGATCGGCGCGCTGAACGTCGAGCTCAACAAGCACTTCCTCGTCCCGACGTATGCCTGACCGGCGCGCGCGGCATACGTCTCGCTCCGCGGCGCTCCCCCTCGCGTAGAATCGCCCCTTCGGCGGACGGGAAGAGCGCAAGCGAATGACCTACTGCGTGGGCGTGCTGCTCGAGAGCGGCATGGTGTTCGCCTCCGACTCGCGCACCAACGCGGGCGTGGACCACGTCTCGAGCTTCCGCAAGATGACGGTCTACGAGCGCCCGGGCGACCGCGTCGTCGTCATTCTGAGCTCGGGCAACCTGTCGGTCACGCAGAACGCCATCAACCTCCTCGAGAGCCAGGCGCGCCGCGCGGAAAGCGCGTCCAGTCTCTGGACCGCGCCGTCGATGTTCGACGTCGCGACCATGCTCGGCGACGCTTTGCGCGATGTGAAACGTCGCGACGCCGCGTATCTCGCGCAGAACAACATCGACGCCAACGTCAACTTCATCCTCGGCGGGCAGGTGAAGGGCGAGCGGCAGCGGCTCTTCATGCTCTACCAGGAGGGCAACTTCATCGAGGCGATGACGGAGACGCCGTACTTCCAGGTCGGCGAGACGAAGTACGGCAAACCGATCATCGACCGCGTGGTCAAACCCTCCACCACCCTGATCGACGCCGCCAAGTGCGTGCTGATCTCGTTCGACTCGACCATGCGGTCGAACGTGTCGGTCGGCCTGCCGATCGACCTCGTTACCTACTCCAGGGACTCGCTCCGCCTGCAGATGCAGCGGCGCATTACCGAGACCGATCCCTACTTCACCATGATCCATCACCAGTGGGGCGAAGGCCTGCGGCGGGTGTTCGCGCAGCTGCCGGATCCGTACTGGGAAGACTCGCTGTCGTGACCGCCGGGAGCGGGGACGCGGCGCGAGCGGGCCGCACCGCTCGCCCCTCGCTCTTCACCGTTCCCCGCGCCATCGCATGACCATTCGCGCCGCCATCCACCACCGCACGCTCTACAGCTTCGACCGCGCGGTCGGGCTCTCGCCGCACGAGATCCGGCTCCGCCCGGCGCCCCACTGCCGGACGCCGATCGCGAGCTACAGCCTGCGCGTCGCGCCGGAGAAGCACTTCGTCAACTGGCAGCAGGACGCCTACGGAAACCACGTCGCGCGCTTCGTCTTCCCCGAGCCGGCGCGCGCGCTCGATATCACCGTCGACCTCGTCGCCGACATGACGGTGATCAACCCGTTCGATTTCTTCGTCGAGCACTGGGCCGAGCACTTCCCGTTCGACTATCCGCCGCAGCTCGCCGCGGAGCTCGCGCCCTACTTCGAGCGTGAGACGCCCGGCCCGCTCCTCGAGCGGTGGCTCGCCGAGTTCCGCAGCGAGGGGCTCAGGCCCGGCGGCAACACCGTCGACTTCCTGGTGGACCTCAACCAGCGCCTTGCCCATCGCGTGAAATACCTGGTGCGCATGGAACCCGGTATCCAGACGCCGGAGGAGACGCTCGCGCTCGCTGCCGGCTCATGCCGCGACTCGGGATGGCTGCTCGTGCAAATCCTCCGCCAGCTCGGGCTGGCGGCACGGTTCGTCTCGGGGTACCTCGTCCAGCTCGTCGCCGACGTGAAGCCGATTGACGGCCCGGCGGGCCCGGGCGCGGATTTCACCGATCTTCACGCATGGGCCGAGGCCTATCTCCCGGGCGCGGGCTGGATCGGGCTCGACCCGACCTCCGGGATGCTCGCCGGAGAAGGCCACATCCCGCTTGCCGCCACGGCGTTCCCGTCGAGCGCCGCACCGGTCACCGGCTTCACCGACGTCTGCAACTCCGAGTTCGCTTTCGAGATGAAGGTGACGCGGATCCACGAGGATCCCAGGGTCACCCGCCCGTACCCGGATGCGCAGTGGGCGGAAATCGACGCGCTCGGACGGGCGGTGGACCGCGAGCTCGACGCGGCCGGCGTCCGGCTCACCCAAGGCGGCGAGCCGACCTTCGTCTCGGTCGACGACATGGACGGCGCGGAGTGGAACTTCACGGCGCTCTCGCCGAAGAAATGGGAGCTCGGGGATGCGCTCGCCCGGCGGCTGCGCGACCGGTTCGCGCCTGGCGGCCTCCTCTTCTACGGCCAGGGCAAGTGGTATCCCGGCGAGCCGGTCCCGCGCTGGGCGCTCGGGGTGCACTGGCGGCGCGACGGCCGTCCGCTTTGGCGCAACGCCGCGCTGATTGCCAGCGACGTCACGCCGTCTGCGGATACGGAGCGCGCGGCGTCGAAGGTCGAGCATGCCGACGCCTTCGTTCGCACGCTCGCCCGTGAGCTCGGGCTCGACGAGGGCCACGCGATCGCCGCGTACGAGGATCCGCTGCCGCTCCTCGAGATCGAGGCTGGCTTGCCGGATAACGTCGACCCGGCAAAGGTGCCGCTCGGAGACTATGAGGATCGCGCGCGGTTGCGTCGCGCCCTCGAGCACGGCGTGGACAAGCCCGTGGCCTACGTCCTGCCCGTTCGCGCGCTTCCGCCCGAGCTGCGGCCCGCGGCCGGGCCCGTCGCGCCGGCGAGCTGGCGCACCGAGTGGCGCAGCTCGCCCTGGCCGCTCAAGCGAACCCGGCTCTTCCTCCTCGCCGGCGATTCGCCGGCCGGCCTCAGGTTGCCGCTCGCCTCCCTGCCGGAGCGGCGGCCCGAGGAGATCGAGCCCGAGTTCGCGCGCGACCCGTTCGATTTCCGGGACGATCTTCACGACGCGCACGTCCGCTCGGAAAAGAAGAAGCACGCGCGGCCGAAGGCGCCGCCGACGCCACGCGAGGTCGTCCGCACCGCGCTCGTCGTCGAGGCGCGCGGCGGATGGCTGCATGTCTTCCTGCCGCCGGTCACGCACCTCGAGGACTGGATCAATCTCGTCGCCGCAGTCGAACACGTCGCCGAGGCGCTCGCCCGGCCGGTGCGCGTCGAGGGCTATCCGCCGCCTCCCGACCCGCGGCTGCGCTCGCTCGCGGTCACGCCGGACCCCGGCGTGATCGAGGTGAACGTTCATCCGTCGTCGAGTTGGGACGAGCTCGCGGCGAACACCGCCGCGCTCTACGAGGAGGCACGATCCACGCGGCTCGGCACCGAGAAGTTCATGCTCGACGGGCGCCATACGGGGACCGGCGGTGGGAATCACATGACGCTCGGCGGCGCGACGCCCGCCGAAAGCCCGTTCCTCCGCCGGCCCGACCTCCTCAGGAGCGTCGTCACCTACTGGCAGAATCATCCTGCGCTCTCGTATCTCTTCTCGGGGCGCTTCGTCGGCCCGACGAGCCAGGCACCGCGCGTCGACGAAGCGCGCGACGACCAGCTGTACGAGCTGGAGATCGCGTTCCAGCAGATGGGAGAGCGGATCCGTCCGGGTGCCGAGGCCGACTTCCCGTGGCTCGTCGACCGGCTGCTGCGTCACCTGCTCGTCGATCTGACCGGCAATACGCACCGCGCGGAGTTCTCCATCGACAAGCTCTACTCGCCCGACTCGCCGACCGGGCGCCTCGGGCTCCTCGAGCTGCGGGCGTTCGAGATGCCGCCGCACCCGCGCATGGCGCTGGTGCAGGCGCTGCTGGTGCGCGCGCTCGTCGCGCGGTTCTGGAAGGAGCCCTACCGGGGCAGCCTGGTCTACTGGGGAACGCAGCTCCATGACCGCTGGCTGCTGCCCCATTTCTCCCAGCAGGACGTCCGCGACGTCGTGATCGATCTCGCGGCCGCGGGATTTCCGCTGCGGGAGGAATGGTTCGCGCCGTTCATCGAGTTCCGTTTTCCGCGCTACGGCGCGGTGACCTATGCGGGCGTGACGCTGGAGCTCAGGCAGGCAATCGAGCCCTGGCACGTGCTCGGCGAGGAGATGGCGGGCACGGGTACCGCACGCTACGTCGACTCGTCGGTCGAGCGGCTCCAGGTGAAGGTCAGCGGCATGACCGGCGAGCGCCATGTCGTGAGCTGCAACGGCCGGCCGGTGCCGCTCGCGCCGACCGGGGTACACGGCGAGTTCGTCGCCGGCGTACGTTACAAGGCCTGGGCCCCGCCGTCGGCGCTGCATCCGACGATCGGCGTGCATACGCCGCTCGTGTTCGACATCGTCGACGGCTGGAGCGGTCGCGCGATCGGCGGCTGCACCTATCACGTCTCGCACCCGGGCGGCCGCAATTATGAAACCTTCCCGGTCAACGCCAACGAGGCCGAGGCGCGGCGGTTCGCGCGCTTCTGGGCCCACGGCCATACCCCCGGGCCGATGACGGTGCCGCGCGAGCCTCCGAACCGGAGCTTCCCCTTCACGCTCGATCTGCGCTATCGACCAAGCACGAGGTAGGCCCGCCGCGACGGACGCCGCGGGAACGACTCGCTTGCGGCGGCGTTCGACACGCAGGTCGACGGGGCTTGACACCCACCTATGCCGCCGTCATGATCCGCGGGGGCGCCGCCGCGGCGCGCATCCCGTGGCGATTCAACAACAACGCACCGGAGTAGCTGGATCATGGCCCGCAAGCCCGCCTCCACCCGGCCGATGTACGGCATCACCCGGGTCGATCACGAGCGCTCGCGCACCCACGCGTGGCGCGTCACCATCCAGCGCCGCGGCAAGATCCACGTCGGCCACTTCTCGGACGGCGTGTACGGCGGCCGGCAGAAGGCGCTCGCCGCGGCCAAGAAGTATCGCAACCAGCTGGTCGCCAAGAATCCGCCTCTGTCCCGGCGCCAGTACTGCTCGATCCTGCGGAAGAACAACCGGTCGGGGCTCGCGGGCGTGTCGTTCCACTCCGAGGTGATCGAGACGGGGCACGGACCGGTCGAGCGGCGATTCTGGATCGCGCGTCTGCCGCTCGAGCCCTGGCGGACCAAGCTCGTGAAGTTCTCGGTCGCCAAGTATGGCGCCGCGGAGGCCTTCCGCCGCGCGGTCAAGGCGCGCCAGGATGCGCTCGACGGTCTGTCGGGCACGTTCAGCCCGAACGCCCCGCTCGCCCAGGCGGCGACCCGGCGCTAGGCCAAAAGAGCTAGCCGCCGGGGCACGACACTTGCGGGGGAACGACAACATTGGCGGCTCTGCGCCGAACTCTTGAGCCAAGCAGTCATCAAGGTTGCCGCCAGTACCGGGGATTCCCTTCGCGGTGCCGCGTGATGCTCGTGCCACCGTCCGCGAGCTTCACGGTAACCGCGCCGTCGCGGTCGGTGCGCCAGATGCTCGCGCCCGCGGCCGTGTAGCGCTCGAGCACCTCCTGCTTCGGGTGGCCGAAGCGGTTCCGGTAGCCGACGGTGAACACGGCATGCGCCGGCCGCACGGCGCGCAGGAACGCGGGCGACGACGACGTCCCGCTCCCATGATGGGGCACGAGCAACGTCGCCGCCTCCAGCGCGTTGTTCCCGGCAACGAGCGTCCGCTCGTCGTGCTCCTCGATGTCGCCCGTGAGCAGCACCGCGCCGTGCCGCGTCTCGACCCGCAGCACGCAGCTGCGCGAATTCGCCTTGAGCCACGGATCGTCGTAGCTGCCGGCCGTCGGGTGCAACAGCGCGAAACTCACGCCGTCCCACTCCCAGCGGGCGCCGGCGCGGCACGGCAGAGCGAACGGCGCGAGACCCCGCGCGGGATGCACCGCGGCGAGCGACGACCAGAGCACGTCCGTCGGGAGCGTGCGCATCACCGAGACCGCACCGCCGGAGTGATCGACGTCGTCGTGCGTGACGACGATGGCATCGAGCCGCGCGATCCCTTCGCCACGCAGGAACGGGACGACCACGCGGCTGCCGGCGTCGGCGTCGATGCCGTAAGCGGGCCCCGCGTCGTAGAGCACGGCGTGGTCCCTCGTCCGCACGAGTGCCGCAAGTCCCTGTCCGACGTCGAGAAACGTGATCGAGGCCGTTCCGGCTTCCGGCTGAGGGGGCGGCAACGCGAACATGGGCAAGGCGAGGAGCGGCGCGGCGTACCGCGCGGGCACACCCCGCGGGGCGAGCCACCACACGATCCCGACGAGCGCGAGCGCGGCCGTCCATGCCGTCGGCGCGTGGCTCTGCCAGATGGCGCCCGGTAGCCGGCCGAGCCAGTCGAGCACGGGCATCAGCGCGAGGATCACGGCGTGCGCGAGCTCGGCAAGCCATGCGCCGGGGAGCACTGCCGCGAGCAGCGCGAGCGGCGTCACCACGAGGCTCACGACCGGGATCGCGATCGCGTTCGCCACCGGCGAGACCGCCGAGACCTGCTGGAACAGCACGAGGAGCAGCGGCGCGAGTCCGACGGTGATCGCCCATTGCACGCGGCCCCAGCGGAGCACCCAGTGCTCGGCGCGAAGGGTGGAAACGCCCGCATAGAGCATCAGCGCGACGGCGGCGAACGAGAGCCAGAAGCCGGGCGACACGACGGCCCACGGGTCGCCGACGAGCACGACCGCCAAGGCGATGGCGAGGACGCGCGAGGACGACTGCAGCCGGCCCAGCCAGAGCGCCGCGGCGACGACGGCGATCATGTACAGCGTCCGCTGTGCCGGCACTGCGAATCCGGCAAGCAGCGTGTAGCCGAGCGCCGCGAGGAACGCTGCCGCGGCGGCCGCCTTCGGGGCGGGGAGCGCGAGCGCGAGACGCGGGCGCCGTCGCCACGCCCAGACTACAATCGCGGCGGCGAGCCCCGAGACCATCGTGACGTGCAGGCCCGAGATCGACATCAGGTGGCCCACGCCCGTCCGGGTGAACGTCTCCCAGTCGACGGCCTCGATCGCCCGCTGGTCGCCGATTGCGAGCGCGATCACCACGCCGGCGTAGCGGTGTTCCGGAAGCGCGTCCCAGAGCTTCATCCGGATCCGCTCGCGCAACCGCTCGATCGCGTAGCCCGGGCGATAGACCATCTCCGCCAGCCGGAGACGCTCGCCCCGCGGGCGTACGTAGCCGGTCGCTCCGACGCCGCGCTCGAGCAGCCATGCCTCGTAGTCGAAGCCGTGCGGATTCGCGTTGCCATGCGGGAGGCGGAGCCGCACCGTGAGCCGCCAGCGCTCGCCCGCGCGGACCGGCAGCACCTCCTGGAACTCCTCCGGGGTGAGGCCGTTGTACCAGGAGAGCAGGACCCGCCCCGGGGCACGGAATGCCGCCGCGCCCGGTCCTGCCGTCGCCGCGTCCTCGACCGCGAACTCGAAGCGCACACCGCGCTCAAAGGGTTGCGGGAGGTTGGCGACCACGCCGGTGAGCGTGACGTCGCGCCCCTCGAAGTCCGGCGCCAGGCGGTCGGCGAGGGCGAGCTTCGCGGCGGCCGCCGCCCATGCGAGGCCGAGGCCGGTGGCTGCGACCAGGAGGCCAACGCCTGCGGGTGCGGCCAGCCGACCCGGAGCAGCCCGGCGCACGATTGCGGCAGCGATGAACCCGAGCCCGAGCGCGAGCACGACCGCCCAGCCGGGCAGCGTCGCCTGCTGCTGCAGCAGCCAGACGCCGAGCGCGAACGCAACGATGGCGAGTCTCATCCGCGGCCAGACGGAAGGGTCCCGATTTCAACGCCCGATGCGGGGTCGCGGTTGATTCCGGTTTAGAATTTTTTCGTGCCTCGAAAATATTTCCGCAAGTACCTGCCCAGCCACGATTCGATCCGGTCCCACAGGCATTTTGCGAAGTTCGGCCGGCTGCTGCACCACCCGAACCTGTGGCATCTCAACCGCCGCTCGGTGTCCGGCGGCGTCGCGGTGGGCATGCTCTGCGGGCTGATCCCGGGACCGTTGCAGATGCTGGGCGCCGCGCTCGTCGCGATCCCGCTCCGGGTGAACCTGCCGGTCGCGCTCGTCACGACGCTCTACACGAACCCGTTCACGATCGTGCCGCTGTATCTCGTCGCCTACTGGATCGGGTCGCTCATCACCGGCAGCACCGGCGCGATGGCCGAGCCGCCCGAGTTCTCGTGGACGCACATCGGCGACTGGGTGAGCGCGCTCGCCGACTGGTCGCTCGCGCTCGGCAAGCCGCTCGTCATCGGCCTCGTCGCGCTCGCGCTCTCGCTCGCCGCACTCGGTTGGATCGCGGTCCAGGTCGGCTGGCGCGCGTGGGTCGTGGTGCAGTGGCGGCGGCGGGCGAAGAGAAAATCGAAGACTGAAGACGTCAGGATTCAGCGCTGACGCGCTACGCCTTCATTCAGTCTGCCGTCTTCGGTCTTCAGTCGTCCATCCTCGAGGCGCAGGATGCGGTTCGCCCGCGCGGCAAGCGTCGGGTCGTGGGTCACGATCACGTAGCTGGTGCCGTGAGTCCGGTTCAGATCGAGCATCAGCTCGAACACCCCGCCGGCGGTGCGGCGGTCGAGGTTGCCGGTGGGCTCGTCGGCGAGCACGCACGCCGGGCGCGTGACAAGCGCCCGCGCGAGCGCGGCGCGCTGCCGCTCGCCGCCCGACAACTGGCCCGGCCTGTGGTCGAGACGCTCGCCCAAGCCGACCTCGCGGAGGATCGCCGCCGCCTCGCCGCGCGCCGCGTCGGGACTCAGGCGCCGGATGAAGAGCGGCATGGCGACGTTGTCGAGGGCGCTGAACTCCATCAGCAGGTGGTGGAACTGATAGACGAAGCCGAGCGCCTGGTTGCGCAGGCGCCCGCGCTCGGCATCGCCGAGGGAGCTCATCGGCCGCCCGAGAACCTCCACCTCGCCCTCCGTCGGCTCGTCGAGCCCGCCCAGGAGGTGGAGCAGCGTGCTCTTGCCCGATCCCGACGCGCCCACGATCGCCACCACCTCGCCGGGCGCGACCGCCATGTCGACGCCGAGCAGCACGTGCACCGGTAACCGCGGCTCGTTGTAGGTTTTCTTCAGCCCGCGGCACGCAAGGACTGCCGGCTCCCCGCCGGCCGCCTCACTCATACCGCAGGGCTTCCGCGGGCCGCACGCGCGAGGCGCGCCAGCTCGGGTAGATCGTCGCGACAAACGACATCACCAGCGCGACCGCGGCAATCCAGACGACGTCCGCCTGGCGCAGCTCGGACGGCAGCTCGCTGATGAAGTAGATCTCCTTCGACAGGAACTGGACGTTCAAGGTGCGCTCGACCCAGGGCAGCACGGTGTCCACGTTCAGTGCGAGCACGATCCCGCCGACGACCCCGGCGAGCGTGCCGATAAGCCCGATCACCGCCCCCTGCACGATGAAGATCCGCATCACGCTCCCCGGCGTCGCGCCGAGCGTCCGCAGGATCGCGATGTCCGACTGCTTGTCGGTGACGACCATCACGAGGGTCGACACGACGTTGAACGCGGCGACGGCGACGATCAGCGTGAGGATGATGAACATCACCCGTTTCTCGACTTCCACCGCCTTGAAGTAGGTCGCGTGGCTGCGCGTCCAGTCGCTGATCAGGATGTCGCCGCCGAGCGATCGGTACAGATCGCGCGCCACTGCGCGCGACTCGAAGAGGTCGACGAGCCTGAGGCGGATCCCCGAGACGCGGTCGCCCAGCTGATAGAGCCGCTGCGCGTCGGCAAGGTTGACGACGGCGAGCGCGCTGTCGTACTCGTAGTGATCGACCTGGAAGATTCCGACGACGCGGAACTGCTTCAGCCGCGGCACGACGCCCGCCGGCGTCACGAGGCCCTGCGGCGCGATCACGGTGACGCGCTCGCCGGGGTGCACGCGCAGCGCGCGCGCGAGCTCGACGCCGAGCACGATCCCGAACTCGCCCGGCTGGAGCGCATCGAGCTTCCCGGCGACCATGTGCCGGCCGATGTCCGACACCTCGGACTCCCGCTGCGGATCGATGCCGCGCACGATCGCGCCGCGCACCTGGGCGTCGAAGGCGAGCATGCCTTGCGCGTTCACGTAGGGCGCCGCGGCGGCGACCTGCGGGTGCTCCCGGGCCTTGGCCGAGACCGCCTCCCAGTTCGCGAGCATGCTGTCGGGGCCGGTGATCTGGACGTGCGAGGCGACGCCGAGGATGCGCGCGCGCAGCTCCTTCTGGAAGCCGTTCATCACCGACAGCACCACGATCAGCGCGGCGACGCCGAGCGCGATACCGGCCATCGAGATGAGCGAGATGAAGGAGATGAAGTGGTTGCGGCGCTTGGCGCGGGTGTAGCGCAGGCCGATGAAGTACTCGTATCGCATCGCGGGCGATTCTCCCATACGGCGGCAGGTGAGACATCGGCGTCCCGCGCCGACCGAACGCGAGCGCGCGAAAGCGCCGCTTGGCGGGCCGCGGCCAAGGTGCCGTGCGACGCGGCCGGGCGTTCGAAACGCCGTGCTAGACTGGCCGCGCCGCTCATGAACGTTCATATCGCGGTTCCCGATCTCTTCTGGCCCGATCGCGACACCCGGGCGGCCGCGGACCCCGGACGGCTCGCCGCGCTCGAGATGCTGATGGCACGGGGTCGTCGCTCGCCGAGTGCGGGGGGCGGCCTTGAGGAATGGCTGCTCGCCGCGTGGGGCACTGCAGGTCCGGCGCCGCACGCGCTCGTCGCCGACGGCGGCACGCCCGGCGACGACTGGTGGCTGCGGGCCGATCCCTGTTCCCTGCGATTGAACCGGGAAACGGCAGTGCCGCTCGACGCCGCGATGTTCGAGCTCTCCCGCGCGGAAGCCGATGCGCTCGTCGAGCATCTCAACCGGCATCTCGCCGACCGCGACCTGGTCTTCCATGGGCTGCAGCCGGAACGGTGGTACCTGCAGACGGCGACGCCGCTTGGCGAGGACGCGCCCCCGCTCGCGGCAGCGCGCGGAAAGGCAGTCGAGGTCCGCCCGGGCGCGGGCGGCCAGGAGGCGCGCCTGCACGCGCTCGCGAACGAGATCCAGATGCTGCTGCACGATCACCCGGTGAACGAAGCACGCGAGCGCCGCGGCGAGCCGCCCGTGAACGCGGTCTGGCTGTGGGGCGGGGGCCGGCTCGCGCGCACCGCGGCGCGGCCGTTCCAGCGCGTGCGGACGCACGACCCGCTCGCCGCGGGGCTCGCGCTCGGCTCCGGCGCCGCAGTCCTGCCGCTCCCCGACAATGCCGAACGCTGGCTGCGCGCCTCCGGCGACGAAGGCGTGGAGCTCATCGTCCTCGACGCGCTCGGCACGCCCGCCGCCTATGGCGACGCCGCGACCTGGCGCGAACGGCTCGCGGCGCTGGAACGCGACTGGTTCGCGCCGCTCGCCGGCGCCCTGCGGCAGGGATCGATCGGGATGGTGACGCTGCACGCGATCGGCCAGGCAAGCGCACTCGACGTCGAAACGACGCGCCAGGACTTGCGCTATTTCTGGCGGCGTCCGCGTCCGCTTGCGAGCTACGCGTGAGCGCGAGCCGCATCGTGACCAGGAAGGTCCCCCACGCCGCGGAGCGCGCGCTCGCGGGCTCCGGCGTGCATCCGCTGCTCGCGCGCCTACTGGCGAGCCGCGGCGTGCAGGCTGCGCCCGAGCTCAACTGCGAGCTCGGCACCCTCATTCCCCCGGGCGAGCTGAAGAACGCCGATGCCGCGGCGCGGCTCCTCGCCGACCACATCGATGCCGGTCGCAAGCTGCTCATCGTCGCGGACTACGACTGCGACGGCGCGACTGCCTGCGCGGTCGGCTTGCGGGCGCTCACGGCGTTCGGCGCGAAGGTGGACTACTTCGTTCCCAACCGGTTCGAGACCGGCTACGGCCTGTCGCCCGAGCTGGTCGACCTGGTGGCGCCGGCGCGCCCCGACCTCCTGATCACCGTCGACAACGGCATCGCGAGCGTCGGCGGCGTCGCGCGCGCGCGCGAGCTCGGTATCGCCACGCTGATCACTGACCACCACCTGCCCGGCGACGCGCTCCCCGCCGCGGCGTGCATCGTCAACCCGAACCAGCCGGGCTGCGCGTTTCCGAGCAAGTCGATCGCCGGCGTGGGCGTCGTGTTCTACGTGATGCTCGCGCTCCGCGCCGAGCTGCGGCGACGCGGCCGGTTCGAAGGCAGGCCGGAGCCCAATCTCGCGAACCTGCTCGATCTCGTCGCGCTCGGCACCGTCGCGGACGTCGTCCGGCTCGACCGCAACAACCGCGTGCTCGTGAGTCAGGGCGTGCGGCGCATGCGCGGCGGACGGATGCAGCCGGGGATCGCGGCGCTCTTCGGTGTCGCCGGGCGCGATCCGCGCCGGGCGGGAACCTTCGACCTCGGCTTCGCGCTCGGCCCGCGTGTAAACGCCGCCGGACGGCTCGCCGACATGCGAGTCGGGATCGATGCGCTCGCGACCGACGATTATGGCCGCGCGCTCAATATCGCCCGCGAGCTGGACCGCCTCAACCGGGAGCGCCGCGAAGTCGAAGACTCGATGCGGCGCGACGCCGACGCGCTGGTCGCAGGGATCGCCGTCGGCGAGGCGGCGAGCCTCGTGCTCTACGACGAGCGCTGGCACCAGGGCGTCATCGGCCTCCTCGCCGGCCGCCTCAAGGACAGCCATCATCGGCCGGTGATCGCTCTCGCGCCCGCGGGCCAGGGCCGCGCGCGCGGCTCCGGCCGCTCGATTCCCGGACTGCATCTGCGCGACGCGCTCGATCTCGTGTCGAAGCGGTCGCCGGATCTGCTGCTCGGCTTCGGCGGCCACGCCGCCGCCGCCGGCCTCACGCTGCGCACGCACGACGTCGATCGGTTCGGCGCGGCCTTCGACGCCGCCGTGCGCGAGCTGTGCGACCCGGGCGCGCTCTCGCCGACCGTCGAGACCGACGGCTCGCTCGAGCCGGAGTACGCCACGCTCGAGCTCGCGCGCGCGCTCGAGGGCGAGGTCTGGGGCCAGGGCTTCCCGCCGCCGCGCTTCGCGGACGAGTTCACCGTCGAGAGCCAGCGGCTCGTCGGCGAGAAGCATCTGCGCCTCAAGCTCGCGCGCGCGGGCCGGCGCTACGACGCCATCGCCTTCCGGCGCGAGACGCCGATTCCGGAGCGGCTGCGCGCCGCCTACGCGCTCGCGATCGACGACTGGAACGGTGCGCAAGGGCTCGAGCTGCGGCTCGAGTACGCGGAGGAAGCGTGACGGAGTGGCTCGACGCCGACGCGGCGCCGCTAGCCGCGTTTCTCGCCAGCCTCGCGATCGGGCTGCTGGTCGGCGTCGAGCGCGAGCGCAACCCGGCCGCCAGGGCCGGTTTGCGAACGTTCGCGCTGACTGCGGTGTTCGGCACGCTGGCGGCGATGCTCGGCGAGTACGCCAGCGGCGCGTGGGTTCCGGCCGTCGGGCTGGCGCTCGTCGGGCTCGCGATCGTGGCGGCCCATTACCGGGCGCCGGTCGAGGACGACCCGGGGACGACCACGGTGGTCGCGCTCCTACTCACCTACTGCCTCGGTGCGCTCTGCTGGTACGGCGAACGCACGCTCGCCGCGGCGATCGCCGTCGGCGCCGCCGCCCTGCTCTATTTCAAGGCGGAGCTCCGCGGCATCCTCGAACGGTTCGAGCGGCGCGATCTGCTCGCGGTGATCCAATTCGCGACGCTGTCGGTCGTCATCCTGCCGGTCCTGCCGGACAAGAGCTACGGCCCCTACGGCGCGCTCAACCCGTACCAGATCTGGCTGATGGTGGTCCTCATCTCGGGCTTGTCGCTCGCCGGCTACATCGCGCTGAAGATCGTCGGCGCAAGGCGCGGGCTCCCGCTCGTCGGTGTGTTCGGCGGGCTGGTGTCGAGCACCGCCACGACGCTCGCGTTCTCGAAGCATGCTCGCGAGGCGAGCAGCGTCGTTGACGTCGCGGCGGGCGTGATCGTGCTCGCGAACCTGACGGTGCTCGTGCGCTCACGCTCGTCGCGGCCGCGGTCGCGCCGGCAATCCTCTCTCGCCTCACGGCGGTCCTCGGCGCGGCGCTCGTGGCCGGGGCGGCGGCGGCGTTCTTCTTCTGGCGCCGCCGCCTCGTCGGAGAGGCCGAACTCCCGCTGCCCCGGGTCTCGAACCCCACGGAACTGCGCGCGTCGCTCGGCTTCGGCGCGCTGTTCGCGGTCGTATTGCTCGCCTCGGCGTGGCTTTCGGACGTCGCGGGCAAGAGCGGGCTGTATGCCGTGGCGCTGGTGTTGGGGCTCACCGACGTCGACGCCCTGACGCTGTCCTCGCTGCGGCTATTCACGCTGGGCAAGCTCGGGGGCGGCGAGGCGGTGGTCGCGATCGCACTCGCCCTTCTCTCGAACACGGTCTTCAAGCTCGGGCTGGTCGTATTCGTGGGTGGCAAGCCCCTCGCGCGCCGCGTTATCCTTCCCGCTCTCGCCTCGGTGCTCGCCGGCACCGCGGCGATCGTCGCAACGGGAGGCTGACCGATGGAACGCAAGCGCATCAGTTCGTCGAAGATCCGCGGCATCGGCTACGACCAGAACAGCCAGATGCTCGAGATCGAGTTCAACGACGGCCGCGTGATGGCGTATAAGGGTGTGTCGCCCGAGGTCCACCGACGCTTCGTGAACGCGCCTTCGCCGGTGAGCTTCTTCGACGACAAGATCGCCGACGAGTACCCGTCGCATCGGCTCCGCTAAAATCTTCCTTTTCAGCCTGCGCGACGCGCCAACACGAATGACAAGCCTCTTCCGCAAGCTCCTTGATGGAATCGCCGCCAAAACCGCAGTCGCTTTCCGGGTCGTCTTCGCCGACGGGTCGAGCTGGTCCAGCCGACCCGGCGAGCCCCTGGTGACCCTCACCTTCAGGACCGCCGGCGCACAATGGCGCACGCTCGCGTTCGGCCACATCGGCCTGCTTGAGTCGTTCTTCGACGGCACGGTCGACGTCGACGGCGACATGCCGGCGGCGTTCCGGGCCGCATCGGACTCGCGCTTCGACGACCACCGCGGCCACCCGTTGGTCGACGTCCGCAACCGCTGGCACGAGTTCCGGTTCGGGAACAAGTCGATCGAACAGACCCGGACGAACGCGCGATTCCACTACGGGCTCGGCGCCGACTTCTACAAGCTGTGGCTCGACCGCGACTGGATGATGTACACCTGCGGGTACTGGAAGGAAGGCACCCGCACGGTCGAGGAGGCTCAGGCGAACAAGATCGAGCACGTGTGCCGCAAGGTCAGGCTCAAGCCCGGCGAGAGCGTGGTCGACATCGGCTGCGGTTTCGGCGGCTTCATGTTCTACGCCGTCCAGCGTCATGGCGCTCACGGCGCGGCGGTCAACACGACCAACGAGCAGGTCGACTGGCTGCGCGACGAGGTCGCCCGGCGCGGCGTGAGCGACCGGATCGACGTGCGGCTCGCCGATTTCCGCGAGGTGCACGCGCAGTTCGACAAGGTCGTCTCGATCGGCGTGCTCGAGCACGCGGGCCGCGACCAGCTCGCGGAGGTCGTGAAGGCGCATGCGGACTTCCTGAAGCCAGGCGGCCTGGGGATGCTGCACTTCATCGGGCACGTCGGCGAGTTCGACACCGAGTTCTTCATCCGCAATCACGTCTTTCCTGGCGGCTGGATCCCGAGCCTCGCCGAGACGATCGCGGCGATGGAGAAAGCCGGCCTCGAGGTGATCGACATCGAGAACCTGCGTCGGCATTACGCGTTCACGCTCGACGCCTGGGCCGAGCGCTTCGACGCCAACTGGGCGCGCATCCACAGCCTCGACCCGAAGCGGTTCGACGAGCGCTTCCGGCGGGTGTGGCGTACCTACCTGTACGGATGCGCGAACATGTTCCGCACCGGGCACGGCCGCACGCACCTCTTCCAGATCGTGTTCAGCAAGGGCAACGTCGATGCGCGCAACTACCCGATGAGCCGCGCGTTCCTCTACGACGAGAAGCGGCTTGCGGGCGGCATCCGCGAGATCCCGGTCTCAAAAACCGCCTGAGCCGCGCACCATGAGCGGCTTCGCCGCGCGCCGCGAACGGCTTGTCGCCGAGCTCGTCGCCGAGCCCCGGGGGACGGCGCTGCGGCTCGGGAAGACGACTTCGAACCTCTTCCGCGACCGGGACGAGGCGCCCCGGCGACGCCTCGACGTCCGCGAGTTCAGCCACGTGCTCGAGGTGGACCCGGCGGGCGGCTGGGTCGACGTCGAGGGCATGACACCTTACGAGAAGGTCGCCGACGCGACGCTCGCGCACGGGGTGATGCCGTGCGTCGTCCCGCAGCTCAAGTCGATCACGATCGGCGGCGCGGTCGCGGGCGTCGGCATCGAGGCCTCCTCCTTCAGGCACGGGCTCGTCCACGAGACGATGTTCGAGCTGGAGGTGCTCACCGGCGGCGGCGAAGTGGTGGTCGCCCGGGCCGACAACGAGCACCGCGATCTCTTCTACGGCTTTCCCAACTCGTACGGGACGCTGGGCTATGCGTTGCGCGTCAAGGCGAAGACGGTCCCGGTGAAGCCGTTCGTGCGGCTGGAGCACGTGCGCCACGCCGATCCGGAGCGCTTCTTCCGCGGTCTCGCCGCGGCCTGCGCATCGGCGGCCGACTTCGTCGACGGCGTGGTGTTCGGGCCGGACGAGCTGGTGACGACGGTCGGACGCTTCGTCGACACCGCGCCTTACACGAGCGACTACACCTACGAACGGATCTATTACCGGAGCCTGAGATCCCGCGAGGAGGATTTTCTTTCGACCAGGGACTTCATCTGGCGGTGGGACACCGACTGGTTCTGGTGCTCGAAGAACCTCTGCGCCGAGCACCCGGCCGTGCGGCGCCTGCTCGGCCGGAAACGCCTGAACTCGGTCTTCTACACGAAGGTGATGCGCTGGAACAGCCGGGTCGGTCTAACGCGGTGTCTCGACCGCCTGGCCGGGCGGCATCCCGAGTCCGTGATCCAGGACATCGACGTGCCGATCGACCGCGCGCCGGAGTTCCTGGATTTCTTCCTGCGTGAGATCGGCATCCTGCCGGCGTGGATCTGCCCGTTTCGCGCGCTCGATCCCCACGTTGCCTGGCCGCTCTATCCGACTCGGCCCGGGGCGCTGTATGTCAACTTCGGATTCTGGGATGTCGTGCGCTCCCGTGAAGCGCACCCGCGTGGCCACTTCAACCGTCTCGTCGAGCGCAAAGTGGTCGAGCTCGGCGGTATCAAGTCGCTCTACTCCGAGAGTTACTTCCCGCGCGAGGAGTTCTGGACTCTCTACGACAAGTGCGCGTACGACGCGCTGAAGGCGCGCTACGATCCAAACGGCCGCCTCGGGGATCTCTACGAGAAGTGCGTGCTGCGGCATTGAGCCGCCGCCGCGCCTCATGCGGGGGAATCCACAAGGGGGCTCTACCCCCTTGTTCGTCGGCGGATATAGGGGGATATACAAGGGGAGTCTCCCCTTGTTCGTACGATGATGGGCCAGGGCCCCGTTCTTTTTCGCGCGGCCGGCGGCCGCCCGAAAAAGAAAGGGGCCCTTGGCCCCGGAAGCCCCTCCTCCTCTGGAATCGATATTCGCGCCGCCCCTCGAACATGCCGCAACACGATTCGCGTGAAAGCATAGCCACGCGCCGTGGCGGCGCAATCATCCACCGCAAGAGTTGACGAGGTTTTGCAATCTCCCCGGACGCGTCAGCGACGGGCGAGGAACGGGATGGCGAGAAAAGCGACGGCGAGGATCACGAACCACACGGCCGACCATTCGGGGATCGACAGGCCGAGAAACGACCACGGCTTCAGCGTGCAGGGACCGTCGTACTGGAGGAGCGGCGGGCTCAGCTTGCCGAGCTGGAGGCTGTCCAGGATACGCTCGACCGGCGAACCGACGCACTTCGCCGCGCGCACCGGGTCGGACTGCAGGTAGACGTGGTAGATCGCTGCCGCGGCGCCCGCGGCGGATGCGAGGAATCCGAGGGTCGAGTAGAACACGGTGCCGATCGCGGCCGGGCCGTGCAGGGCACCGGCGAGCGCGATCAATCCCACGAGGATGAACCCGACCCGCTGCACGACGCACCATGGGCAGGGGTCGAGGCCCTGCCAGTGCTGCAGATACACCGCGAAGCCGAGCAGTCCGACGCATACCAGGAAGATCAGCGTGAGAACGTGACGGCTGCGATCTGCGGTGGAGCGGGAGTCGGACACGGCGGGCCTCGGCAGATGATCGATGATACCGGGCGCCGCGACACCATGCGGCGGGCGCGGCGCAGGCGGCGTGTATACTTCCCGCCTTTTCGGAAAGAGCCCGATCGCCATGGAAGCCGAGCGCATCAACGCCATCGCCGCTTCGCTCGCCGATCTCGCGGCGCGCGCTGCCGAGCTGCGGAGGTATCTTTGACTTCGAGGCCAGGCAGCGGCGCCTGAAAGAGGTCGCCGGCGCACTCGAAGATCCGAAGGTCTGGGACGACCCGAAGCGCGCCCAGGAGCTCGGCAAGGAGAAGAAGCAGCTCGAAGCCGTCGTCGGCAGCCTGGGCGCCGTCGACAGCGGGCTCCGCGACGCGCAGGAACTGTTCGCGCTCGCGCGCGACGAGAACGACGACGCCACGCTCGTTGCGATCGAGCGGGACGTGGCGGATCTAGCGGAGGCCGTCGCGGGGATGGAATTCCGGCGAATGTTTTCCGATCCGCTCGATCCCGCCAGCTGCTTCGTCGACATCCAGGCCGGCGCCGGCGGCACCGAGGCGCAGGACTGGGCGCAGATGCTCGAGCGCATGTACGTAAAGTACTGCGAGCGCAAGGGCTTCAAGGTCGAGATCCTCGAGCAGTCCGAGGGCGAGGTCGCCGGGATCAAGACCGCGACGCTCAAGGTCAACGGCGAATACGCCTACGGCCACCTCCGCACCGAGACCGGCATCCACCGGCTGGTACGCAAGTCGCCGTTCGATTCGAACGCCCGCCGCCACACGTCGTTCGCCAGCGTGTTCGTCTATCCCGAGGTCGACGAGACGATCGAGATCGAGATCAACCCGGCCGACCTCCGGATCGACACCTACCGCGCCTCGGGCGCCGGCGGCCAGCACGTGAACCGCACCGACTCCGCGGTCCGGATCACGCACCTCCCGAGCGGCATCGTCGTGCAGTGCCAGAACGACCGCTCGCAGCACCGCAACCGCGCCGAGGCGATGGCGATGCTGAAGGCGAAGCTCTACGAGCAGGAGGTGCGGAAACGCAACGAAGCGAAGCAGGTGCTCGAGGAGTCGAAGACCGACATCGGCTGGGGCCATCAGATCCGCTCGTACGTCCTCGACCAGTCGCGGATCAAGGACCTGCGCACCGGCGTCGAGATCGGCAACACTCAGGCGGTGCTCGACGGCGATCTCGACGACTTCATCGATGCCAGCCTGAAGCAGGGCATCGGCGCGCGCGCGACGGCCTGAGGACGGCGCGATCAGCATGAACGACGACAACGGGCAGCCGCCGAGCGACGAGACGTCGGAGCGCCGCGCCAAGCTTGCCGAGCTCCGCAAGCAGGGGATCGCCTTCCCCAACGACTTCCGCCGCGAGCATCTCGCCGGCGATCTCCATCGCGCCTACGACACCCTGACCAAGGAGGACCTGGAGCCGAAGGGCGTCCGCGTCGCCGTCGCCGGCCGGATGATGCTGAAGCGCGTCATGGGCAAGGCGAGCTTCGCGATGCTCCAGGACATGACCGGGCAGATCCAGTTGTACGTCTCCAACGACGTCACCGGCGCCTCGGCCCACGAAGCGTTCAAGCATTGGGACCTCGGCGACATCCTCGGTGTCGAAGGGACCCTCTTCAAGACGCGCACCGGGGAGCTGACGGTCAACGCCTGGCGCGTGCGGCTGCTCGCCAAGGCGGTGCGTCCGCTCCCGGAGAAATTTCACGGCCTCGCCCACCAGGAGCAGAAGTACCGGCAGCGGTACCTCGATCTCATCACGAGCGGGGAGGCGCGCCGCACGTTCGAGGTCCGCAGCCGGCTGATCCAGGCGGTCCGCGCCTACATGATCGCGCAGGGCTTCCTCGAGGTCGAGACGCCGATGATGCAGCCGCTCCCCGGCGGTGCCGCCGCCCGGCCGTTCGTGACGCATCACAACGCGCTCGACATGACGCTGTACCTCCGGGTCGCACCGGAGCTGTATCTCAAGCGGCTGGTCGTGGGCGGCTTCGAGAAGGTGTTCGAGATCAACCGCAACTTCCGGAACGAAGGGATCTCCACGCGCCACAACCCCGAGTTCACGATGCTCGAGTACTACGAGGCGTACCGCGACTTCCGGCACCTGATGGACCTCAACGAGGCGCTGCTCCGCGCCGTTGCGCTGGAGGTGCTGGGCACGACCTCGCTCCCCTACGGCGAGCACGTCGTCGACCTCGCGCAGCCGTTCGCGCGGTTGACGATCACCGAGGCGGTGCGCAAACATCACCCGCGCTTCGGTGAAAGCGATCTCGCGAACCCTGACGTGCTCGTTCGCGAGCTGACGCAGCTCGGGATCGAGCCGCGGGCGGACGCCGAGCTCGGCGAGCTGCAGCTGATGCTGTTCGAGGAAACGACCGAGCAGCTCCTGGTGCAGCCGACGTACATCGTCGACTACCCTGCGATCGTCTCCCCGCTCGCCCGCCGCAACGATGCGAACCCCGCGATCACCGACCGTTTCGAGCTGTACATCACCGGACGCGAGATGGCGAACGGCTTCTCCGAGCTGAACGACCCCGAGGACCAGGCCGCCCGCTTCGAGGAGCAGGCGCGCGCGAAGGCGGCGGGCAACGAGGAGGCGATGTACTACGACGCCGACTACATCCGCGCGCTCGAGCACGGGCTGCCGCCCACCGCGGGCTGCGGCATCGGCATCGACCGGCTCGTGATGCTGTTCACGAACAGCCCTTCCATCCGCGACGTCATCCTGTTCCCGCACATGCGCCCCGAAGCGTGACGGCGCGACGGCCCGTTGCGGTTCGTCGCGGAACCGCGCTCGCGTAACACCTTACAACCTCGCGGTACGCCGACAACCGGCCATGCGTTAATCCCTTCGCGTTCAATCGAAGGGGGAAGACCCATGGCAGGCGTCAGCAAGGCCCGCACGCGTCCGCTCGTAGTCGGCCCGACCGAGCCGGTCGCAGCCGCGATCGCCGCGCCATCCATGCCGCCCGCCGTCGCGCCGGCGCCTGAAGTCAGGTCGCTCGCAAGACCGTGACGCCGAAACCCGTCGAGGCATCCGCCGCGTGAACCTTCTCGTCCGGGCGCTTCGTGAAAATTGATGATGGAGATGATCATTCGACGCCTCTGCGGTCATTCACGGCGCCGAAGGCTACGCCCCCATACGCAAGGAGCGCGAATACGTCACGCGGCCGAGACCGTTCCGGGCGCAGCCGTGATGAACGTCACGCGGCGCCCCGCGGCGCTCCCCGGATGGAACGCTTCTCGCTGCAGCAGGTCGCGATGCCCGATCTCATCACCACGTTCGGCAACCTGCAACGCAACCGGCCCGCAAGCGAGAAGCGGCGTATGGCGCGCGCCGCCGCTGCCGACGTTCCGACAGACGTTGCGTCCGCGTTGCGCCAGATGCAGCTGCTCGCGTCGGGCGACTCGCCGCGCGTCACGATGCTTCCGTCGAGCGTCGCCACGCGCGCCTGTCGCATCGAGCTCGGCTGGGGCACGATCTTTCTCAAGCGCGCGCTTGCTCCCGACCCGGCGGCCGACGGCTTCCTTGCCGAGCGCACCCGCGCGGAGAGCGCGTGGTTCAAGGTCGCCTGCGGCGTCGTGCCAGGCGTCGCGCCGACGGTGCTCGGATCGCTGCCGGCGGCCGGCTTACTCGCGCTGGAGTACCTCGACCCGGAGGAGTTCCCCTCCTGGCAAAGCCGGCTCGCGGCCGGACGGATCGAACCGTGGGTGGCGGCCGAGCTCGGCCATCTCGCGGGCCGCCTGCATGCGGCGTCGGCGAACAGCCTCGCGGTCAGCGAGCGATTCGCCGCGCGTGACCCCTTCCGCGTGCTCGCGCTCGTGCCGCTCCTCGCCCGGGCTGCGACCGCCGCATCCGACTGCGCGGACCGGATCGTAGCGATCGGGAGACAGCTTGGTGCGACGCGTCTGGCGCTCGTACACGGGGCCCTTGCGCCCGACAACGTCCTCGTCGGGCCGCGCGGCCCGGTGCTGATGGACGCCGACTGCGCGCACAGCGGCGACCCGATGTACGACGTCGCGAGCTGTCTCGCGGCGCTCGCACTCCGCATGGTTGCGCACTGCCAGGGGCGAGTCGCGCTCGCCAATGCGTTCGACGCCTTTCACCGCAGCTACTTCGCGCACGTCACCTGGGAGATGCCGGAGGAAGCCGAAGCACGCGCCGCGACGCTCCTGCCGGTACTCCTCGCGGCCGGGCTGGATGCGACGCGTGGCGCGGGCGGCGCGGATGACGGGCGTCGCGCGCTGCAAACGGCGCTCGCGCTGCTTCGCGCACCGGTTCCGCGGCTCGAGGAAGTCCTCCGCACATGGCTCGACGCACTCTCGCACAACTGAGCGCCCGCGACACCACGATCGTCGGCGTTGTCGGACGCCGCGTGTGGACCGCTGCCGGCGCACCCGCGCTCGAAGCCGAGCTGCGCCTCGCGTGCGGCACCGTCGGCCACGCGATCGCCTCGCCGGCGTCGGGCGTGTGGCAGCCGGGGCACGTCGCTACGAGGCAAGGGACCGCGCGCGACGACGGTCCGACCGGCAATGCCGCGACGCTGCGTGGGACGGATGCCGACCCGTCCGTCGCGGCGGCGAGCGCAGTGGGGTCGATCAACGGCCTGCTGGCCGCCGCACTCCACGGCGTGGACGCCGGAAGCCAGGAGGACGTGGACGCGACGCTGTTCAAGCTCGACGCCGGCGGCGACCCCTGGGTCGCCCGCGCGGCGCGAACGGCCTGCTCGATGGCGGCAGCCCACGCCGCCGCGCGCGCCGCCGAGATACCGCTCTTCCGTTACCTGCGCGCCGGGACGCCGGCGCGCATGCCGCTGCCGGCCGTCGAGATCGTGGCCGATGCCTCGGGCACAAGCCCGTTCCGGGCGCTGATCCTGCTGCCGTTCTCCGCCGAAGGCGTTGACGACGCCCTCGCCCTCTCGCTTGCGATCCACCGGGACGTCGCGGAAGCGCTCCGGTCCGCCCCGGTCGTGGACGAACGGGCCCTCGAGACCCTGTTCTTCGCGATCGAGCGCGCGGGCTTCGTGCCGGCCGAGGACGTCGGGATCGCCGTCGACGTGGGTGCGAGCCGGCTCTATCGCGACGGCCGCTATCACTGTCGCGGGAAGACCTTCGATGCCGGCTTCTGGGGCGAGCGGCTCGCGCGCCTGGTCGAGGATTATCCGGTCGCCTCCCTCGAGGACCCGTTCGCCGACGTGGCGAGCCTGGCGACGTTCACGCCGCGGGTCGACGAGCGGGTGCGCGTGATCGGCAACCACCTCTTCGCGAGCGACGCCGAGCGGATCGGGGTCGCCGCCGCCGAGGGCCTCGCGTCCGGCGTGGTGCTGCGTCCGGAGGCTGCCGGCACGCTGAGCGAGCTCCGCGTCGCTTTCGATGCCGCGCGCCTGGCAGCCTGGCCGGTGTTTCTCGCCGGGGACGCCGCGATCGAGGACACGACGCTCGTGCACATCGCGACCGCCTGGCAGGCCGGATACATCAAGCTCGGCGGCGTCGGCCGCGGGGGCCTCGCGCGCTGGAACGAGCTCATCCGCATCGAGGCGCAGCTCCGGTCCGGACCCGGCGTGATGCACATCGAGCGCGCCGCGCGTCTCGTGCACTGACCGCGAAGCGACGCCCCGCGTCGCTATAATGCCCGGCCTCGGTCGCCCGGGCACGGGCGACTTCAACAGCCCGCCGCTTCCCCGAATGACAGCGCCACCGGGCGCCGCCCGTCAGCAACGTGCCCTGCGCGGGATCCTGCTCCTCGTCGCCGCGGTGAGCACGTTCGCCGTGCTCGACACCACCGCGAAGTACCTCGCGCGCACCTATCCGGTCCCGCTCATCGTGTGGGCGCGCTACGCCACCCAGACCCTCTTGATGCTGGTTCTCCTCGGCCCGCGCATGCAGCTCGATCTCCTGCGCAGCTCGCGGCCGGGGCTGCAAATCATCCGGGGCATCGCGCTCGCAGTGTCGTCGATGTTCTTCTTCTCGGCGCTCGCGCTGATGCCGCTCGCCGAGGCATCGGCGATCACGTTCCTCTCGCCGCTCTTCCTCGCCGGCATGTCCGTCTGGTTCCTGAAGGAGCGGGTACGGCGCAGCGCCTGGGCAGCGATCGTCGCGGGCCTCGTCGGCGTGCTGATCATCGTCCGCCCCGGGGGCGACGTCTTCACGCCGGCGGCAATCCTGCCCATACTCACCGCGTTGTGCTTCGCTGCCTACCAGCTCCTCACCCGGAAGCTCGCGGGGATCGACTCGACGATGACGACGCTCTTCTACGGCGCGATCGTGGGGACGGTGCTGCTCACCGCCGCGCTCCCCTTCTACTGGCAGACGCCGGCGGGCGCTCTCCACTGGCTGCTGTTCGCGGTGCTCGGCGTGCTGGGGGCGGCGGGGCATTTCGTGCTGATCCGCGCGTTCACGCACGCTCCGCCATCCGTGCTCGCCCCGTACGTCTACGTGCAGCTCGTCGCGGTGCTCATCCTCGGGTACGCCGTATTCGGCGAGTTCCCCGACGGCTGGTCGCTCGCGGGCATGTCGATCATCGTGCTCTCGGGCGCGTGGATTGCCGCACGGCAGGCACGCTAGCGGCGCGCAACCATGGACATGAGCTTCGGCTCGGCCGTCGTCGTGCTGCTGCTGGTCGTGGACCCGATCGGCAACATCCCGATCTTCGTGTCGGTGCTCCGGCAGGTCGATCCGGACCGGCGCACGCGCGTCATCCTGCGCGAATGCGCCATCGCCTACGGCGTCCTGATTGCCTTCGTGTTCGCCGGGGACGCGGTCCTGAGGCTTTTCGGCCTCTCGGACCCTTCGCTCACGATCGCCGGCGGCGTGATCCTGTTCCTGATCGCGCTGCGGATGGTGTTCCGAAGCGGCGCTGAAGCGTTCGGCAACCTGCCGGCGGGCGAGCCCTTCATCGTCCCGCTCGCGATCCCGTCCATTGCGGGGCCGGCCGCGATCGCGACCGTGGTGCTGTTTACCTCGAGCGCGCCCGGCCGTCGGCCCGAGTGGTGCGGCGCCGTGACGATCGCGGTAGCGACAACGCTCGTTGTCCTCCTGTTCGCCGACCGGCTCGCTCGGCTGGCCGGCGAACGGACGCTTGCCGCGTTCGAGCGGCTCGTCGGCCTCATCCTGACCGCGGTCGCGATCGAGATGCTGCTGCGCGGCATCGAGGCGTTCGTCCGCCAGCTCGAGCGCGGCGTCCCGAGCTGACGGTACGCTGCCGGCCCGCTACATCCGCTCGAAGATCGCCGCGATGCCCTGCCCGCCGCCGATGCACATGGTCACCAGCGCGTAGCGCTTCTGCGTCCGGTGCAGCTCGTAGATCGCCTTGACGGTCAGGATGCAGCCGGTCGCCCCGATCGGGTGCCCCAGGGCGACTGCACCGCCGTTCGGGTTGACCTTCGCCGGATCGAGGCCGAGATCGCGGGTGACGGCCATCGCCTGCACCGCGAACGCTTCGTTCGATTCGACCACGTCCATGTCGGACGGCTTGAGTCCCGCGTTCTCGAACACCCGCTTGCCGGCGGGAATCGGCCCGAGGCCCATCACCGTCGGATCCACGCCGGCGTGGGCGTAGGCGACCAGGCGCGCCATCGGCTTCAGGCCGCGCTTCTGGGCGACCCCCGCCTCCATCATCACGATGGCCGCGGCCGCGTCGTTGATCCCTGAAGCGTTGCCCGCCGTGACCGTGCCGTCCTTCTTGAACGCCGGCTTGAGCTTCTGCATGTCCTCGGGCTTCGCGTCCTTCCGCACGTGCTCGTCGAGCGTGAACGACACCGGCCCCTTCCGCGACTTCACCTCGATCGGGAGGATCTGGCTCGAAAAATGGCCCTTGTCGAGCGCGTTCGCCGCCCGCCGGTGGCTCTCGAGCGCAAAGGCATCCTGCTCCTCGCGCGTGATGCCGTACTTCGCGGCGATGTTCTCGGCGGTGATTCCCATGTGACCGTGACCGAAGGGGTCGTGCAGCGCGCCGGTCATCGCGTCGACCACCTTCGCGTCGCCCATGCGCTGTCCCCAGCGACCGGTCGGCAGGAAGTAGGCGGCGCGGCTCATCGACTCGGCGCCGGCACCGATCACACAGTCGGTGTCGCCGAGCAGGATGTGCTGCGCCGCGGACACGATCGCCTGCAGGCCGCTGCCGCACAGCCGGTTCACCGTGAGGCAGGGCGTGCCGACCGGCAGCCCGCCATCGATCGCGGCGACGCGCGAAACGTACATGTCGCGCGCCTCGCCGTGGATCACGCTGCCCACGACGACATGCCCGACTTCGCCGGGGTCCACCTTCGCGCGCGCGACCGACTCCTTCACGACCGCCGCACCGAGCGCGGTCGGCGCGACATCCTTCAGCGAGCCGCCGTAGTCGCCGATCGCGGTTCTGACGCCTGAGAGCACTACCACTTCACGAGCCATGATGATCTCCTTGTTGCTAACAGGGGACGGCCCACAGGTCGTGGGCGTCGCTCTTAGTAATGGTCACATCGGCGAAGTCCCCCGCGTTCAGGTTCTTCGCCCGGGATATCCTGACCACCCCGTCGATCTCCGGGGCATCGGCACTCGACCGTGCCACCGCCTGGGCGCCGTCGATGTCGTCGACCAACACCCGGATCTTAGTCCCGACCCGCCGCTCGAGCCGGCGGGCGCTCACCCGTTCCTGGAGCGCCATGAAGCGCGCGCGGCGCTCCGCCTTGACTTCGTCCGGCACGTGCCCGGGAAGCGCGTTCGCCGCCGCGCCCTCGACCGGCGAGTACGCGAAGCAGCCGACCCGGTCGAGTTCGGCCGCCTCGAGGAAGTCGAGCAGCTCGCCGAACTCGGCTTCCGTCTCGCCCGGGAACCCGACGATGAAGGTGCTGCGGACCGTGATCTCCGGGCAGACGGCCCGCCAGGCCCGGATGCGCTCGAGGTTCGCTTCGGCGGAGGCGGGCCGCTTCATGAGCTTCAGGACACGCGCGCTGGAGTGCTGGAACGGCACGTCCAAGTATGGCAGGACCTTCCCCTCGGCCATCAGCGGGATCACCTCGTCGACGTGCGGATAGGGGTACACGTAGTGAAGGCGCACCCAGACCCCGAGGGTGCCGAGCGCGTGCGCGAGATCGACGAGACGCGTCTTCAGCGGCCGGCCGTCCCAGAACCCGGTGCGGTACCGGACATCTACGCCGTAGGCGCTCGTGTCCTGAGAGATCACGAGCAGCTCCTTCACGCCGGCCGCGACGAGCGCCTCGGCCTCGCGCATGACCTCGCCGATCGGCCTGCTCACGAGATCGCCCCGCATCGACGGGATGATGCAGAAGGTGCAGCGATGATTGCAGCCCTCCGCGATCTTCAGGTAGGCGTAGTGCTTCGGCGTGAGCCGGATGCCCTGCGGAGGAACGAGGTCGACGAACGGATCGTGCGGCTGCGGCAAGTGCGCATGGACCGCCGCCATCACCGCGTCGAGCGCGTGCGGACCGGTCACCGCGAGCACGGCAGGATGCCGATCCTTGACGAGGCTGCCCTTCGCGCCGAGGCAGCCGGTGACGATCACCCGCCCGTTCTCGGCCAGCGCCTCGCCGATCGCCCCGAGCGACTCCTCGACCGCCTCGTCGATGAAGCCGCAGGTGTTGACGACCACCAGATCGGCACCGGAGTAGTCGGGGGAGATCCCGTAGCCCTCCGCGCGGAGCCGGGTGAGGATCCGCTCCGAATCGACCAGCGCCTTGGGGCAGCCGAGGGAGACGAAGCCGACACGGGGCCCCCGCGCCCGTCGACGCGGCGCGCGCATCGCCCGCCGCCTCAGCCCTTGGAAGACGATTTGTCGTCGTCGGGTTTGGGCTCGTCCTTGCCCGCGCCCGGGGCGCCCACGCCCGCGAACGGGAACGCGGTGAACATGCGCGACTGGTTGTGAAGCTGATCCTGCATCTGCTTGAACATCGCCTTGCTCTGTTCCATGTAGGCCGCCATCAGGTTCTGCATGGCCGGGCCCTGGAACGACAGGAACTGCGACCAGAGCTCGGTCGCCTTCGTCGGGTCGCCATAGAGCTGCCGTGACTGGTCCTGGATCGACTTCTGGATCTCGAGGAACGCCTCGACGTTGCGTTCCAGATAGTTGCCCATGATCCCCTGCATCGCATTGCCGTAGAAGCGGATGAACTGCGTCAGCACGTCGTGCGAGAACATGGGTGCGCCCGTCGACTCCTCCTCCAGGATGATCTGCAGCAGGATCTGCCGCGTGAGGTCCTCGCTCGACTTCGCGTCGACGACCTGGAACTCCTCGTGCTTGAGCACCAGCTCCTTGACGTCGGCGAGCGTGATGTACGACGACGTCTGCGTGTCGTACAGTCGCCGGTTCGGGTATTTCTTGATCAACCGTACCGAATCTGCCATGGTGTTCCCGTCCTCCAGTCGCACTCGCCGTTCCGTGCCGGCTCATTTTGAGGCTCGACCCGCCCCCCGGGTTGATTATGGGCCCCGCGAGGAGTATTTTGCACCGCAAAGCCACCCCCCGTCCCGTGTCCCCGACAAGCCGGGAACAAGTGAGCCACTATTGGCTTTCTTCTCCGGCATCCGGGGATCCAGGGCAGGTGTGGCTCCCTTGACCGGATTCTCCCGACCGAAGAGGCCCATCATGACCAATCCGACCCAGCACCTCGCGGCGTGGAACCAGGCCGCCTACGACGCCGCCATGAACTATGCCCGCGCCAGCCTCTCGAGCGCCGAGCAGCTCCTGCGGCTAAATCTCGAAACGGCGCGCGCCACCCTCGACCAGGCCAGCCGGGCGACGAGGGAGCTGATGTCGGCAGGCGATCCGCAGCAGTTCGTCCAGACGCGCACGAAGCTCGCGCAGGACAACATGCAGCAGGCGGCGACCTACGCCCAGAGCGTCTACGCGATCGTCAGCCAGGCCCAGCGCGAGATGTCGAAGCTCTTCGAGGAGCAGATGTCGCGCGTCTCGAAGGACATGGCAGCCGGGGCGGAGAACCTCGGCAAGGGCGCACCCGGCACGGAGCTCCAGTCCGCCGCGCTGAAATCCACGCTCGCCGCCAGCTCGGCGATGATGGAAAGCCTCAACCAGGCTACCCGGCAGTTCGCCGAGCTCTCGGAGACGACCATGAAAGCCGCCGCCGCTCAGATGGTGAAGGGCCTCGGCAACAAGTAACGTTCCTCGGGCTAGGCGGTACCTGGTACGGCCCCGCTCGCGCGGGGCCGTTTGTTTATCGTCTCCTCATCGGCTGCCGGAGATAGACAAGGGGCCGGGCTCGTTGTTCCGCAGCGACACATCCGAGATCCCCGGCTGATCAGGAGGGATCCCCCGCACAGCGCCGGATCGTTGCCGATCAGGGCTACTGCATGTGCTGGCCGCCGTTGATGGCGATGTTGGCCCCGGTGACGAACGCCGCCTCGTCCGAGCACAGATAGATGATCAGCCCGGCGATCTCCTCGGGCTTGCCCAGCCGCCCGAGCGGAATCTGCGGCAGGATCTTCGCGTCCAGCACCTCCTTCGGAATCGCCATCACCATCTTGGTGCCGATATAGCCCGGCGAGATCGTGTTCACCGTCACCCCCTTGCGCGCCACCTCCAGCGCCAGCGCCTTGGTAAACCCGTGCATCCCCGCCTTCGCCGCCGAATAGTTCGTCTGCCCGAACGCCCCCTTCTGCCCGTTCACCGAACTCACGTTGATCACCCGCCCCCAGCCCCGCTCCACCATCCCGTCCACCACCGGCTTGGCCATGTTGAAGGCACTGTCCAGATTGGTCTTGATCACCGCGTCCCAGTCGGCCTTGCTCATCTTCTTGAAGGTCGTGTCGCGCGTGATCCCGGCATTGTTGACCAGAATGTCGATCGGCCCCACCTCGGCCTGAATCTTCGCCACGCTCCCCTGGCAGGAATCATAGTCCGCGACGTCCACCCCATAGGCGCCAAACTCATACCCCTTCGCCTTGTACTCGGCCAGCCACCCCGCCGCGTTCTTGTTCCCCGGCGAGTGCGTCACCACCACCCGGTAGCCCGCATCGTGCATCTTGGTGCTGATCGACTCACCCAGACCACCCATCCCGCCCGTGATCAGCGCAATCCTCTTGGCCATGTCGTTTCTCCTGCTGTCGCAAAGTGCCGCACGATTATTGCATGCTCGCCGTCATTCCATGTGCAACCCGCCGTTGATCGAGATGTTCGCGCCGGTGATGTAACCGGCGTCGTCGGACGAAAGATAGGTCACCAGCCCGGCGATCTCCTCCGGGCGCGCCAGACGGCCCATCGGGATCGACGACAGGATGCTGTCCAGCACCTCGGTCTTGATCGCGCGCACCATCTCGGTATCGACGTAGCCCGGCGAGATCGTGTTCACCGTCACGCCCTTCTTCACCACTTCCTGCGCGAGCGCTTTCGTGAAGCCGTGCATGCCGGCCTTGGCGGCGGAGTAGTTGGTCTGCCCGAACTGCCCCTTGAGCGCGTTTACCGAGGAGATGTTGACGATCCGCCCCCAGCCGCGCTCCATCATGCCCTCGATCACCTGGCGCGTGACGTTGAACACCGAGTTGAGATTGGTGTTGATCACCGCGTACCAGTCGTTCGGCGACATGCGCTTGAACACGCCGTCGCGCGTGATGCCGGCATTGTTGACGAGCACGTCGATAGCGCCGATCGTCGAGCGGATGCGATACATCATGTCCGCGCAGGATTCGTAGTCCTCGACATTGCCCTCGACGGCGTGGACGTGGTGCCCATCCGCCCGCATCTTGCCGAGCCATTCGTCCTTCTTCTCGTACCCGGGCAGGCAATTTGCCACCACCTTGGTACCGTTCGCGGCGAGCCGCCTGCAGATCGCCGTGCCGATCCCTCCCATCCCTCCGGTCACGAAAGCTACACGCATGAAATGCCCACCTGACTTTCCCGGTGCGGCAGCCGCGGTCCCGTGCGGCCTAGCGCTCGACCGCGAGCGCTACGCCCATCCCGCCGCCGATGCACAGGCTCGCCAGCCCCTTCTTGGCGTCGCGCTTGATCATCTCGTGGATCAGCGTCACCAGGATCCGGCACCCCGAGGCCCCGATCGGGTGCCCGATCGCGATCGCCCCGCCGTTCACGTTGATCTTCGCCGGGTCCCAGCCCATCTCCTTGTTCACCGCAATCGCCTGCGCCGCAAACGCCTCGTTGATCTCCATCAGGTCCGGCGTGTCCTTCGTCCACCCCGCCTTCGACAAACACAGCTTCGAGGCCGGCACCGGCCCCATCCCCATCAGCTTCGGGTCCACCCCCGCCGAGGAATAGGCCGCAATGCGCACCAGCGGCTTGAGCCCCAGCGCCTCGGCCTTCTTTGCCGACATCATGATCACCGCCGCCGCCCCGTCGTTGATCCCCGAGGCATTGCCCGCGGTCACCGTGCCCGCCTTGTCGAACGCAGGCTTGAGCCCGGCGAGCTTCTCGGCCGTCGTGCCCGCCTTCGGATACTCGTCCCGGTCAAACACCGTCGCCGGCCCCTTGCGCTGCGGAATCTCCAGCGCAATGATCTCCTCCTTGAACCGCCCCGCCTTCTGCGCGGCTTCCGCCTTCTGCTGCGAGGCCGCCGCAAAGGCATCCTGCTCCGCCCGCGTCACCCCGTACTTCTTCGCCACGTTCTCCGCCGTCACCCCCATGTGGTACTGGTTGTAGACGTCCCACAACCCATCCAGAATCATCGAGTCGACAATCTTCGCGTCCCCCATCCGGAAGCCGTCGCGCGAGCCCTGCAGCAGGTGCGGCGCAAGACTCATGTTCTCCTGCCCGCCCGCAATCACAATCTCCGCATCGCCGCTCTTGATCGCCTGCGCCGCCAGATGGGTCGCCTTCAGCCCCGAGCCGCACACCTTGTTGATCGTCATCGCCGGAATCATCTCCGGCAGCCCCGCCTTGATCAGCGCCTGGCGCGCCGGATTCTGCCCCGCCCCCCCGGTCAGCACCTGACCCAGCAGCACCTCCGAGACCTGCTCGGGCTTCACCCCGCTTCGCGCCAGCAAGTGACGAATCACGTGCGCCCCAAGATCGGCCGCCGGTATCTTCGCCACCGCCCCGTTGAAACTGCCCACCGCGGTGCGCCCCGCGGCCACGATCACGACATCGGTCATGTGCTCAACCTCCTATGGCGGGTCGCCGCGCCTTACACGACCCTGAACTTGACGTATCGCCCTGGCGCGTCTTCGATGGGCTGATAACCTGCATTGCCGGGCGCGACCGGCGCCGGCACCTCGCTCCCGGCGAAGCGCGCGAGCCAGCGATCCCAATCCGGCCACCAGCTGCCGGGCTCTTCGGCCGCTTGCGCGAGCCAGTCATCGGGAAGGGTCGGCAGGTTCTCGTTCGTCCAGAAACTGCGCTTCCGCTTCGCGGCCGGGTTGATGACACCGGCGATGTGTCCGCTCGCGCCAAGCACGAAGCGGTTCTCGCCGCGGACGAGCTGAGTGGAGAGGTACGAGGTCTTCCACGGCACGATGTGATCCTCGCGCGTCGCGAGGATGTAGGTCGGCACGCGGACCTTGCCGAGGTCGACCCGAGCGCCGCACATCTCGAGCCTTCCCGGCACGCGCAGGTTGTTCTCGAGGTAGGTATTGCGCACGTACCAGCAGTACCACGGGCCCGGCAGGTTGGTGCTGTCGGAGTTCCAGTAGAGGATGTCGAACGCGTCCGGCGACTTCCCCTTGAGGTAGCTGTTCACCACGTACGGCCACACGAGGTCGTTCGACCGCAGCGCGTTGAACACCGTCGCGAGGTCGCGGCCGGGTTTCACGCCGCCCTTGCCGATCGTGGCCTCGGCGGCCTGCAGGCTCGCTTCGTCGACGAACACGCCGATGTCGCCGACGTCGGAGAAGTCGAGCATCGTCGTCAGGAAGGTCGCGCTCGCCACCAGGTCCTCACCGCGCGCGGCGAGCACTGCGAGCGCCGCCGCGAGCATCGTCCCGCCGACGCAGAACCCGAGCGCATTGAGACGCTCGCTGCCCGCGATCGCACGGCCGACCTGCAGCGCCTTGATGACGCCGTCGCGCAGGTAGTCGTCCCAGGTGAGGTGCCCGACCTCCGGGGTGACGTTCCGCCACGAGACCATGAACACCGTGTTGCCGCGCTCGACCGCATAGCGCACGAAGGAGTTCTCGGGCGAGAGATCGAGGATGTAGAACTTGTTGATGCACGGCGGGACCATGACCAGCGGCTGCGCCCGCACGGCGGGCGTCGACGGCGCATACTGGAGGAGTTGGAAGATCTCGTTCTCGAACACGATCTTGGCCGGAGTGACCGCGAGGTTGCGCCCCACCTCGAACGACGACTCGTCGGTCTGCGAGAGACGCCCCTTCTCCACGTCGCCGATCAGGTTGCGGATCCCGCGGGCGAGCGTCTCGCCGTTGCTCTCCAAGGCCTCGTTCAGCGCCTCCGGATTGGTGGCGGCGAAGTTCGCAGGGCTGATCATGTCGATGAACTGCCGTGCGAAGAAGCGCAGCTTCTGCTTCGTGCGTCCGTCCACCTCCGCCGCCTCGACGAGATCGGTGACGAAGCGCGCGTTCAGAAGATAGGCTTGCCTGAGGAAGTCGAAGTACGGGTTGTCGCGCCACTCCGCGGCGGCGAACCGCCGGTCGCCGCGATCGGGCGCGACCACTGGCCCGTACTCCTCTCCGCGTTGACGCGCGAGCGTAGACAGCCAGAGCGCCGCGACCTGGCGCTGGTAGTCACTCTGGATCTGCGTGACGCGCGCGGAGTTGGTCGTCCACGCGGCGAACTGGCTCGCCGCGTCCCCCTCGGGGCGGGCGGCGAAGATCTTCAGGAACGCCTCCAGCGCGGCCTGACCGGCCTGGGCTGCCTGAACGTGGGGGGCGGAAGCTGGAACGGACACGGGCGTTGCGACGCAACGGCTCCTGGGATCGAGGAGTATTGCACCGCACAAACCAACCGTCAAGGAAGCGCGCGGGCAAGCCGGGACCGGGTGCGCAGCGGGGCCCGCAGCGCCGCGCTCAAGTGCCGTGCGCGAACCGTCCGACCAGCCAGATCGTCGCCACGCCGAGCCCGATAAGCAGCACCTGCTGTGCCGTCGCGCGCAGCTCCGGCCGCCGGTGGAGGCTCGGGATCAGATCGGCGACGGCGACATAGATCATGCTCGCCCCGGCGAGCGCGAGCAGCGTGCTCACCCAGCCCGCGAGCGCCTGCAGGGCGAAATAGCCGCCGATTGCGCCGACCACCATCGCGACGCTCGACAGCAGGTTGAGGGCAAACGCGCGCGCCTTGCTGTACCCGGAGTGCAGCAGGATCAGGAAATCGCCGATCTCCTGCGGGATCTCGTGCGCGATAACCGCCGTCGCGGTCACTACTCCGAGCGCGGTGCTCTCCATGAACGCGGCTGCGATCAGGATGCCGTCGACGAAGTTGTGAAAGCTGTCGCCGATCAGGATCATCAACCCGCTGCGGCCGTGGTCGGAACCGTCGGCGTGGTGGTCGTGGCCCTCGTACTCGTCGCCGTGGAAGTGCCGCCAAAGCACCAGCTTCTCGAGCACGAAGAACCCCAGGATGCCGCCGAGCACGGTCGCGGACACCGCCTTCAGGTCCGCCGCGTTGCCGAATGCGTACGGCAGCACCTCGAGGAACGCGGCGCCGAGCAGCGCCCCGATCGCGAAGCTGATCAGAACGCCGACCCACTGCGAGCGCGCCGCGAACGACACCAGCGCCGCGAGCACGATCGACAGGAGCCCGCCGAAGATGCTCGCCGCGGAGATGTAGGCGAGCGTTCCCATCAGTCGATCCAGATGAGGCTCGCGAAGCGGCCGGTGGTCGGCTCGCGACGGTACGAGTAGAACCGCTCGGCGTCGGTGTAGGTGCAGTGACCGCCGCCGTGGATCGCGGCCACGCCGGCGACGGCGAGCCGCTGCCGGGCGAGCGCATGAAGGTCCGCGAGGAACCTGCGTTCGCGGCGCGGTGCGAACGCCGCTGCTGCCGCCGGCGAGCGCTCGACGAACGCCGCGCGCACCTCCGGCCCGACCTCGTACGCGCGCGGACCGATCGCCGGCCCGAGCCAGGCGATCACGCCCGCCGGGGTGACGCCGAGCCGCGCCACCGCCGCTTCGATCACGCCGGCCGCCATGCCGCGCCACCCCGCATGCACGACTGCGACCACCTCGCCCCCCCGGCTCGCGAGCAGCACCGGCACGCAGTCCGCAGTGAGCACCGCGCAAACGACGTGGCGGGTCCGCGCCACCGCGGCGTCGGCGCGCGGCACCGGGAGCGCTGCCGTAGCGTCGACGACGTCGGTGCCATGGACCTGCTGGAGCCACACCGGGTCGGCCGGCAGCAGGCTCCGCAGGCGCTCGCGGTTGCCCTCGACCGCCGACGGGTCGTCGCCGACACCCGCGCCGAGATTGAACGACGCATAGCAGCCATGGCTCGCACCGCCCGCGCGCGTCGTGACCAGCGCGCGCACGCTCGGTGGCGCGGGCCAGTCCGGCACGATCCAGTCGGGGTGCGGCGCCCTCACCTGCGCAGCCGGTCGATGAGCTCGCGTACGTCGCCGGGAAGGTCGGATCGCCACTCGCACGCCGCGCCGCTCGCCGGATGCACGAGCCCGAGCCGCGCCGCGTGCAGCGCCTGGCGCGGGAACGCGGTCGGCGCCGACTGCCCGCTTCCGCGCTTGCCTTCGCGCGGGCCGGCGCGCCGCCCGTAGGTTGGGTCGCCGACCAACGGATGGCCGATCGAGTCCATGTGGACGCGGATCTGGTGCGTGCGCCCGGTCTCGAGGGTGACCGCGAGCAGTGTTGCATCGGCAAAGCGCTCGACCACGCAATAGCGGGTGCGGGCCGGCTTGCCGCGCGCGGTTACGGCCATGCGGGTTCGCGCCGTGGGGTGGCGGCCGATTGGGGCATCGACCGCTCCTGCCGCCGCCACGCGCCCGTGCACGAGCGCGAGATACTCGCGCTTCACCGTGCGTGCAGCGAGCTGGCGCACGAGGTGCGTTTGGGCCGCAAGCGTCTTCGCGACCACGAGGAGGCCGGAGGTGTCCTTGTCGAGCCGGTGGACGATGCCGGCGCGGGGAACACCGGCAAGCGCAGGCGCGTGATGCAGCAAGGCGTTGGCGAGCGTCCCTTGGGGGTTGCCGGCGCCGGGGTGAACGACGATGCCGGGAGGCTTGTTCACCACCACAATCGCATCGTCCTCGTGGACGATGTGGAGCGCGATCGCCTCGGGTCGATCGGCGTGGTCGCCGTGCGGCGCCGCCACGCCGACTGCAATGCGCTCGCCCCCCCAGACCTTGCGTTTCACATCGCCCTGCGCGGCGTCGACGGTGACGCGTCCGGCGCGCACCCACGCCTGGAGCCGGCTCCTGGAGTGCTCGGGAAACAGCCGCGCGAGCGCCTGGTCGAGCCTCAGGCCCGCGAGCTCGGCCGGGATGGACCGCTCGACCGGCGCGCTATAATTTCTGCTTGGCGGCTCATCGTGATCGGACATGACACGCATCGCACGTAGTGTAGCGTTTGTGCTTGCCTTTCTCCTCTCGGGGTGCGCCTGGCTGCAGAGCCTGCAGGAGGGCAGAGACGCGGACGAGACCGCCGGCTGGTCGGCGCAGCGCCTCTACTCCGAGGCGAAGAGCGCAATGAGCGAGGGCAGCTGGGCGAACGCGGTCAAGTACTTCGAGAAGCTCGAGGCGCGCTATCCGTTCGGTCGGTACGCCCAGCAAGCGCAGCTGGAGATCGCCTACGCCTACTACCGCGATAGTGAGCCAGCCTCGGCGGTCGCCGCCTGCGACCGGTTCATCAAGCTCCACCCCAACCATCCGAACGTCGACTACGCCTACTACCTGAAGGGCGTCGTCAACTTCTACGAGGACCAGAACATCTTCACGCAGTTCGCGGCCCAGGATCCGACCGAGCGCGATCCGCGGTCGGCGCGCGACTCGTTCGCGGCGTTCAAGGAGCTCGTGACGCGCTACCCCGACAGCAAATACACGCCCGACGCGATGGCGCGCATGAAGTACCTGGTGAACGCGCTCGCCTCGCATGAGGTGCACGTCGCGCAGTGGTACATGAAGCGCGGCGCGTACGTCGCCGCCGTGAACCGCGCGTCGTACGCGGTGAAGACCTACCCCGAGGCACCGGCAACCGAGGAAGCGCTGGCGGTGATGGCCCGCGGTTACGGCCAGATGGGCTTGGACGAACTGCGCGACGACTCGCTCCGGGTGCTCAAGACCAACTTTCCGGACAGCGCCTGGCTGAAAGGCGACGTGGTCCGGAAGGACCCGTGGTGGCGCCTCTGGGGGCGCTGACTATCGGACCTCGATCCGTTCGTCCGCGATGTAGTCGCTAATGACGGTTTCGATATCGGGGTCGGCGGTGAAGCCCAGGGCGGCGGCTCGCGGCGTGCGGAAGCGGACCGGCCAGGTCTTCACGATCGCCTGAATCCGCGCCTCCGGCTGGTACTGGACGCGCGCGGCGACCGCTTCGCCGGCGACACGGCGGAGCGCCGCCACGCCCTCCTTGACCGAGATCGTGATGCCCGGCAGGTTGACGACCCGGGTCACGGCCCACGCCGACGAATCGAGCTCATGCGCGTGGATGAACGCCTCGACGACCTTCCGCGGCGACAGCAGCCAGATGCCGGTCGCGTCCGACACGGGACAGCCGGCCACGACCCCGTTCAGCGGCTCGCGGAAGATGCTGCTTGCGAACGAGGAGGCGGCGAGGTTCGGCTTCCCCGGGCGCACGACGATGGTCGGCAGCCGCAGGCTGCGGCCATCGATGAAGCCCTTACGCGTGAAATCGGTGACCAGGTACTCGCCGATCACTTTCTGCGCGCCGTACGAGGTCTGCGGATTCGGAATCGTCGAGTCGTCGAGCACTTCGGGTAGCTCCCCTCCGAATGCTGCGACCGAGCTCGCGAACACGAGGCGCGGCGGCCGGGCGAGCTTGCGGCAACGCTCGAGCACGAGCCGCGTGCCGTCGAGGTTAACGCGGTAGCCCAGGTCGAAGTCGGCTTCGGCGCCACCGCTCACCACTGCGGCGAGATGGAAGACCGACGCGGTGTCGGCGTCGAGCGCCTTCTCGACCGTCGCCGCGTCGGCGATGTCGCCGGCCACGCAGACGAGCCGTCGATCCGGGTCTGGCGGGAACGCCGCATCGAGGAGCGTGATCCGGCTGATGGCGGCCTGCTTACCATCGGGGCCGGCCAGGGTTCCGCGCTCGAGCAGCCGCCGCGCGAGGCGATAGCCGATGAACCCGCCGCCGCCCGATATCAAGACTTTCATGCCGCGCCCTCCTCCGGTGCCAGACGCACGACGGCGATTCTAACCGGTCAGCGCGGCGCGAAGAACGCCCGCACGTCGGCAAGCTCGCGCGTCCGCTTCATCGGCGGCAGGCTCTCGAGCAGAGTCCGGCCATAGGGCTTCGCGATCACTCGCGGGTCGCAGAGCATGAACACCCCGCGATCGTGCTCGTCGCGGATCAGCCGGCCCGCGCCCTGCTTGAGCGCGATCGCCGCCTGCGGCAGCTGGAAGTCGAAGAACGGGTTGCGGCCGTGAGCGCGCAGGTGGGCGAGCCGCGCGGCGAGCACCGGGTCGTCGGGGGGCGCGAACGGGAGCTTGTCGATCACGACCACCGACAGCGCCTCGCCGCGGACGTCGACCCCCTCCCAGAACGACTGGCTGCCGACGAGCACGGCGTTCCCGAGCCTGCGGAAGCGCTCGAGCAGCTCGGTCCGCGAGCCGTCGCCCTGCGCGAGCACCGGCACGCGCAGCCCCAGCTGCCGCAAGCCGGTCTCGAGCCGGTCACGGGCGTGGCGCATGGCGCGCCGCGTGGTGAAGAGGAGGAACGCACGCCCACCGCTCGCCGCGAGCACCGGCAACGCGGTGTCGACCACAGCGTCGGTGTGCGCCGGGGTGTTCGGCTCCGGGAGTCCGCGCGGCAGGTACAGCAACGCGTTCGCCGGGTAGTCGAATGGGCTCTCCCAGCTCGCGGTGTCCGCCTGTTCGAGTCCGAGTTGCCGCTGGTAGTGGCCGAAGTCGCCGCCGGCGGCGAGCGTCGCTGAGGTCAGGATCCAAGCCCTCGGCCGTTCCTCGAGCTGCCGGCGAAAGGCCGCGGCGACCTCGAGCGGCGTCATGTGGAGCGCGAGCGCGTGGGTGTAGGCCTCGAGCCACCGCACGAGGTCGTCGCGCGCGTCATCGGCCCACCGATCGAGCCGCGCCGCGAGCTCGGTCGCGCGGCGCGAGCAGTTCGCGAGTCCTTCGCCGCGTTCGGCTACGGCTGCAAGCGCGCGGGCGACCTTTCCCAGGGCTTCGCGCAGCTCGGCGAGCGCCGCGGCGAACTCGGCATTGCCCGCCATCTCGCTCGCCGGGACGCGGGTCTCCTTCACTCCGACCGCGAGCCGCAAGTCGCGCGCTGCCTTTTCCGCCCGTCGCGCCAGCTCCGGCAGCTCGCGCACGTCGCGCGCCTCGGCGGCGCTCTCCGCGACCGTGTCGCGACCGAGATCGAGCACCTGTCCGGTCGAGACTGTTTCACCGAAGAACGCAGTCGCCGTCTCGGGGAGCTGGTGGGCCTCGTCCAGGATCACCGTGTTGCACGACGGCAGGAGCTCCGTCATGCCCTCGTCGCGCAGCATGACGTCGGCGAAGAAGAGATGATGGTTCACGACGACGATGTCGGCGGCGAGCGCGTCGCGCCGCGCCTTCATGACGAAGCAGCCGGTGAAGTGCCGGCATTTCCCGCCAAGGCAGTTGTCGCGCGTAGAGGTGGCGAGCGGCCACGCCGGCGATTCCTCGGACACGCGTGCGAGCTCGGCCTTGTCGCCGGAGCGCGTTTGCGCGGCGAAGCGCGCGATCGTTTGCAGGTCACCCGCCGCATCGCGCGTGGCGAACCGGCCGTCCTCGAGGTTGCGCTCGAGATGATGCGCGCAGACGTAGTTCGCGCGGCCCTTGAGGAGCGCTACCGTCACTGGCAGCCCGAGCGCCTTCCTGACTGCCGGGAGGTCGCGGTGGAACAGCTGGTCCTGCAGCGTCTTGGTCCCGGTCGAGACCAGGACCTTGCCGCCGAAGAGCAGCGCCGGCACGAGATAGGCGACGGTCTTGCCGGTGCCGGTACCGGCTTCCGCAAGCAGCACGCCCCCTTCGCGCATCGCGCGCGCGACGCGCGCGGCCATCTCGCGCTGCTGCTCCCGGGGGCGGTAGTCCGGGATAGCGCGGCTGAGCGGCCCTTCGGGCGCGAAGGCGGCGGCGAGCGCGGCGTCGGGGTCGGCCGCGCTCACCGGATCTCGTCGACCTTGACCCAGACGGACGAAGTCGCCGTGCGCGTGCCAGATGTGCCGTACAGGACGCCTGACTGCGAGCGCGTCGCCGACTGGTCGATCCCGCCAAGCGGGAACCATTCGCCGAGCCGGCCGCTCGCCGTCGTGGAGAGTTGCTGATAGGTGACGCTGCCCGGGCCGGAGCGTCCGGGCGATGCGGTCTGCGGCGCGATCTCGAGGATTACCCGGTCGCCCGACACGCGCGGAATCACGTACACGCCGCTGCCCGTGTTCCGGAAGCTGGTCGTGTTGTGCATGACGGTCCCACCCGGCGCGGGTGTGACGACGGTGCTCCGCAGCGGGACCGATTGTCCGGTCGAGATCAAGGCGGGACTGCCCTCGAGCGCCTGCACCTGACTCGTGACGCTCGCGTCGCGCGCCCCGCTCGAGTCGTAGGCGCTGATCGTGACGCCGGACTCGGAGCGCGGGGGCTCGTTGACGGCGACGCGCGCATCCCCGCTCGCAACCGTCCCCGCAACGCCCACGCCGCGCCGCTCGAAGCTGCCCCCCGCGTCCTGCCGGACCGAGATCAGCAGCCGCCGCGGCATCCGGTCGAGCGAATCGAGCACCTGTTTCAGTTGCGCGATGTTGGCGCGGCTCGCGCGGATGACGAGCGTGCTCTGCATACCGGAGACCGCCCCGCCCGGCTCGACCATTGGCTGCAGGGTCGGGATTACTTGCTCCGCCGTGCGGTAGTTGAGCCGGATGACCTCGACCTCGTCAGCGTGCGCTACGCCGAGCGCGCACAGCAGGACGAACACGAAACTCCTCATGGCATGCTCCGATGGCACAGGCACACTAGACTAACGCGAGGCGAGCGCCGCCGGTGCACGCGGAAGGCGTTGGGCGTGACGGCCGCGTGAGACCGCGCTACGCGATGCTTTACAGCCACGCCCTGCTCTCTTAGAGTACGCGAAGTATGCGCATCAACGCAATGTTTATGCTTGGGATTCTGGTCGCCCTAGCTGGCGGATGCGCGAGTCGCCCAGTGCCGGTGGACCGCCCTCCCGCAACTGCGCCGCCGCGCACCGGTCTCGCCGAGCCGGTAAGCGAGGTCGCATTCATGGCGCTCGGACTCGTCGGCAGTCCCTACGCGGTGGGAGGCGTTTCACCGGAGGTCGGCTTTGATTGCTCGGGGCTCGTTGCCTACGTGTACGCCCGCGCGCTCCGCCTCGACCTGCCGCGCAACACCTTCGATCTCGCGCGCGCCGGCGCGCCGGTGCGCGACCCGCAGCCGGGCGACCTCCTCTTCTACAACACGCAGCGGCGCCCGTTCTCGCACGTCGGCATCTATCTGGGCGAGTCGCGGTTCGTCCATGCGCCGAGTACCGGGGGAACGGTGCGCGTCGAGGACATGCGGCGCGACTACTGGGCGAAGCGGTTCGACGGCGCCCGCCGCGTCGTCGATTAAGCATGATCCGGCACCGGCTCGCCGGCGCCGGGCTCGCGTTCGCCGCGACGCTTACGCCCTGCTCGCCGGTCGCGCTAGTCAACGAGCTCGTCCCGACCGACGATCAGCTCGACCACCACCGCTCGCTCGTCGGCGCGCTCGCCGCGCCGCTGCGCGGCCGGGCGCCGGTGCTTGACGACGTCGCGGGATTCGTCGCGCAGTCGCGCTAGAACGTCGGGGTGCGCTGGGCGAACGCGGCGGAGATCGTCTGCCGCAGGCTGCTCGTCGAGCGCCGGCAGCACACCACCGGCAGACCCTGCGCGCGCGCGGTGTCGCGGAAGCTCCGCATGACGTTGTGACCCACAAAGTCGGTGAAGAGGATTACGAGCTGGGTCCCCGCGGGAACAGTGGCCCGCTTCTGGTGGCCCGGCTGGCGGCCGGTGACGTGTCCGCCGATGCGGATCCCGAACTCGGCCAGAACCTCCGGGATGTTCCCCAGCCGGTCGGCGCCCACTAGCAGCGCGTTCATGCGCAGTCTCCTTTTTCCGAGGGCCGCACCGGCGGGTTTGGCGAACAAAAATGATAATGATTCTCATCTATATTGCAAGTGAGAACGATTGCTGATACGATCGCCGCGCCTCGAAAAGCCAATCCGGCAAGGAGATACCGATGACCCGTCTCATGCCTGCAAGTATCGCCGTGCTCACGTGCGCGCTGCTCTCCTCGCCTGCGGTTGCACAGGACAAGGCGCTGAACCTGTATTCCTCGCGCCACTATCAGACCGACGAGGCGCTGTACGCGAACTTCACCAAGCTCACCGGCATCAAGATCAACCGCATCGAGGCGGGCGAGGACGCCCTCATCGAACGCATCCGCAACGAAGGCGTGCGCAGTCCGGCCGACGTGCTGATCACGGTCGACGCGGGGCGGCTCTGGCGCGCGGACCAGCTCGGCCTCTTCCAGCCGGTGCAGTCGGCGGTGCTCGAAGCCCGAATCCCCGCGACCTTTCGCGACCCGGCCGGCAACTGGTTCGGTTTCTCGATGCGCGCGCGCGTGATCGCGTACGACAAGACCAAGGTCAAGGCGGGCGAGATCACGACCTACGAGCAGCTGGCCGACCCGCGGTGGAAGGGCCGGATCTGCGCGCGCTCGGGCAACCACATCTACAACCTGTCGCTGATGGGCGCGATGATCGACCATCTCGGGGAAGCGAAGGCCGAGGAGTGGGCAAGAGCGGTCAAGTCGAACCTCGCCCGCGAGCCGAAGGGCGGCGACACCGACCAGATCAAGGGCGTCGCGGCCGGTGAGTGCGAGCTCGCGATTACCAACACCTACTACTGGGCACGTCTCCAGCGCTCGGACAAGCCCGACGAGAAGGCGATCGCGGAGCGCGTCGGCATCATCATGCCGAACCAGTCGACCTGGGGAACGCACGTCAACATCTCGGGCGCCGGCATCCTGAAGAACGCGCCGAACCGTGACGCTGCGATCCGGTTCCTCGAGTATCTCGCGAGCGACGAAGCGCAGCGCTACTTCGCGGACGGCAACAACGAATGGCCGACCGTGCCGTCGGTGCAGGTGTCGAACCCGGCTCTCGCCGCGCTCGGCCAGTTCAAGCACGACCCGCTGAACGTCGCGGTGCTCGGCCGCAACCAGCCGACCTCGCAGAAGGTGTACGACCGCGTGGCGTGGAAATGACGCGGGTCATGCGCCGGCGCGCATGAGCCGGCGCGAAACGAAGAGCACGGGCAGCAGACCGACCGCCACGATGACGAGCGACGGCACGGCCGCCTCGGCGAGCCGCTCGTCCTTGGTGAAGTTGTAGGCGGCGACCGCGAGCGTGTCGAAGTTGAACGGTCGCAGCGCGAACGTTGCCGGCAGCTCCTTCACCGTGTCGACGAAGACCAGCAGCGCGGCCGTCGAGAGGCTGGAGGCGAGGAGCGGCGCGTGCACGCGCGCAAGCGTTGCGAGCGGGCCGGCGCCGAGGCTGCGCGCGGCGTCCTCCATGCTCGGCGTCACCCGCGCGAGGCCTGCCTCCACCGTCTGGAGCGCCACCGCGAGGAACCGCACGAGGTACGCGTAGACGAGCGCGGCGATCGTGCCGGTGAAGACGAGCCCGACGTCCGCGCCGAACGCGCTCTGGATCCAGTCGGCGAGGAGATTGTCGAGCTTGCCGAGCGGGACCAGGATCCCGACGGCGATCACCGCGCCGGGGATCGCGTAACCGAGCGTGGCGGCGCGGCTCGCGCGCGCGATGAGCGGCCGCTGCGCCAGCCGCGCCGCGTACGCCATCAGCACCGCGATTCCGACGGCGGCCACTGCCGTCACGCTGGCGACGGTCACGCTGTTCGCGATCTGGCCGACCACGCGGCCGTCCAGCGCGGCCTCCGCCGAGGTGAGCGCGACCTCGAGCAGGATTCCCGCCGGGAGCAGGAATCCGAACAGCACCGGGGCACCGCAGCCGACGAAGGCGGCAAGCGCAGCCCCGCCCCGCAACCGCTGCGGCGGTTGCGGCGTGCGGAGTGCCGTTGCGTGATAGCGCGCGCCACCGCGGTTCCAGCGCTCGATCGCGAGCACGAGCACCACGAAAGCCAGAAGACAGGTGGCGAGTTGGCTCGCCGCCGCGACGTCGCCCATTCCCAGCCACGCCTTGAAGATCCCGACTGTGAAGGTTTCGACCGCAAAGTACGACACCACGCCGAAGTCGGCGAGGGTCTCCATCAGCGCGAGTGCCGTGCCCGCGGCGATCGCGGGGCGCGCGAGCGGCGCCGCAACGCGAAAGAAGCGGCCCCACCCGCCGTAGCCCGCCAGGCGTCCAGCCTCCAGCGCGCTCCGCGACAGCTCCAGGAAGCTCGTGCGCGCGAGCAGGTAGACGTACGGATACAGCGCGAACGAGAACATCGCGACCGCGCCGTAGAGCGAGCGGATCTCGGGAAACCAGTACTCCCGCGCCTGCCACCCGGTAAGCGCGCGCAAAGTCGTCTGCACCGGGCCGGTGAACTGCAGCCAGTCGGTGTACGCATAGGCCATCACGTAGGCCGGCATCGCGAGCGGCAGGACGAGCGCCCACTCGAGCACGTGCCGGCCGGGGAAGCGGTAGGCGGTGAGGAGCCAAGCGGTGAGAACGCCGATCGACACGACGCCGCAGGTGACGCCGAGCAGCAGCAGCAAGGTGTTCCACAGGTAGCCGGGCAGCACGGTCGCGGCGAGGTGCGCCCACGTCGACTCGCCCGGAGCGAACACGTTCGCGACCACCGCTGCGAGCGGCGCGAGGACGAGCGCCGTGATCGCGAGCGCGATCAGCCCGAGCGCGCCCAGCGGCCGCTTCGGCCGTGCGACCGGCATCCCTAGCGTCGCGGCCTGTCCCACACCCCGCCTCACTGTCCCCCTCGCAGAGGATTCTAACAAGAATGATTCTTGTTTCTAGGCCAGGCGAGATACGTATAATCAGTACGATATGAGCGACCCGGGTCCGCTCCTCGAGCTGCGTGATCTTCACCAGGCCTACGACGACCGCGCGGTCGTGCGCGGCCTCTCGTTTACGCTCGAACGCGGCGCGATCGGTTGCCTGCTCGGCCCGAGCGGCTGCGGCAAGACGACCGTGCTCCGGTGCATCGCCGGCTTCGAGCCGGCGTCGCGCGGTGAGATCCTGCTCAACGGCCGCATCGTCTCGGGGCCGGGCGTAACAGTTCCGCCGGAGCAACGGCGGATCGGGATGGTGTTCCAGGACTACGCGCTCTTTCCTCACCTCTCGGTCGCCGAGAACATCGGCTTCGGCCTGCACGGTCTCGCGCGGCGAGAGCGGGCCCGGCGCGTCGCGGAGCTGGTCGAAGGGGTGGGGCTCGGCGGGCATGCACACAAGTATCCGCACGAGCTCTCGGGCGGCCAGCAGCAGCGGGTAGCGCTCGCGCGCGCGCTCGCTCCGCAGCCCGAGCTGCTGCTCCTCGACGAGCCGTTCTCGAACCTCGACGTCGAGATGCGCGAACGGTTGGGGCTGGAGGTGCGCGAGATCATCAAGCGCACCCGGACGACCGCGGTTCTCGTCACGCACGACCAGCACGAGGCGTTCGCGATCGCCGACGAGATCGGGATCGTGCACCAGGGCCGGATCGAGCAGTGGGACCTCGCCTACAACCTCTACCATCGCCCCGCAAACCGCTTCATCGCCGATTTCGTCGGCCAGGGCGTCTTCCTGCCCGGCGCAGTCCGGAACCCGCGCGAGGTCGAGATCGAGCTCGGCCTGCTGAAGGGCGAGATCCCGCATCAATGCGAGATCGGCTGCGAGATCTGCGGCAAGGGGTGTCACGTGGAGGTGCTACTGAGGCCCGACGACGTCGTCCACGACGACGCCGCCCCGCAGAAAGCAGAGGTGCTCCACAAGGCGTTTCGTGGCGCCGAGATCCTCTACACGCTGAAGCTGGAGAGCGGTCGCAAGGTACTCGCGCTCGTGCCCAGCCACCACAACCACGCGCTCGGCGAGCGGATCGGCATCCGGCTCGACGTCGACCACGTGGTCGCGTTCGCGCCAGAGCGCTGACCGACCGCGGTCAGCTCTCGCTCTTCAGCTCGTACAGCACCGGGATCTCGACCACGATCTCGCGGTGCCGGAGCGCCGGCGGGATCGGTGTCGCCGCGGTCGCCTTTCGCATCGTGTCGACCGCCTGTCGGTCGAGCAGCTCGTGGCCGCTCGAGCGCTTCACTGTCACCGTTGCCGGCTCGCCGCCGGCACCGATCACGAGGCGCACGTCCACCCTCCCCTGGACGCCGCGATCGACAGCCTGCGCCGGATACTGCTTGAGCCGCTTCGCGGCGCCGATGAGGGCGAGCCGGTACTGGGCGAGCGAACCCGCTTCGAGCGCTTCGTCGCCGGCGCGCGGCGCGAGCGTCGGGGTCCCGAGCGCGAGCACGGGCCGGGCCTCGCTTTTCGTGTCCCCGGCGGGCGCACTCTCGGTCACCGTCGCGGGCGCCGCCGCCGGTGACGCGGCAGGCTCGACGCGCTCGGCAGCCGGCGACACCGCAACCGCGGCGGGCTTCGGCCTGGGTGCCGCCCGCTTGGGCTGCGGTGCGATGCGCTCCGGCGGTGCCACCGCTGGCGCTTGCGCTTCCGGCATCGCGACCGCCGGCGCGCGGCCGGCTCGAGCCAGGCGTTCAACGGCGCGCTCGCGGGTCGCTCGGAGTACGTCCAGAGGTCCGGGAGGCCGGCGAGCGCCACCGCGTGCAGGGCAATCGATGCGGCGAGCGCCGCAAGGAGCGGCCCCGCGCCTCCGGCATCCGGCAACCCCGCCAGCTCGCGCACCGTCATTCCGGGATCGCGTCGATCGCGGCGAGCCAGGCGGCGGCCTCGCCGTCGCTCGGTGCGCGCCAGTCGCTGCGCGGCGAGAGCGATCCGCCCGAGCCGACCTTGGGCGCATTGGGCATCGCGCTCCGCTTGTACTGGGACAGCTGGAAGAATCGCTGCGCGAACACCCGCAGCCAGCGCTTGATCTCGGGGAGCGAATACTCGTTGCGGCGCACCTGCGGAATGTCGGGCCAGGTACCGCGGGTGCGATCCTGCCACGCATGCCACGCGAGGAACGCGACCTTCTGCGGCGAATAGCCGAAGCGCAGCGTGTAGTAGAGATGGAAGTCCTGCAGCTCGTACGGTCCGACGACGCTCTCCGAGGTCTGGCCCGGCTGGGTGCCGTTCGCGCCCGGCACGAGCTCCGGGCTGATCTCGGTGTCGAGCACGTCCATGAGCAGCCTGCTCGCGTCGCCGCCGAGCTGTCCGGTGCGCGCGACGTAGCGAACGAGATACTGCACCAACGTCTTCGGGACACTCGCGTTGACGTGGTAGTGCGACATGTGATCGCCGACGCCGTAGGTGCACCAGCCGAGCGCGAGCTCGGAGAGATCTCCCGTGCCGACGACCGGCGCATGGTGCAGGTTGGCGAGCCGGAAAAGATGGCTCGTCCGCTCGCCGGCCTGGACGTTCTCGAACGTCACGTCGTAGACCTTCTCGCCGCGCGCATACGGGTGCCCGATGTCCTTGAGCATCTGCAGGCACGCCGGGCGGATGTCGATCTCGTTCGCGGTCGCGCCCGCCGCCTTCATCAGCCGCCGCGCCTGGTCGAGCGTGCGTGCGGAGGTCGCGAAGCCCGGCATCGTGTAGGCGAGGATGTTCGAGCGCGCGAGCCCCATCACGTCCATCGCCCGCGCGCAGACGATCAACGCCTGCGTCGAGTCCAGCCCGCCCGAGATGCCGATCACCACGCGTTCGGCGCCGATCGACCTGAGACGCTTGGCGAGCCCGTGGACCTGGATGTCGTAGACCTCCTGGCAGCGCGCATCGCGCGTGGCCGGGTCGGACGGCACGTACGGGAAGCGCTCGTAGCGCCGCTCGAGCGCGAGCTCGCGGTCGGCGGGCAGCTCCGCGGCGAAGCGCACGGTGCGGAAGCGCGACACCTCGTGCGCGTGGCGCCGGATCGACTCGCCGAAGCTGTTCTGCCGCATGCGGTCCTGCGCGATGCGGTCGAGGTCGATGTCGGCGGCGACGAGCTGCGAGCCGTAAGCGAAGCGCTCCGACTCGGCGAGCAGGGAGCCGTTCTCGTAGACGAACCCATGGCCGTCCCAGGCGAGATCGGTCGTCGATTCGCCGAAGCCGGCGGCGCTGTAGAGATAGGCGGCGAGGCAGCGCGCCGACTGGTTCGAGCCGAGCTCGCGCCGGTACTGATCCTTGCCGACGACGATGTTCGACGCCGAAAGATTGAGCAGCACCGTCGCGCCCGCGAGCGCGGCGTACGACGACGGCGGGATCGGCGTCCACAGGTCCTCGCAGATCTCGGCGTGGAAGGCGAAGAGCGGCTGATTCTCGAGCTGGAACACCAGGCCGGAGCCGAACGGCACGTCTTTCTGTCCCAGCAGATCGATGGTGGCGCGCGCGACGACGTCGCCGGGCGTGAACTGCCTGAGCTCGTAGAACTCGCGGTAGTTCGGCAGATAGGTCTTCGGCGTCACGCCGAGAACGCGCCCGCCGTGCACGACCACGGCACAGTTGAAGAGCAGGCTGTCGACGACGAGCGGAACGCCGACGACGGCGATGACCGGGATCTCGCGCGACGCCCCGACGACGCGCCCGAGCGCGCCTAGAGCGCCGTCGAGCAGCGCCTGCTGGTGGAAGAGATCCTCGCAGGAATACGCCGAGAGCCCGAGCTCGGGGAAGAGTGCGAGGATCGCGCGCCGGCGTCCCGCCTCTTCGAGCAGCGCGACGGACTTGTCGGCGTTGAACGCCGGATCCGCGACGCGCACCTCCGGGATGCAGATCGCAACCCGGGCAAAATTGTGCCGGTAGAGGTTGAAGAACGACACGGCGAATTCAGCGCATGCGAATCGTCATTTTGCCGTAATCAGCGAGCCCCCGTCCCGCGGTGAATATCATGCGTCGCGACCGCCCGGTCGCCCGCCGGCCGCTCGAGGAAGTCGGGTCGGGCGAGCGACGCCTTCGCGTCCTCGTACCCCGCCTCCCAATGGAAGCGCATTGCGATCGAGCTGAATTCGTAGTCCTTGGCGTGGGTCTCGTACTCTTTCGCCCGGTAGATGAGGTGGACCACGTTCATGACTTTGCGGCACCCTTCCTCGCGCGAGGCGCGCGACCTCCGGCTGGATGCGCACCGCCGGCGGCAGCGCGTCCACCGCGAGCTGGATGAGCCGCCGCAGGTTCTGCCGCCGCGCGAAGCGGTCGGTCCCCTTCCGGGTGCGGCTCGAGTACAGGATGTCCTTCTGTCGCTCGAGCACTTCCAGCACAGTCGCGCGGCGCTTCACCCTTCGCGCTCCAGAGGTCGACCTGGAAGGCGAGCGTGTCGCGGCGGGGCTCGTCGTCGAGCACGTACTCGAGCGGCGTGTTGGAGACGAGGCCGCCGTCCCAGTAGCGCTTGCCGCGCACCGCGACCGAGGCGAACGCGGGCGGCAACGCGCCCGAGGCCATGATGTGCTCGGGGCCGAGCGGCCGATCCTCGGGCGTGCCCGTGTCGAAGTACTTGAAGTTTCCGGTTTCCACTTCGACCGCGCCGAACGTCGCGCGCATGCCGCCGAAGTTGAGATGCTCGAAATCGACGAGGCGATCGAGTGTCGCGCGCAGGGGTGCCGTATCGTAGAAGCTCGTCGCGCCCTCGGTCCCCGCCGAGCGCAGCCACGGCGGCGGCAGGCGCGGCTCGAAGAATCCCGGCTGACCGCGCACCATCACCTGCGCGGCCGCCGTGAGGCCCGCGAGCCCGCGCAACGAGAAGTCGCCGAACCACGCCTGCGAGACGAGCCGCAGATCCGGCGCCTCGAACGGCAGCGCGCCGTGCGACACGGTTTCCCAGAATTCCCGCAGCCGTTCCAGGCGGCGCTCGGGCGGGTTGCCGGCGATGATCGCGGCGTTGACCGCGCCGATCGAGATGCCGGCGACCCACGTCGGACGGACGCCCGCTTCGTCGAGCGCCTGGTACACGCCCGCCTGGTACGCGCCAAGCGCCCCGCCGCCTTGCAGGCACAAGGCGATGCGCTCGTACCTCGCGGCAAGCTCGGCCGGCGTCGCACTCATCGATCGATGCTAGCACGCGGGGCTTTGCCGTAGACTCGGCTGGCATGTGGCGTCCTCCGCAACGAATCAGGTGGAAGGCGGCGCCTGGCCGGTGGCCGACGCGCGACGAAGCGGCGCGCTCGCGGCTCTTCAGTCCGATCGCGATCCGGCGCATGCCGCTCGAGAGCCGCACCTGGGTCCCGGCGATGGTGCCGTGGCGGGCGACCGAAGAAGGCTTCGTCACCGACGAGAACCTGGCCTGGTACGAGCGATTCGCTCGCGGCAAGCCGGGCGCGATCGTCGTCGAGGCGACCGGCATCCGCGACATCCCTTCCGGGCCGCTGTTGCGCATCGGCCACGACCGCTTTCTCCCCGGCTTGCGGGAGCTCGTGCAGACGGTGCACCGCGCGAGCGAGGGCCGTACGCGGCTCCTCATCCAGCTCATCGATTTCCTCGCGATCCGCCGGCGGCCGGAGCCCGAGAAATTCTTCGGGCGCTTTCTCGAGATCCAGCCCTGGCATCGCGAGCGCCTCGGCGCGGAGGGCTGGCCGGAGGTGCAGGTCCGCACCGTGCTCGCCGCGCTCCCCGAGGACGAGCTCGCGCGCGTGCTCGAGACCCGCGAGCTGGAAGCGCTGCGGTTCGGCTATCGCGAGCGCGTCACCGACATGGATCTCGCCCATGTCCGCGAGCTGCCGCGCGTGCTGCCTGATCTCTTCGCCCGGGCTGCACGCCGTGCGCGCGAGGCAGGGTTCGACGGCGTCGAGCTGCACTATGCGCACGCGTACACGATGGCGTCGTTTCTCTCGCGGCTCAACGACCGCACCGATGGCTACGGCGGTGCGCGCGAGCAGCGCGTGCGGCTGCCGCTGGAAGTGTTCGGGCGCGTGCGCGAGGCGGCGGGCGACGACTACACGATCGGCTGCCGCTTCCTCGCGGAGGAATGCGTCGCGGGCGGCAACACGGTCGCCGACACGGCGTTCTTCGGCGTCGAGTTCGCGCGCGCCGGCATGGATTTCCTGTCGCTCTCGCGCGGCGGCAAGTTCGACGACGCGAAGCAGCCCGCGGTCGGCTGGGCGGCCTATCCGTACACCGGGCCGAGCGGCTACGAGTGCATGCCCCAATACGTCTCGGACGAGCGCGGCCCGTTCGGGCGCAACGTCGATCCGACCGCGGCGATCCGCCATGCGGTCCGCGCGGCGGGATTCGAAACGCCCGTGGTTGTGACCGGCGGCATCCACGGCTTCGATCAGGCCGAGGCACTGCTCGCCGAGGGCAAGGCCGACGTCGTCGGCTTCGCGCGGCAGAGCCTCGCGGACCCCGACTGGTTCCAGAAGGTGCGCCTCGGCTACGGCGCGGAGGTGCTCGTCTGCGAATACACGAACTATTGCGAGGCGCTCGATCAGAAGCACCACCAAGTCACGTGCCAGCTCTGGGACCGGGAGGCACTCGACGAGCCGGGCGTGGCCAGGACGAAAGACGGGAAGCGGCGGCTGGTCCCGCCAGCCTGGAAGCCGCCTGGGTAGAAACCCGCCCGGGGCGTCCGTTCATGGCCCGCTCTTTTATGGCGGACAGATCGGGATCGCCGCATAATGAAGGTGTTACGGGACGGAAGGGAGGCCCCTTATGAAGAACAGCCTGCTGCAGCTCGGTGCTGGTGCTGCGCTCGCCCTGGCATCGCTCGCCGCCTCGGGCCAAACCCCCCAACCGGGCCAGAGCGACGTGGTCGAGCTGGACTACCTGCGCTACGAAGGGCGCTACTACGAGATCGCCCGGCTCGACAATTGGAGGCAGCGGAACTGCGAGTCCGACGTGGTGACGACGTTCGTGCGCCGGGTCGAAGGCGACGTGTCGTTCATCAACCAGTGCATCGAGAAGGACAAGACCTGGGTGATGGACATCGGACGGCTCGTGACCACCGGCAGCGGTCAGCGCCCCGGCGAGCTGCGGTTCGGGCCCGACCTGATCGGCTGGGGGCCCTGGTACAACGGCACCTATCGTCTGATCGAGCTCTCCGGCGACTTCAGCTACGCGATGTTCGGCGACCCGGACGGCTCGCGGCTCTGGATCCTGTCCCGCACGCGCAACATGGACGAGCAGACCTACCACCGTCTCGTTGCCCGCGCCGCCGAGCGCGGCTACGACACCTCGAAGCTGATCCGCGCGGTGCAGCGCGGCTTGTAGCGAAAACCGCCCGGGAAACGCGCCCGTCAAGGGCGCATTCCGTTTTCAACCCGGCTACTGACGGCGGTCCGGGATGAGCCAGAGGAAGACCGTGGCCGAGCCGACCTCGACGATGCGCTCGGGCTCCCAGTCCCCCATGTCGAAGCCATAGGACACCACGCGCGTGCCCGGCCTCAGCTCGGCGAGGAGCTTCGGGCGCAGCCGCTGATTCAGGCGCGGCAGCAGGTACAGGGTGACCACCGTCGCGTCTCCGATGTCCGCCTCGAACAGGTCTTGCCTGACGAAGCGGGTGCGGCTCGCCACGCCGGCCACGCGCGCGTTCCGCTCGGCTTCCGCGATGCGCGCCGGATCGATATCGATGCCGACACCGCGGGCGCCATGACGGCGCGCAGCGGCGATCACGATCCGCCCGTCGCCGGACCCCAGGTCGTAGACGACGTCGTCCTTTCCGACTCCTGCCAGCTTCAGCATCGCGGACACCGCCTCGGACGGCGTCGGCACGAACGGGACGTCGAGCGGCACCGTCTGCGCGTGCACCGCGCAGCCGGCGAAGGCGAGCAGAAGCGCGGCGCTCCGGCAAGCCATGATCCGCACATTCACGTGACGGCGGATCGTTTGCACGCCACTTCCGCGTCTGGAAATGTCCGCACCCGCAACCGATCAGCGTGGGGACCTCGGCTTCTTCTTGCGGCACAGCACCTTCGCCAGATCGGCTTCGGCCTGATCGAATTCCCGGATCCGCTGCTCGCTGTAGATCTCGATCGGCAGCGTCACTGCGGGTCGCAGGAGCAGTCCTTCCGGTGTCGCTTCAGCGATGAGCTGGTCGTCAGCCCTTATACCGAGCAACTGGCGGAGTCTGGCCGGCAGCGTGACGCCGCCGCGACGGGTGACGATGAGGGTGGCTTTCATGTTTACAGCATGGAAGAAACGCTGCAATGCTGCAATGCTGCAAGTCGATCGGCCCACCCGCGTGCCAACGCGGCGGAACGACCACGCTCCCGACCTTTCCTTCCACCGCAGCGCCTTACGCGACCGCGCGCGCAGCGCCGAGCCGCAGCCCGCAGCTCTCGAACGCCGGGCGCGTAGCAGCCCGCTCGGCGTCGGTGAGATCGATCAGCGGGCGACGTACGGGCCCGCCGACCTGCCCGAGCAGCTCCTGCCAGTACTTCTGATGCGCCGCCGCCTTGCCCGCAGGGCGCGTCGATTTTAGTGCGCGGCGGACCGGCTCGAGGCTGTCGCGCACCTTCCGCGCCTGCTCGACCTCGCCCTTCATCGCCAGCGCGGTGTAGTCGTGCATGCGGCGATCCGCCGGTGTCTGCAGCAGGAACGGCGGCGTCGAGCACAGGTAGACCTGCCAGCCCAGCTCGACGACGTTGTCGAGCCAGTCCTCCTCGCTCGAGGTGCTGACGATCAGGCGGTCGCCCGCCATGCGCGTGAGCCGCGCGTAGGTCTCCCGCGGCACGCTGTACTTGATCGCCACGACGTTCGGCAGCTCGGCGAGTCGCAGGCACACCTCGGGCTCGAGCAGATAGCCGCAGTCGGGCGGCTGGTTCCACAGCGCGATGCCGATGTCGACCCGCTCGGCGACATAGCGGTAGTACTCGTAGATCGTATCGGGCGTGTGCGCGCCGAAATAGAGGAGCGGCGTGTGCACGACGATGTAATCGGCGCCCGCGGCTTCCGCGTGCTGCGCCAGCTCGACGACGGTGTCGAGGCTCTGGTCGGAGCACGACACCATCACGCCGCCGCGTCCGGCGGCTTCGTCGATCGCCAGCTCGGCCGTGCGCTTCCGTTCGTCCACCGTCATCGAGGCGAACTCGCCCTGCTTGCCGTTCACGAACAGACCCGCGATCTCGAGCTCGCGGTACCAGTGGCGGAGGTTGCGCCGCCAGCCGTGCTCGTCGACGCGCAGATCGGGTGTAAACGGCGTCAGCGTCGCCGCCCAGATCCCCCTGAGGTGCTGGCGCGCATAGGCCTTGGCGTCGCGCTTGCGATACCGCATGCGGTTTTCCGCCGGAGCTGTTCCGGGGGTGACTGGCGAGTCGGGATTGTCGCCCGGGATGCCCGCGGGTGCAGCGCCGGTCGACGACCGCCGGTACCGGCCGCCTAATCGCGGTCGGAGCGCGCCCCGAGCAGGACGTATCCCACCCAGGCGCACACCGCCACGGAGAGCGCGATGCAACAGCCGACGGCGGCGGCCGCGGCGGGAATGATGAGGATCGAGTCCTGTGCGGCGAGCGCTTCGGCGGGCGCGATGCCGAGGAACAGCACGGCCGCGATCAGGACGTAGCGCCGGATGTAAGGCAGCAGGACCCAGCGCATGGCCCGGTTGTACGAGACTGCGCGCTCGCGCATCCAGGCCGGCCCGCGCGCGGCGTCCTTGAACAGCGCGAACGGATTGAGGTACAGCAGGATCTGCCGCCACAGCGGCAGCTGCGCTCGCGCGGCGCGCGAGAGCAGCACTTCGACTTCGTCGAATTCCGGATCCAGTTTCATCGCCGCCCCGCGGGCAACGTCGCAGGGTGCCGACGATACCGCAGGTTGCGCGCCGTCACCAGCCGGTCCGCGCCGGTCGTCGCGCCCGGGAGTGAGGGATTGCACGATTCGGCCCCGCGCCCGCGCCGCCGTCGCCGGAGTGCCCGGGTTCGGGGCTCCGGCGCAGCGACCATACCACCGTCAGCGCGGCCAGAGCGGGGCCGGCTCGCCGAGCTCGAACCCGACCTGGTCGACGTAGCACCAGCCCCAGGACTCGCCGGGCTCGAGCGAACGCATGATCGGATGCCCGGTCCCGTGGAAGTGCTTCGTCGCGTGCTTCCCCGGCGAGCTGTCGCAGCAGCCGACCTGTCCGCGGAGAAGCTCGCGCGAGTGCGCGAGTGGCAGCGCGCGAGCACGCGTCGCTCTCCATGGGCGGGTAAAGCATGAACTTTGATTTCATGGTAGCGCGTGCAGGGGTCGAACCCGCGACCAACGGATTAAAAGACGCCCTGCCGAGACGCGCGGTTCAGTTCTTTCAACTATTTAGCGTGCAACCACACGCACTGAACCGCACCGAACCGCAGCGTCTTGGCCACAGTTTGGACACATCAATCGCTGGCAAGTGTACTTGGAGGTGTCCCAGCGGTAGTTGAAGGTTGAGGGCGGCGGTTTTCCTGGTGAATCCGAGAATCGGGTTTGCCAACCTGTGAACTCACGGAAAAGAAAACCGCCATGAAGGATCGTGCGGGAAACACCGCTGGTAGCAAACTGCGACTGGCCCTCATCGGGCAGGAGGACATCGCCGGGGCGCTGCGCGCTGCTCTGTACCTCGGTTTGTCCGAAAGAACGTTGGCCAACTAGCGAGTTCTCGGCAAAGGGCCGAAGCACTTGAAGCGCACGGGAAGAGCGTTCTATTCGGTAGAAGCGCTCGAAGAATGGCTAGTCAGTGGCGATCAAGACACCGTTTCCCAGAATCGATAGACCGCCGGCGACCAAATGAAACGGCAGTCTCAACTAGAACCCATCGGCCGACGCACCCCGACGTCACGCGTAGTCCTTAGGGCGCGCTTCAAAGATCCAAAGATGACGATTGCAATCAATTGCACGCGATGGATCGCAGGATCTTTTTTCAACGCTCATCAACGTATGGCTGGTCGTCGCTGCTTCGTAAATGACGGCCCGCCGTCCCCCGCGATGGGGTAAAGGCGCTCCGGCCTCCTTCGATCACCGCGGCTGTGCGGTCCCGTCCTGAGACCGGCCGTTCGACGGCGCTATTATTAAGGGTTGTCCGACACCTGCCCGAGCGAGTTGACGGCGCCATAGGTGCGCCGGCTTGAGGGCAGGTGTTGGACAAGCCTTAACCATAAATGCCTCCGTGCCATCGGCTACGTCAGGATTGTGTTGGATATAGGCCTCGCCACGTACCGCCGTATGAGCTCGGCGGGCTTGCACCCGTTGAACAGGAGATCGTGAAAACCGGAACCGCCTGCTTGTTGCTCAAGTTGCTCGCCCATCGGAAGCCTTCTCCTCCTCGACCAGTCGCACATAGGACATTCTGGAAAATGAGCCAAGAATTGGACATGGATCATTCGATGGTGATGTTGCCCTCCTTGATCACCTTTGCCCATTTCGCCTGCTCCGATTTCATGTAGTCGCCCATTTCCTGGGGAGTGCTTTGGAGGGGTTCGATACCCGCTTCGAGGAGCTTTCCGCGGACCCCCGGATCGTTGACCGCCTTGATGTAAGCGTCGCGCAGCTTCGCGATCGCCTCGGGCGGTGTACCGGCCGGGACCACGAAGCCCTGCCACGCCCATGCTTCGAAGCCCGGCACGCCCGACTCCGCAATCGTTGGAACACCCGGCAAGAGGGGACTCGGCTTTGGTGTTGCGGTGGCAATGACTTTAATCTTGCCACCCTTCAACTGCGGGGTGGCGCTCGGAAGATCGAGAAACATCAGCCCAATCTGGCCGCCGAGCATGTCTTGTATTGCCGGCGCGGCCCCCTTGTAGGGCACATGCGTCAATTTGATGCCCGTGCGTTGCTGGAATAGCTCCATTGCCAGATGGTGAGGTGTGCCGGCACCCGGGGTGGCATAGTCGATCTTGCCCGGCTCCTTCTTTGCGGCGTCGACGAGTTCTTTCACTGAGTTCACCTTCACCACTGCGGGGTTCACCGCGAGCGTCATCACAAACCGGGCAGTCAGTGACACTGGCGCGAAGTTTTTCTGCGGGTCATAAGGCAGTCTCTTGAACACGCTCGGATTGACGGCATACGTAGTCGTGTCTCCGAGCAGCATGGTGTACCCGTCTGGCGCGGACTTCGCGGCGGCTTCGGCGGCAATGATCGAAGAAGCGCCCGGACGGTTTTCGACCACGATCGTCTGGCCGAGCGCTTCCGACATTTTCCCGCCGACTGAGCGCGCGAAGAAATCGGTTCCCCCGCCCGCGGCGAAGGGAACGAGAAGCCGAATCGGCTTCGCGGGATAACTCTGCGCGTAAGCAAGCGGGCTGCCGAGGAGGGTCACCGCGAACGCAATAAGCGCTGCACTTTTGCGAGCTATAGACATAGGAGATCTCCTGATCCGGTTGTAAGACCTATTCGGTCGGCAATACGATGCCGCGGCATTCCCCAAAACCGATCCGCGCGAGACCGGGCTTTTCGCAGAAGCCGCACATGATGATCGCGTCGCCATCTTCGATGAAAGTTCGCGCCTCCCCATTCGGGAGTTTGACCAGCTGCTTGCCGCCCGCGGAAAGTTCGAGCAATGATCCGGCTTCTTCGGGCGTTGGGCCGGATTGCGTACCACTCCCGAAAAGATCTCCCGGCCGCAGATTGCAACCGTTTACGGTGTGGTGCGCGAGCATTTGCGCGATCGTCCAATAAGCGTCGCGGAAGTTGCTACGTGAAAGGCGCGCCGGCTTTTGACCTGACTCGCGCATCTTTGCGGTCTCGAGCCACACTTCAAGCTTGATATCGAACGCGCCCTGTGCGCGCTCGTCTGAAGAATCCAAGTACGAGAGCGGCGGCGGATCAGAAGGCGGCCGAATCCATTCGACACGGTACGGGGCGAGCGCCTCGAGCGTGACGATCCAAGGGGAAATGGTGGAGGCGAAATTCTTCGACAGAAACGGACCGAGCGGCTGATACTCCCAAGCCTGGATATCGCGTGCGGACCAATCGTTGAGCAGGCACAGACCGAAGATGTGCGACCCGGCCTCGCCGATCTTCACCCGTTTTCCCAGGTCGTTGCCGACTCCGATATAGACGCCGACTTCCAGCTCGTAGTCCAGCCGTTTGCTCGGACCTAATGTGGGCGTTTCCGCGTCAGCGGCCTTTGTTTGCCCGCTCGGTCGAGGGAACGTTTGACCACTGACGCCGATCGACGAAACGCGCCCGTGATAACCAATCGGCACCCATTTATAATTCGCCAGCAGCGGGTTGTCGGGCCGAAATTGCTTGCCGACAGTGGTTGCGTGGTGGACAGATGTATAGAAATCCGTGTAATCGCCGATGTGTGCAGGCACCGAGTGCTCGACCTGCGACTGGGGCGCGAGGCACGTGCGCAGCCGCTCGGCCGGCGCCGCGCCCGCGCGCAGCGCGCGCGACAGCGCGAGCCGCAATGCCGACCACGCGCCGGAACCCATCGCCATGAAGGGGTTGAGCGTCGCGTCCGCGCAATTCGCTGCGGCCGCCGCCGCTTCGCCTGAAAATGCGCCCGCCTTGTGACCGGCGGCGAGATCCAGCACTTGGTCGCCGATAGCAACACCTCCACGAAACGCTTCGTTTGAACCTTTCCGGCGGAACACCCCGAATGGGAGGTTCTGAATCGGGAAGTCGGCTCCCGGGGCGTTCGCTGCTTCGACCCAGCTCCTGAGCCGGGGGTCATGGGTCTCATTGATCGAACTCATCTTGATCATTCAAGGTTGGGTTGGATTGAAGTGCTTCTCGAGGCCCTGCCAGCAGGTGTAGTACTCGTGCTGAAGCTGCGAGGCTTCGAGCGCGAACTTGGTCGGCCGGATCACTAGCCGCGTTTCGAACATGACTGCCATCGTGTCGGTGATGCGGTCGGGCTTCGACAAATCCCGCGTCGATGCCCTCTCGAACGTCTCGACGTCCGGCCCATGCCCGCTCATGCAATTGTGGAGCGACGCGCCGCCGGGAACGAAGCCCTCGGCCTTCGCGTCGTATTCGCCGTGGATGAGGCCCATGAATTCGCTTGCGACGTTACGGTGGAACCACGGCGGCCGGAAAGTGTGCTCCATGACGAGCCAGCGCGGGGGAAAGATCACGAAGTCGATCATGTCGACGCCCGGCGTATCCGAGGGCGACTGCAGCACCAGAAAGATCGACGGATCGGGATGGTCGTAGCTGATCGAGCCGATGGCGTTAAAGCGGCGCAGATCGTATTTGTACGGCGCCAAGTTGCCATGCCAGGCGACGACATCGAGCGGCGAGTGGTCGAACTCGGCCGCCCATAGATTCCCCATGAACTTGTTGACGAGCTCGAATTTGCCCTCTCGGTCCTCATACCAGGCGATCGGTGTCTGGAAGTCGCGCGGGTTGGCAAGGCCGTTCGAGCCGATCACGCCGAGATCGGGAAGCTGGAGCGGTGCGCCGAAGTTCTCGCAGACATAGCCCCGCGCAACGCTATCGAGAAGCTCGACTCGGAAGCGCACGCCGCGCGGCACGACGGCGATCTCGCGTGGTTCGATCTCCAACAGTCCCATTTCGCTCGCAAGTCGGAGTCTTCCCTGCTGCGGCACGACCAGCAGCTCGCCGTCAGCATTAGCAAAGAAACGCTCGGGTCTAGAGCGGTTGGCGGCGTAGATATGAATACCGGCGCCGGCTTGTGCTTCGGGCGAACCGTTGCCGCCCATCGTGACCAGGCCTTCGATGAAGTCGGTCGGCTTACTCGGAATCGGGATCGGGTCCCAGCGGAGTTGGTTCGGTGTGGCAACGGCCTCGCCGAAGTTACTTGTTAGCAGGCCGTTCTCGATGCGCTTGAACGGCTTGTGGTGCACGCCAGGCCGGATGCGATAGAACCAAGTTCGCCGATTGGCATGACGCGGAGCAGTGAATGCCGTCCCGGAGATCTGCTCGGCGTACAGGCCATACGGACAGCGTTGAGGGTTGTTCTGCCCGATCGGTAGCGCACCGGGCAACGCCTCGGTGGCGAATTCGTTATGGAACCCCGATAGGTAGCCGAGTGGTTGCTCAACCGCGGGTGCCTTCACTGAGGATTGCGTTTTCGATGTCGCGGTCATCTTCACCTTCCAATGAAACTCTCGTGAGGGCTGAATACCTTATGTGCGCGAGGCCACGCCACCGCGCGCACGTCGCATCGCATCGCGAAGTACCTGCAGATCGCCGATATGGTTGGCGAGCAGGAGAATGAGCTTCGCGTTGACCATCTGGCTCTGTGCTGCATCGAGATCGCGATGCGTCTCGATCAGTGCCTCGTAGAAATCATCCGGTTGCGCGATGTTGGGTTCGATGTAGAGCAGCGCCATATCGGACTCCGTTCAAGCATTGCATGTGGCGTGCGCAACCGCCGCCTCGACCGACTGCGCGCGGAACTCGCGCCAGCGGGCGCACACGTGCTGGTCAGGCCGAAACAAGTAGTAGGTGCCAGGCCGTGCATCAAAGCGCTGCGCGAGCACGCCGTCCGCGTCCTCGACTACGGTCATTCCATGCGAGGAAGCGGCTGCCTTGCCAGCCGGGACGACCACGACCGGCTTCACCGGAATCGCACCTTGCGCGAGCCCTCCCATCGCCGTAGCCAGTTCGGACGCGAGCCCAGGACCGGCGCTGAAATACACCCCCGTAAACTCGTTGCCGATCTGCTGCAGGAACCAGTCCGCCGAGCCACCTTTCCGCACCGGCGCGTCGGCCGATGGTGCGCCAGGACCCATCGCGCCGCTGAACACATCTCGGTCCGGCGTGTTGAGCACTGAGCCGACAAGCGTCGCGGGCATTGAAAGCCTGCCCGAGTTCACCAGGCGGCGAGCGAAAGGATGGTCCTTCGAAAGCTTCAGCGTCGCATCGCGGAAGGTACGGCTTACCTCGCTCTTTGGCGTGATGAAGTCCGTCGCGCGAGTCGAGTTGAGGATGTTTTCGTCGGCTGCATACTCGCGCTCCGTAGCATAGGTATCGAGCAGGCGATCGGGCGCCTTCCCCTGCAACACCAGCCGAAGCTTCCAGGCGATGTTCTCGGCATCCTGCACGCCGCTGTTCGCGCCGCGCGCACCGAATGGCGACACGCCGTGGGCGGAGTCGCCGGCGAACAACACGCGTCGATGCCGAAAAGCATCCATACGTAGGCATGCGAAGGTATAGACGCTCACCCATTCGAAGTCGAACTGCGCGTGCTCGCCGAGCAGCGCTTTCACGCGCGGGATCACCTTTTCGGGTCTTTTCTCTTCCTCGGGATTGGCGTCCCAGCCCAGCTGAAAATCGATCCGCCACACGTTGTCCGGCTGCATGTGCAACAGCACCGATTGATTGCGATGAAATGGCGGGTCGAACCAGAACCAACGCTCGGCGGGAAAGTCCGCTTTCATCTTGACGTCGGCGATGAGGAAGCGATCGCGAAAGACGCGGCCTTTGCTCTCTTGCCCGAGCATGTTCCGGATCGGCGAGCGCGCGCCGTCGCACGCAATCAAGTAATCGCAGCGAAGTTGGTGGCGGCCCTCTGGCGTTTCGACTGTCACCTCGACGCGATCTCGCTTCTGGTCGATTCCGACCACTTTGTTCGTCCAGCGCAGGACGAGATTCTTGTGCGCGAGAGCGTGCTCGTGGAGATAGCCCTCGACGTAGTACTGCTGCAGGTTGATGAATGCGGGACGGTGGTGACCCGACTCCGGAAGAAGATTGAAGGTGTAGACCAGTTCGTCCTGAAAGAACACCTTGCCGACGTTCCAGGAAACGCCTTTCCTAACCATGCGCTCGCCACAGCCGAGACGGTCGAAGATTTCCAGCGTGCGCTTGGCGAAGCAGATGGCACGCGAACCGCTGGAGAGCCGATTGTCGTCATCGAGCATGACGACCGGGACGCCTTGCCTCGCAAGATCGATCGCGGTCGCAAATCCGACCGGCCCCGCCCCGACGACGATGACGGGGTGACGCACGGGTTCCGGCGCGGCCTGGTCCGGCGAGCTCACATACTCGAACTCGAGCCTTTGGTAATCCTTCTCCATAGTGCCGCCGATTTCCCTATTCGGCTCCAGTCAACGACGCTGGAGGCGCATGGCCCTCCAGCGCTTGCCACATCTCTTTGTCCCGCTGCGCAGTCCAGATGCGCGGATCAGGATATTTCGTTGCGAGATCGTAAGCGCGCGACACGTCAAACGGCATGCAGTGATCGAAGATGACCCACTGCCCGTACTTGGGTTTGAGTTTGTCGAAGGTTTCCCGATAGACGGTCTGCAAGTCCTTCCCGGCGGCTGCGCTTTCCTTCACCGTGGCGTAGAGCTCGCTCACGAAGGCGCGTGTGCTGGCGAGCCCCGCCTGCACCTCCTTCGGCGTTTGCAGCGCCGGCCCCCGACCCGGGACAAGCTTCTCGGGCTTCAGCGCGGCGATCGCATCGAGCGTCTTCGGCCAGTCCTCGAAGTACGCGTCTCCGGCGTAGGGCGTGGCGTCGTACTCGACCAGATCGCCTGAGAGCAGGATCTTCTGCTGCGGCAACCACACCACGGTGTCGCCTTTGGTGTGGCCCCGGCCGAGCTGAATCAGTTTCACCTCGAGCTTGCCGAGCCACAGCGTCATCTCGCCCTTGAAGGTGATCGTCGGCCAAGTCAAGCCCGGCACCGATTCGACCGCCTGGAAAAGACGCGGGAAGCGCTCGATCTCGCTCTTCATGTCCGCCTCTCCGCGCTCGACGATCAAATCGTAGGTATCTTGGCTCGCGATGATCTCGCTCGGCTTGTAACCCGAAGCGCCGAGCACCCGCACCGCGTGGTAATGGGTCAGAACCACGTACTTGATCGGCTTGTCGGTGACTTCGCGAATCCGCCGGATGACGTCCTGCGCCATGACCGGTGTGGCCTGAGTGTCCGCCACCAGCACTGCGTTATCGCCGACTACGATCCCTGTATTGGGGTCGCCCTCTGCGGTGTAGGCGTAGGCGTTGTCGGAAAGCTTGTCGAAGCTGATGTTCTTTTCTTCGAGGTCAGCTTGCGATGCAAATTTCCTCTCGTTAGCCATATATATCTCCTTCGAAATTTTGGCGTGGGGACATCGCTAAGGTTGCGAGCAGCTCAACGCTTCGCCCGGGTTTTCTCGAGCTCCGTGTTGAAGAGCTTCACCAAGGCGGGGTCATATTGCGCGGCGAAACGTTCGTTGATCGGCTTGACGGCCTCGCGCAGCTGCGCCAGCTCGGCCGGTGCAATGTCATTGATCTGCATGCCCTTCGCTTGGAGTTCATCGCGCGACTTCTTTTCAGCGTCTCGGCTCAGCTTGCGTTGGTATGAGCTGGCCTCCGCGCCAGCATCACGCAGTATCGCCTGCTCCGCCGGTGCAAGCTTGTCCCAGAACTTCTTGCTTACGAGCACTACCGCAAGGGTGAAGGCGTGGTTGGTCGCGCTCGCGTACTTCTGGACCTCATAGAATTTGCTCGAGAGAATCTGCGCGTAAGGATTCTCCTGAGCATCGACAGTCCTCATTTCTAGCGCCTGGTATAACTCGCCGAAGGCTATCGCCGCTGGATTTGCGCCCATAGCGGAGAAAGCTTCGACATACACCGGGTTTGGTGGTACACGGACTTTTAGTCCCTTAAGATCGCCGGCCTTTACGATGGGGCGCTTGCTGTTCGTGACGACACGGGCGCCGGATTCAAAATTGGCAAGTACCACCAAGCCCTTTGGTGGAAGCTTGTCCCATAGCGCTTTCCCAAACGGTCCATCAATCAGCGCTTCGGATTGCTCTGCGCTATCCATGGTAAACAGGAAGTCCAGCAATCCGGTCTCTTTTAAGACGCCTGCCACAGAGACCGTGCCGGTCATCGTGAACTCTTGGACGCCACCTTGCAGAGCGCCGGTCTGCTGTTGCTCGCTGCCGAGCGTCGCTCCGGGGAATTCCTTGATCTTAAGCTTGCCGCCACTCTTAGCACCCACGAGCTCGATAAATCTTTGTGCCCCCTTCGCGAGTACGTGGTCTGGCGGGACCAAGTGCCCCAAACGCATATTGCGCTCTTTGATGTCTTGTGCCTGCGCAGCGGCGGTGCTCGCTGCGGCGATTGCGAGCGCCAAGATGAGGCGGATAAATATGAGCTTCATGGTTACTCCTGATGGTTGGGCCGCAGTACTAGGGTTGGCTGCGACGTGACGGATGAGACGCTCGCGGGTCTAGTTTGTTATGTCGCGAGAAAGCCGCCATCGACAGGCAACGTCACGCCATTTACGTATGACGACATACTTGATGCGAGGAAAACGATCGGGCCAACCAGTTCCTCGGGCTGGCCGACGCGACCAAGTGGTGTGCGAGCCATGAAGCCCTCCAGACGCTCCGGACTATCGCGGGTCGACTGCGTCATCGGTGTTTCGATAACGCCGGGAGCAATTGCATTTACCCGTATGCCGTCGGTAGACAGGTCCCGCGCGAGCGCTTGCGTCATCAGCCGTACCGCCCCTTTCGAAGGCGAATAGCCGAGCGTCGATCCGACGCCAACGAACGAAGCGATGGAGCCGACGTTGATGATGCAGCCGCGCGTCTTGCGCAATGCCGGGAGCCACGCATGAATCACGTTGAAGCTGCCATTGAGATTCACGTCGATCACCCGGCGCCAGTTCTCGATCGCGCGCGGGCTGTCGATGCCTTCGCGGATGATGATGCCCGCGTTGTTGATCAGCACGCTGATGGGGCCAATCTCGCGGCCTACGCGATCCGCGAGATCAGCGCAAGCTTGCGCGGAAGCCACATCATGAGCAAAGGCCCACGCCTCGCCTTGTTCCGCGCGAATGTCCACCGCGGTTTGTTCCGCGGTGTCCGCTCGGATATCGGTGACGATGACCTTGGCCCCGGCTCTGGCGACACCGACCGCAATAGCACGGCCGTTGCCCTGTCCGGCGCCGGTCACTAGAACCAGTTGACCCTGCAACAAACGAGGTGCGACATCAGTATTCATCGAATCACCTTCACGCGTTTACTGGATCAAGCGATCTCACCCATTACAACCACTCCGTCACGCTCGACCGACGGTCCGCGCGCAATGTCTGCGCTCTGCTTGCTGGGCGCTCCGGTTTGCGTAGCGTGGGTGGGCACACCGGCGAGGTGGCAGCCAGCCACATAACCAAAGGTCAAGGCGGGTCCAAGCGTTATCCCTGCGCCGGGGTAGTTCCCACCCATGATGCTGCAGATGTCATTGCCGACTGCGTAAAGCCCGGGAATGGCTTTGCCGCTCGCATCCAGCACGCGCGAATGCGCATCCGTTTGCAGGCCGGCATACGTTCCGAGGTCGCCTACGACCAGCTTGAGGGCGTAATAAGGTCCATGCTCCAACGGAGCCACACACGGATTCGGTGTGTGCAGCGCGTCGCCTTGGTAACGGTTGTACGCCTTGGTGCCTTTACCGAACACGGGATCCTTGCCTTCGCGCGCAAATCGGTTGTACTCGGTGACGGTCGCCTCGAGTGCGGCGGCGTTGATGCCTGCTTTTTGGGCAAGCTCACTGAGGGTCCGGCCGCGCAGCAAGTATCCGGTTCGGAGGTGTCGACCGATGGGGAGCGGGAATGGTGCGACACAGCCCAACCCGTATTTCCGCAACGTACGGTGATCACAGATCAGGTACGCGGATACTTCCTTCTCGCCGTTGCACGCCGCAACCATGGCCTGAACAAAGTCGTGATACGAATTGCCTTCGTTTGTGAATCGCTTGCCGGCGCGCGTGACCGCAATGACGCCTGGCTTGGCTCGGTCGATGAAATGGGGCATCACACCGTTGCTACCGTCCTTGCGCGTGGTTTGTGACACCGGTACCCATGCGGCCGCGTGCGGCAAAGACGTGTTGACGTGGCCGCCCGCCGATTCTCCGAGACGTAAGCCATCTCCTGTATTGCCCGTGGGACCGGGGGAAAAATGCTCGTTGCCTGTTGGGGCGTGCGGAAACAGCGCCTTGCGGCGGGCGACATCGTGCGGAAAGCCACCGCAAGCGAGCACGACGCCCTTGCGTGCAGTAACGCTCACCGGACGCCCTTCGTGTTCTATAACCGCTCCGCGTACCGCGCCGTCGGTAATGACCAGTTTTTTCGCTGGCGACGATAGCCATAGCGGAACGCCAAGATCGAACGCGGACTTGGCGAGGCGACCGGCCAGCGCGTTGCCGTTCGTGAGGATCATTCCGCGCCCGTAGCGCAAGACCTGCAAAAAGTGCTTCGTCAGACGCTTGGTGACATACCAGGCCGACCCGAGCGACCGGGTCGCGCGCATGAAGTGAACGATCTCTTTGCCGGATCCAAGCATCATTCCGAAGACGGTTAATTCCGGCAGCGCGGGTCCGAGCGTCTTGATGTGTTCCCCGAGCTCGCGGCCATCGAATGGACGCGCAACCATCGACCGGCCGCCTTGCGAGCCCCCGGGCGCTTCCGCGTGGTAATCGGGAAACACCATCGGCATGTCGAAGCGAACCGCCGTCTTGGATACGAAAAAGTCGACTGCTCTCGGTCCGTTTTCGATGAATGCGTCGACTCGGCCGCGATCGAAGCTCGATCCGGCTTCGTGCTGCATGTAAGTCCGGGCGAGCTCGGGCGGCTCGTTGATGCCCCACGATTTGGCGAGCGACGTTCCCGGGATCCATAACCAGCCGCCGGAACGCGCCGTCGTTCCGCCGAAGCGTGGTTCCTTCTCGGCGATGAGGACCTTCAGGCCATGCGAAGCCGCAGTCACGGCGGCCGCAATGCCCGACGCCCCCGAACCGATCACCAGTACGTCGCACTCGTAGGTCTGTTCTTGCGCCATCCATCTCTCCAAGGGTTCTCGCCTCACCGATAACGGCGCCAGTAATTCTTCAAACCCGACAGACCGTGGGTGCAGGGGGCCACGTGGCTCAGCCTAGACCCACAGCGACGGGGCAGCTACCTGGGCCGGTTCGCGAGCGAGTGGCGCATTCTATGCCCTTCGTTTACCTATTTGTCAATAGATTATCCATATGATAATCTTATCCTATAAGATAATAGATTATCCAAAGGAGAACGCGGTGCACTACGAGTCCATCCCGACCGGTAACGGTATGATTCATTTGATCGAGCAAACCAAGAGGCAACAGTTGGAAAAAGCCCAGCGCGGCATCCAATCAATTGAAGTCGGCGGCGAACTGCTGCGCGTGTTGGTGCATATGCAACGTCCAATGGCGCTGCGGGATTTGGCTCGTGAAGCGCGCATGGCGCCGGCGAAGGCGCATCGCTATCTCGTGAGCTTCGGGAAGCTTGGTCTGGCCAAGCAGGACCCCGCCACTGGCGCTTATGAACTCGGACCTTTCGCGCTGCAGCTCGGCCTCGTGTCGCTGCAGCGTCTCGATCCGATTCGCGAAGCAGGGCCCGAGGCAGCTCTCCTGGCCGCACGGATTGGTCACACCGTGTTCCTCACGGTGCGCGGTCAGCTCGGACCAACGGTGGTCCGCATGGAAGAGTCCGGTCAGCCGTTACACGTCAATATGCGTACCGGCACTGTGATGTCACTCATGAACACTGCGACCGGACTGATCTTCGCGTCCTTCCTGCCTCCCAAAATGATCGAGAGCATGCTTCAGCATGAAGCGCTTAGGATGGGAGGCGCCGGCGCACTCGACGCGGTCGCGATGAAGCGATTCGAACATGCCATGAGCGAAACGCGGCGACGGGGGCTTGCACGAGTAGTCGGAACTCCAATACCCGGCGTGAACGCGCTCGCCGCGCCCATCTTCGAAGCGAACGGGAACATCGTGCTCGCCATGACCACGATGGGCCCGACAGGAACCTTCGATCCCGCCTGGGACGGCGAAATTGCGAATGCTTTGCGGTCATGCGCGGACACCGTGTCCGCTCGCCTCGGCTACCTGCCTTCCACTCTTGCTACGGCCCAAAAGAACGGCGCAAAAGCTCAGGAACCGCAGCGAGGAACGAAGATTCGCTCGGTTACGGGCGTAGACGGTTCAGCGCGGTGAAGCGCGGTATGCAACGGCCTCGTTATTGATGGCTTTGCTTTTTCCTGCCTGAGCCACTGCGCTGTGGGTGGCGAATTCCCAATTAAGCGGCAACCGGGGTCTGGAACAGAGCGCGGCAATGCTGCCGCCAGGCGTAACGATCAAGTGAGGCAGGAGCAGGGGAGAATGCGCCGGCGCGTTGCGCGGGCGTCGTGCCATCGAGCGAGCGGTGGACGGATTCCTGCCCCGGGTATTGCTCGCTTGCATTGTCACGGCGCGCTTGCGCCGCGCCGCTCAGATCATCTCCAGCGGGCGCGGGCCATCCGGCGGCGGAAACATGCGATCGAGCTCGGCGAGCTGGGCCCGCGTGAGACGGATCTCGAGCGCGCCGAGATTCTCCTGCAGGCGGTCCCGGCGGCTCGTCTTGGGGATCACGATGACGTCGTCGTTCCGGAGCAGCCACGCGAGCGCGACCTGCGCCGAAGTCATCCCGTAGCGGCGCGCGAACTCGACAAGCCCGGCGTGGCGGAGGAGCCGGGCCTGCTCGATCGGCGAATAAGCCATGACCGGGATGCGCCGCTCGCGCAGCGAGGGCAGCAGGTCCCATTCGATGCCGCGCCGCGTGAGGTTGTAGAGCAGCTGGTCGGTCTGTACCGCGCGCCCGCCGGGCACCGACCAGAGCTCGGCCATGTCGTCGACGTCCAGGTTGCTCACCCCGTAGTGGCGGATCTTGCCGGCCCGCTGCAGCACGATGAACGCCTGCATCGTCTCGGCAAACGGAATGCTCCCGCGCCAGTGCAGGAGATAGAGGTCCAGGCGGTCGGTGCCGAGCCGGCGGAGGCTTCCCTCGCAGGCGGCGATCGTGCCCTTGAGCGACGCATGCTGCGGCAGAACCTTGCTCACGAGGAACGCCTCGTCGCGCCGGTCGCCGATCGCCTCGCCGATCAGCTCTTCCGAGCGGCCGCCGCCGTACATCTCGGCGGTGTCGATCAGCGTCGCGCCGAGGTCGAGAGCGAGCCGGAGCGTGGCGATCTCCTCGGCGCGTGTCGCCCGGTTCTCTCCCATGTGCCAGGTGCCGATACCGAACGCGGGCACTCGCTCGCCCGACGGCAATGCGACTGTCTTCATGTGCTCGTCCCCTGAAGCGGCTGCGAGTATCGGCTGCCGCGTCAGAGGTGATCTTGGAGCATCCTGCGCAGCGCTGGGAGGTCCCTGCGGTGCGGGCCGGGCGCGAAGTGTCGACCGATGAGCGCCGACGACATCGAGGACGACCTCGGCGAAGCGCCCGCGAAGAATCCCCGCCACCCTCCGGTCACAAGTCCGCGTTGGAATCGAGCGTCGCGCGCAGGTGGCCATGGTGATGGTGAACGTTGCCCACCGCGGGGATCGCCTATCACGTGCCGTTCGGGGCGCAAGGGCTCCGGCTTCGGCCGCGCGAGCAGGGCCGCTACGCCGCCGAGTACGGTCAATCCCTTTGGCCGCATCGGCCGCTCACTCCACCGTCGCGCCCGAGTCCTTGACCACCTGCGCCCAGCGCTCGGTCTCGGCGCGCAGGAACGCGGCGAACTCCTCGGGCGACTTGCTCGTGACCACGTCGACGCCGCTGTCCGCCAGGCGCTTCCTCACGTCGGGCGTCTCCATCACTTCGAGCACCATCGTGTAGAGCTTCGCGATCACGTCCGGCGGCGTCCCGGTCGGAGCGAAGACGCCCTGCCAGGACCCGGTGGTCATCTCCGGCAGACCTTGCTCGGCGAGCGTGGGCGTGTCGGGAAACGCGGTCACCCTTTGCGGCGCGGCGACGGCGAGCAGCTTCAGCTTGCCGCCGCGGACCTGGCTCGCGGCCGACGACAAGGTCACGAACATCACCGAGGTCTCGCCGCCGAGCAGACCGGTGATCGCCGGGCCGGCGCCGCCCTTGTACGGGACATGCGTCATCTGGATGCCGGTCGCTTTCATGAAGCGCTCCATCTCCAGCCGGTTGGCGCTGCCCGGACCGGGCGAGGCGAAGAAGTACTTGCCCGGCACCGGCTTCACGAACTCGATCAGCTCTTTCGCGCTGTTCGGCGGGAACGACGGATTGGCGACGAGAGCGCTCGGCACGTCCACGACCTGCGTGATCGGCACGAAATCGCGGGTCGGCACCACGCTCAGCGAAGTCTTGTAGAGGCTGGGATTGATCGCCGTCGTGCCGACGTTGCCGAGGAACAGCGTGTAGCCATCCGGCGCAGCCTTCGCCGCGGCCTCGAGCCCGATGTTGCCCGAAGCCCCCGCGCGGTTCTCCACGACGATGGTCTGGCCCGCGAGCTCGCTCCAGCGCGGCACCATGATGCGCCCGACGAAATCCGAGGCGCCGCCGGGCGCGAACGGGATGATCAGGCGGATCGGTTTCGACGGGTAGCCTGCTGCGCCTTGCGCCGCCGCGGTCGGCGCAGTCACCGCCGCGGCGCAGGCGATCAGAACGGACAGTGCAGCCGTTCTCGTTCTCATGGCATTCCTCCTTTGGTCGGAGAGCGTGGCAGCGGCCGTCTGCTGGGCCGGTCGCCGCTTCCGATGTCTTGCGAGGATAAGAGATTCCGTCCCGGCCCGCGACAGCCTTGCAGCGGCGCTCGAAACCGGTCAGGCTACCCGAGCCCCCTTGCGCCCGAGCACCGAGATGCCTGCGACCACCCTCCTCGACCTCGTCGGCAACACGCCGCTCGTCGCGCTGAGCCGCTTCGACACCGGGCCGTGCGAGCTGTACGTGAAGCTCGAGAGCCAGAACCCGGGCGGCTCGATCAAGGACCGCATCGCGCAGGCCATGATCGAAGCCGCCGAGCGCGACGGCAGGCTGGCGCCGGGCGGCACCATCGTGGAGGCCACCGCCGGCAACACCGGCCTCGCACTCGCCCTCGTCGGCGCGCTGAAGGGCTACCACACCCTGCTCGTCGTCCCCGACAAGATGAGCCGCGAGAAGATCGCCCACCTCAAGGCGCTCGGCGCCGAGGTGATCATGACGCGCTCGGACGTCGGGCGCGGCCATTCCGAGTACTACCAGGACGTCGCCGAGCGGATTGCCGCCGAGCGGCCCGGCGCCTGCTACGTCAACCAGTTCGCGAACCCGGCGAACCCCGCCGCGCACGAGCGCACGACCGGCCCGGAGATCTGGGCGCAGATGGACGCGCGAGTCGACGCGGTCGTCTGCGGGGTGGGCAGTGGCGGAACGCTCGCCGGGCTGACCCATTTCTTCCGCAAGACCGCACCGCACGTGAAGATGATCCTCGCCGATCCGGAGGGGTCGATCGTCGCCGAGTACACGCGCAGCGGCCGCATCGGCAAGGCCGGCTCGTGGCTGGTCGAAGGCATCGGCGAGGACTTCCTGCCGCCGATCGCCGATCTCTCCGGGGTGCGCGAAGCCTACGAGATTCCCGACGCCGAAAGCTTCGCCACCGCCCGTGACCTGCTGCGGCTGGAAGGCATTCTCGGCGGGTCGTCCTCGGGGACGCTCGTCGCCGCGGCGCTGCGCTACTGCCGGAGCCGCGACAAGCCCGAGCGCGTGGTGACGTTCGTCTGCGACACCGGCGCGAAGTACCTGTCGAAAATGTTCAACGACTTCTGGCTCGCGGACCAGGGGCTCGTCGAGCGGCCGGCGGCCGGCGATCTCACCGATCTGATCTCGCGGCGGTTCGCGGAAGGGGCGGTGGTGACTGTGAAGCCGGACGACACCCTGCTCGCCGCCTACGGGCGGTTCAAGCTTCACGACGTCTCGCAGCTGCCCGTCCTCGACGGCGAGCGCATCGTCGGGATCGTCGATGAGTCCGACGTCCTCCTGAACGTGCTCCGCGACGGGTCCCGCTTCGGCGATCCGGTGTCGAGCGTGATGAGCACCCGGCTGGAGACGGTCGCGCCCGATGCGCCGATCGGGCGGCTGCTCGAGATCTTCGAGCACGAGCACGTCCCGATCGTGGTCGGCGGACGGCCGCTTCGTCGGCCTGGTCACCCGCATCGACGTCCTCAACTACCTGCGCCGGAAGTTCAAATGACGCACAAGCTCGCGACGCTCGCCATTCACGCCGGCCAGCCGCCCGATCCGGGCACCGGCGCGGTCATCACGCCGATCTACGCGACGTCCACCTACGTGCAGGAAAGCCCCGGCGTGCACAAGGGCCTCGACTACGCGCGCACCCACAACCCGACGCGCTGGGCGTACGAGCGATGCGTGGCGGCGCTCGAGTCGGGCACCGACGGCTTCGCGTTCTCGTCCGGGATGGCGGCGACCGCGACGGTGCTCGAGCTCATCGACAGCGGCGCGCACGTCGTCGCGCTCGACGATCTCTACGGCGGCACGCGGCGGCTGTTCGAGCGGGTCCGGAAGCGGAGCGCAGGGCTGCGCTTCACCTATATTCCGTTTGCCCAGGCGGGCGAACTGGAAGCGGCGCTGCAGCCTGACACCCGCATGGTCTGGGTCGAGTCGCCGTCGAATCCGCTGCTCAAGCTCGTCGACCTCGAAGCCGTCGCGGCGATTGCGCGGCGGCGCGGGATCCTGAGCGTCGCGGACAACACGTTCGCCTCGCCGTGGGTCCAGCGCCCGCTCGAGCTCGGCTTCGACCTCGTCGTGCACTCCGCGACCAAGTACCTCAACGGCCACTCCGACGTCGTCAACGGCGTGGTCGTCACGAAGTCGAAGGAATTGGCCGAGAAGCTCGCCTTCCTGCAGAACGCGATCGGCTCGATCCCGAGCCCGTTCGACGCTTTCCTGGTGACGCGCGGGCTGAAAACGCTCGCGGTGCGGATGCAACGTCACTGCGAGAACGCGCAAGTCATCGCCGCCCGGCTCGAGCGGCATCCGAGGGTCGAGCGCGTGATCTATCCCGGCCTGCCGTCGCATCCCCAGCACGCGCTCGCGAAGCGCCAGATGCCCGGATATGGCGGCATGGCGTCGCTGCTGCTAAAGGCCGGGCTGGACGGCACGAAGCGCTTCCTCGAGCGCTGCGAGCTGTTTGCGCTCGCCGAGAGCCTCGGTGGGGTCGAGAGCCTGATCGAGCACCCCGCGATCATGACCCATGCGTCGGTGCCTGCCGACGTGCGCGCCGCGCTCGGCATCGGCGACAACCTCGTGCGCCTCTCGGTCGGCATCGAGGACGTGAACGATCTCGTGGCCGACCTCGAGGGCGCGCTCGAGCAGGCCTGGGGCTGAGTCCGTCGCCCCCGTCAGCGCGCTGCGGTCAGCGGAAGACCACCACCGGGATGGTCGAATGCGCGAGCACCTGGTGAGTGGTGCTCCCCTGCAGGAGCGCGGCGAGATCCCCGCGGCCGTGGGACGCCATGACGATGGCGTCGCAATTCCGGTCGGTCGCGGCGGCGATGATCCCCGCCTCCGGCGTCTCGGGATGCGTCACGAGCGTCTCGCACACGACGCCCGCCGCCTCCGCGGCCTGCCGCATCGGCGCGAGATGGCGTTCCGCCCGCTCCCGCAGGCGGGTTTCGAACTCGCCGATCGCGCTCGTGGCGATGAACGCCTCATCGCCGACTCCCTGGACCTCCGGACCCTCGATGGCGTGGTAAGCGGTGACTTTGGCGCCGAGCGCCTTCGCGAGCCGAACGCCGCCGGCGATCGCCTTGCCGGCGAGCTCCGAGCCGTCGGTGGGAATCAGGATGTGCTTGAACATGGGGTACCTCCTGTCGCCGAGCCAGAGGCGAGCGTAGTGCCGCGGTAGGATCGTTGCACGGACCTTTCGACCAGCACACGCGATTCTACGTCCGCGTCTCGGTTGCGGTCGACACCGCGGGCTGCTCAGGCCTGCTCCAGGTTTTCGATCAGAAGCGCGAGGGCGGCGGCGGCGAACGCTCGCATATTGGTCACGCGGTCGGCATGCCCGGTTTCCAGCGTGAGCGCCCGTTCCACTCTTCCGGCGATGGCGAGGCAAGCATGGCCGGCCGCATCGCCATAGCGGTTGCCGGTCGGGCCGGCAGCACCGCTTTCGCCGATCGCCCAGCTTGCACCGAACCGCTGGCGGACGATCCGAGCCAGCAGGAGCGCGTAGGGCTCCGTGGCGGGCCGGATGCCCCTGAGCGCGCTCTCCGGGATGTCGAGGAACTCTGCGCGCGCCTTCCGCGTATACACCACGGCGCCGCCCAGGAAGAACGCCGATGCGCCCGGGACCGCGAGGAGCGTGGCGGAGATCAACCCTCCGGCCGCGGACTCGGCCACGGCAATCGTCTCGTTCCGCGACTTCAGCAGGTCGGCGGCCTGTGCGGCGAGAGGAAGGAGATCGTTCATCGCGCCTCCGCGATTCAAGGATGCGGATTATGCGGCGAATCCGGGCCCGTGTTCCCCGATCTGTCAGCGATCTGCCAGCCCGCGCCTTGCAAACTCCGCCGCTGTCGCGATTTCGATTCGACCACTGCGAGGAGATCGATGGAACACTTTACCCCGCTCCAGGCGCTCGCCGGCGGGATCCTGATCGGCGTCGCAAGCATCTGGCTCCTCGCCGCGAACGGGCGCATCGCCGGCATGAGCGGGATCCTGCACGGTCTCGTCGCACGCAGCCCTGGAGACACGGCGTGGCGCGCCAGCTTCATCGCCGGTCTCCTCGCCGCCGGCTTCGCCTGGCAGGGCTACGCCGGCGCGCCCGAACCGCGCGTCGGTTTGAGCCTCGCACTGCCCGTCCTCGCCGGCCTGCTCGTCGGATTCGGCGCACGTCTGGGCGGCGGCTGCACCAGCGGCCACGGCGTATGCGGTCTCGGCCGCCGCTCCGCGCGATCGCTCGTCGCCGTCGCGGTATTCATGCCTGCCGGCATCGCGGCGACATTCGTGATGCGTCACGTCCTCGGGGTCGCCTTGTGATCGCCCAGCTTTCGGCTTTCGGCGCGGGGCTCCTCTTTGGCGCCGGGTTGTGGCTGTCCGGCATGGCGAGCCCGCGGAAGGTCCTCGGCTTTCTCGACGTCGCGGGGAGCTGGGACCCCAGCCTGCTCGTGATGATGGCGGGCGCGGTCGGGGTGACGCTAGCGGGGTTCCACCTGACGCTCCGCCGCGCGGCGCCGCGCTTCGCGCCGCGCTTCATCCTGCCCGAGCGCAAGGCGATCGATGCCTCGCTCATCGCCGGCGCCGCGATCTTCGGCGCCGGCTGGGGCCTCGCCGGCTATTGTCCCGGTCCGGCCCTCACGGCCCTCGCCAGCGTGACACTGGAGCCAGTGGTCTTCGTTTCCGCGATGATCGCCGGCGGCCTTGCGCACAAGCTCGCGTTCGATCGCGCGGCAAGGCCGTAACATCCGCGACTGCGGCGGGACGATGCGCGCCATGCTCGCGCGCCTCGCGAGGAACCCGGAGCGAGCTCGCCGGAGATTCTCCGCGCCCCGGCCTGCGCCTTCGATCACGCGTCTTGAGTGATCGGCGTGCGTGCGGCGCCCGCGCGAATCAGTGCCGGTAGTCGGGCTCGCGCCGGTCCAGCATGCGCTTGAGCGCCTCGAAGTGGTGCTCCCAATGGGGCTTGCCGCCGTACATCGGTCCGCCGATCGTGCGCATCGTCTGCTCGATGACCGGCTGCGGCAGGGCTTTGAGTTTCTGCCCGGTCCACATCGCGTAGAGCTGGACCTGGGCAACGCGCTCCAGGTAGTAGAGCAGGTCATACGCTTCCGCGACCGACCTGCCGACGGTGAGCACGCCGTGATTCGACATGAACATCACCTTGCGGTCGCCGAGCACGCGCGCGAGCCGCTCGCCCTCGACCGGGTCGAACGCCGGGCCGGTATAGAGCTCGTCGTACACGACGTGCTTCAGCAGGCCGACTTCGGTCTGGCCGATCGGCTTGATCGCCGGGTCCTCGAGCCGCGAGAGCGCACTTGCGAACGGCATGTGGGTGTGCATGACGCACACCGCGTCGGGGTTCAGACGGTGGATCGGCGCGTGGATGCAATAGCCGGACAGCTCGACCTCGCCGTCGCCGCGGCGCACCTTGCCGTCGTAGCCGACCTCCAGGAAGGAGCTCGCCGTGATCTCCGACCAGTGCAGGCCGAACGGGATCTGGAGATAGCGGTCGGTCTTGCCCGGCACGGCGCTGGTCAGGTGATTGAAGATGCCCTCGCTGAAGCCGTGCGCGAAGGCAAGGCGGTGCGCGGCCGCAAGATCGACGCGCATCCGCCACTCGGCGCTGTCGGCACGGACGTCCTTTGCCTTGCGCGATCTCGGTTGGGACGAAACGAGCTTCATGCGGTCTCCTTCCGGTTGGACATGTCGATGCGCAGTCACCCCGCGTTCACGAGCGGACTCGATGCCGGGTCAACGCAGAAGATCCATGGAGAACTGTCCGCCGATCGCGTTGAAGATCTGCTGGGTCGTCACGAACGCCCGCGAAGGCGCGCCCTCGGGCCACCCGCAGCTGAGCGTATAGCCCGGCCGGTTCGGGTCCGCTGCGAGCGCGATGCGGGTCACGCTCACCATCCCGCTGGCGGCTCCGGTCTCTCTCTCGTCGTAGTTCACGCTGCCGACGGTGAAGTTGCCGGGCTGAATCGTCCCCGGGGTACCGCTCTGCGGTGTGAGTCTGCAGTAGGGCATGTCCCGCGAGAGCTTGCCAGCGGGCACGAGCTGCTCGTTCTGGAACAGGAGTTCCGTGCCCCCCGCGGGAAAGGCGAGCGGGCTGTTCAGCCTGAAACGGGATCCGGTCTCGACCTGTTGCGGCGGCGGGGGGATGGCCGCGCTCGGCGGGCGGTGCTCGCAGCCGAGGAGCAGGGTGCATGCACCGAACAGCGCCAGCCGCAAGGTTGCCTGCGCGGCTGCCCGCACGCCCATCGAACGCCGTGCCGCGACCTCTCGAGCCTGTCGTATCCGTCTGCGATTCATCTCGAGTCCCTGCTCAGTTCTGTGCACCGTCGAATATCGCACAGATCCCGGGAGACCGGCCCGTGCACGCGCGGTCATCCCTCCGGCCCGGCATAGGCTCCGGCCGTCTGGGGAAACATGGCCTTCACGATCTTGAGCCGCGAGATGTCGGCGGTCGCATCCATGTGCAGGAAAATGGACGCGTCGCGCAGGAGCTTCTCGATGCCGAAGTCGAGCATCGCGCCGTTGCCGCCGTGCAGCTCCATCGCATGCTGCGCCACCTTGAAGATCTCCTCCGAGGCGTAGACCTTCACCATGTTGCAGAGCGGGTCGGCGTCCGGCGCGCCCTCGTCGACGGCACGCGCCGCCTCCCGCAGCAACGCACGCACTGCGCTCAGTCTCGTCGCCATGTCGGCCAGCCGCAACGCGACCGCCTGGTGCTTGATCAGGATCCGGCCGCCCTGTACATAGTGTTGGACGTACTCGGCCGTGCGCTCGTACGCGGCCATGCCCACGCCGAGGTTCTTCGCCGCCTGGATGATCTTGCCCGGGCGGAAGTAGATCGCGGCCTTCCCCAGCGCGTCGCCCTGGACCAGCAGATGGTCCTTCGGCACCCGGCAGTCCTCGAACACGAGCTCGCCGTTGTTCATGAAGCGGCAGCCGATGGTTTCATTGCACCGGGCGATGGTCAGACCGGGGGTGTCGCGCGGCACTAGGAAGCTCGACGTGCCCTGGAGCATCCCGACCTGCGGATTCGTATTCGCGTAGACCACGAACAGGCTTGCGTCGTAGCCATTGCTGATGAACTGCTTGCGGCCGTTGATCACCCATCCGTCGCGGTCCGCCACGGCCTTCGTCTGCATGGCGGCCTCGGGAACGTTGTACGGCAGCCACCGGTCGGACGCCCCGCGCGGCTCGGTCAGGCAGTGGGCCAGCAGGAAGGCCGGGTCCGCAACGAGACGCGGAAACCAGCGCTCCTGGAGATGAGGCGGCGCGAAGTTGCGGAGCAGGACCGAGACTTTCCAGTTCTGGACCAGCTTGTCGGCAAGACCCGAATCGCCACGGGCGATCTCCTCGGCGATGATGGCGAAGGTCTGGACCTCGCTCGCGGGGTCCAGCTGGATTCCGCCGAACGCCTCCGGCACGCCGAGCGTCCGGATGCCGATCCGGTCGGCGGCCTCGAGAATCGAGCGCGGCAGCCGGGCGTCCGGATCCATCACCCACTCCCGCTGCCAGTTCTGCCGGATGAAAGGAATGACGAAGTCGTCCACGAATGCGCGGCAGCTCGCCCGCATCAGGCGCTGCTCCTCCGATAGACCGCGATCGGCGATGCTCATGATGCCTCCTCCCTTTTCAGCGATAGCGTTTCCCAGACCGGGACCAGCAAGACCAGGAGTGCGGCGAGCGGCAGCAGCAGCGCGTCCGGCGATCCCAGCGCCCAGAGCGTCGCTCCGCTGAAGGCGCACCAGAGTACCGGGATGAACAAGAGCGCCCGGACCGCCCGATTGGCGGCGAGCAGCAGAATACCCAGCGTCGCGAGCACCGTCGGATCAGGCGCGACGCCGAAGATCTCGACTTGCTGCCAGTCCCGTCCCACCAACGGACCGATCAGGGGCTGGACGGCAAGCGCGAAGAGGAAGATGCCGAGACCGGCTCGGTTGACCACGCGTTTCACCGGCGTGAACCCCAGCGCGCCGCGAACGACCCCGGTCCAGATCAGGAGCAGCGCCTCGATGGCAAAGGCTGCGGCGAAATACGTCGCCGCCCAATTGATGGTCGCGTAGCGCTGGAAATGGAACGCCCACGCGACCCAGAGCCAGCACCCGGCGAGGATCGCCGCGACGACGCGGCCCCGCGAGGCGCCGCCCCGACGCAGCAGCACCAGTATCGCGACGCCGAGCGCGAATGCGAGGATCTGCGCCGGCCATATCTCCTGGTTGTAGAGCTCGAACAGGCGCTGGTAGGTTCGCGGGGAGAAGAGCAGGAAGTCCGAAAGCCGGTACGTCCACCACTCGGACACTACAGCTTCCCGACATGAGCGGCCATGCGCCGACGCATCGCATCGTCCGGGAGACGGCCGTACGCCGCGCCCACGTTCTCGCGGACGTGCGCGACGCTCGTGGTCGCGGGGATGGCGCAGGTGACGGCCGGGTGCGAAACGACGAACTTGAGGATGAACTGGGCCCAGCTCGTGCAGTCGATCTCGGCCGCCCAGGGGGGTAGCGGATAGCGCTGGATCCACTTCGTCAGCGCGCCTTCCCGGAACGGCCGGTTGACGATCACGCCGATGCCGCGGTCGCGTGCGAGCGGGAGGATGCGGGCTTCGACGTCGCGGTCGAGGACGTTATAGGAAATCTGCACGAAGTCGATCGGATGACTGCGCATGATCTCCTCGATCTCGGCATGGCGGCGGCCTTCCGATGTCGTGATCCCGACGTAGCGCACCTCGCCGGCGGCTTTCATCGCGAAGAGGGTCCGGAGGTGGTCCTGCCACGACAGGAGGTTGTGAACCTGCAGTAGGTCGAACCGCGGGACGTTCCAGGACTGCCGCGACTTCTCGATCTGGTCCCGGCCGCGCGAGCCGGAGGAGATCCAGACCTTGTCGGCGGAGAAGAGGTGCGACGGCCTGCCCAGCCTGCCGAGACCGTAGCCGATGACCTCCTGGGAGGAGCCGTACATCGGCGAGGAGTCGACCATCCGGCCGCCGGCGTCGAAGAAGTTGCGCATCACCTCCGCGCAGGCATCGCGCGCGACGCGGTCGTTGCCGACGTTGAAGGTAATCCAGCTCCCCAGCCCGACAACGGGCATGGCTTCGCCGCTCGACGGGATCGGCCGGGTCAGGATCGGCCCGCGCTGGGCCGCTCCGGTCGACGGCCAGAGAACCGTCGCCGCGCCCGCGGCCGCCAACGCGCGCAGCGCATTGCGGCGGCCGGCGCGTGACGCCTGCTTCATCCGGGATGCGCCTCCTCGAGCACTTCGCGGGCGATCCGGAAGCTGTCGAGCGCCGCAGGCATTCCGCAGTAGACGGCCGTCTGCAGGAGGACCTCGCGGATCTCGTCCTCGGTCACGCCGTTCGTGAGCGCACCGCGCAGGTGCACCCTCAGCTCGTGTGGCCGGTTGAGCGCCGTGAGCATCGCAAGGTTCAGCATGCTGCGAGTCTTGCGCGGCAGACCGGGGCGGCTCCAGATCGCGCCCCAGCCGTACTCGGTGACGAGCTCCTGCACCGGCCGGGTGAACTCGTTCGCGTTCGCCATTGAGGCGTCGACGTGCCGGTCGCCGAGGACCGCCCGCCGCGTCCTGTCGCCGAGATCGAACAAAGCCTGGTCCATGCCGTCTCTCCTCTTGATATCGCCGCTGCCGGATCATAGATCCCGGGGGGATGATGAGAAAGTCGGCGCTGGTCCCGACGCGTTGCAGGTCTGGCCCCCGGCACGCCGGAGCTCGGCAACATCGTGGCGTAGTCAGGCCCGTTCGTTTTCCGGTGCGGCAGGCCGCGTCTCGGGCAGGGCCACCAGTGCGATCAGTATCGCGATGAACCCGGCGGCCGAGAGGGTCGCGTACGCCGCGCCGGTACCGAACTCATCCGCGATCCAGCCCGCGAGCGGCGGGCTCAGCGTCCCGCCGATCCCCATGGCAAGTCCGACCGCACCGAGCGACAGGTTGAAGTGGCCGGAGCGGCCGGCGATGTCGGCAGTCACCAGCGGGACGAGCACGCCGAAGCACGCGGCCGCGATGCCGTCGAGCGCCTGCACGAGCACGACGAGGCTGGGGTCGCTCACCGTGCCGAGCAGGAGGCCGCGGACAGGCAGCATGGCGAAACCGAGCAGCAGCAGCGGCTTGCGTCCCCAGGTCCCCGCGCGTCGGCCGACTGCAGGCGACGCGAGCGCGACGACGAGCTGGGGCAGGACGATGCAGGCTGCGATGAACGGCGTGGCGAGATTGCCGGCGCGGGCCGTCAGCGCGCTGCTCGCGATGGTCAGCAGCGGCGCGTTGGCGAACGTAAACACCATCGCGCAGACCGCGAACACCAGGAGACGTCGATCGGCGAGCACGTGCAGCACGCTGACACCCTGCGGTCCCGGTGCGCTCACGCCAGCGTCCACAAGGAGGTGGGGCGATGCGTCCAAGCGCTTCAGCGGCACCAGCACCGCAAGCGCCGGCAGGGTCAGGAGCGCGGTGAGAAAGAAGACCGCCTGCTCCGAGACGAAGTAGCCGCAGGCGCCCATCAGCGCCGCGCCGACGCCGTTGCCGATCGACGCATAGCGCGCATTGCGGCCGAACCGCAGGCCGAGCCAGGCCTGACCGGCGATCGCGATGCTCAGCGCGGCGATCGCGGGGCCGAGCGTGCAGCTCGAGAACCCGTGCAGGATCTGGGCCACGTAGACGGGCAGCGGCAGCGGGCTGATCGCGAGGAGGAGGGCGCTCAGCGTGAACGCGACGACGCTGAGACCCGCGACGCGCGTCTTGCTGCGGACGGCATCGACGAGCGCTCCGGCCGGCAGTTGGCTCACGAGCGAGCTCACGGTGCCGACGCTCAAGGCGAATCCGATCGCCGTCAGCGTCCAGCCCTGGACGGTCAGATGGACCGCGAGGAACGGCCCGAAGCCCGTCTGGATGTTCGCGACGAAGAAGTTGAACCAGTCGAGCGCGCGCTCCTGCGTTCGTGGCGCCGCCGGTCGAGGATCGGCCAGGTCCAACCGTTTCTCATCGAGTACGGCGTTCAATTCGGGGGCTTGGCGGCGGGCGCCTGTCCCGGCGTGGGCGGCGCTGCGACGTCCACCTGATCCGTCGTGCGTTCCTTGTACTCGCGGGCGCCCTGGATCTGCTCGCGGGTCATGTTGAGGACCAGCGGCCGATCCCCGGAGCCGGGCTTGAAGTTCAGCTGGTCCCAGGCCACCGCGATCTTGCGGCTGCCGACGCCCAGGAAGCCGCCGAAGTCGATCACTGCCGCGCGCGTCCGCCCCACCTGATCGACGAGCACGTTCACGACTCGGCCCAGATCTTCGCCGGCCGGTCCGAGCACTTTCTTGCCCAGGATGGGCACGACCTCGTCGGCGCTCAATGGCCTGGGCGGCTCCATTGCGGCCAGCGCCGGTTCCGGCTTCACCGGTTCCGGTGCCGTCGCGGGCTGCGCCCTGCGCTTGGGCTTCGGCTTCGGTTCGGCGTCGACTCGGCGGGCACCGCGTCCGGCATGCCGTCCGCGAGCTGCACCCCGGCCAGGTCCGGCTCGGTCGCCACGACCCCGGTGGTGCAAGCGAGCGCGAGCGCCACTGCGGGGACGGTCATGCACAGCCGGCGTCGCGACGCGTTCATGCGTGCGCCTGCAGCGTGACCGCGAGCTGGCGGCCATACATGCGGCTGTACGCGCCCTTGCGCCGCAACAGCTCGGTGGGCGAGCCGTCCTCGATGATGCGTCCGCGGTCGAGCACCACGATGCGATCGAACGAGTCGAGCGTGGACAGCCGATGTGCGATCGCGATTACCGTGCGCCCCTTGAACAGGCGCGCGAGCGCCTCCTGGATCGATTGCTCGGATTCGGTGTCGAGCGCCGAGGTCGCCTCGTCGAGCAGCACGATGGGCGCGTCGCGCAGGAATGCGCGCGCGATCGCGACCCGCTGCCGCTGCCCGCCCGAGAGCTTCATGCCGCGCTCCCCGACGATGGTCTCGAACCCCTGCGGAAGCCGCGCGATGAACTCCGTGCAGTGCGCGGCCTCGACCGCGCGATAGACCTCCTCGTCGGTCGCATCGGGCCGACCATAACGCAGGTTCTCGAGCAGCGAGCGATGAAAGAGCGAGATGTCCTGCTGCACCACGGCGATGGTCGCGCGCAGCGTTTCCTGCGTGACCCGGGCGACATTCTGGCCGTCGATCAGGACTTCTCCGCGGGCCGGATCGTAGAAGCGCTGCAGGAGCGCAAGCGGGTCGTCTTACCTGCGCCCGACCTTCCCACCAGTCCGATCTTCTGCCCCGCCGGCACCTCCAGGCTGAAGTGCTGGAGGACGGGGCGCTCGTTCGGATAACTGAACGAGACGTTGCGGAAGGCGACCGAGCCGCCGCGCGCGACGAGCGGCGCCGCCTCCGGCGCATCCTCCATCTCGTGCGGCAGGCCGAGCACCTGCACCGCTTCGCCCAGCCGTGCGAACTGCTGCACGACGTCGACGATCGCCATCGCGAAATCGCGCGAGGCGTGCAGCATCGTGAAGCCAAGCGTCGTCGTGAGCACGACGTCCCCGGTCGTGATGCGGCCAGCGCGCCAGAGCAGGACCGACCAGATGAGCACCCCGGCGGTGACGCAGAAAACGCTGACCGCGTGGAACAGCCGCAACCGCTCCAGTGACAGCAGGCTCGCGCGCTGCGCCTACATCTCGTGCTCGATCCCGCGCGAGAGCCGTGCCTGCTCGCGCGCCTCCGCGCCGAAGATGCGCACCAGCCCCATGTTGTTGACGACATCGGTGAGGTCGCCGCTGACGCTCGCCGCCTGCCCCGCGAAGCGTTGATGCAGATGGTGGCTGCTGGCGGCGATCCGGCCGATCGTCACGCCGAGCACGGCGACGACGGCGAACAACACCGCCGTCATCTTCCAGTCGATCGCGCCCAGCACGAAGACGCTGAGAATCACCGCCACGCCCGGGGGAATCGTGTGCCAGGTGAGCGAGTTCTCGATCGTCCAGGCCGCGTTCGCGGCGGTCGTGATCCGGCCGGCGAGCGCCCCCGGAAACTGCTCCACGAAGTAGCGCGTGCCGTGTCCAGAGAGGTGGTTGAACAGATCGAGCCGCAGGTCCCCGCCTACGGCCACGAAGGCGTACGTCGACACCCAGCCGGCGAGACGCCACAGCAGGTTGTCGCCGGCGACGAGCGCGAGCAGCAAACCGACCGCCTGCCACAACGCGGGATCGGACGGCGTTCCGGCGGTCAGGACATCGACGAGATTTTTCACGGCGTATTGCGCGCCGATCGCGCATCCGACCGCGGCCAGCACCGCCGTGAGCACAACCGCATGGCTCGCGGCCGGCGAGACACGTAATGCAGGAGAAACCGGACAGCGCCGCGGGAAGCGTAGCGCGGGAGCGACATGATGCTTGGCTGCGAACCGCCCCAGACCATCCCTATTATTAGACTTCCCATGGGCGAAGATCGGCAGAACGGCTTGCTGAGGTCGAAGGCTCACCACTCACGAGGTCGCGGCTGCTGCGCTAATCGGGCGCCGGCCGCGCTTGTCGAGTCAGCGCCCCCCGACCGCGGTGAGCTCCACACGACGCTGACCATGCCCGTTGCCGGATTCGAACTGTCGATAGACGGCGAGATAGTCCTCGGCCATGCGGCGCGCCGAGTACCGG
>CAVUSZ010000017.1:0-326600 GCA_963744255.1 uncultured beta proteobacterium
GGAACGCACCGGGGAGATCGGCCTGCTGCGCGCGGTCGGCGCCACGCGACGCGCGATCCTCGCGCTCTTCCTCGGCGAAGCGGCGCTGCTCGCGGCCATCGGCGGGGCCGCCGGGCTTGCGCTGGGGCTCGGGGTCGCGGGGCTTCTCAAGCTCGTGCTGCCTGCGCTGCCCGTGCACACGCCTTGGTCCTACGCAGTGCTCGCGGAAGTGCTGGCGGTTGCAGTCGGTATCGCCGCGGGCATGCTGCCCGCGCGGCGCGCGGCGCACCTCGATCCGCTCGAGGCGTTGCGCAGCGAATGACTCGCGGTCGGGGTCGTGCGAACGGGCCGTCGCCCGGCACTTCGGTCGTTCGAGCCGAATTTCTTTGTGCGTCGGCGGCCGATTCGTTAGGCGAATCCATAACCCACCTCCCCGGACTATTTGTTACCCATCTCCCTGACCGCTCAGCGCTTCACACCCGCTGCAGATTTCGCAGAGTCGCCTTCCTGCCGACCGCGGCACGTTTCTCGATCAGCATGGAATCACCAAATTCGTGACTCCGATAGCCGTAGGCTTCGAGCGCTGCGCTCGCTCTGCTGAGCGCGGCACCATCGGCGAACGCGCGCAGCACTTGGTAGTGGCTGGTGTCAGGCTCGTGCGTGCCTGACAAGATCGCGTCGACGATTCGCAACTCCGTCGACGCACCGATGCGCTGATCGGCAACGCCGTCGCCGGCGTGCACGACGCCGTCGCGCGCGCCGGCGTGCTCGAGCGCGCGCACCACCGTCGTGCCGATGGCGATGACACGCCCGCCTAGCACCTTCGCGCGCCGGAGGGCGGACGCCGTCGCCGCCGGGATCCGATAGGGCTCGTCGAGCGGCAACCGCGCGTCGAGGGCCGGGTCGCCGGTCGAAGAGATCCCTGCCGCCAGGGTGAGCGTCGCGAAGACGACGCCGCGGCTTCGCATCGCCCCGAGCGACTTCCAGTCGAGCACAAAGCTGGCCGAAGGGGGCTCGAAAGCGACTGGCGCGGTGGCGATCGGTGTCCAGACATCCCAGAGAGCGAGCGGCATGGGGATATGGGCGTACTGGATCGGCCGTCCGTGGCGCGCGATCCCCGCCCAGAGGCTCGTTCGGCGCTCCGGCAAAGCGCAGCGTCACAAGACGCGGATGTCCAAGCAGCGCCTCAAAGATTGCCGTCAGCGGCCCGAGCTGAAGCGCGTCGCCGCGCGACAGCGCGGGAGGCGGCTCGCGGTCCTCGGTACGCGTGCGGTAATCTCCGGCGCCGAATATGACGGCGGAGAAGCGAACGTCTTCGCGGCTTAGCGATGAGCGCCCGGCGAGCCTCGCTTCTATCGCCGCGCCGCTTGGGACATGCCTACCGCCCAGGCTCGCCGGAAGCGTCGCCGCATCGTTCGCCACCACAAGATCGCCCGGGCGCAGGTAATCGACGAACTTCGAGCGCGGCGCTTGTGTGATTCGTCCGCCTGCATCGACGACGAGAAGCCTCGCATCAGGCGGCCGCTGGACGGGGCGGTCGGCCGCTATCATGCGCGCGCTTTCTTGAGCGCCGCCGCGATCGCATCTGCGAGCTCGCGCGCCGCCGCTTCGGGCCGCTTGAGCGTCGCGGGATCGGCATCGGGCAGCGCGAACGCGTGCAGCGGCGTATCCATGTCGCCCGGGTCGAGCGAAAGGAAGCGCACGCCTTCGGCCGCAAGCTCTTCGTTCCAGATACGGCTCATGTGGTGCAGGGCGGCTTTGCTCGCGCCGTAGGCGCCCCATTCGGCGTACGGATTTACGGCAGCGTCGCTTGAGACGTTCAACACCACGCTGCCCCGCCCTTCGCGCGCCGACGAACCCAATGCGCCGAGCAGCGCCTTCGTGAGACGGAACGGCCCGAGCACGTTCGTGGCGAGCGCGCGCTCGAAGTCCTCGCACTCGGTATCGGCGAGCAGCGCAAGCGGCACCGGTCCGAGGCTCGAGGCGTTGTTGACGAGCACATCAAGCCCGCCGAAGCTGGCGATGATTTGTAACGCGATCGGATGGATCTCCCCCTTGCGCGCGACGTCGCCGACGATGCCGTGCGTTCCGACGTGCGCGCGCGCCACCTCGGCGACGCGCTCGGCGTTGCGGGCGACAAAGGCGACGCACGCGCCGCGCCGCCGCAATTCCCGCAGTAGCGCGAGCCCGAGGCCCGACGTGCCGCCGGTAACGGCGGCTCTGACAGTGTTGAGATCAGGAGTCATGGGCTGCGAGGCTACAAGTTCAAGTGAACTTGAAGTCAAGACCCCGTTGCGCTAGGCTCGCCGCATGGACAACGTGCTCACCATCCAGAAGATCTCCCGCCGCAGCGGCGTGTCGGCTTCCGCCTTGCGTTTCTACGAGGAGCGCGGGCTCATCAGCTCGCAGCGCGCCGACTCGGGCCACCGCCGCTTTGCGCGCGCGGTACTGCGCCGCATCGCCTTCATCGTGTTCGCGCAGCGCATCGGACTTTCGCTCGAGGAGATCGGCGCCGAGCTCGCGAAGCTCCCTGCGGGCCGGGCGCCGAGCGGGCGCGACTGGGGGCGCCTCTCGCGCCAGTGGTCGGCGCGGATCGACGAGCGCATCGCCGAGCTCGAGCGGCTCAAGGCCGGGCTCACCGAATGCATCGGCTGCGGCTGCCTTTCTCTCGAGCGCTGCCGGTTCGCCAACCCTGCCGACCGCGCCGCGCGGCTCGGCCCGGGCCCACGCTACTGGATCGGCGATCGGCCCGGCAAGTAAGCTCTATGCTTTCCCGGTCATTGGGGAGAAGACGCCTCGCCGCCTGGTGGCGAACGGTGCAGACCGGTGTGGTCCGCAATAATTCGATCGGGCTTCCGGGTGATCGAGGAACTGTCCCGAACTAGTCGTCGGAAAGGTCCAACTAACTGACCGAGAGGGGAGTGAAACCGGGAAGTATTCGGGACAGTTTCGACTTAACCCTTTGATTTGGCTTACGTCTGAATCTGCATGGGGTGCAGGGGGTCGAGTGTTCGAATCACTTCGCCCCGACCAATCGACTCAATGAGTTAGGCCGCGCACTCGCGGCCTTTTCATTTTCCTGCGTGAGTTTTGCGTGAGTTTCGGCGGCCGCGCCGCCGATCACACGAATCACGCTCGTCGATTCACCGACCGAGAGCACTTTCTCCACGGCCTCCTGGAGCTCGTCGATCCAAGACCGGGAGTAGTGCGTGGTCACGCTCTCATTCTTGTGGCCGAGCAACACCTGTCTCAGCTCGTGCGCTACGCCGACGGCCTTCAACCGAGCCCCGAAGGTGTGCTTGAGATCGTGGATCCGGCGTTGCTGGAGCCCAGCCTCTTTGCGCGCCTTGGTGAAGGCGTTCTTGTTGATCGCGGTCATCGGCTGCTTCGTGCGCGGCGAGCTGAACACGTGCGTCGCATGCTTGTCCCGCCGCGCCTCGACGATCGCGCGGGCGACGCTGTTGAGAACGACCAGCCGGTAGTTCTCGTAGTCGCCGCCCTTGTGAAAGTCGGGCGGAAGGACGAACACGCTCGGCGCTCCATCGATCTCTCGTTCCCATTCCCATCGCAGGCCGCAAACCTCCGCCTCACGCAGGCCCGTGTTCACCTTGAACAGACACATCTCGGCGAGGTGCTTCGAAAGCTTTGACAACAATCTTCGCTCCTCCTCGCGCGAGAGCGGGAAGGGCGGTCGAGTCAGGCCCTTCGGAAGCCGTAGTCGCGGCGGCATCTGCCGCAACCACGGTCGTCGGGTCGATTTCTCTCGCCATTCCCGCGCCGCCTTGTTCAAGATCCGGGCGACGCGCTGCAGCGTCACAGCTATCGTCCGCGGCTTGACACCATCCCTCTTCCGCTGCATCACGAAAGGGGCCAGCGTCTCGTTGCAAATCTCCTCGAGCTGCAGCTCGCCGATGAACGGATCCACGAGGCGGATATGCCAGGCGGTGTCATCGAGTTGCTTCTGCGCCTTCGCGCGAGCCTCGCCGTCATCGTCGAAGCCGAACTTCTCGGTCAGGCGTTCCCGCTCTTCGGCGAGGTGCCGGACCGCAGCTTCTCGGAAAGTTCTGCGAGGATCTTTTCCGAATAGCTTTGCTTGGCGGATCTCGTCGATCTGCTTCGCAACCCACGACTCGGCCGTTCGCTGCGAGACCTGGCCAAGCCGGGCGAAGATCCGCTCTCCTCTGAACCGCTTGTCGACGGTTCGGTTACCGGCGGCATAGTCGCCGGCTGCGGGCTTCCCGACGCGCTCAAGCGCGGGGGGATCGGTATCAGGCGCTCGCCGGCGTCTCAGCACCAGTGCGGGCAGGCACAACGCCCGACTGCGGGACGGACGAGCGCGGACGGCTGCAGGTCGCCGCGGAGCAAGACTCGAGGGGTTCGAGCGGGAGGACACCAGCGTCGCTGGACCGCATCCCAACGCAATAACGTGATGGCGCTTGGTTTTGGGAGGACGCATAGCATCGCCGCCATTCGAAGGCGTCGCGTTTGCACCTGGCCGGCGGCGCTGATTGACGGCGTGCCTTAAAAACTGCAAAGATCATCAATCGTCCCTCGAAATCCGGTCTCACCTACTCGGGTCGCCCGTGTCTGATAAGCAGATCGCGCCGCAGGACGTCCCTTTTCGCGGCATCGTCGAACAAGCCTTGGCCGGGGTTTATGTCAGCTGGGACGCAACGTTCCAGTACGTGAACGAAACGTTCGCTGCGATGTTCGGCTACCGGCCTGACGAGTTCGTGGGAACCCATTTCAGGGATGTCGTAACACCTGACCGTATCGACGACGTGATGGAGAAGTTCCGTCAACGGATCACGGGGGAAGTTCCGACCATTCGCTACACGACGAAATGCTTTCACCGGGACGGACATGTGATCCATCTCGAAGTTCACGGATCCCTGGTGGAGTATCGGGGGCGGCCTGCCGTGGCAGGCGTCGTGATCGATATCACCGAGCGGGTTCAGAGAGAGGAAGAACTGCGCCGTTCGCGCGAGCAGCTGCGCGAGCTCGCGGTCTACGTGAATACCTCGCGAGAGGAGCAACGCGCGGCGTTTGCGCGCGAAGTGCACGACGTTCTGGGCGGCATGCTTACTTCCGTCAAAATGGACGTGACGCGGATTCTCCGTCGCGCTGAGGCGCCGGAACTGGCCGAGATCCGGTCGATCGCCGCGGATCTTGTATCGCTGGTTCAGGAGACGATCGATACGGCGCGCCAGATCTCCGACGAAGCGCGTCCGCGAATCCTCGACTCACAAGGACTCGTCCCGGCGATCCGGGACGCGCTGGGGCGCTTTGGCAAGCGACATGCGCTGCAGACCTCGCTGACCATGGAAGGACGCGAGCCGAGTCTATCCGGAGCGCGCGCCATCCAGTCCTATCGGATCTTCCAGGAGGCCTTGACCAATATCGCCCGGCACGCAAACGCCCACGGGGTTGCCGTGCGCTTGCGTTGTGAGGACGGCGTCTTTGAAATGAGAGTGACAGACGACGGTCGTGGTATTGAACGCGGTTCCATGCGCCGCGGCGGCATCGGGTTGGTCAGCATGGCCGAGCGGGCCCGCGAGATCGGCGCGACGCTCCAGGTCGAGGGAGATGTTGCCGCAGCGGGTACCACGGTGTTGCTGGTCGTGCCGATCACCGACCAGGAACGGACGGACGGTGATTGAGCTTCTCATCGTCGACGATCACACCATCTTCAGAGCGGGTGTGAAGCGGCTCATTGGGGACGAAAGCGATATGCGGGTCGTCGACGAAGCATCCGATGGCGCGACCGCATTGTCCAAGATTCGTAGCCGCCGCTACGACGTTGTACTGCTCGACATTAACATGTCGGGACGCAGCGGCCTGGACACACTCGCCGCTATCCGGGCGGAGCACCCCCGTCTGCCCGTCGTCATGCTGTCGATGTACGCCGAAGAGCAGTACGCGTTGCTTGCCCTTCGCGCCCGCGCGAACGCTTACCTCTCCAAGGATGTCGATCCGGGCGAGCTTCTCTTGGCCATCAGGCGTGTCGCGCAGGGGGGGCGGTACGTGACCCCGAGCGCCGCGGCAAGCGTGCTGATGGAGATGGATCGGGCGGGTGACAGAAGCCTCCATGAGACGCTTTCGCCACGAGAAATGCAGATCATGATGAAGATCGTCAAGGGCGTGTCGCTGACGGAGATCGGCGTTCAGATGTGCTTGAGCGTCAAGACCGTGAGCACCTATCGGTCTCGCATCCTGGAGAAACTGGGCGTAGCGAGCAACGCGGAGCTGGTTCAATACGCCATGCGCAGCGGGTTGGTCGACTAGCTCAGCTGACTGGCCCGGCCCGCTTTACCGGGCCGGCCCACCGCCGCGGCGGTGTCCGAAAGCGGGCGCCTACGGCGGCGCACTCTCAGAAGATTCCTACACGAGTCAGGGAAGGTTCTGACTCAACACACTCGTCGCGTCCTTCTAGCATCCGTCCCACATTACGCGGTCCTGGCTCCCGAGTGGTTGAGCAGGCCCGCACGAAGTGGACCGGTCGACGCCACCCGTTGTGAACGGGCTCCGTCGACCCCCGATGCAAGGAGGTGACGTGTACGCGCAGTTGGTCGAGACAGGCGCAAGGCGCCTGCAGTCTCTTGACGAGATGTCGGCAGAAGAGCGCGCCTTCCAGGAGCGCATCGACGCTGGCATCAAGATCGAGCCCAAGGACTGGATGCCCGAGGGGTATCGGAAGACCCTGGTCCGGCAGATCTCGCAACACGCCCATTCGGAGATCGTGGGGCAGCTGCCCGAGGGCAACTGGGTCACGCGCGCTCCCACGCTCAAGCGGAAGTCGATTCTGCTCGCCAAGATCCAGGACGAGGCCGGTCACGGCCTGTATCTCTACAGTGCGGCGGAGACGCTTGGCGTTTCGCGCGACGAGCTGCTCGCGGCACTCCATTCTGGCAAGGCGAAGTACTCGAGCATCTTCAACTATCCGACGATCAGCTGGGCCGATATGGGTGCGATCGGGTGGCTGGTCGATGGCTCGGCGATCATCAACCAGATTCCGCTCTGCCGGTGCTCCTACGGCCCCTACTCACGCGCAATGATCCGCGTCTGCAAGGAGGAGTCGTTCCACGCGCGCCAAGGGTACGACATCATGCTCGCGCTCTGCCGCGGCACCGCCGAGCAGAAGCGGATGGCGCAGGACGCGCTCGATCGCTGGTGGTGGCCGGCGCTCATGATGTTCGGCCCGTCAGACGCTGAGTCCGTGAACAGCGCCCAGTCTGCACAGTGGCGGATCAAGCTGGCGTCAAACGACGAGCTGCGCCAGAGGATGGTCGATCAAACGGTGCCTCAAGCGGAGTACCTCGGGCTGACCATTCCGGATCCGAACCTGCGCTGGGATGAGGAGACCGGCCACTACCAGTTTGGTGCAATCGACTGGGACGAGTTCCATAACGTTCTCAAAGGCAACGGCCCGTGTAACCGCGACCGCCTGCGCACGCGGGTTGAGGCCTACGAGCAAGGTGCCTGGTTCCGCGACGCGCTGGTCGCGCACGCCGAGAAGCAAGCGGCGAAGACGGCCGCTGAGAGCAAAGCGGCCTGACGGTCCACGATTCCAAGGAGGATGCGATGAGCAAGGAATGGCCGCTGTGGGAGGTCTTCATCCGCAGCCAGCACGGGCTGGCGCACAAACACGTCGGCAGCCTGCACGCGCCCGATGCGGAGATGGCGATCAACAACGCGCGCGACGTATACACGCGGCGCAATGAGGGCATAAGCATCTGGGTGGTGAAGGCCGCAGAGATCTCGTCGAGCAGTCCGGGCGACAAGGTGCCGCTGTTCGAACCCTCCAATACAAAGGTCTATCGACACCCCACGTTCTTCCCAATGCCGGAAGAAGTGAAGCACCTGTAGCAACACCGCGGAGCTGGCCATGCTGGACGACGAGTTCGACTATCTGCTGCGCCTGGGCGACAACGCACTGATCCTGGGCCAGCGTCTGACCGAGTGGTGCGGGAAGGGACCGGCGCTTGAGGAGGACATGGCGCTCGCCAACGTGGCGCTCGACCTCATCGGACAGGCGCGCCTCTGGCTCTCCTACGCAGGGGAGGTCGAGGGCGCCGGGCGCGGCGAGGACGAGCTTGCGTTCCTGCGCGACGCGCACGACTTCCGCAACCTCCTGCTGGTCGAGCAGCCAAACGGGACCTACGCGGACACGCTGGTCCGCCAGTTCTTCTTCGATACCTGGCACTACCACCTGCTCCAGCAGCTGACCCGATCCGCCGACGCGCAGATCGCGGCAATCGCGGAGAAGGCGATCAAGGAGGTCTCCTATCACCTTCGCCGCAGTGGCGATCTGATCGTCCGCATCGGCGACGGGACGACCCAGAGCCACGCGAAAACCCAGGCCGCCGTCGACACGCTCTGGATGTACACCGGAGAGATGTTCGATCGCGACGACGTGGCCGACGTGTTGGCGGCCCAGGGAGTGGTCGGCAATCCGGCAGACCTTCGCGCACCCTGGCTCGCGCACGTGCGCGCGATCCTCTCCGAGGCGACGCTGACGACACCGCCCGCCGATGCGTGGATGCAAAAGGGCGGGCAACGCGGCAGGCATACCGAGAACCTCGGTTACGTCCTCGCGGAGATGCAGTTCCTGCAGCGCGCCTACCCCGGTGCGCAGTGGTGACGGCCATGCAGGGACATATCGCCCCGACGACCGCGCAGGTGTGGGAATGGCTTGCCGCCGTTCCCGATCCCGAGATCCCGGTCTTGTCGGTCGTGGATCTCGGGATCGTGCGCGACGTCTCCTGGGTCGACGAAACGGTCGGGCCTGCATGCGTGGTCACGATCACCCCGACTTACTCGGGCTGCCCGGCAACCGCCGCCATCGCCGAGTCGATCAAAGAAGCGCTACGCGCCCGAGGCGTGCCTCGTGTTCTGCTGAAGACGCGAATCTCGCCTCCATGGACGACGGACTGGTTGAGCGACAGTGCCAAGGGCAAGCTCGCGGCATACGGCATCGCACCGCCTGCGCAGCAGGTCATTGACATCAGCGGCATCCGCCACCGGTCGCTGCCGGCTCCGCGGATCGATTGCCCTCGATGCGGGTCGAAGCGGGTGCGTCTCACCAGCCAGTTCGGCTCGACGCCTTGCAAGGCGCTGTACCGCTGTGACGACTGCCTCGAGCCGTTCGACTACTTCAAATGTCACTGATGGCGCTTGCCTGAGCGCGCGACATCCCCCGGAGCACATCGTCAATGAGCAAGTTCTATCCGTTGAGCGTGGCGCAGGTGAAGCAGGAGACACGCGACACGATTGCCGTCGTGTTCGTCGTCCCGCCGTCGCTGACCAAGACCTTCGAGTTCACGCAAGGCCAACACCTGACATTGCGTACGGGCATCAACGGCGAGGACGTTCGCCGCTCGTACTCGATCTGCTCGGCAGTGCAGGACCGCCAACTGCGCATCGCCATCAAGCGGACTCCCGGCGGTGTCTTCTCGACCTGGGCGAACGACACGCTGAAGCCGGGCCATTCGATCGACGTGATGCCGCCGATGGGGCACTTCAACACGCCGCTGTCGCCGGAGAACCGCAAGCGCTATCTCGGATTCGCGGCCGGCAGCGGTATCACGCCGATGCTGTCGATCATCAAGAGCACGCTGCTCACTGAGCCGAAGAGCGAGTTCACGCTCTTCTACGGCAACCGGGCCTCGTCGACGGTGATCTTCAAGGAGGAGCTGACGGAGCTCAAGGACACGTTCCTGCGCCGGCTCAACATCGTCTACATCATGAGTCGGGAGCAGCAGGATATCGAGCTCTTCAACGGCCGCATCACGCGCGAGAAGTGCGACCAGCTGTTCAAGCACTGGGTTTCGCTGACGGACGTCGACGTGGCGTTTGTTTGCGGGCCGGAAGGGATGATGCGCGAGGTGTCCGAGGCGCTGCAGGCGCACGGCATGCCGAAGGCGAACATCAAAGTGGAGCTGTTCGCCGCGAGCATTCCAAAGCACCACCACGTTCCTCAGGCGCGCCCCGCGGCCGGCCGGCAGCAATGCGAAGTGACGCTGATCGTCGATGGCAGCCACGCGAGCTTCACGATGGAGAAGGACAAGGAGTCGCTCCTCGACGCCGGTCTCAAGCACGGGATCGACATGCGCTACTCCTGCAAGGGTGGCGTCTGCTCGACCTGTCGCGCGAAAGTCATCGAAGGCAAGGTCGACATGGACGTGAACTTCGCGCTGGAAGACTACGAGATCGCGCGCGGGTTCGTGCTCACGTGCCAGAGCTATCCCGTCACCGATCGGGTCGTCGTGGACTTCGATCAGGACACCTGAAACGGCTCGCTGCGACTGCTCAACGCCAATACCCGATTCGATTCGAAGGAGACGATCGTGCCCCACCCCCTCTTCATGCGTCATCAGCCCCTGCTCGAGCAGGCTGTGCAAGCGATCCGCACGCGCGGCTACTGGAGTCCGTTCCCCGAAATGCCCAGTCCCAAAGCGTATGGCGAATCCGCCAGCGAGGCAGGGCGCACGGCGTTCGAGGCGCGGTTGGGCAAGCCGTTTGCGCTGACCCAGGCTGCAACGACGGGGCAGACAGGCAAGGAGGTCTCTCCTTACGGGATGGCATTGGGCACTACCTACCCCAAGTCCGACCTCGATCAACTCTTCACCGCGATCAAGGCCGCCTCGACGGCCTGGCGCAAGGCCGAGCCCGAAACCTGGGTCGGCGTGTCGATCGAAATCCTGCAGCGACTGAACAAGCGCAGTTTCGAAATCGCGCATGCGGTCATGCACACCACGGGCCAGGCCTTCATGATGGCCTTCCAGGCGGGTGGACCACACGCGCAGGACCGCGGTCTGGAGGCCGTGGCCTACGCCTGGGACGAGATGAGCCGCATCCCGAAGACGGCGCGCTGGGAAAAGCCCCAGGGCAAGAACGAGCCCTTGAGAATGGCGAAGCGCTACACGGTCGTGCCGCGTGGCGTCGGCCTGGTGATCGGCTGCTGCACGTTTCCCACGTGGAACGGTTATCCGGGGCTTTTCGCGAGCCTCGCCACGGGAAATGCAGTCGTGGTGAAGCCTCATCCCGGCGCGATCCTGCCCCTCGCCATCACCGTCGAGGTCGCGCGAGAGGTGTTGGCCGAGGCGGGTTTCGATCCGAACGTCGTCACGCTCGTCGCGAACGATCCGTCCGAACGCATGGCTTCAACACTTGCGTTGCGTCCCGAGGTGCGCCTGATCGACTTTACCGGCAGTAGCGGCAACGGCACCTGGTTAGAGCAGAACGCGCGTCAGGCGCACGTATTCACCGAGAAGGCCGGCGTCAACCAGATCATCATCGACTCGACGGATGATCTGAAGGGGATGGCGCGCAACATCGGTTTCTCGCTCGCCCTGTTCTCCGGGCAGATGTGCACCGCCCCGCAGAATATCTATGTGCCGAAGGACGGCATCCCGACGCGGGACGGGCACGTGAGCTTTGATCAGGTGGCCGCCGCCATCGGCGAGAGCATCACCAAGCTTACCGCCGACCCCGCCAAGGCCGTCGAAGTGTTGGGTGCCATTCAGAACGACGCAATCGTCGAGAGGATCAACGCCTCGCGCGCTCTCGGGGAGATCATCGTCGACAGCAAAGCCCTCGAGCACCCGCAGTTCCCCAACGCGCGCGTGCGCACCCCGCTGCTGCTGAAGGTCACCGCCGCCGATGAGGGGAAGATCATGCAGGAGTTGTTCGGCCCGATCGCGTTCGTCGTCGCCACCGAGGACACGACGCACAGCATCGCGCTGGCGCAGAAGGCGGCCACGGAGCACGGAGCACTCACGCTGTCGGCCTATGCGACAAGCGAGGCCGTAGCGGACCGGGTCCGCGACGCAGCGGAAGAGGCGGGTGTCGCGCTCTCGCTAAACCTGACCGGCGGTGTGTTCGTCAACCAGTCCGCCGCATTCAGCGACTTCCACGCCACCGGCGCGAATCCTGCCGCGAACGCGTCGCTCTCCGACGCGGCCTTTGTCGCCAACCGCTTCCGCGTGGTCCAAAGCCGCGCTCATGCGTGAACGCGGGCCAGAAGCGACGACGGAGTCCGCGATGAGCTACGAGAACATCCTATTCGACGTCCAGGACGGGGTTGCACGCCTCACGCTGAATCGGCCGGAGAAGCTCAATAGCTTTACCGTGGCGATGCATGGCGAGGTGCGCGATGCGCTCGAGCGGGTCAAGGCCGACGCCGCGATTCGCGTCCTGTTGCTGACCGGCGCCGGTCGGGGCTTCTGCGCCGGGCAGGACCTCGCCGACCGGACGGTGGCGCCAGGTAGTGCACGGGTGGATCTCGGCGAATCAGTCGAGAAGCATTACGGGCCCCTCGTCCTTACCTTGCGCAGCCTTCCGATCCCCGTGATCTGTGCGGTAAATGGGGTGGCGGCCGGGGCGGGCGCGAACCTCACGCTCGCCTGCGACATCGTGATCGCCGCAAGGTCGGCGAGCTTCGTCGAGGTGTTCTGCAAGCTCGGCCTCATCCCGGACACCGGCGGCACCTATTTCCTTCCCCGGCTCGTTGGCACTGCGCGCGCAATTGGGCTGGCCTTGCTGGGCGACAGGCTGAGCGCCGAGCAAGCCGCACATTGGGGCCTGATCTGGAAGTGCGTCAACGACGACGAGCTCACGGCGGAAGCAGATGCCTTGGCTCGCCATTTCGCCTCGGCACCGACGAGAGGACTCGCGCGAACGAAGCAGGCGATCTACGCGAGCCCTGCGAATACGCTCGAAACGCAACTTCGCCTCGAGCGGGATTTCATGCGCGAGTTGGGCGGCAGCGAAGACTACCGGGAAGGGGTCGCGGCATTCATGGAGAAGCGTACGCCGCGCTTCAAGGGTCTCTAGGTCATGAACGCCGCCCTCGACTCGTCCTGCCTCGTCGCCGTCATCGGTGGCGGTGCCATGGGTTCCGGCATCGCGCAGATTGCCGCGGCCGCCGGCCATCCGGTGAAGGTCTTTGACGCGAAGCCGGGCACCGCGGCAAAAGCGATCGACGACATCCTGAGAGCGTTCCGAAAGCTCGCCGAGAAAGGCCGCATGAGCGCAAGCGCGGCGGAGTCGGCGGGACGCCGTCTGAGCGAGGCGTCTGGCCTTGGCGATCTCGCCGACGCAGCCCTCGTCGTCGAGGCCATTGTCGAGAACCTGGACGTCAAGCGCGCGCTCTTTCGGGATCTGGAAGGGATCGTCGGTGCGGACTGCATCCTTGCGACCAACACGTCGTCGATATCGATCACGGCCATCGGGGCCGCCTTGCGCCTGCCGCAGCGGCTCCTCGGGATGCATTTCTTCAACCCGGCGCCACTGATGGCCCTCGTCGAAGTGGTGAGTGGCTTGGCAACCGATGTGCGGGTCGCAGAGACGATCCACGCGACGGCCCTGGCTTGGGGAAAGAGCCCGGTATACACGCGATCGACACCTGGGTTCATCGTCAACCGCGTCGCTCGACCGTATTACGCCGAGAGCCTGCGCCTTCTCGCCGAGCAGGCGGCTGACCCCGCCACGATCGATGCCGTGATGCGGGAAGCGGGCGGGTTTCGCATGGGGCCGTTTGAGCTGATGGATCTCATCGGCCACGACGTCAACTTTGCGGTCACCCGGTCCGTCTTCGATGCGTATTTCAACGATCCTCGCTTCACACCGTCGCTGATCCAGCAGGAGCTGGTGAACGCGGGATTCCTCGGGCGCAAGGCGGGCCGAGGTTTCTATGCGCACGGCGAGGGGGCGAGCGCACCCACGCCGCAGAGCGAGACTCACGTGCCGCGCGCCGGGCTGGTCCGGGTCTCGTCGGCGGGTCCGGCCGCCGCCGCGATCGCAGCCCGGCTCGACGCGGCGGGGATTCCGGTCAACAAGGCGCGGGAGGCGCACCAGGACGGGCGCATGCTCGAGATCGACGGCGCTGCGGTGTATCTCACCGACGGGCGCAGCGCCACGCAGCGCGCCCACGAGCACGGACATCGGAACACGGTGGTCGTCGATCTCGCCCTGGACTACGCCAAGGCGACTCGGGTTGCCCTTGCGCGCGCGGACCAGTGCAGCGAGGACGCCTATGCCGTCACGGTCGGAACGTTTCGGGCGGCCGGTTTCGAGGTCTCTCGATTGGACGATGTTCCCGGGTTGGCGGTGATGCGAACGGTCGCGATGCTGGCAAACGAGGCGGCCGACGCCGTCAACCAGGGCGTCTGCGACGCGCAGGCCGCGGATGTGGCGATGCAGAAGGGCGTCAACTATCCGCGCGGGCCGCTGGCCTGGGCTGACGCCATTGGCCTCGAGCATGTCCTGACGGTGCTCGACAACCTCGCAGCCGTCTATGGCGAGGATCGCTACCGGGCCTCCCATCTCATCCGGCGAAAGGTCTGGAGCGGCGCAAAGTTCCATGGATGACCTGATCGGTCCGAGCATGAAAGTCCGATCGCCCGACCCAACAGTTTGATGCCGCACGCGCGGCCCCCCATTGCACGATTAAGGAGAGCGAGATGCCCAAGCGGTACCCCGAACACGATGATCTCGAGCCCATCGAGCGCGCCGGCAGAGACGAGCTGCAGGCGCTCCAGCTAGCGCGACTCAAGTGGTCGCTCAAGCACGCGTACGACAACGTCCCGCACCATCGGTCGTCGTTTGACGCGGCCGGCGTGCACCCCGACGACCTGAAGGAGCTCAAGGATCTCGCGAAGTTTCCGTTCACGGGCAAGAAGGAGCTGCGCGACAACTACCCCTTCGGTCTATTTGCGGTGCCGCGCGAGAAGGTCGTCCGCATCCATGCTTCAAGCGGCACGACGGGAAAGCCGACCGTGGTCGGGTATACCGCGAAGGACATCGACAACTGGGCCGACGTCGTCGCTCGATCGATCCGTGCAGCGGGTGGACGGGCCGGCGACATCGTACATATCTCGTACGGCTACGGCCTCTTCACAGGCGGTCTGGGAGCGCACTACGGGGCGGAGAGACTCGGCTGCACGGTGATTCCGATGTCGGGTGGACAGACTGAGAAGCAAGTGCAGCTGATCCAGGATTTCAAGCCCGACATCATCATGGTGACCCCGTCCTACATGCTGAACCTCATCGAGGAGTTCCTGCGCCAGGGGCTCGATGCGGCCGAGTCGTCGCTGAAGGTCGGCATCTTCGGCGCGGAGCCTTGGACGGATGCCATGCGGGGGGAGATCGAAGCGCGCGGCGGCATGGACGCGGTCGACATCTACGGACTGTCGGAAGTGATGGGACCGGGCGTCGCGAGCGAGTGCATCGAAAGCAAGGACGGCCCGGTGATCTGGGAGGACCACTTCTACCCGGAAATCATCGACCCGGAGACAGGTGAGGTCCTGCCCGACGGCGAAGAGGGCGAGCTCGTCTTCACCTCACTCACCAAGGAAGCGCTGCCGGTTGTCCGCTACCGGACGCGCGACCTCACGCGTCTGCTGCCGCCGACTTCTCGGTCGATGCGGCGGATCGGCAAGATTACCGGCCGGTCAGACGACATGCTGATCATCCGCGGCGTGAACGTGTTCCCGACGCAGATCGAGGAGCTGATCCTCAAGCAACCAAAGCTCGCGCCCGTGTACCAGCTCGTCGTGACGCGCGATGGACACCTCGACAAGCTCGACGTCGTCGTCGAGGCCCGGCCAGAGATCTCTGCGACGTTGTCTCAGCGTGACTCGGAAGGTCTCGCCAAGGAGCTCCAGCACACCATCAAGGCGTACGTCGGTGTCAGCACCAAAGTGCAGGTCTTGCCGGCAAACAGCGTGGAACGAAGCGCCGCGGGCAAGGCGAAGCGCGTCATCGACAAGCGGCCAAAGGTGACGCACGAGATGCCGCGGGGCGCCATCTAGCGAGCGTGGCAATTCCTTTTCCACTGACTGCAACTTTTCCGAGCGGGTGCCGAAGATGAACGAAGCCTTTATCTGTGACGCCATTCGCACGCCCTTTGGCCGCTACGGTGGCGCGCTCGCCGGCGTTCGCGCCGACGATCTCGGGGCCCTCCCGATCAAGGCATTGATGGACCGAAATCCCCGCGTCGATTGGGCGGCCGTCGACGATCTCTTGTACGGCTGCGCCAATCAGGCGGGTGAGGACAATCGCAACGTCGGCCGTATGGTCGCGCTGCTGGCGGGGTTGCCCATCGATGTGCCCGCGAACACGGTTAATCGCCTGTGCGGCTCCAGTCTCGACGCGATTGGCATTGCGGCGCGCAGCATCAAGGCCGCTGAGGCTGCCCTGGTGATCGCCGGCGGCGTCGAAAGCATGACGCGCGCGCCGTTCGTGCTGGGCAAAGCGGATGCAGCGTTCTCGCGTGCCGCGAAGATCGAGGACACGACGATCGGATGGCGCTTCGTCAACCCGCTCACGAAGGCGAAGTACGGCATCGATTCGATGCCCGAAACGGCGGAGAACGTGGCCGAGGAGTTCAAGGTTTCCCGCACCGATCAGGACGCACTCGCGTTGAGGAGCCAGCAGCGCTGGACGAAGGCGAACGCCGCGGGATTCTTCGAGCGGGAGATCGTGGTGGTGACGTTGCCCCAAAAGAAGGGCGACCCAAAAGTGTTCTCGACGGACGAGCATCCCCGCCCCGAGACCACGATGGAAATACTGGCCAAGCTGAAAGGCGTGGTGAAGCCCGATGGCTCTGTGACAGCAGGCAATGCATCGGGGGTCAACGATGGCGCCTGCGCCATTCTCCTCGCCTCGGAAGCGGCCGCGAAGAAGAACGGCCTGACACCGCGCGCGCGAGTGCTCGGAATGGCCGCGGCGGGGCTCGCGCCGCGCATCATGGGCTTCGGCCCGTCCCCGGCGGCGAAAAAGGTGCTCGCACTGACGGGATTGAAACTGGAGCAGATGGATGTGATCGAGCTGAACGAGGCGTTCGCTGCCCAGGCCCTCGCCGTCACGCGCGACCTCGGCCTTCCCGACGATGCCGCGCACGTCAACCCCAATGGCGGCGCCATAGCGATCGGCCACCCACTGGGGGCGTCGGGTGCCCGCCTCGTTACGACGGCACTCAATCAGCTGGAACGCGCGGGCGGCCGATATGCACTTTGCACGATGTGCATCGGGGTAGGGCAGGGTATTGCATTGCTCATCGAACGAGTTCAGGCATAGGGGTTGCCGCGCTGTGGCGGGCGACTCGCAACTGAAGACACCATTCTCGGGTACCTCAACGATTTCGCCAGGCAGTCGATCGATTGGCCCTGGGGCTTGTGGTTTTCGAGACCAATCATTTCCACAAGGAGAACACAATGCGTTCCTTTCATCGTAAGGCAGCAGCAATCCTGACTATCGCAGCGCTCGGTTTCGGCGCGATGGCATTCGCGCAGACCTATCCCGCCAAACCCGTCAGGCTCATCGTTCCGTATCCACCCGGCGGCGGAACCGACCTCTTTGCCCGCACGGTGGGCGCCAAGCTCTCCGAGCAGCTCGGTCAACAGATCATCGTCGAAAATCGCCCTGGCGCTGCGACGATCATTGCGGCCGAGGCGACCGCCAAGGCGGCGCCCGACGGATACACCTTGCTGATCGCCGATAGTCCAACGGTGGCGATCAACCCCAGCCTCTATAGCAAGCTGCCCTACGACCCGCAGAAGAGCTTCGCGCCAGTGAGCTTGACCGCGCGCTACGCGATGGTACTCGTCGTGAACCCGTCCGCGATCAAGGTGAACTCGGTACGAGAGCTCATCGAGCAAGCGAAGAAGTCACCAGACAAGATCGACTACGCGTCGGTTGGACCTGGTACGACGCACCACCTCGCGATGGAACTGTTCAAGCAGCAAGCCGGTGTCGCGCTGAACCATGTGCCCTACAAGGGTTCGGCGCCCGCAGTCCAGGATCTTCTCGGCGGCCAGATACCGGTCATGTTCCTCGATCTCGCAAGCGCCGCACCTCATATCAAAGCCGGCAAGCTCAAGGTACTCGGTGTGGCAAGCCAAAAACGCCTCGCGGCGATGCCGGATGTGCCCACGGTCGCCGAATCTGGCCTGCCGATTTTCGAGGCATGGGCTTGGCAAGGACTCGTGGCTCCAGCAGGCACCCCTAAGGAGGTGATTGCCAAGCTCAACGCAGAGTACGCCAAGGCCGTCAGTGACAATTCGGTGAGGCAGAAGCTTCTTGACGCAGGCATCGAGCCGGTGACGAGCACGCCCGACGAACTGTCGGCCTATATCAAGAGTGAGACCGCGAAATGGGCAAAGGTCATCAAAGACGCAGGCATCAAGGTTGAGTGAGCGCTGGTTGGCGTTCGCGGGGAGCCCCGGACATCAGGGCTCCTCCTCGGGAAAAACGGGAACACTGCATTCGCGAACCGCCGCACGCTCTATCTCCGCGCCGCCAGGATCCATTGTCGTGGGCCCCTGGCCGGGCGTTTCCCGTACTGGGCAAAGTTGAAGCGCGCACATCTCTGTTCGCAGAGACTGCTTACGAGGAGCTTACCGTGGCGACGAAGCAACGCGAAGTGACGCTGCGTTTCCTTGCGCAGCCTGCCGACGTGAACTTCGGCGGGAAGGTGCATGGGGGAACGGTGATGAGGTGGATCGACCAGGCGGGCTACGCGTGCGCGGTTGGCTGGAGCGCCCGCTACTGCGTGACGGTCTATGTGAGCGGCATTCGCTTCTACAAGCCCGTGCTCGTGGGTAGCCTGGTAGAAGTCCAGGCCAAGTTGATCTATACGGGGACGACCAGCATGCACGTTGCAGTCGATGTGCGCGCTGGCGACCTCAAGGACCAGGCGTTCGCCCGGACCACGCATTGCGTGATTGTCTTCGTCTCGGTGAACGATCACGGCAATCCGACGCCTGTGGCGCCCTGGGCGCCGGTGACGACGGCCGAGATCGCTGAGCATGAGTACGCGTTGAGGCTCATGGAGCTGCGTAAGGGCGTCGACGGCGCAATGTACCCGCAGAGCGCCGATTGAGAGTGATTTTCGAAGCTTGCGAATCCATGTGATCGCGGTTCAGGCGCTGACGGGAGCGATCTTGACCGTCAAGACGCCGGGATTTCGCGGAGTGCTCGTGATAGTGACCTGTGCTCCGCAAAAAGTCGGCTACGCGCATGGCTCGACCAAGAAGTAATCGTGATGGAGTCCACCTAACACGGACCTGGCGCGCACCACAAGGCGCTCGCCGAGACGATGTCCGGAGTCCTGCTTGGAGTTCAGCGCCGGCGGATCAGGAAAACCCGGCCCTAACACCATGTGCGGGCGCGAGCTGTTGTAGTGCGTTCTCCAATCTCTTAGGATGGCGCGCAGATGCCCTCCGGACGTCGGAATCAGGCAGTCCAGACACTCTCGCCTGATCGTGCCGATTGCGCGTTCGCAGATCGCGTTGGCCTTCGGGCTGCGCAACGGCGACTTTAGGACTCTGAGGCCGAGCCGTTTGATTGACTCATCGAGGCTCTTCGCGAAGATGTTGTCACGGTCGTGGATTAGGTAGCGATAGTGATTCTCGTATCGGAGGGCTTCGCGAAGCTGCTGCAATGTCCAGGCAGCTGTGGGATGCGCCGTGACATTCAGATGCAGCAGCCCGACGAGCGCCGTGCTCAATCACCACGAAAACGTAGAGCAGGCGAAACGTCGCAGTGACGGAGACGAAGAAGTCGCAGGCGCGATCACGCGAGCATGATTGCGTAGAAACGTCGACCAGCGCTGATCGCCACGAGGTAGCCCGGGCGGGAGCTTAGGCATGTATTTACGCACTGTTCGCGGCGAGACCTTGAGCCAGAGCTGAGCAGCAGTTCGTTGGCGATGCGTTCCTCTCCCCAGAGTGCATTCTCGGCGGCGATGCGTGGGATTAACTGGCGTAGTTCGACCGGGATAGCCGGTCGTCCAGGGCGCGACTTCCAGCGCCACAGCAACCGAAAGCCAGCTCGATGCCAACGGATGAGCGTTTCGGGGCGCACCACGACTAACGAAGTACGCCAGTGAAGAGCATGGATAACAGGGAAGACTCACCCGGGTCGCCCGATCCGGGCGGCGCGGTTTCACCCCGCGCTCTACGTACATCGCGAGTTGCCGGCGCAGGAACAGGTTCTCGGCCGCGACGATCCGCGTGGGCCGCAGTGCCACGATGGGGAGCCGCAGCACGTCCACCAGCAGTTGACGAGCAACGGCGAGCAGCGCAATCACGCGCCGATCACGCCATAGCTCATTCCGGAGGCATTAAGACGGCCAGAGCAGCGCGATCGAGTATTTGCGGAGCACAACGGACCGATGCAACTTCGCCTCAAGTTCGGCAAGGAGGCTTGCTGCGTCATCGAGCCCCGGAAGGCTGAAGAGGCGGCCGAGGTCGCAACGAAGCTCCGCGAGCTCGCCGACCAGGTGGACCAGAAGGCGTCGTAGCGGGCGAGCTGGGGCGCCGTCGCGCGCGATCACGCGCGCTTCGCGCAGGCCGCGTCGATGAGGAGCATGGCGGCCGCCTTCGCCGCTGCTGCGGCGCCGGGGTCGCGGTCCATCTGCGCCGAGGCCGCAGCCCCGTCGTAGAGCAGCAGCAGCTGGTTGGCGAGCGCGTCGGGATTCGCCGCACCGGCTTCCTTCGCGAGGCCTGAGAGGAGCTCCCGCGTCCAGCGTCGCGCGTCCCGGCAGACTTGGCGGCCACTCGCGTCGGCCGGCATCTCGGCGCTCGCGCGCATGAAAGCGCAGCCGCGGTAATTGGGCTTCGCGAGGGCTTCGGCCATCGCGTCGAATACGGAAAGCAGCTTGTCGCGCGGCGCCTCGTGCAACGCGAGCTTCGACTCGATGGCGGCGCGGCGGGCCTCGTAGCGCGCGAAGAGATAGGCGCGCACCAGGTCGTCCTTGCCTTTGAAATTGCTGTACAGCGACGCCTTAGCCACCCCGGCGCGCTCGATGACCTTGTCGATGCCGACGCTTTGCACCCCTTCCTCGTAGAACAGCTCCTCGGCCGCAGCGAGCAGGCGCTCGCGCGCCGGCTGGCGGACGGAGGAAGTCTTTTCATTCATTGGCTTATCCATATCTGCACGGGTGCATTGAAAACATGGCTTGACTTTACCAGACAGGTCTGTATAGTGCAATAGCCAGACCGTTCTGTCTTGTTAGCCCACGGGGAGATTGCCATGAACAACTGCACTGCGTTGACGGCCAGCCACGCCGCCCCCGCCCGCACGCTCTCGCCGCGGGCCTCGTTTTTCCTGCTGGCCTCGATCACCGTGTCCTTCCTGGCCGGTTCGCTCGCGCCCACGCCCCTCTACCCGGTCTACCAGGCCGAATGGGGCTTCTCCGCGCTGACCACCACCGAGATCTTCGGCATCTACGCGCTCGCGTTGCTCGGCAGCCTGCTCGTCGCCGGCAGGCTCTCCGACCACGTCGGCCGTCGCCCCGTGCTCATCGTCGCCACGCTCGTGCAGGCGGTCGCAATGCTCATGTTCGCCACTGCGAACGGCGTCGCGGCGCTCATGCTCGCCCGCGTGGTGCAGGGCCTTGCCACCGGCGCCGCGCTCGGTGCCGTGGGCGCCGGCATGCTCGACCTCGACAAGGCGCGCGGCCCGGTCGCGAACGCTGTCACGCCGCCCCTGGGCACAGGCGCAGGTGGACTGCTCGCAGGCGTTCTCGTGCACTACCTGCCCGCACCGACGCTGCTCGTCTACTTCGTGCTCGCGACGGTATTCGTGCTGCAGGCCCTGGGCGTCATCTTCATGGCCGAGACCGTGACCCGGCGCGCCGGCGCGGTCGCGTCGCTCAAGCCCCAGTTCGGGCTACCGGCCGCGGCGCGCGCTCTCGATGCTCATCGCCGCGCCGGTGCTGGTCGCCGCCTGGTCGCTCGCCGGCTTCTACGCCTCGCTCATCCCTGCGCTCATGCGCTCGGTGTTCGGCTTCGACCCCTCGCTCGCGAGCGGCATCGCCGCTTTCGCCTTCGCGGGCAGCGGCGCCGCCACGGTGCTCGCGCTCGGCTCGCGCGCCCCGCGCACGGTGATGGCCTATGGCGCCATCGCCCTCATCGCCGGCACGGCCGCGGCCATGGGCGCGCTTGGCGCGCAGTCGGCCACCGGCTTCTTCCTCGCCACGGCGCTCGCGGGCTCGGGCTTCGGCGCGGGCTTCCAAGGCGCGGTGCGCACTGTGCTGCCGACCGCCAAGGCGCATGAGCGCGCGGGCGTGCTCTCGGTGGTGTTCGTGGTGTCCTATCTCGCGATGGGTGTCCCCACCATCATCGCCGGCTTCTTCGTCTCCCGCGGCGCACAGCTACTCGCGACGGCGCAGGAGTTCGGCGCGGTGGTGGCGATACTCTCGGCGCTCGCGCTGGCGGGCACGCTCTCCGGCCGCCGCGCGACCTTCAAGTAAGTGACCCCGCCAGGGTTAGGAACGTTGCGTCGCACTTCCCGCGAAAGGAGCTGAAATGAAGGCCATCAAGCCGCACAGCGAGAGGGTCGCCGCTGCTCTCGTGGAGCTCTATCCGCGCGACCGTTCCAAAACTCATCTTGAAGGCGAATGACATGACGATGTTTCGCGCCGACCTGCTCAAGGGCAAACGCATTCTTGTGACCGGTGGCGGCACGGGCCTGGGCCGTGAGATGGCCGACGAATACGCCAAGCTCGGCGCTGAGGTTTACATCTGCGGCCGCCGCGGCCCGGTGGTCGAAGAAACAGCGCGCGAGCTTGCCAAGGCCCACAGCACGCGCGTCACCGGGATCGAATGCGACATCCGCGCGCCCGATTCGGTCGAAGACATGATGACCCGCGTCTTCAACGAAGGGCCCCTGACAGGCCTCGTCAACAACGCCGCCGGCAACTTCATCAGCCGCACCAAGGACCTCTCGCCGAACGGGTTTAACACCATCGCCAACATTGTCTTCCACGGCACGTTCTACGTCACGCTCGCCGCCGGCAAGCGCTGGATCGAGGCGAAGCAGAAAGGGAACGTAATCTCGATTCTGACCACTTTTGTGTGGAACGGCGGCCCCTTCACGGTACCGTCCGCGATGTCGAAGGCCGGCATCCACATCATGACGAAGTCACTCGCCGTCGAGTGGGCGCAGCACGGCATCCGCCTCAACGCCATTGCACCTGGTCCCTTCCCGACGAAAGGCGCACAGGAACGCTTGAACCCCGGCTCGATCCGCTCCGGCACGGTGGGCGCCACGCAAGATGCGTCGGCGACCAACAACCCGATGGGCCGCGTGGGCCAGATGCAGGAGCTGAGGAATCTCGCGAGCTTCCTGATGGCCGACGGCTGCGACTACCTCACAGGCGAGACCATCGCCATCGATGGCGGCAACTTCCTCGCCGGCAGCGGCAACTTCTCGCAGCTCTCGCGCCTTGGCGATCAGGACTGGGAGAACATCCGCAACATGATCAAAAGCGCGAACGAGAAGGACAAGGCAAAGCGCACGGTGTAGTTACAAACGTAGCCATCCCGGGCGCAGCGCAGCACCCCGGGTCTGGCGCTGGCTAGCGGCCATGAACTGCCCTTCCCGGGCGTGGTGAAAACTCCCTGTGAGCAGACACCCTTTGCCGGCCGGAGTCACGGCTCCTGCCGCCGGCAGCCATCAGCGCGCGCATGACCGGCGGCTCGCTCAACAAGCTACTTCGCCGCTGGTTTCACGCTTTTCGCGGCTTGTTCGATAAGGGCAGCCACGGCTTCGGGCTTAGATACGTAAATCGAGTGGCTGCCCTTGGCTTCGACAACTGTCGAGCCCGCGCGTTTCGACATGAAGCGCTGGGCGGGAGGAGGAATCATCTTGTCGTCGGTCGCGATCAGATACCAACTCGGCTTCGTCTTCCATGCCGGTTCGCTGACCGCACCGTTGAGCGCCTCTAAGCCCCAGGGAACTTGTGAATCGGCCATGAACTCCGCTTTTTCCTTAGCCACGTCGGCAGCGAAGGCGAAAGGAAACTTTGCTCTGTCCAGGAACAGAAAGCCATCCTGCGGTGGCAATATTGGCGGTACCGGCGCGCCGGGCGGTGGGTCTTTAATGAGCGCGGCCACGGACTCCCCTTTGTCCGGCGCAAACGCGGCGATGTAAACAAGGGCCGCCACCTTCGGATCGGTGCCGGCTTCAGTGATTACCACTCCACCATACGAGTGGCCGACGAGAATGACGGGCAGGGGTTGCGCCGCGAGTACGCGCTTCGTAACCAGCACGTCGTCGGCTAGCGATACCGTCGGATTTTGGGCGATGCTCACGTCGTAGCCGTCCTTCTTCAGGATCTTGTAGACATCCTCCCAACCTGAGCCGTCCACAAAGCCACCGTGGACGAGTACGACTGACACTGATGCCTTAGCCATGATGATCTCCTTTATCCACGACCGCTTGCGTTGAGCGGATTCGAAATGCGATTTAGTTGTCCGCCTGCAGTGGGGCAGTTCGAGCCCGCATCTGGGGGCAGCTTCGATCTGGCGGTGACGCGCGCTTCTCCGGACGGCGTGCGCCGCTCTTTGAGGGTACGGCGCCCGGCGTTGCGCCCGTCGTCATGCAGGAAGCGTACTCGCATGAGGTGAGCAGTGCAGGCTTCTGGCCAGGCAGCGCTGGCGTGGACGCCTCGTTCTATTCGTACGCGTATCCCGAGCCCCCAGGATTCAAAGGCGCACCGGTTTCGCCGGCAGGCGCCAGCTATAGCGAAACGTTGCGCGAATTCATACTGCCTTACGACGCCGTGCGCACGGCGCTCGACCCCGACGCGGCGCTGCTGGCATTCCTTCAGAGCACCTATGAGGCAGCGGCCAACGCCGCGCATTGGGATCGGGCGGTTCTTGAGTGCGCGCCCGGCCGCGCCGGCGTTTGTAGGCGCGTGCCCTAAGACTGGTGTTCGGATAGCTAGCCGGCAGGCCGCGCCGACGTAAGCCAGCGACGAGCCGAGTACACCCGTCCGGTTGAGCGCAGGGTTAGCCAATGCATTCCCTAACGCTGGATGGAAGTACCGTGAAGTCACTCGTATGCGCAAGCGACTTCATCGCGTTGTGCAAAGCCTCTGGGGGTGAAACGAGCTTCCGAGCTGACAGATCCAGCCACCCGCCTGAGCTCGTGACTCTGGCACAGAGCGTCCCATCTAGACGAAATATTTCATTTCTTATGAGGAAACGGCTGCCGTCTTCAGAATGGCCTGCAGTTGCGAATGTCACCGTAATTTCCTGCAACAGGCTGACCTCTTTTCTGTACTCCACTTCATCCTTCATGACAACTGGGCCAAGCCTAAGACGCGAGAACTCGCTTGCCGGAAACCCATTCTCGGCGAAGTACATCATGCGAACGTCGGCGGATTTGTCGAGGAACGCTGTGTTTCTCATGTGAGAGTTAAAGTCCATGTCGGCCCAACTAGCGAGAAGTGTTTTCGAGTACAAGGGTGTTCCTCCTCTATACCGAGCGTGGTACTCGTGATCCATCACGCACGCGCCGTCTGATCCGCAACGGGCAGCTTGCGAACGCGTTTACCGGTTGCGGCGAAAATCGCATTGGTGAGTGCCGGCGCGATCGCAGACGTTCCGGCCTCGCCCATTCCTCCCGGCGGCTCGGCGCTGTTCACGATGTAAACCTCGATGGCGGGCGCCTCGTTCATTCGCAGCATCGGGTAGTTGTGGAAATTGCTTTGCTCGACACGGCCGTCCTTGAGCGTGATCTCACCATGGAGCGCTGCCGTGATACCGAAGATGATGGCGCTCTGGATCTGCGCCCGGACAGTATCGGGATTGACCACGGTGCCGCAATCGACCGCGCAGACGACGCGCCGTACACGAACCGTTCCGTCCCTCGACACCTCGACTTCGGCAACCTGCGCCAAGTAGGTCGCAAAAACGAACTGCACAGAGACGCCACGACCGACCCCTTCAGGCAACGGCTGTCCCCAGCCGGCCTTTTCCGCCGCAAGCTCGAGGACGGCTTTGGCGCGGGGCGATTGGTTGAGGAGAGCCCGCCGATAGGCGACCGGATCCTGCTTCGCCGCCGCCGCGAGCTCGTCCATGAAGCTCTCGACCACGAAGACGTTGTGCGACGGCCCGACACTGCGCCAGAAGGCAGTCGGAATGCCCGGAGGTTCTACCCGCACATACTCGACGTGCATGTTCGGCAGGGCATAGGTCAGATGGATCGCGCCTTCGGTCGTGTCGGGGTCGAGACCATTGTTGAACGCCGGCGGGAGATATCGCGCGATGATCGAAGAGCCCGCGAAGCGATGGTTCCACGCAACCGGCATTCCCTTGTCATCGAGACCCGCGGATATGCGGTCGAAGAAGCAAGGCCGATACATGTCGTGCTGGATATCCTCTTCACGGGTCCAAACGACCTTCACCGGACCCTCCACCTGCATGGCGATCTGGACAGCGCGCGTGACGCCGTCGATCTCGAGCCGGCGACCGAAGCCGCCACCGATCAGATGATTGTGGACGACGACCTTGTCCAACGGCAGTCCCGTGGTCTTTGCGGCGGTGGCCTGCGCTCGCGCGAGGGCTTGGCTGCCGACCCAGACTTCGCAGCCGTCCTTGCGGACGTGAACCGTGCAGTTCATCGGCTCCATGGTCGCGTGCGCGAGGAACGGAACCTGGTAAATCGCCTCGACCTTGGTGACCGCGCTTGCCATCGCGCTGTCGACATTGCCGGCGTTCTGCGCGACCGCCCCAGAATTGAGCGTCGCCTGGTCGAGTTCCGCCACGATCTGTGCCGTGTCGAGCTTGGCGTGCGGACCCTCATGCCATTCGATCACCAGCGCCGCCAGCCCTTTCTTCGCCGCCCCCATGTGGTCGGCCACAACCGCTACCGCGTCGTCGAGCCGCACGATCTTATGCACGCCCTTGACGGCCTTGGCCTTCGCATCATCCACGCTCTTCACACGACCGCCGAAGACGGGCGATTGGGCGAGGGTGGCGATCTTCACGCCCGGCGGCCGAACGTCGATACCGTAGACGGCCGTTCCGTTGACCTTCGACGGTGTGTCCAGACGCTTGGCCGGGGTGCCGATGAGCCTGAAATCCGCCGGTCGCTTGAGCGCCACGTTTTCGGGCAGCGGCATGCGCGCGGCGTCGGCGGCGAGCTCGCCGTACTTGATGCGTCTCCCCGTTGGCGCGTGAAGCACTTCGCCGCTTTGCGCGCGGCAGGACGCCGGATCGACACTCCAGCGCTTCGCCGCCGCCGACACGAGCATGGTTCTTGCGGTCGCACCGGCCTCGCGCAAGGGCTGCCACGATGCGCGCACCGCGTTCGAGTTGCCGGTCGCCTGAATTCCGCCGAGCAGGGGATTGCCGTACAGCTTCTCGTCGGGCGGAGCATGTTCCAGCCGCACCTGCTTCAGATCCACCTCCAGCTCTTCGGCGATCAGCATCGGGATGGAGGTGTAGGTGCCCTGGCCCATCTCGACATAGGGCATGGTCAGGACAATTTGCCCGTCGCTTCCGATGCGGATGAAGGCGTTGGGCGCAAAGGACGCACTCGCACCTTTTCCGGCGGCGTCGGCCGCCCTGACTGCAGGGCCGGTCGCGAAGCCGATAAGGAGGCCTCCGCCCACCGCAGCGCTCACGCCCAGGAAGCGGCGGCGGGGAAGATCCACGCCGTCGCTTTCGACATCGATCATTCGATTGAAAGTCATGTCAGGCTCCCTTCTTGTCGCCTGCCACAACCTGTGCGGCCCGCTTGATTCCCTCGCGGATGCGCGCATAGGTGCCGCAGCGACAGATGTTTCCCGACATCGCGGCGTCGATATCGGTGTCGCTCGGCTTCGGGTTGGCGGCGAGCAGCGCCGTCGCGGACATGATCTGGCCCGACTGGCAATAGCCGCATTGCGGCACCTCCAGCTCGATCCAGGCCTGCTGAATCTTCCTGCCGGCGGCCGTAGCGCCAACGGCCTCGATGGTCGTGATGCGCTTCCCGGTCACTGCGGAGATCGGCGTGATGCAGGAGCGCGCCGGCGCGCCGTCGATATGCACGGTGCAGGCGCCGCAGAGCGCCATGCCGCAACCAAACTTGGTGCCGGTCATGCCGAGCACGTCGCGCAGCACCCAGAGCACGGGCGTGTCGTCGTCGACATCGACAGTACGGGCAATACCATTCACGGTGATTGCATAAGACATCGAAGTCTCCTGACGCTTGCTTCGGTGGAAAGCGCAATGCCTAAGCGTACTCCGCTCACGCGCCGAAGCTGTTACCGAACATCGGAAGTCCGCTCTTCGACTCCGCACGTGAGGCTTCGTCCTGAATCACATCCCAGTGCTCCACCAGGAGCCCATCGACGACGCGAAGGATGTCCGCCGCGATCCAGTTCTTCGGCCGGCCGTGTCCCGAGAAACGCCCGTGAACGATCACGAAATCCCCTTCGGCCATGATCAATCCCGGCTCGTACTTCAACTTCGGCGGGAGGCTCTTGATCAGATTGAAGAGGCCTGCGCGACCAGGCTCGATGTGCGCGCTATGCTGGATATAGCTGGGCGACCAATAGCGCTCGGCCGCCACGTAGTCACGCCTGTTGAACAGCGTATCGAATGCCTCGAGGACCAGCGTCTTGTTTGTTGCCGGAGTCGTGTGCTTCATGTCGCCCTCCTGATTCATGAGTGCGGAGCGAAGTCGAGAGTGGCCGCGCGGCCGATGCCGGCAAGCGCGCTTGTGATGAGTACCAGTTGGGCTGTCATGTGCTTCGTCCTTCGAGTGATTGACCTTCCAGAGTCGGAAGACAATATCGGCCATTCAATTTGGAAGGGGTAGCCAGCGGCAGCAACTAAGATATATTTGGAATCTGCATGAGCGACCGTCTCTTCGCCCTTCGGCTTTTCGTGCGCATCGCTCACACGGGAAGCTTCTCCCGGGCCGCGCGTGAGCTTGGCCTTTCACAGCCTTCCGCATCGCGCATCGCCGCCGAGCTCGAGCAAGACGTGGGTGTTCCGTTGCTAACGCGTACTACTCGACGTCTCACGCTGACGGAGGCAGGCGCGGAGTACCTCGCGCGAATCGAGCCGTTGCTGGCGGCGCTGGACGAAGCAGATCACGCCGCGCGGGGCACGGGCGAGCTGCGCGGCACGTTGCGCGTGGCCTTGTCGATAGGCTTCGGCATGCGGGCAGTGATCCCGCGGCTACCGGCTTTCATGCAGCGTCATCCAGCGTTGCGCATCGATCTCTTGATGAGCGACCAGCGCGACGACCTCGTCACCGAGGGTGTCGATGTCGCGCTTCGGTGGGGAGAACTGACGGATTCGAGCGCCACAGCCCGACGACTGGGAGCCTCGCCTCGCTTGCTCGCCGCCTCGCCGGCCTACCTGGCGCGCGCCGGGTCACCGGACACGCCCGAAAGCCTTGCCAACCATGAGGTAATCATCAGCCCGCTGGGCGTCGGTTTGGGCTGGTGGACCTTTGAGCGAGATGGGCGTACGACGTCAGTGCGTGTCCAGGGCCGACTGACCACTTCCGTAAACCACGCCGCTGTTGCCGCTGCCGTTGCCGGCCTCGGTATCTTATCCATAGGACTCTGGAACTGCCGTGTGGAGCTCGCAAGCGGCGCGCTCGTCCAGGTGCTCCCCGACTGGCAGCTGAAACCCATCGAGCTTCACGCCGTCTTCGCCGCAGGACGGGCGGCGAAACCCTCCGCTCGCGCCTTCGCCGACTACCTGGCGAGCGCGTTGAAGGAATAGCAGGATTTGAACCCTCGGCCCCTCGTTCGCAGGGGCGCACTGCTCGCCAGGGACGGCAACTCTCCGGAGTTCCATCGAAATATGGAAGTACGCGCTGCCTATGAAGCGCTACGGGGCGCCTATGGAGGTCGCGGAGTTGGCGGTTTTCCTGCTCGATGAAGCCAAGTCGAGCTTCGTGACCGGACAGGTGATAAGCGTCGATGGCGGCTTCATGGCGACGGGCCTCATGGCCACGACTAATGGCGAGCGTAGTGTCCACATACTGAATCGAGATCGAGCGAGCATGATGCGACGGCCTGAGGTAGGCTGGCACTATGGTTCAAGCATCGTCGCTGGCGCAGTATCTGATCGTCGCGCTCGCTGCGTGGCTGGCCCGGCAGCAGGAAGGGTTCATCGAATACCTCAAGGCCGAGAACCGCATGCTCAAGGCGCGTCTCGGTCGTCGGCGGATTGTCTTCACCGACGCTGAACGCCGACTCCTTGCTCGGCATGCGAAGGTAGTCGGCCGCAAGAAGCTCTTCGAGCTGGATCCGATCGTCTCGCCGGACACGCTGCTCCGCTGGCATCGGCAACTAATCGCGATGAAGTGGACGTTCCTGCGTAGAAGCCCTGGCCGGCCGCGAGTGATGAGGACCATCCAAGATCTCGTCGTGCGAATGGCAAGTGAGAACCAGCGCTGGGGTTACACGCGCATTCGGGGCGCGCTTTCGAATCTTGGGTACGAGGTCGCCCGTGGAACGATCGCGAACATCCTGAGGCGCGAGGGGATCGAGCCTGCTCCGACGCGGGGCGAGCGCACGCCCTGGTCAGTGTTCTTGAGGGCGCATTGGCGAAGTCTGGTGGCGCCGACTTCCTGACCGTGGATGTCTGGAACTCTGGGGATAGGTCACGTACTCCGTGCTGTTCTTCCTTGAGATGCCGACCCGGACGGTGAAGATCGCGGGGATCACGACGAATCCCGCTGAAGACTGGATGCTTCAGATCGCCCGCAACGCCTGCGATGTCGAAGACGGGTTGTTGACCGAAGGGAGGACACTTCTCATCGACCGTGACGCGAAGTACTCACATGACTGGCGGGCGTTCCTCGAAGAGCAGGGCGTGGAGGTAATCCGGCTGCCGCCCAAATCGCCGAACCTGAATGCCTACGCCGAGCGGTTCGTACGCTCGATCAAGGAGGAGTGCCTCAATCGCATGATCTTCATCGGCGAGGCGTCCCTGCGGCCTGCCCTCCGTAGTTCAAGCGCATTACGCCGCTGCGAGGAATCAAGGCTTGGGCAATCGACTCATCGGAGCAACAGCTTCAGGGCCATCGTATCCCTCGGTGGAACGACGAATCCGCCTCGGTGGCATGCTCAGTTTCTACCATCATGCTGCCCGCGTGACGCGTCGAGGTACTTCGGATGCAGGCTCCAGATCCGCACTGCCGCTACGTGGTCGGTCGCCCAACTTTAAGTAGGCCTCACGAAAGATTGGCACGGATAGCCTGCGATTGCCAGCGGTGGACATTAATCGGCATCGGTGGGTATCCACGGATAGGCATTCGGGGTGGCAGCTGGGCCCGTGCTTTCCCCCGCTGGGACCGGCTGCCGCACCACGCGATCCCGAAGGCGGAGTCGCCGCACGATGTCCGGGGTAACCTCCCACACCATCCCCCGGTAGCGCCAGATCCCGCCGGCAGCCTTCACCTGCTGCCGCAGCAGGATCTCGCCCCGCCCGATCTTCACCCAAAGCGGTTCGGGCGAAGCGAGAGCGGCATCACCGCCGGGTGTCGAGCGCCGGCAATAGACACGCGTGTTCTCGACGATGAGTTCGACGGTGGTGACGCGCGCGCCGGTGGCTGGATCTTGACGGTATCTGACGCAGACGAGGGAGTTACCGAAGCGCGCTGCGAAACGCCGCGTGCCGGATGCACCGGGCTGAAGAGTCTTGAGGACCCGCACCCTGGCCCCGGCGGGTTTAGGCAGCTACGCTCGCAGGGGCGATCACGCCAGCGCGTGCAGCAACGGCGCCTCGCGCTCGGTCGGGCGCTCAAGGAGCGCGAGGAGCGCGACGAGCGAGAGGACATCGGCCCGGTTGTGATCGAGCACCCGTGCCAGCAGGCTCGCGTCGCCGTGCGCCAGCCAGCGCCGCCAGGCGCCGGGCGCTTCGGCGCCGGGCAGGTCATCTGTGCGCTCGAGCCGCAGTGCGCGCGCCTCGGCGGTGCGGAGCCGGCAATCGGGCCAACCAGCGTGGAGCAGCCGTCGTGTTACGTGTAGTAGGTCGACGTGCACCAGACCCTCGGCAGACAGCTCGCGCTCGACGAGCCGCCCGCGAGTCTTGAGGAGCGGCATGTCGAACGACTTGCCGTTGAAGCTCACGATCACGCCGGCGCGCACGAAGCGGTCGGAGACACGTCGCGATCAGCTCGCCTTCGGCGCCAAAGCCCGCCATCAGCCATTGCACGATTCGCAGCACGCGGCCTTCGATCCAGCCGAGGCCGACCATGAACGCGGTCGTGCCGGTGCCGCCGGCGAGCCCGGTGGTCTCGGTGTCGAGGAAAAGCAGGCGCTCCGGCGATATCGCGGTCGGGACTCGGCTCACGGACCTCGCCGCGCTGGCAAGCGAGGCGCCGCTCGCGATCGAAACGTCGCCATGGTTGAACGGCAGCGCGTAAGTCCGCGCGACCTCGATCAGCCCGGGAGCGATGACCGTCCCCGCGAGCGACGCGGCGAGTGCTTCTGCCGTCGACACGCGGCGCATCGGTGCGGCGACCCGCAGCCGTTCGAGCCGCTCGCCAAGCCCGCTCGCGGACGCGGGCGCCAGCCCGCGCGCCTCGGCTTTCGCGCGCAGCTGCGCCAGACGGGTGTGAAGGTCCATCGTCAGTGTGCGGGTGCGGCGGCGCGCGCGTCCCCGCGCAGCAGCGCGAGCACTTTGAGCGCGGCCTGCTTGGGCGCCATGCGCCTGCCATCCTCGTAGGCGAGCACCGGCCCCACGCAGGCCGGGCAGCCGTGCATGCAGGCGCACTCCGCAACCAGCTCGATCGACCGTTCGATCACCTGCACGCGCAGGTCGAAGAGCGGCGCGGCGATACCGATCCCGCCCGGGTAGTTGTCGTAGAGATAAAGCGTCGGCCGGAACGGCCGGCCCGCGGCGTCGAGGTCGAACGGCGCGCCCTCGAGCGTGCGCGCCTCGGCGCCGCCGTCGTTGCCCCCGACCGCGAGCCAGACGCTCTCCGGGCCGCCGTCGCCGACTGCGCGCCCGATGTCGCGCGGCTCGGCGAGCGACAGAAACACCGCGATGCGGTGGACCGCGTGCGCCGCGCCGAGGAAACCGTCGAGCGCCTCGAACCGCGTCGCGAACGCCGCCGCGAGCGCGCGCGGATCGGTCTCCCACCACAGCGCGGTCGTGTGCATCTCCTGGTCGGGCAGATTCACCTGCCCGTAGCCGACGTTCTCGTGGGTGTAGTAACGGATCTTCTTGTAGCCGGCGACGCGCCGGACCACGTGAACCTCGCCGTGCGCAGCGCGCGCCGCGGGTCCGGTCTCGCCCGCGAACTCGTCGAGCACCTTGAGCTTCGTGTAGTCGATCGCGTCGGTGTAGTAGTCGGCGCTCGTCGCGCGGACGAAGGCCTTCCGCCCGACCCAGTCGAGCCGTTCGACCTGCCACGGCGCGGACTGCACCATGTGGATCGCGCCCTCGTAGAGCGTCACCGCCGCCGCCGAGTAGTCGACCTCGGCGATCACGTCCTTGCGGCCCCCGGTCACGTCGATCACCGTGAAGTTGCCTTCGGCGATCGAGCGCAAGGACACGGTGTTCGCCGGATAGCTGTCGGCGATCCAGTGCCAGCGCTGAGCCTCGCGATGGACGACGCCCTGCTCGGCGAGGTAGCCGAGCGCTTCGTCCAGGTTCACGCCGCCGAACGTCTCGCCCTCGGTGAACGGCAGCTCGAACGCCGCGCAGCGGACGTGGTCCATGAGGATGAGCAGCTGGTCCGGGTCGATCCGCGCGTGCTCGGGGCTCGCGCCGAGAAAGAAGTCCGGGTGCCGCGCGAGGTACTGATCGAGCGGGTCGCTGGTGCAGACGAGCACGCCCACTGCGGTGCGGTTCCGCCGGCCGGCGCGTCCGAAGCGCTGAAGGGCGCCCGCGACCGTGCCCGGGTATCCGTTCAGGACGCATACGTCGAGCGCCCCGATATCGACGCCGAGCTCGAGCGCCGAGGTCGACACGACGCAGTCGAGCCGGCCGGCGCGGAGCTTCGCCTCCTTGTCGCGGCGCTCCGTGGGCAGATAGCCGCCCCGGTACGCCGCGACGCGCGCCGGCGCGCGCGGATCGCGGTCGAAGACGTCCTTCAGGTACCTGGTGAGGACCTCGACTTCGAGCCGGGAGTTGGCGAATACGATGGTCTTGAGCCCCAGCTTCACCGCGAGCCGGGCGATCCGGGTCGACTGGGACCGCGCCGAGGCCCGGATGCCGAGATTGGCGTTCAGCACCGGCGGGTTCCAGACGAGGAAGTGCTTCCGGCCCTGGGGCGCGCCGGACTCGGCGACCGCGCGCACCGGACCGCCGAGCAGGCGTCCGGCCAGCTCGGCCGGGTTGGCGATCGTCGCCGAGCAGGCGATGAAAACGGGCTCGGACCGGTAGAACCGGCAGATCCGCCGCAGCCGCCGGACGAGGTTCGCGACGTGCGACCCGAAGACGCCGCGGTAGGTGTGCAGCTCGTCGATCACGACGAACCGCAGCGCCTCGAAGAACTGCGCCCACTTGGTGTGATGCGGCAGGATCGCCTGGTGAAGCATGTCGGGGTTCGAGACGACGATGTCGCCGTGCGTGCGCACCGCCCGCCGCGCGTCGCCGGGCGTATCGCCGTCGAAGGTGTAGGCCCGGACGCCGAGCGCGCCCGCGTCGTTCAGCTCGAGGATCTCGCTCACCTGGTCCTGCGAGAGCGCCTTGGTGGGAAAGAGATAGAGGGCCTTCGCGCCGGTGCGCAGTGCGGCGTCGATGACCGGCAGGTTGTAGCAGAGCGTCTTCCCCGACGCGGTCGGGGTCACGATCACCGTGTCGTGTCCGGCGGCGACGTGCGTCCAGGCTTCGCGCTGGTGGCTGTAGAGTTGCCGGATGCCGCGCGCCTCGAGCGCGGCGCGCAGCCGCGGGTCGAGCGATGAGGGAAAGTCGGCGAGACGCGCAGCGCGCTCCGGCGCCACGACTTCGCCCACGATCCGCGCGCGATCGCCGTGCTCCAGCGCGTCGATCAGCGCCTCGGCCGAGCGGGACTGCGCCCGCAGTCGGTCGCGCGGGTCGCGCGCGCGTTCACTGCCGAAGAGATCCAGCGCGCCTTCGAAGTGCGTCCCCATGCCCGGCCCCCACGGTCGCGACGCGTGAAGGATGCGGGAGGCGGAGGCTCACAGCGTGAGCCTGGTCGCGATCCGGCTGCTACCGGACCACCTCGCGCATGATGTCGAGGATGGTCTGCGAGCGGCGGTCGAGCAGGACCACGTCGCGACCCACGATCACGCGGCCGTAGCCGCGGGGAAGGGGCGGGAGCTGGCTGTCGAGCAGCTGGGGCAGCGGGCGGACCGGAGTCTTCTCGGGCAGGCGGTCGCGAACGAGCAGCGGCTCGCGCCGCGGGAGTTGCTTCTGATCTGCTTCTTGCCCCCCGTGGCGCCGGAAGAAGCTGTCGACTGCCTGGCGGTCGTCTGCGGTGAAGAGGATGGCCCGCTCGGTCGCGTTCGCGGCGGCGAGCGCCGGATAGACCTGCTCGATGCGCAGGGTCGCCTGCGCAGCCACCGGGAGGAGGGCCGTCAGGGCGATACCGAGGGAGAGGCGGAGCATGCCGTCGCTTACGTCGTCTCGAGGCGTTCGGATGCTACCTGCTCGGGCCGGCCGATTGATGTCAGAAGTTGCCCGGATTGCAACCGCATGTAACCGTCCGGCGCCCGCCGAGGCAGAATCTCACGCCCGGTCAGGCGGAGTTTCTTTTTCGCTACAGAAGCTTAAGCGCGGGGCTTGATTGATCGGGCGGCAAGAACCATCTATCGTTCCAGAAAACGGCCCGCCCGGGCCGATGCTAACCGAGGACCCGATGGCGTCGCGCGACCCGAACCGGTGGATGTGGGCCGAAGCCCTGCAGATGCTCGACGAGGCGAACCGCCTCCAGCGGCGTTTTTTCGAGGTCAGTGTCCGGCCGGCAGCACAGCCCCAGTGGGAGCCGCCGGTGGACGTCTTCGAATCGGAGGACGAGCTGTGGCTGTTCTACGCGCTGCCCGGTGTCCAGACGGGGCATGTCGAAGCGGTGATCGAGTCGAACGAGCTGGTGGTCCGCGGCGACCGTCAGCTGCCGCCGGTCGCGCACACGACCACGATCCGGCGCCTCGAGCTGCCCCACGGCCGGTTCGAGCGGCGGATGACGCTCCCCGCGGGACGCTACGACCTGATTGCGCAGCAGCTGGACCAGGGGCACCTGGTGATCGGGCTGCGGAAGATCGCCTGACGGCGGCAAGGACCATGATGAACCTCGACAGCAGCAATTCGCGCCCGACCGAAGCGGAAAGCGCGAAATCCCCCGGTGCGGCTTCCATGAAGGTGAGCCAGCCCGTCCTCGTGATTCCCGAGGACGCGCTGATCATCGTGCCGGTGCGCAACCTGGTGCTCTTCCCGGGGATGATCCTGCCGGTCACGATCGGGCGCGAGAACTCGGTCGCGGCGGCGCAAGCCGCCGTGAAAGCCGAGCGCCCGATCGGACTCGTGCTGCAACGCCGCCCCGACATCGAGGCGCCCAGGCGCGAAGACCTCCACGACATCGGCACAGTCGCGCAGATCGTGCGCTACATCACCACGCCCGACGGCGCGCATCACGTCGTCGCCCAGGGCGAAGGGCGCTTCCGGATCCTCGAGATGCTCGAGGGCTATCCGTTCCTCGTCGCGCGCGTCGAGCGCTTGCCGGCCGAGGAGGAGCAGGGCCAGGCCATGGAAGCGCGGCTCCACCAGCTGCGCGAGCGTGCGGTCGAGGCGCTGCAGCTCCTGCCGCAGACTCCGCCGGAGCTCGTCCAGTCGGTGCAGAGCTTCACCTCCGCGGGTCAGCTCGCCGACATGATCGCCGGCTTCATGGATCTCAAGCCGGCCGAGAAACAGTCGGTGCTCGAGCTCGTCGATTCCTCGGCGCGCGTCGACCGCGTGCTCGAGCTGCTCGCGCACCGGATCGAGGTGCTCAAGCTCTCGCGCGAGATCGAGACGAAGACCAAGGCGACGATGGACGAGCGCCAGCGCGAGTACGTGCTGCGCGAGCAGATGCGCCAGATCCAGAAGGAGCTCGGCGAAGGCGAGGGTGGGGCGGCCGAGCTGGCGGATCTCGCGAAGGCCATCGAGAACGCCGGGATGCCCGAGGAAGTCCTCGCGCAGGCGAAGAAGGAGCTGAAGCGCCTGGAGCGCATGCCCGATTCTTCGGCCGAGTACTCCATGGTGCGGACGTATCTAGATTGGTTGATCGAACTGCCGTGGAAGAGGCCCGAGCCGCCCGCGATCGACATCGCGGCCGCGCGCCGGATCCTGGACGAGGACCACTACGGCCTCGAGAAGATCAAGCGCCGCATCATCGAGTTCCTGGCCGTCCGCAAGCTCGCGCCGGAAGGCCGCTCGCCGATCCTCTGCTTCGTCGGGCCGCCCGGCGTGGGCAAGACCTCGCTCGGCCAGTCGATCGCGCGCGCCCTCGGACGCAAGTTCGTGCGCGTCTCGCTCGGCGGCGTCCACGACGAGGCGGAGCTCCGCGGCCACCGGCGAACCTACATCGGCGCGCTGCCGGGGAACATCATCCAGGCGATCAAGAAGGCGGGCAGCCGCGACTGCGTCATGATGCTCGACGAAGTGGACAAGCTCGGCCAGGGCTTCCACGGCGACCCGAACGCGGCGCTGCTGGAGGTGCTCGACCCGGAGCAGAACAACACGTTCCGCGACAACTATCTCGGCGTTCCGTTCGACCTGTCGAAGGTGGTGTTCATCACCACCGCGAACGTGCTCGACTCGATCCCGGGCCCGTTGCGCGACCGGATGGAGATCATCCCTCTCCCGGGCTACACGGAGGAGGAGAAGCTCGAGATCGCCAAGCGCTACCTCGTCCGGCGCCAGCTCGAAGCGAACGGGCTCCGGCCCGACCAGGTGCAGGTGGGCGACGCCGTGCTCGCGACCATCATCCGCGATTACACGCGCGAGGCAGGTGTTCGCAATCTCGAGCGCGAGATCGGTAGCGTGCTCCGGCACGCCGCGGTGAAGATCGCCGAGGGGGCGCCGGTGCCGGTACGGATCGACGTGCCCCAGCTTGCCGAGATCCTCGGCCCGGCGCGGTTCGAGGCGGAGGTCGCCGAGCGCACCGCGTTGCCCGGGGTCGCAACCGGCTTGGCATGGACGCCGGTGGGCGGCGACATCCTCTTCGTCGAGGCGAGCCGCACGCCGGGATCCGGCAAGCTGATCCTCACCGGGCAGCTCGGCGACGTCATGAAGGAGAGCGCGCAAGCGGCACTGACGCTCGTGAAGTCGCGCAGCGTAAGCCTCGGCATCGAACCGTCGATGTTCGACAAGAGCGACATCCACGTGCACGTGCCGGCGGGGGCGATCCCGAAGGACGGGCCGAGCGCCGGCGTGGCGATGTTCATGGCGCTCACGTCGCTCCTCACCGATCGCGCGGTGCGCCACGACACCGCGATGACCGGCGAGATCAGCTTGCGCGGCCTCGTGCTGCCGGTGGGGGGCATCAAGGAGAAGGTGCTCGCGGCGATGCGTGCGGGCATCAAGACCGTCATGCTGCCGGCGAAGAACCGGAAGGACCTGGTCGACGTCCCCGAGGGCGCCCGCGAGCGACTGCAGTTCGTCTGGCTGGAGACCGTCGACGACGCCGCGCGCCACGCGCTCTTGCTGCCGGCCGATCAGCCGGCGCGTGCCGAAGCGGCGGGCTGACCCCGCGCGGGGGCCAGCGGACGTTCCGGGGCGTGTCGCGCTAGCCTTGCGCGCTGGCCGTTGAACCGTACCCCGCACTCACCAGGCGCCCTGAACCCACGCCGGCGCGAAGCGTCTCCTCTGGTCACCTCGGCCTTTGCATCCGAAATGATGGGGATGCTCGAGAAAGAGCAGTTAGCAGGCGGGCGCAAGGGTGCTTGCGCGCCCGCCGGTCCACACAAAAAAAAAGACGGCCCGGAGGGCCGTCAACAGGGAGGAAGAGCGCGATGACCGCGCTCTCGGAGGTAAGGGGGGCCTACCACCGACGTGTTGAGACGTTACCTCTATGGCGTTGCAGGAGCGTGAAACCGACCGGTTTCAATATAGGAGATGCGGCGCGAATGCTCAATATGCCGTCTGATTCCAGTTTGCGGCCTCTGACGGGCCGGGTAAATCAGCTAACCGATTCACTTCACGCGGGAAAACGGCCCAGAGGAGCCGCCGCTGGTATCCCAGACCGGCCTAGGCCGTTTGGCCTATGTCTGATGGCCGAAGCGTGAACGGATCGGGTGCACTGGCGTAGAGCCGATCGTTGATCAGGCGCTCGCGGGCGTCGACGATGCACAGGAACTCTCCGGCGCCGTGCATGTGCCGGAAGGCGAGCAGCCCGCGCACGAGGAAGTCGTGCAACGCGCCCAGGCCCGCGTTGCGCGCCGGCCCGTCCATCATCCGCAGCGCGCCCGCGAGCAGGGGCTTCCGCGCCAGGCGATCGAGCGCAGCGCCGATCTTCCCGGTGAGCGCGATCTGCCGCTCGCGGTCGGCGCGCTTGCCGGCGGCACGGTACGCGTCGGCGTAGGCAGTGTCGGTGACCCCCGCCGCGCCCGACGGGTCGCGGCGCCGCAGTTCGTCGACCACCGCCAGATCGAGCGTCTCCGAGAGCGCATCCAGCTCGACGGCGAGGGCAATCGTGTCGAGCGCGGCTTCGGGCAGCACGCGCGCGAGCGTGGGGAGGATGCGGGCGATACCGTCGTCGCGTGCGGTGAAGTCTTTCGGCCCGTACAGATCGGAGAGGAAGAACGCGGCCGCCGGGCCGTAGCGGGGGCTCGCGAGGAGATCGGGGTAGGTGCGCTCGAGGCGCCGGGCCTGCCACGTTCGCACCGCAAGCCGGCTGGCATCGATCGCGGGATTCGCGCGCGCCGCGGCGCGCAACGTGCGCACGCCGTGCAGTTGCTCGCGCAACCGCTGCGCGGCGTCGGGGGGGCGGGGAGCCTTCGGCACGCGCGCGATTATAGGAGGGCACCCAGACGATGCTGGCGGCTCATTAGAGGATCGGCTCTACGAGGGCGGCGATGGCGGAGGATTAGAATCCCCGTCGCCCGTCAGGCCGCGCGTCACCGCCGCTTCATGCTCGCCGACACAGTGCAAAGGCCCGACCCGAGACTCGACGGGTTGCGGGAGACCTTTTCCCGCCAGCGGGAGGGGGCCGCGCGCGAGCACGGCGACGAGATCGCCAGCGCCATCGCGCGCGACTTCGGACACCACTCTCACCACGAAACACGGCTCCTGGAGATTTTCCCCAGCCTCGAAGCGGTCAAGCACGCGCCGCGATCTCGCGATCTCCCGTTCGGCGGGGTCGGTCCGAGCGGCATGGGGCAATACCATGGTCGCGACGGGTTCGACACGTTCTCCAAGCGCAAGGGCGCGTTCCGGCAAACCCGGCTCAACGCGATGGGGCTGTTCAAGCCGCCGTACGGCAAGCGGTTCGACCGGCTGGTGAGCTTCCTGCTGCGCTGATGGCGTCGCGGCGCGAGTTCCTGAGGTTCGGCGTGGCAGGGGCGTTGTTGCTCGCGACTGCAGGGGCCGCGCGCGCCCAGCGAGGCTATCGGCCCGCCGACGGCAGCACGCCGCTCGAGGTGCTGGATGACCAAGACAGAGAAGTGCTTGCGGCCATAGCGCCGGCGATCCTCGCGGGTACCGCGGCGAACGGCGCGAACCTGGCGGCGGCGGTCGGCAGCGTCGACCGCGCGGTCGCCGGCCTGCCGCCGCATCTGCAGGAAGAGGTGCGGCAGCTTCTCGCGTTGCTCGGCTCCTGGCCGGGACGGCGCTGGATCGCCGGCGTCAGCGTACCGTGGCGGGATGCTTCGCGCGAGGAGGTGACGGCTTTCCTCGAGCGCTGGCGCTTCAGCCGCTGGGCGCTGCTGCAGCAGGGGTATCACGCTCTCCACGATCTCGTCCTTGCGGCGTGGTACGCGCGGCCGGAGAGTTGGGGGGCGATCGGCTATCCCGGGCCGCCCGAGGTCCGGTGATCCGCGATCCCATCCGCGAGGGGCTCGCGGCCGGCTGGAAAGTCACCGATGCCGCCGCCCTCGACCGCGATCTCGCGCTCGAAGCTGACGTCGCGATCGTGGGCACCGGCGCCGGCGGCGGGGTGACCGCGGAGATCCTGGCTGCCGCGGGCCTCGAGGTCGTCCTCATCGAAGAAGGACCGCTCAAGAGCTCGGGCGATTTCCGCATGCTCGAGGCCGAGGCCTACCCGCAGCTCTACCAGGAATCGGCGGCGCGCAAGACGCTCGACAAGGCGATCACGATCCTGCAGGGCCGCTGCGTCGGCGGCTCGACCACGGTGAACTGGACCTCGAGCTTCCGCACGCCGGATGCAACGCTCGCGCACTGGCGCGACCGCTTCGGCCTCGCGGACATGTCGCCCGCCGCGCTCGCGCCCTGGTTCGAGCGGATGGAGCAGCGGCTCGCGGTCGGTCCGTGGACCGTGCCGCCGAACGAGAACAACGCGCTCCTCGCGCGCGGCGCGGCGAAGCTTGGCATCGCGAGCGCCGCCATCCGGCGCAACGTCATCGGCTGCTGGAACATCGGCTACTGCGGGATGGGCTGCCCGACGAACGCCAAGCAGTCGATGCTGGTGACCACGATACCGGCGGCGCTCGCGCGCGGCGCGCATCTCGTTTGCGGCGCGCGCGCCGACCGGCTCGCCCTGCGTCGGGGCCGGGCCGAGCACCTCGAATGCTCGGCGCTCGATGCGCGGGGTGTCCGGCCCGCGGGCCCGCGGATCCGGGTCCGGGCCCGACACCATGTACTGGCTGCCGGGGCGATCGGGACGCCCGCGCTGCTCCTCAGGAGCGGTGCGCCGGACCCGTACCGGGTTCTCGGCCGGCGCACCTTCCTCCATCCCACGGTCGTCTCGGCAGCAGTGATGCCGCATCGGGTCGACGGCTATGCCGGTGCGCCGCAGACGATCTACTCCGATCACTTCCTCGAACTCGGACCCGTCGACGGCGCGATCGGCTTCAAGCTCGAGGCGCCGCCGCTGCACCCGGTGCTCTTCGGCATGACGCACCCGGGGTTCGGGGAGCCTCACGCGGAAGGCATGCAGAAGTTCGCCCGCACGCACGCGCTGATTGCCCTGCTGCGGGACGGCTTCCATCCGGAGAGCGCCGGCGGCAACGTCGGCTTGCGCGCCGACGGCTCGCCGGTGCTCGCGTACCCGCTTACGCCATTCGTCTGGGACGGCGTCCGGCGAGCGCTCGCAGCGATGGCCGAGATCCAGTTCGCCGCGGGGGCGACGAACGTGCTGCCGGTGCACGAGCGCGCGCGACCTTACGCCTCCTGGGAGGAGGCGCGCGCGGAGATCGCCGCGCTGTCGCTCGAGCCGCTGCTGACGCGGGTGGTGTCGGCGCACGTCATGGGCGGGTGCGGAATGGCGGACGAGCCGGCGCGGGGTACGGTCGACAGCCTCGGCCGCCACTTCCAACTCGAGAACGTCTCGATCCACGACGGCTCGGTGTTCCCGACCAGCCTGGGCGCCAACCCCCAGCTCTCGATTTACGCGCTCACCGCGCGCAACGCGACGCGGCTCGCCGGGCGGCTGAAGGCGGGACACTAGCGTGCTCGCGCGGGCGTTGCGGGTCCTGCTCGCGACGCTCGCGCTCGGGTCGCTCGCCGCCGCATGGTGGATCGGGTCGCGCTGCGAACTCGGGCCGGTGGCGATCTTCCTTCTGGCCGCTGCGCTGTTCTTCGCGATCCCCGCCACGACGATCCTACTGACCTTCGCGATCGCGTGGCGGCATCGGAGCATCCCGCCGCCGGAGCTGCGCATCGGCCCCTTGGCGGCGATCCGCTGCGTGCTGCAAGAGATCTTCAGCTACACCGCCGTGTACGTGTTCCTGCAGCCGTTTCCACGCCTCGCCTTGCCGCCCGAGCCGGGAAGCCCGGCGCGTGACCGCGCCGCGGCGATCCTCGTTCACGGCTACATGTGCAACGCGGCCGTCTTCGCGTGGCTGGCGCGGCGTCTCGCCGTCCGTGGGTACGCCGTGTACACGGTCACCCTCGAACCGGTCTTCGCGCGGATCGACGACTACGTGGCGCCGCTCGCCCGCAAAGTGAACGAGGTCGCGGGCGCAGGCGGTCGTGTCGTCCTCGTGGGCCACAGCATGGGCGGGCTCGTATGCCGCGCCTACACGCGACGTTCGGGCGGCGCTCGGGTCGCGCGGATCGTCACCCTGGGCACTCCGCACCACGGCAGCGCGCTGGCGCCGATCGGCCATGGCGCCGATGCGCTCGACATGCGGCCGATGGGCGAGTGGCTGCGCGGGTTGGCGCGGTCCGAGGAGGGCGGCCTCGCGGCGCCGATCGTCTCGATCTACAGCTGCCACGACAACTTCGTCGTGCCGCAGGCCTCGAGCGTTCTCGCCGGCGCGAAGAACGTGCCGCTCGCCGGTATCGGGCATCTCAGCCTGCTCTACTCCCCGCGCGTCGCCGCGCTCGTCGAGCAGGAGCTGCGCGGCTAGAGCAGGGCGAGCACCTGCTCGGCGTGATGCTTCGTGTCCACGTCGTCGATGACATGGGCGATGCGGCCGTTCCCGTCGATGACGAACGTGACGCGTTCGGCCATGCCGAGCATCCCGCGCAGCGTTCCGCCGAGACCCCCGCCGATCGTGCCGTAGGCGCGCGCGACCGCACGGTCCGTGTCCGCGAGGAGCGGAAAGTTGAGCTTGTGCTTCTGCGTGAAGCGCCGGTGCGACTCGACGCCCTGCGCCGAGACGCCGAGGATCGCAGCGCCTTTCCTCCCGATCTCGGCATCGTGGTCGCGCAGGCTGCATGCCTGCGCGGTGCACCCCGGCGTGTCGTCCATGGGATAGAAGTAGAGGACGAGCTTTTTCCCGCGAAAGTCCTTGAGACGGACCTGCGTGCCGTCGGTCGTGATACCGGAGAAGTCCGGCGCTGGGTCGCCAGGCTTGGGTCTCATGATGATGCTGTTCGGGGGTGCGGTCGCGCCCTCGGGGATTCGCCGGCAGGCTAAAAATGAACGCCTCGCATGAGGCTCGACATCGCGATCTGGTCGGCCGTCGCCTGGGGGGCGCCCTCATCCTTCCTGCCCTGCGACGCGCCGGAGTCGGGGAACATCCGGAAGGTCGTGTTCATCACGATCTGCGCGACGCGCGGCAGCAGCGCATGCAGCACTTCGCCGAAGATCCCCAGGCGGGTCGCGATCCGGACCGGCTTGTAGACGATCGCCTCGACCACCATCTCCGCCGCTTCTTCCGGCGTCAGGGTCGGCACCTGGTTGTAGATCTTCGTCGGCGCGATCATCGGGGTCTTCACGAGCGGCATGTTGATCGTCGTGAACTGGATGCCCATGTCGGCGAACTCCGAGGCCGCGCAGCGCGTCCAGGCATCGAGCGCCGCCTTCGACGCGACGTAGGCCGAGAAGCGCGGCGCGTTCGTGAGGACGCCGATCGAGGAGATGTTGATGACGTGGCCGCGCCGCTTCTTCATCATCGACGGCAGCAGGCCGAGCGTGAGCCGCAAGGCGCCGAAGTAGTTTACGGCCATCGTGCGTTCGAAGTCGTGGTAGCGCTCGAACGAGTTCTCGACTGCCCGCCGGATCGAGCGGCCCGCGTTGTTCACGAGGATGTCGACGCCGCCGTGGTTGTCGACGAGCTTCGCCACCAGTTCGGCGCACTGCGCCAGGTCGGACACGTCGGCCGGATAGACGATGATCTCGTGCCCCGCGGCCGCGATCTCCTTTTTCGCTTCGGCGAGCTTCTCGGGATCGCGGGCGACGATGATGGTCGTTGCCCCGGCGGCGGCGACCTTGTGGGCGGTCGCGAGGCCGATCCCCGAGGACCCGCCGGTGATCAGCACGACCTTGTTCTTCACCTGGCCCTTCAGCGTGCGGTCGATCAGGAGATCGGGATCGAGATGACGCTCCCAGTAGTCCCATAACCGCCAGCCATAGCTCTCGAGCGGCGGTACCGCGATGCCGGTGCCCTTGAGCGCTGCTTGCGCTTCGCGGGAGTCGAACCGGGTCGGATAGTTGACCAGGGCGAGCAGGTCCTCCGGGAGCCCGAGATCTTTCATTACCGCGGCGCGGATACGGCGCACGGGCGTGAGCGCCGTCAAGCCTTTGGTAATGCTGCGCGGGATGAAGCCGAACAGCGCGGCGTTGACGTAGAGCGACATCGGCGGCGCGTGCGCGGCCTTGGCGAAGATGTTGAGCACTTCGCCGACACGCTTCGGCTCGGGATCGACTAGGTGGAAGCACTTTCGGTCGAGACCTTTCTTGTGCGCGATATGGTCGATCGCGTCGACCACGAAGTCGACCGGCACAAGGTTGATCCGTCCGCCTTCAAGACCGATCGTTGGCATCCACGGCGGCAGGAGCTGCCGCGTCCGCTGGATGAGCTTGAAGAAGTAGTATGGCCCGTCGATCTTGTCGATCTCGCCGGTGCGCGAGTCGCCGACGACGATGCCCGGGCGATAGACGCGCCAGGGAACCTGGCAGTCGTTCCGCACGATCTTTTCCGACTCGTGCTTGGTCGCGAAGTACGGGTGCTCGAGGTTCTCCGCCTCCTCGAACATGTCCTCGCGAAAGACGCCCTCGTAGAGCCCGGCGGCCGCGATCGAGCTGACGTGATGGAAGCAGCCCACGGCCAGATCGTTCGCGAACGCCACGACATTGCGGGTGCCGCCGACGTTGACGATCCGCTGCGATTCGGCGTCGGCCTTGAGGTCGTATACCGCCGCGAGGTTGAAGAAGTGATCGATCTTCTTGTGCTCGAGCTTGCTGCGTTCGCCCTTGGTGACCCCGAGCCCGGGCAGGGTCATGTCGCCGTGGACCGGTATCGCGCGGGTCTTGTCGACGCCCCACCATTCGAGTAGCTCGTCCACGCGCTTCGCCGATTTCTCGCGCACGAGGAAGTGGACGACCGACCCCTTGCGCTCGAGCAGCTTGGCGACGAGGCGCTTGCCGATGAAGCCGGTGGCGCCGGTGACGAAGTAATGCATGGGGTTCCTCCTTTGCGAAGATGTTCTTCTGTGCCGCGGCGCCGAAACCATCCCGACGAGGCGGGAGGATTATATGCCCGCGTGTCGAGCGATCGTGATGAACCGACGCTTTAGTGTGCGGCCTCTAGATCGCCCGCCTAGACTTCAGGCACGTGGTTTCTGTCCACTCAGCGACGAAAGGAGATCGACATGGCGAAGAAACTGAAGGCGCTCGCGGACCGCGCGGGCGAGCGGCATCTGGCGGCGACGGTCCGCGACTCCGCGCAGCAGATCTGGCTCGCGGGCCTCGGGGCGTTCGGGAAGGCGCAGGAAGAGGGCGCCAAGGTGTTCGAAGCCCTGGTGAAGGAAGGCAGGCAGCTGGAGTCGCGCACCCGCAAGCTGGCCGGAGCGAAGGTGAACGAAGTGACGAATCAATGGGGAAAGACGGCGAGCCACGCGACCGCGCGCGCCACCGCAACCTGGGACAAGCTCGAGCAGGTGTTCGAGGACCGCGTCGAGCGCGCGCTGAACCGGCTCGGCGTGCCGACCAACCGCGAAATCCAGGCGCTCGCCAAGCGGGTCGAGACGCTGACCGCGAGCGTGCAGAAGCTCACGGGCGCACGCAAGCCGCGCGCCGCGGCCCGCAAGCACGCCGCCGGGAAGCGCTGAATCGGGGTCGACCAGGGCGCACCACGATGAGCGCCCGTGGTGCGGCCCGCCCGCAGCGTCACCGCTGAACGAACGGTTCGCTCGCCCGCGCGTCAGGCGGGCCCATCGGTCTTGCATTGGCCGGCGTCCCGCGACGCCGTGCTATCCTTCGCGCGCCCCGAAAAGAACGCGCGAGCAGCGCATGGAGCGCAAGCCGAAGCGCCGCACCCGCGAGCGCATCCTCGAGACGAGCCTGCGGCTGTTCAACGACTTCGGCGAGCCGAACGTCACCACCACGGTGATCGCCGACGAGATGGAGATCAGCCCGGGCAACCTCTACTATCATTTCCGCAGCAAGGACGAGATCGTCAATACGATCTTCGCCGCGTTCGAGCGCGAGATCGAAGGCGTCCTCGCGGCGCCGAGCGTTCGCGGGGCGAACGCCGAGGACGTGTGGCTGTTCCTGCACCTGCTGTTCGAGTCGATCTGGCGCTACCGCTTCCTCTACCGCGATCTGAACGACCTCCTCTCGCGCAACCGCCTGCTCGAGGTGCGTTTCAAGCGATTGCTCGAGCGAAAGGTCGAGGTGGCGACGACGCTGTGCGAGGGCCTGGCGGCCGCGGGCAAGCTGCGGGCAACGAAATCCGAGATCGCGACGCTCGCGATCAACATGGTGGTCGTCGCGACCTACTGGCTCTCGTACGATTACGTCCGCAACCCGCGCAACCAGCAGGCGGAAACCGCGCTCGCGAGCGGGGCCTATCAGGTGATCGCGCTCGCGGCGCCGTTCCTGTCCGGGCGTGCGCGGGTGCTGTTCGAACGGCTCGCGGCGGCGTACGTGGCGCCCTGAACCGCGGCGATTCATCCCGAGGAGAGTAACGATGGCGAAAGGCGGCTGGATCAAGTTCCCTCACGCCGAGAAGGCGTACGTTTACGACGGCGCGGCTCTGAAGAAGCACTGGGACCGCCTGCATCGCGGGGACTGCGAGCCGTTCCCGAAGAGCGAGGCGCTACAGGACGCGTGGCGGCAATACCACGCGGGCGAGTTCGAGAAGGCGGTCGAGAAGGGGCTTGCGCGAGCGCGTCGAGGGGTACAGCGTCGCCAACAAGGCGACCGCGATCTACGCGACCTATCTCGAGCGGTCGGGACCGAAGAAAGCGAAGCATCTCGAAGAGGCAATGAAGCGGGGCGAAGAAGCGATCGATGCGCGGCCCAAGGACGCGAACGCCCACTACTTCTACGCGATGGCCGCCGGGCGCTACAGCCAGGAGATCTCGATCGTCAAGGCGCTGGCACAGGGGTTGGGCGGCAGGGTCAGGGACGCGCTCACGCAGGCGCTCAAGCTCCAGCCGAAGCACGCCGACGCGCACATCGCCCTCGGCGCCTGGCATGCCGAGATCATCGGCAAGGTCGGCGGCATGGTCGGCGGACTCACCTATGGCGCAAAGAAGGACGCCGCGCTGGAGCACTTCCAGAAGGCGCTGAAGCTCAATCCGGACTCGGCGATCGCGCGCATCGAGTACGCGAACGGCCTGGTTACCCTGTTCGGGAAGGAAAAGCTGAAGGAGGCGGAGAAGCTCTACGCCGAGGCCGCGAAGCTGAAAGCCCTCGACGCGATGGAGCGCCTCGACGTCGAGGCGGCGAAAGCCGAGCTCAAGGACTAGCCGCGGCGGGCCGTCGCCTGCGCCGCGGCCGCGTCGCCGCCGCCGTCAGCTCGCGCTCGACCAGCGCCGGCTCGCGCTGCATATCCCACGGCTCCATCAGCACCGTGAGCAGCAGGCGCTCGAACTCCGGGCGGAATCCCGCGACCACCCGCTCGGGATCCGGCACCCGGCCAACATCCGTGATCAGCCCGAACTGCACACCGCCGCCGTAGGAGAGGATCGAGACCCCCATCCCGATGTCGCCCGACTGCGGCACCCAGAACATGATCTGGCCGAGGCGCGCGCCCGCGAGATAGAGCGGCTGCTGCGGCCCCGGCACGTTGGTCATCACCGTGGTCGCCTTGTTGGCGAGGAGATCGAGCATCGCCTGCTGCGCTGCCCGGGGCAGGAAGCCGGCGAGTCCCAGCAGCGCGAACGCGATTACCGGCTGGTACGAGCGCTTCAGCGCCTCCATCCGGTTGTGGACCTCGTAGAGGCGCGCGAGCGGGTTGGCAATGCCGACCGGCAGCAGCAGCGTCACCAGGCCGAAGCGGTTCCCGAGCTGCCCGGCGTCGCCCGGCGGGCGCAGATTGACCGGCACCATCGCGCGCAGCTCGACACCGTCCACCGGGTCGCCCTTCTCGACGAGGTAACGCCGGAGTGCGCCGGCAACCGTCGAGAGCAGGACGTCGTTCACCGAGCAGTCGAGGACCTTGCCGACCGCCTTGACCGCGTCGAGGGGCAGCGGCTCGGTCCATGCGACCGCCTTCGCTACGCCGGCCGCGCCCTTGAACCGCGTGCGGGAATCGTCCGGCATCGTGGCGAGCTGCGCCAGTTCCGCCGCGACGCTCCCCGCGACGCGCGCGAGCTCGACGAGCTTCCGCGGATTGCGAAGGAGCGCCACGTACTGCTCGAGCGCCTCGCCCGATAGCCGCAGCGCGCCCGACGCAGCGCCCGCCACCGGCTCGAACAGCTGCGCGAGCAGCCCTTCGCTTGCGCCGCTCGGCGCGGGAGACGACGCAGGCGGCAGCTCGGCGTCCGCGGCCGCCTCGGGAGAGTCGTTCGTGAGCGAAAGCATCACGCCGATCAGGGCGATGCCATCGGCGTAGCTGTGATGGATGCGGGCCACGAGCGCCGACCCGCTGCCGTAGTTCTCGATCAGGTGAAACTCCCACCACGGCCGGTGCGGGTCGAACGGGCGCGGTGCGAGCCGCGCGACAAAGCGCTTGAGCGCCGCCGGGCCGCCGTTGCCCGGAAGCTTCGCCCGCCTCAGCTGCCGTTCGAGGTCGAAGCGCGACGTCTCCTCCCACCAGGCGCCGGCGAGGTCCTCGCGCGGCCGCATGCGAAAGCGGTCGTACCGGAGCAGACGCGCCTCTAGGACCGTCTTGAGGCGCTCGTAGTCGAGCGGGGTCTCGAAGGCGAGCACCCCGACGATCGCCATGCGGTTGGTCGCGCGGTCCATCCGCAGCCAGGCGGTGTCGACGCTCGACATCCGTTCGCGGCGGGGCATGATTGGTCTTGTTCTCGGGTCGTCACGATACGAGAGGACAAAGCCGCCTCGCGGCGCCCCTCGTGCACCCCGAAGCGGCGGGAAACCCGATGCCCTTGGCATCGGTTTCCCGCCTGGCGACAGGGAAGGTGCTGCCTATAATAGCCGAGCGTGCGCCGCCCGAGCCTGCGGCGTCACCCAACGAGGAGTCATCCGGTGAGCGACCTGAAGAAGAAATTCAACGACGCGGCGGCCGCGGTCAAGAAGCTGAAGGAAGACCCGGGCAACGACATGAAGCTGCAGCTCTATGCGCTCTACAAGCAGGGCGCCGAAGGCGACGTGACCGGCAAGCGCCCCGGCTTTACCGACATGGTCGGTCGCGCGAAGTTCGACGCCTGGGCGAAGGTCAAGGGATTGCCGCAGGACGAAGCGATGAAGAAATACGTCGCCCTCGTGAAATCGCTCGGCGGCTAGCGCCGGGAGGACCTTTTCTTCGCAGGCGTCTTGGCCGGCGGACCGAGGAGCTTGTCGAGCTGCTCCTCGACCTCGGCCTCGATGCGGGGCTTCAGGAAGGAGAGCAGGAACCCGAGCTTCGCCTGGAGCCGCACTTCCTTCGGCGTGACGAGCAGTTCGCCTTCCACGCCGGCACGCACGAAGCGCAGCACGGGACCGTCCCAGGCGTACGCGAGGTCGAAAGCCTTCTTGAGCTGCTTGGCTATCTTCTCGGCCGCCTTCCGCGCCTCGTCGAGCGGCTTCGAATGGGGGCGGCGTATGCGGATCTCGCTCATGGCTCGGGCTCCTGACCGTCTGGGCGCGGCGCCATTCTACTAGCGCGCGGCCCCGGTGCTAAACTCCGCGCGCTAGGGAGAACGCGATGTTCCTTGTAAACCGCCTGGAGAAGCTGGTGGAAAGGGTGCGCGCGAGGCAGCCGGTGCCGTTGCGCCTCCGGCTCTGGAGCGGGCGGAGCTACGAGCTCGGCCCCGACCCGACGGTGACGATCACCGTCCCGAAGGCGTCCGCGTTGCGCTATTTTGTCGCGCCCGATCTGATGACGCTGGGCGAAGCTTACGTCGAGGGCCACATCGACTTCGACGGCTCGCTGCACGAGGCTTTCCAGGTCAGCGAGCGGTTCGCGCGCGTCGCCGGCGGCAGCAGGCTCGCGCCGCTGAAGAAGGCCGTCCGCCACACGAAGTCGCGCGATCGCAAGGCGATCCAGTACCACTACGACGTCTCGAACGAGTTCTACGCGCTCTTTCTCGATCCCGACATGGTCTATTCCTGCGCTTACTTCGAGCGGGAAGACGACTCGCTCGAAGCGGCGCAGCAGCAGAAGCTCGACCACATCCTGACCAAGCTCATGCTGAAGCCGGGCGAGCGGCTGCTCGATATCGGCTGCGGCTGGGGCGCGCTTGTCTTTCGCGCGGTCGAGAAGTTCGGCGCCCGCGCGGTCGGCATCACGCTGTCGCAGAATCAGCACGACTACGTGCGCGAGAAGATCCGCGAGAAGGGTCTTGCCGACCGCTGCGAAGTTCGTATGCAGGACTATCGCGACGTGCCGGAGGAGGGCGGCTACGACAAGGTCGCGAGCATCGGGATGTTCGAGCACGTCGGGCGCAAGAATCTCGGGTTGTACTTCGCGAGGATCCGGGCGCTGCTGAAGGACGGCGGTCTCGCGCTGAACCACGGCATCACCTCGATCGACCCGGACAGCCGGGCGGTCGGAATGGGTGCGGGCGATTTCGTCGGGCGCTACGTGTTCCCGCACGGCGAGCTGCCGCACATCGGGCTCGTGCTGCGCGAGATGTCGGCGGGCGGCCTCGAGGCGACCGACGTCGAGTCGCTCCGCCGCCACTACGCCCGCACCACCGCCCTGTGGGCGAGCCGGCTGGAGGCCGCGGCGGAGCGAGCGCGGGCGATCGCCGGCGAGAAGCGGTACCGGATCTGGTCGATCTATCTCGCAGGGTGCGCGCACGCGTTCGCGCAGAGCTGGATGAACATCTACCAGGTGCTCGGCTGCAAGCAGGGTCGCGAGGGGATGAATACGCTCCCGCTCACGCGCGCGTACATGTACCGGGCGGCTTGACGCGCGCGGACTCCGTGACGCACACTCGCGCGATGCATCGATCCTTCCTTCGCCGCCGAGGCCGGATTGCCCGTGAACAGACGCGTCCGCGCGCGCGACGACGATGAGCGACGTGGCTCGAATATCGCGAAGGCCACAGACTCTGTGGCCTTCGTCTTTTCAGGTCTCATGAACGAGGAACTGTGCCGATGGAGCTCGAGGACTTTCCCCTGCACGCCCTGATGGAAATCACTTCGCGGCCCCCGCTCGTATTCGTGCGCGGCGAGGGGTCGTGGATCTGGGATCACACCGGTCGGAAGTATCTCGACTTCGTCCAGGGCTGGGCCGTGAACTCGCTCGGCCACAGCCCGCGCGCGATCGCCGAGGCGCTTGCCGCCCAGGCGACGACGCTCGTCAACCCGAGCCCGGCGTTCTGGAATGCGCCGAGCGCGCGGCTGGCGAAGCAGCTCGTCGACCGCTCGTGCTTCCAGCGGGTGTTCTTCGCCAACAGCGGCGCCGAGGCGAACGAGGGCGCGATCAAGCTTGCGCGCAAATGGGGCGCGAAGTTCAGGGACGGTGCGTACGAGATCGTTACGTTCGACCACGCGTTTCACGGTCGCACGCTCGCGACCATGGCCGCGTCGGGCAAAGCGGGCTGGGACGCGCTCTTCGAGCCGAAGGTGCCCGGCTTTCCCAAGGCGCAGCTGAACGACCTCGCCTCGGTCGAGCGCGTCGTCGGCGCGAGGACCGTAGCCGTCATGGTCGAGCCGATCCAGGGCGAGTCGGGCGTGCTCCCGGCGACCGACGCCTTCCTCCGCGACCTGCGCGCGTTCACCGCCGAGCGGCGGCTCCTGTTGATCCTGGACGAAGTGCAGACCGGGATGGGCCGCACCGGCAAGCTTTTCGGCTACGAGCACGCCGGAATCGAGCCCGACATGATGACGCTCGGCAAGGGTATCGGCGGCGGCGTGCCGCTGGCTGCGCTGCTCGCGAAGGAGCAGGTCTGCTGCTTCGATCACGGCGACCAGGGCGGCACGTTCAACGGCAATCCGCTGATGACTGCGGTTGGCTGCGCGGTGATGGACGCGTTGCTCGTCCCCGCCTTCCTCGAAAGCGTTACCGAGCGCGGGCGACAGCTCACCGACGGCTTGATGGCGCTCTCAGCCAAGCACTCGCTCGGCGAAGTCCGCGGCCGCGGGCTGCTCGTCGCGCTCGATCTTGGGCGGCCCGAAGGCGCTAAGGTGGTCGACGCGGCACGCGAGGCGGGCCTCCTGCTCAACTCACCGCGGCCCGCGACGCTCCGCTTCATGCCGGCATTGACGACCTCGGCGAGCGAGATCGACACGATGCTCGCGACCCTGGACGGGCTGCTCGGACAGGTCCTGCGCTAGTGCCCGGAGCCGGGACGCTCGGCGAGCAGCGCCTCGTACTGCTCTCGGCTGGCAGCGAGATGCGGATTGAGCCGCAGGGCGACGTCGAGCGCGAAGAGCGCCTCGTCCTTGCGGCCGGCCGCGATGCAGAGCTCCGCGAAGGCGAGCATCGCACCGAAGTGCCGCGGCTCGAGGACGAGCGCGTGATGGAAGTCCCGCACGCTCTCTTCGTCGCGCGCCTGCATGTAAAAGAGGGTTCCGCGCTTGTGCCACGCCTCGGCGAAACCGGGGTGCAGGGCGATGAGCCGGTGCAGGATCCGTTCGGCCGTGACGAAGTCCTCGGCGACGATGGCGCGCGTCGCGCGCTCGAGCTCGGCCGCCGCGGGCCGGTCCGGATAGGTCATCCAGAGCCCCCAGATCTCGTCCTGCGTCGTCTCCGCCCGCGGGGCGGCGGCGTCGGCGAGTCGCCGGAGGAGGGCGTCGAGCCGGCGGTGGAGCCGGTACGAGGGGCGCCGCCGTTGCGCGCGGACGATCAGTTTGAGGGTCTCGGCGTACATCGTTCCATGGCAGGGTAAGACGACGTCGCCGGCGTCAGTGGGCCGTCCCGCTCGCTTCGGCGGCGAGTTCCTCGCGGGCGGCGCGGACGGCGCCGAGATGGGGGTTGATGCGCAGGGCGGCATCGAAGGCGAAGAGCGCGCCGGCGCGCTCGCCTTTCCGGAGGCAGATCTGCCCGAACCCGCAAACCGCGCCGAAATGCCGCGGCTCGAGCTCGAGCGTCCTGCAAATGTCGCGCACGCTGTCAACGTCACGACCCAGGCGGAAATACAAGGTGGCGCGTTTGTTCCACGCTTCCGCATAGTCCGGATGCTTGGCGACCAGCGTATCAAGCAGCTTTTCGGCCCCGGCGTGGTCGCCGATGGCGATGGCGCGCGTGGCGAGCTCGAGGCGCTCTTCGACGAGCGGGTCAGGATGCGACATCCACGCGCTCCAGATCGCCTCCTCGACCTGGCTCGCCTCGACCGGACCGGTGGCCTGCGCAAGGCGCTCGAACAGCGCATCCAGCCGGCGCGGGAGGGTTGGCGCGGGTCTCCGTCCTGCGAGCGAGATGATGAGCTTGAGCATCTCGTCAAACATGGGCGAAGCTTACCGTCTAACTGCGTGAGAGGGCACATCCCGGGTCAGTGGAAATCGCGCGAGCGGGTGACGAGCCGGCCGAGCAGCGCGCTCTCGTCGACGAGCCGCCGGGCGACGAGGTGCACGACCTCGCCCTCGCGCTCGACGACGCCGTGCACTGCCATCAGCCGGGCGCCGAGCAGCTCGCGCCGCTGGCGCTCGCCGAGGTCGCGCCAGACGACTACGTTGACGTACCCGGTCTCGTCCTCGAGGGTCACGAACACGACCCCGGACGCGGTGTCGGGGCGCTGCCGCCCGGTGACGATCCCGCAGGCGCGCGCGAGGCGGCCGTGCGGCAGCCGCCGGATCTCCTCGGCGGTGGCGAGCCGCATGCGCTCGAGGCGAGCGCGCAGCAGCGCCAGCGGATGCCGGCCGAGCGTGAGGCCAAGGCTCGCGTAGTCGGCAACCAGATCCTCGCCTTCGGTGGGCGGGCGCAGACGCGGCGGCGCCTCGACCACCGGTGCTTCGCGCAGGAGCGGGGTGGGGGCTTCGACGCCGACGACATCCCAGTACGCGCGCCGCCGATGGTCGGCGAGCGACTTGAGCGCGCCGGCGGCGGCGAGGCATTTGAGGTCGCGGGCGTCGAGCCGGGCGCGGCGCGCGAGGTCATCGACGCTTGCGAACGTCCGCTCGCGGCACGCGGCAACGACTCGCTCCGCTCCAGCCTGCGAGAGGCCTTTCACCATGAGCATGCCCAGCCGGAGAGCCGGCGCAGGATCGCGCGGCTCGAGCGTGCATTCCCAGTCGCTCGCCAGCGCGTCGACCGGCAGCACCTCGACGCCGTGGCGCTGCGCGTCCTGCACGAGCTGCGACGGCGCGTAGAAGCCCATCGGCTGGCTGTTGAGCAGCGCGGCGCAGAACGCCGCCGGATGATGGCGCTTGATCCACGCCGACACGTAGACGAGCAGCGCGAAGCTCGCCGCGTGCGATTCCGGAAAGCCGTACTCGCCAAAACCGAGGATCTGGCGGTAGATGCCTTCCGCGAACTCGGGCGGGTAGCCGCGTTTGCGCATGCCGTCCTTCAGCCGACGCTCGAATGGCTCGAGCCCGCCCTTGCGCCGCCACGCCGCCATCGCGCGGCGGAGGGCGTCCGACTCGCCCGGCGTGAAGCCGGCGGCGACCACCGCGAGCTGCATCACCTGCTCCTGGAAGATCGGCACGCCGAGCGTGCGCTCGAGCACCTGCCGTGCCGCATCGCTCGGATAGTCGACCGGCTCCAGTTCCTGCCGGCGGCGGAGATAGGGGTGCACCATGCCGCCCTGGATCGGCCCCGGGCGCACGATCGCCACCTCGATCACGAGGTCGAAGAACGAGGACGGCCGCAGGCGCGGCAGCATCGCCATCTGCGCGCGCGACTCGATCTGGAACACGCCGATGGTGTCGGCGGACTGGATCATCTCGTAGGTCGCCGGGTCCTCGGCCGGCACGTCGGCTATCGTGAACGGTGCCCCGCGGCGCTCGCCGATCATGTCGAGCGCCCGCCGGATCGCCGAGAGCATCCCGAGCGCCAGGACGTCGACCTTCAGGAGACCGAGCGCGTCGAGGTCGTCCTTGTCCCACTGGATGACGCTGCGGTCGGCCATCGCCGCGTTTTCGACCGGCACGAGACGCTCGAGCGAGCCGCGTGCGATGACGAAGCCGCCGGTGTGCTGCGAGAGATGGCGCGGGAAGCCGACGAGCGTGTTCACGAGCTCGCACAGCTGCAGGACTGCCGGGCTCGTGGCGTCGAAGCCGTCCGCGGCGAGCTTCTCGGGCTGGACCCCCCAGTGATCCCACCAGGCGCGCGACATCGCCAGCTGGTCGACCTGCGCGGGATCGAGCCCGAGCGCCTTGCCGACGTCGCGGATCGCGCTCTTCGGACGATAGGTGATGACGGTCGCGGCGATCGCCGCGCGATCGCGCCCGTACTTGGCGTAGATGTACTGGATGACCTCCTCGCGCCGCTGATGCTCGAAGTCGACGTCGATGTCGGGCGGCTCGTTGCGCTCGCGGGAGATGAAGCGCTCGAACAGCATCGACATCCGCGTCGGGTCCACTTCGGTGATGCCGAGCGCGTAGCAGACCGCCGAGTTCGCCGCCGAGCCGCGGCCCTGGCAGAGAATCCCCTTCGATCGCGCGAAACGCACGGCGTCGTGAACGGTGAGGAAGAAGGGCTCGTAGGCGAGGTCGGCGATGAGCGCGAGCTCGTGCTCGACCAGGCTGCGGACCCGATCGGGCACGCCGCCGGGAAAGCGCCAGCGCAGGCCGTCCTCGGCGAGTTGCCTCAGCCAGCTTGCCGGCGTCTCGGCGGCCGGCACCAACTCCTCGGGGTACTCGTAGCGCAGCTCGTCGAGCGAGAAGTCGCACCGTTCGGCGACGCGCAGCGTCTCGGCGAGGAGCTCCGGCGGATAAGCCTGCGCGAGCCGCATCCGCAGCCGCAGGCTGCGCTCGGCGTTCGGAAAAAGCGCATGACCGCACTCGCGCACCGGACGGCCCAGGCGCACCGCGGTGAGGACGTCCTGGAGACGGCGGCGCGAGCGCACGTGCATGTGCACGTCGCCGGTGGCGACTAGCGGGAGACTCGCGGCACCCGCGAGCGCACGCAAGCTCGCCAGCCGGGCGCGGTCGTCGGACCCGCAGTGGAGCTCCGCGGCGATCCACGCGCGGCCGGGGAAGCGCTCGGCGAGCCATTCGGCGTGTGCCGCCCCGCGTCCCGCGAGTGCAACGCCGGCACCAGCAACGCGAAGCACTCCGCCACCCCCTGGTCGAGATCGTCTCGCGTCAGCCGGTAACGGCCCTTCCCGGCGCTGCGCCGTCCCCTGGTGATCAGCTCGGAGAGGTTGCCGTAGCCGGCACGGCTCGTAGCGAGCAGCACGAGCTTCGGTCCATCGACAAGGTGGATCTCGGTGCCGACGAGCAGCTTGAGCCCATGCTCCTTCGCCGCGAGATGCGCGCGCACGGCGCCTGCGACCGAGCACTCGTCGGTGACCGCGAGCGCGGCATAGCCGAGCGCGGACGCACGCGCAACGAGCTCCTCCGGGTGCGAGGCGCCGCGGAGAAAGCTGAAGTTGGTGAGGCAGTGCAGCTCGGCGTAGGCGGGGAGCATTCACGCAAACAACCCGTGCAAGAACCACCCCCCGGGCGGACGTCGCTCGCGATACACCCACACGAGCGCGCGGTCGGCGGTCTCGGCGACGAAGTAGTCGCGCGCGACGTCGCCGCCGTCCCACCAGCCCGACTCGACGCGCTCGGGACCGGCAAGGAGCTTGAGCGGCCCGCCGCGGTGAGGCACCGCGTCGATCTCCGCGAGCGGCTGCGGCGCGGGCAGCAGCCAGAAGGGACGAAGCCCGAGATGGCCTACACCGGCTGTGCCGGCGCCGGCCTTGCATTCCCGCGACGCACGCTCCGGCCGATGCTCCGCAGCGACGGCGAGACCGTGCACCGCCGCGCCGCCAAGCCGGGCGCGCAGCCGCTCGACGAGCTTCTTCCAATCCCCGGGCGACGAGGCGCCGTCGTCGAAGAGCGCGAGTGCCTCGCCGACGAGCGGCACGACGTCGCCGGCTTCGAGCGCGATAGCGCGCACCGCTTCCGGAAGCGCAAGCGCAGCGAGCCGCTCGCGCGCGAGCAGCGTGAAGTGCGCGGCGTCGCGGGCCGGCGCAACGAGCCCGATCGGCACTTCGGTGAATCGTGCTTCGCGATGGAACAGCCTGAGCGCGAGCCGCTGCACGCCGCCGGCACGCGCGGCGAGAAACCCCTCGAGCTGCACGAAGAGCCGTTTCGCGGCGAAGAGCAGCGCTTCGGTCTGCGTCACCTCCGCAGGCAACTCGAGGCGGACATGGAACGCTGCCGGCGGGATGAAGAAAGTGCGCGGATCGGGCACACGCCCGAGCGCGCGGTCGAGGTCGTCGAGAAGCTTTCGCCCGAAACGGCGCGCGAGCCCCGCGCGCGGCAGCCCGAGCACGTCGCCGACGCGCGTCGCGCCGATGGCCGCGAGCGCTTCGAGCGTAGCAGCGTCGCCGGTCGTGACGCGCACCGGCAGCTCGGCGAGCGCGCCTTCGAGGCCGACGGGATCCGCGACGAGGACTTCGCTGCCGGCATGCGCGAGCCAGCTCGCGCCGCGCGCGGTCGGCGCCGCGGCGACGAACGCGGTGAACCCCATGCGCGCGCAGCCTTCGCGCAAGCCCGCGGCGATGCGCTCGGGACCACGGAAGAGTTTCAAGCTGCCGGAGAGTTCGAGCGCGAGCGCGTCGGGAAGCTCGAGCGCCACGCTGGGCGTGAACTGCGCCGCCCAGCCGGCGAGGCCGAGGAGGCATTCGGTTTCCTCGGCCGGGCTGCGCGGATGGACGGCGAGCTGGCGCGTAAGCGCGCTTGCCGCAGCGGTCGAGAGTCCCGGGCGCACGCCCCGCGCCGCGGCTTTGCCGTCGCAGGCGACGATGCGGTGATGCTCTGCGACGGCTTGCGGCTCAGGCGTGGCAAGCGCACGCGTCAGCGCTTCGAGCGGCAGGTTCGGCAGGTACAGGGCAATCCATTGCTGCATGGGGACGACTCAGATCGATCGCTATCGACCGCTCGCAGACCGCGCCGCGGCGCTTGAGAATCCGCACTGCTATCCCGCCCGCGGCGGTGGCTAGCGCGAGCCGCAGCGCGGCGGGCGAGGACTCCCCGGCAGCTTGCGGCGCGCGGAAGAGCATCGCCATCGCCCGGGTGCTCTCGGCCGCGAGCTGCAGGCGTCGGAGCGCCGCGTATTTCGCTTCACCGGGCCAGACGAACACCGCACCGCAGGCGGCGGAGCGCAAGGCCTGCTCGGCCGCCCACAGCGCGTCGCGCGCCGAGCGCGTCCGGACAATCAGGACCTGCCCGAGCGCGATGCCTGCCGCGGCGAGCGCCGGCGCATAGGGCAGATACGGCGGTGCGATCCAGGCGAGCCGCTCGCCGGCGCGTGCGAGACGGGCGAGTGCCGGCCCCAGGAGGCGCAGCTCGCCGATGCCGTCGTGCGCAGGTAGGAGTTCGGCGAGCGCGCCGGTCGGCCAGCCGCCGCCCGGCAGCTCCGCATCGAGCTGCGGGAATCCGGTCGGCACGCTGGGGCTCGCCACGCGCGCGAGCGCATCGCCGCGGCGAATGTCGACGCGGGCGAGGAGGGCAGCCAGGGGCAGTGCTTCGGCGACCACGGAAAAAGCGAACCGCAGATGAATGCGCATGGACCCGGGTTCACCCGGGTCCCGGCGTTTACAGCGACCGGCTGCGAATGATCCCGACGGCGACGCCCTCGATCGCGAACGGCGACGAGCGGGTATCGACCAATATCGGCTTGAAATCCGGGTTCTCGGGGAGCAACTCGACCGTCGCGCCGCGGCGGCGCAGGCGCTTCACCGTCACTTCGTCCGCAAGCCGCGCGACCACGATCTGCCCGGAGCGTGCCTCGTCCGTCTTGTGCACGGCGAGAAAGTCGCCGTCGAGAATCCCGGTATCGCGCATGCTCATGCCGCGCACTTTCAGCAGGTAGTCGGCGCGCGGGCGGAAGAGACCCGGGTCGACCGAGTAGCGGCCGATGATGTGCTCTTCGGCGAGGATCGGGGAACCCGCAGCGACGCGGCCGACGAGCGGCAGCCCGAGCGCTTCCTTGAGGCGTAGCCCGCGCGCGGTGCCGTCGAGAATCTCGAGCACACCTTTGCGTTCGAGCGCGCGCAGGTGCTCCTCGGCGGCGTTGGGCGAGGCGAAGCCGAGCATGCGCGAGATCTCGGCGCGCGTCGGCGGGAACCCGGTCTCCTCGATCGTGTCGCGGATGAGCTGCAGGATCTCCGCCTGCCGTGCCGTCAGTTCTTTCATGCCTGCTCCTAGGGTCGGGCGGAGTACTGGGCGCGGATCGCCTCCCGCGCCTGCGCGCCGGGGATCGCCCGCACGCCGGCCGGCATCGGCACCCGGCCGAAGCGCGCGAGCCGCGCCTCGATCGCGAGCCGGCTGCGCTCGTGCTCGACCGCGAGATCGTCGATCGATCTGCCCTTGTCAAAGGCGGTGACGAGCCGGTCGTCCTCTTCCTTCGACCACGGCTTCCCGGAATTGCCGGCGGCCGGGCGCGCGGCGTGCCGCTTCTGCGTCGCGACTGCCGTCTCGATGGCGCGCACCGCCTGGTAGAGCGCGCGCACGACGTCCGGGTGCTGGTAGGGGCTCGCCGCCGGGAACGGCTCACCGGTGAACGGGTCGGTGCCGGCCGACAGCGCCTGCAGGATGGAAAGCGCCTGGTCCTGGTCCATGGATGTCTCCTCGCTTGGCCCCCGCCCTTATCTGTATTGATACACAGTACTGAACAAAAAAGCAAGTGCCGGCCGCGGCGTCGAGGCAACTCGTTGTTTTTGCTGGAATGGGAAAATCCGCTGATGTGCGGCCGCTATGTCCTCGTCGCGCCCGGCGCAGTCATCGCCGAGCATTTCCGCCTGGCCGAAGTGCCGGTCTATCCCCCGAGTTACAACATCGCCCCGACCCGGCAGGCGCTCGTCGTGCGCGAGACGCCCGCAGGCGAGCGAGAAGCGGCGATGCTCCGCTGGGGCCTGATTCCGCCGGGAGCGAAGGACACGCGCGTCGGCAGCCGGATGATCAATGCCCGCGCCGAAAGCGTGGCCGACAAGCCGGCGTTCCGCGCCGCGTTCCGCCGCCGGCGCTGCCTGGTTCCCGCCGACGGCTTCTACGAATGGCAATCGGTCGCGGGCGGGCGCAAGACGCCGTATTTCATCCGGCTCGCTTCGGGCGCGCCGCTCGCGCTCGCCGGGCTGTGGGAGCAATGGCGTCCACCCGCGGGCGACGCGATTGCCACCTTCACCATCATCACCACTGCGGCGAACGAGGCGATGCGCGCGTTCCACGACCGTATGCCGGTGCTCGTCGCTCCCGCCGACCACGACGAGTGGCTGTCCTCGCCCAACGCGTCGGGGCTGCTCGCGCCGTGGTCCGGCGAGCCGCTCGAGATCCGCCCGGTCAGCGCGCGCGTCAACAGCGTCCGAAACGACGCGCCGGACCTCCTCGAGCGCGTATAATCCGCCGCGCCATGTTCGGAAAGAAGATCAAGACCGGCTACGAATCCGACGCGACGCGCATGATCCGGGAGCTGCTCGAGGCGCGACCCGAGATCGCCGAGGAGCAGAAGAAGGGGCGCTCGCTGTGGTGGGACCGCAAGCTCGATCTCGACCTCCTGCGGCGCGAAGACGAGTCGCGAGTCGCGCAGAAGGGTTACGTCTATCAGACTGATCAATAGCCCGGGCACGGGCCGGCGGCGCCGCGTCGGGGCGGCGCTTCTCGGCCTCGCGCTCGCGGGCTGTCTCTCGCCGCAGGCGAGCCTCCTGCTCGCGCTGATCCCGGACGGCACGTTCACCACGCTGCTCAACAACATGCGCGGCGTGAGCACGACCAACCGCGAGAAGCTCGCTGCGCTCGAGCAGAAGGGCGACTGGGCGGGTGTCGTCCAGTTCGCGCACGAAAACATCCAGCGCGATCCTCACAATGCCGATTGGTGGATCATCAGCGGCTACGCCTACTCCCAGCTCCAACAGTACCAGCGCGCGGCGGACTCGTTCCAGCAGGCGATCCGTATCGAACCGCAGGAGATCACCAGCTGGAACCTGCTCGCCCAGGCCCAGCGCTCGCTCGGCCAGCCGGAGCGCGCGATCCGCACGCTCGACAACGCGCTGCGGATCAACCGCGACTCGCCGATGACCTATTACCTGCTCGGCGAGAGTTTCAGCGACCTCAAACGGCCGGATCGCGCGGTGGGCTTCTACGAGGAGGCGGTGCAGCGCAATCCGCAGTTCGGCGAGGCGGTGTACGGGCTCGGCGTGGCCTATGCGCAGCTCGGCCGGAAGACCGAGTTCGACGCGGCCGTTCAGCTCCTCCAGAAGATCAATCCGCAAGCCGCGAACCAACTGGCCACCACGCCGGTCGGCAAGCGCTAGCGGACCGTCAACCGGGTCGCGCGGGCGTGCGTTGATCTGCGCGAGAGGTAGGGCGCGAAGTCTAGGGCGAGCCCTTCGTCCGCAGCTGGCTGGATCGACCCACCGGGTGGCGATCGACGGCCGGTTCAAGCTGTGCCACCCGACCCACGCGGAGCGGGCCGTCCCGCATCCAGAGCTGTTTCACCCGACGTTCACACCGCGCGGAATCGCGCTGCGTTAGTGGAATAATGGCAGCCTGCCGGGCGTTTCCGCTCCACGGACCCCGCATTGTCGAGGAGACGGGTCTTGATGAGGATCCCCGTGTCGCTGCTCGCGGTGCTCGTTGCGGGCTGCGCCGCGTTCGCACCACCCGCGATTCCGCCCGGTGCGTCGCAGGCTGAGGTCGAGGCGAAGCTCGGGAAGCCGGCCGACGTCGTGCGTGGCCCCGGTGGTGAGGTTGTCTGGCAGTACCCCAGCGGTCCGCTTGGCCAGACGACGTACATGGTCGGGTTCGGGGCCGATGGGCGCGCGACTGGTGTGCGGCAGGCGCTCACTCTGGACAACTTTGCCAAGATCCGCCCCGGGATGACTCGGGACGAGGTCCGATTCGCTTTCGGGCCTCCCTCGACGGTCTCGAGCTACCGCAATCTCGGTGAGGAAGTCTGGTCGTACCGCTATCAGGTCCCAGTCGGCACCAACCGGATCTTCAACGTCCACTTCGATGCGGCGACCGGCCGCGTGCGGACGACCAGCGATCAGGAGGATCCGCTGTTCACTTCGCCCATCCGGGTCGTCGGCGCGACCTGTGCAGGAGAATGGCCATGAGATCCGGTCTCGGGCTGGTGACGATCGCCGTTGCGGCGATGCTCGGGAGCGGCTGCGCGTCGCTGGCGCCGCCCTCGTTCGCGCCGGGCACCACCATGTCCGAAGTCGAGTCGCGCCTGGGCAAACCCAGGGATGTCGTGAAGGCGCCCGACGGCGACACGGTTTGGCAGTATCCGAACGGGCCGGTCGGCCAGACCACTTACATCGTGCGGTTCGGCCTCGACCAGCGCGTGAAGAGCGTTCATCAGGCACTCACGCTCGAGCAGTTTGCGAAGATCCGGCCTGGGACGACGACCCAGGACGATATCCGGCTGCTGCTCGGCCGGCCTGGGCAGACCATGTTCTTCAGCAGGCTGAACGAAGAGGTCTGGTCCTATCGCTACCAGGCCTCGGCGAGCGACAACCGCATCTTCAATGTTCATTTCGACGCGAAGACGGGTGCCGTGCGCAGCACGAGCGACCAGATCGACCCGCTGTTCACGCCCATCAACTACGATTCAAGCAACGCCTGAGGTACACCATGCATTATCGTACGTCGCTCCCGCTCGCAGTCGCCGGGTTGCTCGTTGGCGGCTGCGCGTCGCTCGCACCGCCCTCGTTCGCTACCGGCACCGCGATGTCGGAAGTCGAGTCGCGGATGGGCAAGCCGAAGGATGTCGTGAAAGCACCGGACGGCGACACCGTCTGGCAATATCCGAACGGGCCGGTCGGCCAGACAACCTACATGGTTAACTTCGGGGCCGACCAGCGCGTGAAGAGCGTTCGTCAGGCACTCACGCTCGAGCAGTTCGCGAAGATCCGGCCTGGGACGACGACCCAGGACGATATCCGGCTGCTGCTCGGCCCTCCCGGCGAGACCATGTCGTTCAGCCGGATGAACGAGGAGGTCTGGTCCTATCGCTACCAGGCCTCGGCGAGCGACAACCGTATCTTCAACGTCCATTTCGACGCGAAGACGGGCGCTGTGCGGACCACGAGCGATCAGATCGACCCGCTGCTCAATCCCATCAACCACGCCGCGAGCAACAACGCGTGAGGTGCACCATGGATCATCGTATGTCGCTCTGCTTCGCGGCTGCGGTCGCGACGCTGCTCGTTGGCGGCTGCGCGGCGCTTGCGCCGCCGTCGTTTCCGCCGGGCACTTCCATGTCCGAGGTCGAGTCGCGCATGGGCAAGCCGCGGGACGTGGTGAAAACGCCGGACGGCGACGTCGTCTGGCAATTTCCGAATGGACCGGTCGGGCAGACGACCTACATGGTCGATTTCGGACCCGATCAGCGCGTCAAGCGCGTCTACCAGGCGCTTACGTTCGAGCGCTTCGCAAAGATCCAGCGGGGGATGACCCAGGACGAGATCCGGCTGTTGTTCGGGCCGCCTGGCCAGACCATGTTCTTCCGCAGACTGAACGAGGAGGTCTGGTCGTACCGGTACCAGATCCCGGTCAACGGCAACTGGATCTTCAACGTCAACTTCGACGCGACCAGCAGGACCGTGCGGAGCACCGGCCAGGAGCTCGACCCGCTCTTCACCCCGATCTTCAACGAGTCGAACAAGTGACCTGAGTCCGGCCGTCCGCGGGAGTCAGTGCGCGGCCTTGGCGTTGCGGCACTCGACGAGGTGCCAGAGCTTCAGCGGCTTCACCTTCTCGTGCCGCGTCACGTCGAGCGGGAGCCCGTCCAGCAGTTGGCCCAGCGAGAGGTCGGTGCGGAAGCCGATGTGTTTGCAGATCGGCGACACCGCGCGCTCCAGCGCTGCGAGCAGACCGCTGCCGTTGACGAAGTGGTTGAGCAGCAGCACGCGCGCGCCGGGCCGCGCGACGCGAATGATCTCCCGCATGACCGCCCGGTGATCGGGTACCGCGGTCACCACATAGGCCGCCACGATCACGTCGAAGGCGTCGTCGCCGAACGACATCTGGCTCGCGTCCATGCGCTCGAGCGTCGCGACATGCGCGAGCCCGAGGCTCTCGACCCGTTCGCGCGCCTTCGCCAGCATCCCCTCGGACAGGTCGATCCCGGTCACGCGGGAATGGCTGGGATAGAGCGGCAGGACGAGGCCCGTCCCGACCCCCACCTCCAGCACCCGACTTCCCTGGCGCAGCTCGAGCGAGCCGGCAAGCACCTCGCGCGAGTCCTGGAAGACCTTTCCGAAAATGCGATCGTAGACTCCGGAATACGCCGAATACACCCGCTCGATGCGTGCCGCATCCATGTTCTTGCTCCTTTTCCCGGCCGTTCGCGGACCGTATTCTTCTGGCGCCGGCCGCTTTTGTCTACTGTTAGATGAGCGGGCGCTCGATGGCGAGCGCAGGACGGCAATATTGCAGCCACTGCGCCGTGAGCTTCTCCTGCAGGGTGTTCTGCCGGAGCCGCTCCGAAAGCGCGTGAAAATCGACGCAGTCGAGCGGCTGGTCCTGGTTGAAGCAGGAGAAGACGTAGCTCGTCCTCCCCGTCTGCGGGTCGCGGTGCGGCTGCAGGCACTGCGCGCAGATCTCCTTCATCATGCATTGCATCGGCGAGTTGATCGAGCCGATCGCGAGATGCCGCGCCTTCAGGTAGGGGGCGAGCACCGCATGCCGGGCGCGGGCCACGGCGGCCATCATCCGGTCGGAGCCGATGGCGATGATCCGCGCGGCAGCGCCGAGCGGGATGGGTGGCGCGCCGAGGCGACCTGCGCCATAGGCTTCCATCGCCTGGACGATGTTGCCGATGAACGCCCGGTCCTGCGGCCGGCGCGGCGCGAAACCCGGCGCCTCGTCGCAGCACCAGACGACCACGTCGGCCGCCGCCTCGATCTCTTCCACCTTGTAGCGGTCGATGATCTTCTTGTAGCCGGCGAAGTAGAGCACGGCGGACCCGGCGGCGCGGAACGCCTGGCCGATCGAGAACAGCACGGCGTTGCCGAGGCCCCCACCGGCGAGCAGCACCGTCTCGTTCGGTTCGATGTGGGTCGGCGTCCCCGCGGGTCCCATCAGCACCACCGGCTCGCCGGGGCGGAGCGCGGCGCAGAGATTCGACGATCCGCCCATCTCCAGGACGATGGTGGAGACGAGCCCCTGCTCACGATCGACCCACGCTCCGGTGAGCGCGAGTCCCTCCATCTGCATGCGCGTCCCGGCCGCGACCGGGGCGAGCGTCTCATAGTTCTGCAGTCGGTAGAACTGGCCCGGCTGGAACCGGCGGGCGGCCGCCGGCGCGCGGACGACCACCTCGACGATGGTCGGCGTCAGCCGTATCACCTCGTAAACCGTCGCGCGCAGGTCCCGGTCGAGCGCCGCGATGAACTCCGCGTCCGCGCCGCCCGACGCGGGCGCACGCTTGGCGAGCACGCGGGACACCACCGGATAACCCTGCTTAGTCGACCCCAGCGCCTTCACGACGTTGCCGAAATATGACGGGTGCAGGTCGCCGAAGAACGACACGAACCGCCCGTCGTCCGTCCGCGACAACAGCACGTCCGCCCGCGTCGGCTTCGCGATCGAGTATTGCGGCGTCACCGGGTTGCCGTCTTCGTCGCAGGCTCGGAAGTACCTGCCGTCGAGCGCGAAGTGCGCGGCGTCCTCCCGCGCGAGCACGGTGTTCGGCTGCGTGCCGGCGGCGACGAAGATGGTCTCGGCCGGCAGCCAGATCTCGCCAGCCTCGCGCCACTTTCCGTCGTCGCTGAGCCGCTGCTTCGCCAGGCGGATTCCCTTCGCGGCGCCGTATTCGTCGAGGTCCACCGCGAGCGGGGCGAGGCACTCGGCGAACACGATGCCTTCTTGAAGCGCCTTCTCGACCTCCTCGTGGTTCAGCGTGTACGACGGGCTGTCGATCAGCCGCCGGCGGTAGGCGATGGTCACGCCGCCCCAGTGCTGCAGGAGCTCCGCGATTCGCGCCGGCCGCTCGTCGAGCGCCGCCTGCTCGCGCTCGGCGCGGATCGCGCGGGCATGAGACAGAAACTCCTCGGCGATCTCGCGCTCCTCGGGATCCCACGTCGCCCGGATCGCGTCCTCCCCGATCTCGGCGGCAATCCTCTCGTAGCGGCGCAGGAACTTCTCGACCTGCACGACGTAATAGGCAAGCGATTCGGTCGCGGTGTCGATCGCGGTGAGACCGCCGCCGATGACGACCACCGGCAGGCGCACGAGCATGTTCGCGATCGAATCGGCCTTGGCCGCGCCGGTGAGCTGCAGCGCCATCAGGAAGTCCGAAGCAGTGCGTACGCCGCGCGCGAGGCCGTTCGGAATGTCGAGCGTCGTAGGCTTGCCCGCGCCCATGCAGAGCGCGACGTGGTCGAAGCCGTGCGCGAACGCGTCGTCGAGCGTGACCGTCCCGCCGAAGCGCACGCCGCCGTACAGCGCGAACTCCTCGCGACGCTCGAGGAGGAGACGGATCACCTTGAGGAAGTTCTTGTCCCAGCGCACGGTGATCCCGTACTCGGCCACGCCGCCGAAGCCGGCCATCACGCGCTCGGCGAGCGACTCGTGCAGGTCGCCGATGTCGCGGATCGGGGCGAACGGCACGCGCGTGCCGTCGGGGCGAACGCCGGAAACCGGGGCGGGCAGCGGCTCGATCTTCAGGCCGTCGATGCCGGCGACGAGGTGGCCGTCGTTCATCAGGTGGTGCGCGAGGCTGAAGCCCGCCGGACCCATCCCCGCGACGAGCACGCGGTAGCCGCTGCGCGGGCGCGGCAGCGGCCGGCGCAGGTTGAGCGGGTTCCAGCGCGTCAGGAGCGAATAGATCTCGAACCCCCACGGCAGCTCGAGCACGTCCTTCAGCGTCCGGGTCTCGGCCTGCGGGATGTCCACCGGCTCCTGCTTCTGGTAGATGCAGGCCTTCATGCAGTCGTTGCAGATGCGGTGGCCGGTCGCCGCGGCAAGCGGGTTGTCGACCACGATGATCGCGAGCGCCGCGAGCGCGAGCCCCTGCGTCTTCGCGACGTGGAACTCCGAGATCTTCTCGTCGAGCGGGCAACCGGCGAGCGTCACGCCGAAGACGCTCTTCTTGAATGCGATCTGCGGGGGCGCGTCGGGAGGCGCCTTCTCGCGAAGGCCCTTCGAGCACGAGTCCTTGCCCTGCGTGTGGCACCAGATGCAGTAGTTCGCTTCGTCGAGCGCGCCGACGAGGTCGGTGCCGGGATCGGTGAGCTCGAAGCCGTCGCGGCGGCGGAGGTGGTCCGGCTCGATGCGGTAGCTCGTGACGCCGTCGTGCTCATGCTTATCGGCGTGAAAGAGCAGGTGGTACGGATTGATCTTCGCCGGCTGCTTGAACAAGACGCCGGCGTGGTGACGCGCCTGGCCGGCGGCGGCATGCAGCGCCCAGGCGGCGTACTTCAGCGCGAGGTCGAGCTCGCGCGCGTGGGCGGCTTCGTCGGCGAGCCAGCGCTCGACATGGGTTGCGAACGTGACCTCGTCGAACCGGCCGCCGAACAGCAGCGTGAGCTCGCGCTCGAGGGACGCGCCGTCGAAGGTTTCGGCCTCCGCCGGCTTGATGCGCGTGCCGGCGCGTCGCTGGACGAACTGCCGCTTGACCGCGTAGAGCGGCGCGAGCTCGTCGTGCCGGCGGGCGAGGGCGAGCACCTCGTCGGCGATGCCGAAGAGCTGCGCGAGGAACCGCTCGAGATGCGGCGCGAGATCGAGCAGCAGCTGCGACTCGTCCTTCGGGTGGAGTGCCTCGGGGTCGGCCCGGGCCGCGCGGAGCCGTCCGGAGAGCGACGCCTCGGCGGTCTCCAGGAAATCGACGAAATGGGCGTCGAGCCGGATGAGCCCCGCGCGGCGGTAGAGATCCTCGAATGCGAGGCCGTGAGCGAGTCGCAGCGACAAGGCGGGGTCAGCGCTCCAGATGCTGGAGCTTGTCCTTCACGTCCTTCCACTGCTCGGCCTCCGGCAACGCGTCCTTCTTGTCGGTGATCACCGGCCAGGCCTTGGCGAGCTCGGCGTTGAGCGCGGTGAACGCCTCCTGGCCGGCGGGAACGTCCTCCTCGGCGTAGATTGCGTTCACCGGGCACTCGGGGATGCACACCGCGCAGTCGATGCACTCGTCGGGGTCGATCACGAGGAAGTTGGGCCCTTCCTTGAAGCAGTCGACCGGACAGACATCGACGCAGTCGGTGTGCTTGCACTTGATGCAGCTCTCGGTGACGACGTGGGTCATGGGAGGTCCCGGCAGGTGGTCGCCCGCCCCGCGCGGGGCAGTACAGCCCGCAGCACGGCTATTGCCAGCGGGGCGGGAATTTGTTCAGAATCTGCTTAAAACTTGCGCGGATCGCGCACCTTCCGAAAGGGGCCAAAGCTTAGCCGGTTCGAGCGGGCATTTCAACCTTATGCCGAGCCGTAAGAACCTCATGCCGCGCGCGAATAACGGGCCGGCGGCCGCCGCGCGGCGGGGCGCGGCCCGGCCGCGCGGGCGCCGCGATCCGGACGGCACACGCGCTCGCATCCTGGATGCCGCGATGCACGAGTTCGCCGCCAACGGCTACGCCGGCGCGCGCGTCGATCGCATCAGCAGGCGCGCGAAGACGTTCGACCGGATGCTCTACTACCACTTCGGCAACAAGGAGGATCTCTTTCGCCTCGTGCTCGAGCGGATCTACGAGGACCTGTGGGCGGCCGAGGAGACCTTGCAGCTCGCCGACGCGGACCCGGTCGACGGCATCAGGCAGCTCATCGCCTTCACCTGGAACTACTATTACGAGCACCCGGAGTTCATCCGCCTGCTGAACAGCGAGAACCTGCAGCGCGGCCGCAACGTGCGCAAATCCGCCCGGGTGGCGAAGCTCTCCTCGCCGTTCATCCGCATCCTCGAAGACCTGCTCCGGCGCGGCGCCCGGGCGGGCGTGTTCCGGCCCGCCGCCGACCCGGTGCAGCTCTACATCACCATCGCCTCGCTCGGCTATTTCTACCTGTCGAACCGTTACACGCTGAGCCGCTTCCTCAACCTGGATCTCGCCGAGGAGCGGCGCCGCGCCGCCTGGCTGCAACACATCACCGGCGTCGTCCTGGACCACCTGCGCCCCGTTTGACCGGGAGGTATTGACAGCACTCCGGGGCGGGGCAACAATCGTTCGCAATTAAGAAGATACTGAAAAGAATCCGGCCGTGTACCTGCGACCCACCGCTCTCGACGAAGCGCTCGGGGTGCTCGCCGCGCGGCGGCCGGCGATCCTCGCCGGCGGCACCGACTTCTATCCGGCCCGCGTCGGCCGCGCGGGTGCGGAGGAGGTGCTCGATCTCGGCGCGATCGCCGAGCTGCGGGGCCTCCGGCGAGAGCCGGACCGCTGGCGGATCGGGGCGCTCGTCACCTGGAGCGAGGTCCTCGAAGCGCGGCTGCCCCGCTGGTTCGAATGCCTGAAGGAGGCCGCGCGCGAGGTCGGCGGCGTGCAGATCCAGAACGCCGGTACGGTGGCGGGGAATGTCTGCAACGCATCGCCTGCCGCCGACGGCGTCCCGGCGCTGCTCGCCCTCGATGCCGAGGTGGAGCTCGCATCGGCGCGCGGCAGGCGCGTGCTGCCGCTCGGGCGAATTCGTGGTCGGCAGCCGCACGACTGCCTGTGCGCCCGACGAGCTCGTCACCGCCTTGCTCATCCCGCAGCGCTCCGCGGGGGCACGATCCGCGTTCCTCAAGCTCGGCGCGCGCCGGTATCTGGTGATCTCGATCGCGATGGTCGCGGTCGCGATGGAAGTTGCGGGTGACGGCACCATCGCGCGCGTGGCCGTGGCGGTGGGTTCGTGCTCGCCGGTCGCGCGCCGGCTGACAGGGTTGGAGCGCGACCTCGTCGGCCGGCGCCTCGCGCCGGGCATCGGCGCGCTCGTCGCGCCGGGACACCTCGCGCCGCTGACGCCGATCTCCGACGTCCGCGGCACGGCGGCATACCGTATAGACGCCGCGGGCACGCTGGTCGCCCGAACGCTGGAGCGTCTCGCCGATGAATGAGCGGACACGCCCGTCGAGCTCGCGCCGGCGGGCGCGCTACGCGATCGCGTTCGAGGTCAACGGAGAAGCGCGCCGCGTGATGGCTCAGCCGGCGAGCCGTCTCGCCGACGTGTTGCGGGACCACCTCGGGCTCACGGGTACGAAGCTCGGCTGCAACGCCGGCGACTGCGGGGCCTGCACCGTGCTCCTCGACGGCAGGCAGGTCTGCGCCTGCCTGGTGGCGGTCGGACAGGTCGAAGGGCGGGCAGTGACGACCGTCGAGGGCCTCGCCCCGGCCGGCGCACTCGATCGGCTTCAGCAGGCCTTCCTGGCGCGAGGGGCGGCGCAATGCGGGATCTGCACGCCGGGCATGCTGATGGCTGCCGCCGATCTGCTGGCACGCCGCTCCCGGCCGACCGAGTCGGAAACGCTCGATGCGTTGGGCGGCGTGCTCTGCCGCTGCACCGGCTATCGGAAGATCGTCGAGGCGGTGCTGGCCGCGGCGGCGGGGGAGGTAGCGCTGGAAGAGGCCCCGACCGGGGCGGCGGTGGGGTTTCGCGCGCCGAAGAGCGACGGCGTCGCGAAGATCACCGGCACCGAGCGCTACGCGGCCGACCATGCGCCCGAAGGTGCGTTGTGGCTGCGGACAGTCCGCTCGCCGTACGCGAAGGCGCGGTTCGCCCTCGGCGATCTTGCGCCGCTGCTCGCCGCGCACCCGGGCCTGGTCGACGTCGTCACGGCGCGGGACGTCCCGGTCAACGGCTTCGGAATCTTCCCGGACGTGAAAGATCAGCCGGTGCTGGCCGACGGCCGCGTCCGCTTTCGCGGCGAGGCGGTGCTGTGCCTCGTCGGCGACGAACGCAGCGTGCTCGCGATTGCCGACGACGAGGTCCCGATACGGTGGACGCCGGAGACGCCGCAGACCGAGATCGACGACGCGCTCGCGAACACGGCCGAGCCGATCCACGCGTCCAACCCCGATAACGTGCTCGTCCGCGGTCGGGTGGTGAAGGGCGATGTCGACGCGGCGCTGGGTGCGGCGGCGCACATCGCCGAAGGCGAGTTCACCACGAGTGCCGTGGAGCACGCCTACATCGAGCCCGAAGCGGGCTATGCCGAGCGGGTCGGCGACCGGATCCGGATCTTCGCGTGCACCCAGACGCCCTATATGGATCGCGACGAGACGGCCCGGATCCTTGGGATCGAGCCGGCGAACGTGCATGTCATCCCCTCGGCGGTCGGCGGCGGCTTCGGCGGCAAGCTCGACATCTCGGTGCAGCCGCTGCTTGCGGTCGCGGCCTGGAAGCTCGGCCGGCCGGTACGGACGGTGTACACGCGACCGGAGTCGATGGTCTCGACCACCAAGCGCCACCCGGCGCGGATGCGGGCCAGGTTCGCATGCGATCGCGAGGGGCGCCTGGTCGCCGCCGATTTCTCGGGGGACTTCAACACCGGCGCCTACGCTTCGTGGGGTAACACCGTGGCGAACCGGGTGCCGATCCACGCGTCGGGCCCGTATTTCGTGCCGAACGTGCGAGCGGTCACGCGTGCCGTCTATACCAACGGCCCGGTCGGGGGGGCGTTCCGCGGCTTCGGCGTGCCGCAGTCGACGATCGCGCACGAGGCGCTGGTCGACGAGCTTGCCGCGAAGACCGGCATCGATCGTCTCGAGTTCCGACACCGGAACGCGATCCGTGCCGGGCAGGCGACTGCCACCGGCCAGGTGCTGAAGGCGAGCGCCGGTCTCGCCCGATGCCTCGATGCGCTTCGACCGCACTGGCGGACCGGACTCACCGCAGCGGACGCGGTCAATGGTCGCGGAACGAGCCGCGGCCGGCGGCGGGGAGTCGGTGTCGGATGCATGTGGTACGGCATCGGCAACACCGTGATCGCCAATCCGTCGACGATGCGGGTCGGCCTGAAGCCGGCGGGCCGCATCATGTTCTACAACGGCGCGATCGACATCGGGCAGGGCTCGAACACGATTCTCCTGCAGATCCTCGCCGACGCCCTCGGGCTGCCCATGGCCGCGATCGATTACGTGATGGGCGACACGGACCTCACCCCGGATGCGGGCAAGACCTCGGCTTCGCGCCAGGCGTTCGTATCGGGCAACGCCGCGCGGAGCGCCGGCACCGAGCTCCGTCGGCGCATGATCGCGCTCGTCGAGGCCCGGCCCGACGCGCGATTACGGCTCGCGGACGGCTTCCTCGTCGCTACGGACGCGGACGGGGAGAAGCAGGTCGATCTGACCGACCTGCCGCGCGATGCACGGGGTGACGTGCTCGTCGCCGAAGGCTACTTCAATCCGCCGACCGCCCCGCTCGATCGGGACGGGCAGGGCGTGCCTTATGCAACCTACGGGTTCGGAGCGCAAATGGCCGAGGTGGAGGTCGATCTCGCGCTCGGTACGACGAGGCTCCTCCGGATCGTCGCCGCGCACGACGTCGGTCGGGCGATCAATCCGACGCAGGTGGAAGGACAGATTCACGGCGGCATCGCGCAGGGGATCGGTTTCGCGTTGATGGAGGAGTACCACGCGGGCAAGACCGAGAACCTTCACGACTACCTGATCCCCACGTTCGGCGATGTGCCGCCGATCGAGGTGCTCCTGGTCGAGGACCCGGAACCGCTTGGGCCGTACGGTGCGAAAGGCGTGGGCGAACCGGCGCTCATCCCGACCGCGCCCGCAATCTTGAGCGCGATCGAGCACGCGACCGGGGTGCGCGTCCGCCACGTCCCCGCGACGCCCGACCGGCTGCGTGCGGCATTGCTCGCGGCGGGGGTCAGCGAGTGACGCGCGCACCCGTCGCCCTGGTGACCGGCGCGCGCCGCGGCATCGGGCGGGGCATTGCCTATGCGCTCGCGGACGCGGGCTTCGACGTGGTCGTCAACGACGTGGTCGACGATGCAGCAGTGCGCGAGACGCTCGAGACCGTCCGCGCGAAGGGACGGCGCGCTGCGTTCGTCCGCGGCTCGATCGCGGACCTCGCCGGGCACGCGCCACTGGTGGACGCGGCGTTCGCGCGGTTCGGGACGATCGACTGCCTGGTGAACAACGCCGGCATACAGGTGAAGGTCCGCGGCGACCTGCTCGACGTCAAGGCGGAGAGCTTCGACGAGATCCTCGCCGTCAATCTGCGCGGGACATTTTTTCTCACGCAGGCGGTCGCAAAACGCATGCTGGCGGAGTCGCGGACTGCGGGCGATCCGCCACGCTCGATCGTGACGATCTCGTCGGCGAATGCGCGCATCGTCGGCGCGAACCGGGCCGAATACTGCATTGCCAAGACAGGCCTCGCGATGATGAGCCAGCTCTTCGCAGTGCGCCTCGCGGAGGCCGACGTTGCCTGCTACGAGATCCGCCCCGGCATTATCCGCACCGACATGACGGCGCCGGCGAAGGAGCGGTACGACAGGCTGATCGCCGAGGGCATCACGCCGATCCGCCGCTGGGGCGAACCGGAGGACGTGGGCCGCACGGTCGCCGCGCTTGCCTCGCGACTGCTGCCGTTCAACACCGGTGACGCGTTCCATGTCGACGGCGGTCTGCACATCAAGACGCTGTGACATGACGACCACCAAGGCCGACCGCGTCGACGAGACCTCGGGCGCCGGCACGCTCGAGCAGCCCGCGGCGGGCAAGATCATCTGCAACGCCTGCCCGGTGCTTTGCCAGATCAGCGAGGGGCGCACCGGCGCCTGCGACCGCTATGCGAACACGAACGGGGTTCTGACGCGCGTCGATCCGCTGCTCGTGATGTCGAAGGTGGTCGGCAGCGAGGGTGCGGTCGTGCCGTTCCAGTCGGACCGGCCCTGGAACGGCGGACTCGCGAACGCGCCGGTGTTCGTAACCGGGGTGGGCTCGGGCACGACCTACCCCGACTACAAGCCGGCGCCGTTCATCCTGTCGTCGCAGCCCGAGGGCGTCGACACGGTCACCGTCGTCACCGAAGGCATCTTCAGCTACTGCAGCTTCAAGGTGAAGATCGACACTGACCGCTATATCGGACCGGAGTGCGCGCCGGTCCGGTCGCAGGGTGAAGTCGTCGGCCACGTCACCACCATGGAATACGGGTCGCAAATGCTGTCGCTCGGCGGGGTGCAGCACCTCACCGGTGGCAGCAAGAAGGAAGGTCGCGTCACCTGCGACGTCATGATGGCGCTCGGCAACAAGCGGGCCGTCGAGCTCGCGATCGAAGGCGGGACGGAGCTCGTGGTGCAAGCCGGGCGCGCGCCAATCATCAACGGCGTCCCCGAGCACCGGATGCGCGTCGGCTGCGGCTCGGCGACGATCGGCATCTTCGCGCAGCAATGGCTCGGGCACGTCGACGAGGTGATCGTCGTCGACGACCACATCACCGGCGTGCTATCCGAGCACCAGGCCGGCAGGTTCCTGGACATGCGCTCGGGCGGAATCAAGGTTGCCGGCCGCAAGTCGACACCCGGCCGCTATTTCCAGGTCGCGAATCCGGGGCTGGGCTGGGGCGGCACCGACATCACCGATCCGCTCAGGATCATCAAGTCGATCGAGCGCGGGACGGCATGGCCCGGCGAGCGGATCCTGATGGTCTCGACCACCGGCGAGGATTACGCCTACTTCGTGCTCGATGAAGCGCTGCGCATGGTGCCGGCGGAGATCCCGCCGGCGGTGAAGAAGGTCGTCGAGCGGATCGGCGAGAACTGCGAGCCTGCCCTTTGCACCGTGCTCTTCATGGGCGGCGCAGGCGGTTCGTTGCGTGCCGGCGTAACCGAGAATCCCGTCGCGCTCACCCGGTCGATCAAGGACGCGCTCACGCGGGTGACCTGTGGCGGCGCGCCCGCCTACGTGTGGCCGGGCGGGGGGATCATGGTCATGGTCGACGTGACCCGCATGCCGGACGACTCGTTCGGCTGGGTTCCCACACCCGCGATCGTCGCGCCGATCGAGTTCACGCTCCGACTCGATGACTACGCGCGGCTCGGCGGGCACATGGATCGCGTGCGATCGCTGGCGGATGTGCTCGCGCGCGAGCGCGTCCGCGTCGCCGGTTGGGACGTCGGTAACCCTTGGCCCGCCTGACGTGGGCCCGGTGCGCGCGCGCCTGGACGATCGCCGCTGGCATTTCCAGCACGGTCCGATCGATCTGGTTGTCGAAGCGTTCGGACGCGGCGGGGGCGAGGCCGTCGAGCGCGGCTGGCGCCGATTCGAGACGGTGCTCGAAGAGCTGGTGGCCGAGCTGGCGGACCTCCGGCGGCCGGTAAGTGATTTCCCTGACCTCGCGGGCCCGGTGGCGCGGCGCATGCAGCGCGCCTGCTGGCCGTTCCGCGGCCGCTTCATCACGCCGATGGCGGCGGTGGCTGGAGCGGTCGCCGACGAAATCGTCGATGCGATGGGCACGACGCCGAAGGCCTACGTCAACAACGGCGGCGACATCGCGCTGCGACTCGGCCCCGGCGAATCGCTGCGTGTCGGCGTGATAGCGGATCCCGACCGCGCGACGCGACATGGACACCGCGTTTCCCTCGACGGGGCGTTCGAGGTGGATGCGGCGATGCCGGTGCGCGGCGTCGCCACGAGCGGCTGGCGCGGCCGGAGCTGGAGCCTCGGGATAGCCGACAGCGTGACCGTGCTCGCGGCAGACGGCGCCGCCGCGGATACCGCCGCGACGATGATCGGGAACGCCGTGGACGTCGCCAGTCCTGCGATCGAACGGCGGCGGGCTTGCGACGTCGACGATGACACCGATCTCGGCGAGCGACTGGTCACGGTCGGCGTGGGGGTGCTGGCCGCGGACGCAGTCGAAGCCGCGCTCGCCAACGGGGTCGAGCTTGCCGAACGATTGGCCGAAGCCCGGCTCATTTGGGGCGCGGTGCTTGCGCTCCAGGGCCGTTACCGAGTGGTCGGTGGCGTTCGCGCGCCGCAGGGCGGCGCGCGGGCCGGTGTATATTCCCCCGCGAGCACGATCGCTGACGGGAGGGAATCATGCTGATGCGCAGGCACATCCTTGCACTCGCCGCGGCCGCGGCGCTCGCCACAGTGGTGGCGCCACCCGCGGCGGCGCAGGGCTCCATCAAGATCGGCGAGATCAACAGCTACAAGACGCTGCCGGCGTTTCTGGAGCCCTATCGCAAGGGGTGGGAGCTCGCGGTGGAGGAGACGAACGCCGCGGGCGGTGTATTCGGTCGCAAGCTCGAGGTGATCTCGCGTGACGACAACGGCAACCCCGGCGACGCGGTGCGACTCGCCGAGGAACTGATTGCGCGCGAGAACGTCCACTTCCTGATGGGGACCTTCCTGTCGAACATCGGTCTGGCGGTCGCCGACTTCGCGAAGCAGAAGAAGGTGCTCTTCATCGCTGCCGAACCGCTGACCGACAAGATCGTGTGGGACAACGGCAACAAGTACACCTTCCGCCTGCGCCCGTCGACCTACATGCAGACGGCCATGCTGGTGCCCGACGCGGCGAAGCTGAAGAAGAAGCGCTGGGCGATCGTGTATCCGAACTACGAGTACGGGCAGGCGGCGACGCGCGCGTTCAAGGAACTGCTCAAGAAGGAGCAGCCGGAGGTCGAGTTCGTCGCCGAGCAGGCGGTGCCGCTCGGCAAGATCGACGCCGGCGCGGTCGTGCAGGCGCTCGCGGACGCGAAGCCCGACGCCATCTTCTCCTCGCTCTTCGGCGCCGATCTCACCCGCTTCGTCCGCGACGGCAACACGCGCGGCCTCTTCAAGGGCCGCGAAGTGTTCAACCTCCTCGCCGGGGAGCCCGAGTACCTCGATCCGCTGAAGGACGAGACCCCGGACGGCTGGTACGTCACCGGCTATCCCTGGAACGCGATCAACACGCCCGCGCACAAGAAATTCCTCGACGCCTACCAGAAGCGATGGAACGACTACCCGCGGCTCGGCTCGATCGTCGGGTACTCGACGATCATGACCGCGGTTACGGCGATGAAGACCGCCGGCAGCCTCGACAACGAGAAGCTGGTTGCAGCGATGAAGGGGCTGCAGGTCGAGACGCCGTTCGGAAAGATCACCTATCGTCCGCTCGATCACCAGTCGACCATGGGGGCGTACGTCGGGCGGATCGGGCTGAAGGACGGTAAGGGCGTGATGACCTCGTGGCGTTACGCCGACGGCGCGAGCTACCTCCCTTCCGACGCCGAGGTCAAGAAGCTCCGGTTGGGCGACTAGAAGGGAGTGCTTGCGCACGGATTCACCGGGGGCGCTTGCGCGCCCCCGTACGGCTGTTGAGCCGTGGCGTCAGTCGTCATCCAGTTCCTGAACGGCCTCGCGAGCGCGTCCACGCTCTTTCTGATCGCGGTCGGGCTGTCGCTGATCTTCGGCGTGACGCGGATCGTGAACTTTGCCCACGGCGCGCTTTACATGCTGGGCATCTACGTCGCCTACGGCATCATCACCAAGCTCGACGCGGGGGCGCCCGGGTTCTGGGGCGGAGTAGCTGCCGCGGCGCTCATCGTCGGCGCGGCCGGCGCGCTGATCGAGATCGCGATCCTGCGGCGCATCTACCACGCGCCCGAGCTCTTCCAGCTGCTCGCCACCTTCGCGCTGACGCTCGTCATCAAGGATCTCGCGCTCTGGATCTGGGGCGCCGAAGACCTCCTCGGGCCACGGGCGCCGGGACTGCGCGGGTCGGTCGACATCCTCGGCAGCGCGTTTCCGGAGTACGACCTGCTCCTGATCGCCGTCGGGCCGGTCGTGCTCGGGGCGCTCTGGCTCATCCTCAACCGGACACGCTGGGGCACGCTGGTGCGCGCGGCGACCGAGGACCGCGAGATGGTGGGCGCGCTCGGGGTGAATCAGAAGTGGCTCTTCACCGGCGTGTTCGCGCTCGGCGCGTTCCTCGCCGGCCTCGGGGGTGCGCTCCAGATCCCGCGGGAGCCGGCGCAGCTCTTCCTGGATCTCGGCGCGATCTCGGACGCCTTCGTGGTCGTTGTCGTGGGCGGCATGGGCAGCATCCCGGGCGCGTTTCTTGCGGCGCTCCTGATCGGCGAGATCAAGGCCTTCTGCGTCGGGCTCGGCACCGTCGAGATCGCCGGCCACGCGTTCTCGTTCTCGAAGCTGACCCTGGTCGCCGAGTTCATCGTGATGGCGATCGTCCTCGTGCTGCGGCCGCAGGGACTGCTCGGGAAACCCTGGGCGACGCAGCGGGCGTCGGCTGCGCACCTCGAGCCGCCGCTCCGACCCGCAACAGCTGCACTCAACGCGGCTGGCCTTGTGGGCGTCGCCGCACTGGCGGCGCTGCCGCTCGCGACCACGGGCTACACGCTGGTGCTCGGCATCGACATCCTGGTGTTCGCGCTGTTCGCCGCGAGCCTGCACTTCATCATGGGGCCCGGCGGCATGGTGTCGTTCGGGCACGCCGCATACCTCGGGCTCGGCGCATACGGGGCGGCGCTGCTGCTGAAGAAGGCCGCCTGGCCGATGGAAGCGGCGCTTGCAGCGGCGCCGGTCGTGGCGGCGCTCGGCGCGGCCGTCTTCGGCTGGTTCTGCGTGCGGCTCTCTGGGGTCTACTTCGCCATGCTCACGCTCGCGTTCGCACAGATCGCGTGGTCCATCGTCTATCAGTGGGACGCTTTCACCGGCGGCTCGAACGGGATCGTCGGGGTTTGGCCGGCGCCATGGCTCGCTTCGCGGCCGGCGTTCTATCTGCTCACGCTCGTGCTGTGCGTCGGCGGAATCTACGTGCTGCGCCGGCTGCTGTTCGCGCCGTTCGGTTACGCGCTGCGGGCCGGACGCGACTCGCCGCTGCGATGCGACGCAATCGGCATCGACGTGCGGCGGCTGCAATGGCTTGCGTTCATCGTCGTCGGCGGCTTCGCCGGCCTCGCGGGCGGGATCTTCGCGTTCTCGAAAGGCAGCATCGCGCCGGATTCCACGATGTCGGTGGCGCGCTCGATCGACGGGCTCGTGATGGTGCTGCTCGGCGGCGTCCAGGCCCTCAGCGGACCGGTCGTCGGCGCGGCGGTGTTCACGTGGCTGCAGGACACCATCGCACGCAACACCGACTACTGGCGCGCGCTCCTCGGCGCCACGATCCTGGCAATCGTGCTCCTCGCCCCGCAGGGCATCGTCGGAGCGCTGCGCGCCTGGTCCGATCGGGCGAGGACCCGATGAACGCCGTCCTCGCGGTCGAGCATCTCGCGAAGTCCTTCGGTGGAGTGCAGGCCGTGCGCGACGTGAGCTTCGACGTCGCCGCCGGCGAGCTGCTCGCAATGATCGGGCCGAACGGCGCCGGCAAGACGACCTGCTTCAACGTGCTCAACGGGCAGCTTGCCGCCGATGCGGGCAGCGTGCGACTCGACGGACGCGAGGTCCTGGGCCTTGCGCCGCGGCAGGTCTGGCGACTCGGGGTTGGCCGCACGTTCCAGATCACCGCGACTTTCGGCTCGATGACCGTGCGCGAGAACGTGCAGGTCGCGTTGCTCTCGCACCGCCGCCGGCTCGGGCGCTGGTGGGCGAGGGCGGCGGCACTGTTCCGCGATGACGCCGATCGCCTCCTCGCGCGGGTCGGGATGCTCGACCAGGCGGAGCGCGCGTGCTCGGTGCTCGCCTACGGGGATCTCAAGCGGGTCGAGCTCGCGGTCGCGCTCGCGAACGAGCCGAAGCTGCTGCTGATGGACGAGCCGACCGCCGGCATGGCGCCGAAGGAGCGGATCGCGGTGATGGCGCTGACGGCGGAGATCGTGCGCGAACGCTCTATCGCGGTGCTCTTCACCGAGCACGACATGGACGTGGTCTTCGCCCACGCCGACCGCATTATCGTGCTCGACCGCGGGCGCTTGATCGCGGCGGGCAAGCCCGCCGAGGTACGGGCGAACGCCGACGTGCAGCAGGTGTACCTCGGATCGCGGAGCCTTCATTAGTGTTGTCGGTACGCGGGCTCAACGCCTACTACGGCCGCGCGCACATCCTCGCCGACGTCGCGCTCGAGGTCGCGACCGGCGAGGTCGTGGTGCTGCTCGGTCGCAACGGCGCCGGCAAGTCGACGACGCTCCGGAGCATCATCGGCCTCGTGCGACCCGCGAGCGGGGAGATCGTGTTCGACGGCCGGCGGATCGAGCGGCTCGAGCCCTATGCCATCGCGCAGACCGGTCTGGGGTACGTGCCGGAGGACCGGCGTATCTTCACCGATCTCACCGTGATGGAGAACCTCGAGGTCGGGCGTCAGCCGGCGCGGCGCGGCGTCCCCGCCTGGACGCCGGAGCGCCTGCTCGCGCTCTTCCCGAACCTCGCCGAGATGCGGGATCGTCTCGGTGGCCGGATGTCGGGCGGCGAGCAGCAGATGCTGACCATCGCGCGCACATTGATGGGCAATCCGGCGTGTCTTCTGCTCGACGAGCCGTCGGAGGGGCTGGCGCCGGTGATCGTCGACGAGATGGTGGCCGCGATCCGGGCGCTGAAACAGGAGGGGCTGTCGGTGTTGCTCTCGGAGCAGAATCTGCATTTCGCCGCGGAAGTGTCCGACCGCGCCTATATCATCGAAAAGGGCCGGATCCGGTTCGCCGGCACGATGGCCGAGCTCGCGGCCAACGCGGACGTGCGCGCGCAGTACCTCTCGGTATGAGCAGGATCGCGGGCATCGACGTCGGCGGCACCTTCACCGATCTCGTCCTCGTGGACGACGCGACCGGCGAAGTGCACCTCGCCAAGGTGCCGACCACGCCGGACAACCAGGCGTTCGGGGTGCTCGCCGCGCTCGCAGAGACCGGGCTTGCGCTCGCCGAGCTCGGCGCGATCGTTCACGGTACGACCACCACGACGAACGCGATGCTCGAGCGCAAGCACGCGAAAGTGGGGCTCATCACCACCCGCGGCTTCCGCGACGTGCTCGAGCTGGGACGGCGTACCCGGCCGAAGCCCTACGGCCTCACCGGCGCGTTCCGTCCGCTCGTCGAGCGCGAGCTCCGCTTCGAGGTCGAGGAACGGATGGACGCCGACGGCGAGGTGGTGCGCGCGCTGCGCGAGGACGAAGTCGAGGCGGCGGCGCGGCACCTCGTCGCGCTGGGCGCGGAGTCGGTCGTCATCCACTTTCTGCACAGCTATATCAATCCTGCCCACGAGAACCGCGCCGCGGAGCTCGTGCGACGCATCTGGCCCAACCGCTACGTGACCGTCGGGCACACGCTTCTGTCCGAGTACCGGGAGTACGAGCGCGGCGTCACCGCGGCGGTCAACGCTGCCATCCAGCCGGTGCTGCACCGCTACGTCGAGCGGCTCGGCCGCGAGCTCGCCGAGCGCGGTTTCGGCGCCGAGCTGCTCGTGATGCAGGGCAATGGCGGCACGGTCGGCGCGAGCATCGTCGCAGAGCGCGCGGTCCATACCGTGATGTCCGGGCCGGCATCGGGCGTGATCGCTGCCGCCTACACCGCGACCCGGTCCGGCTTCCCGAACGTCGTCACTTACGACATGGGCGGCACGTCGACGGACGTTGCGCTGATCCGGGACGGCCGGCCGGAGGTCTCGACCGAGCTCGAGCTCGAGTATGCGATGCCGATTCACGTGCCCATGGTCGACGTCCACACCGTCGGTGCCGGCGGCGGATCGATCGCCTACGTCAACGACGCCGGGATGCTCCAGGTCGGCCCGGAGAGCGCGGGCGCGACACCGGGACCGATCTGCTACGGCCGGGGCGGGGAGCGGGTGACGATCACCGACGCGAACCTCGTGCTGGGACGGCTGAGCCCGGACAGGCTCCTCGCCGTGGACCGCCCGGTATCGGTCGCGCAGCTGCACGCCCTGGTCGAGGCGCAGATCGGCAAGTCGCTCGGTCTCGCCCCAGACCGGGCGGCGGCGGCGGTCGTGCGCATCGCCAATGACCGCATGGCCGGCGCGATCCGGTTGGTGAGCCTCGCGCGCGGCCACGATCCGCGCGATTTCGCGCTGTTCGCGTTCGGCGGGGCGGGGCCGCTGCATGCGGTCGCGCTGGCGCGCGAGCTCGCGATTCCCCGAGTGTTCATCCCGGCGCGGCCGGGGCTGACCAATGCGCTGGGGTGCGCGGTTGCCGACGTGCGCCACGACTTCGTCCGCACGGTCAATCGGCCGCTCCCGGAGGTGGCCGATACGGTCGTGCGGCGGATCCTCGACGAGCAGATCGCGGAAGGCCGCGCGACGATCGGGCGCGAGCGGGTCGCCGTCGATGCGATCGAGTTCGCGCACCGTGCCGACATGCAGTTCCAGGGCCAGAGCCACATTCTGACGGTGGCGCTGCCCGGGCCGAACGTGACCCGGGACGAGCTGCACCGGCTCTTCGAGGCGGCCTATTGGCAGCGCTTCCAGGTCGAGCTCAAGGAGATCCGGCCCGTGCTCGTCAATCTGCATACTGCGGCGATCGGCCGGCGCCGGCCGCCGGCGCTCGCCGCCATCGCTCGCGGAGAGCCGCGAGCGTCGCTCACCGACGCGGTCAGCGAACGGCGCAGGGTCTGGTTCGATGACGGCTGGATCGAAACGCCGGTCTACCGCCGCGACCGGCTGCCGACAAGCGCGACGTTCGCCGGGCCGGCGGTGATCGAGCAGCTCGATTGCACCACGCTGATCGAGCCCGGGTGCCGCGTCGAGCGCGACGAGCTCGGGAACCTGATCGTGACCGTGTGACGGCTGCTATATTCGGCGACATGGCACCCGACGACGTCCGCGCCTCGATAGAGGCGGCAATCGACCCGGTCACACTGGCGGTGATCCAGAACGGGCTGCAGCAGGTCTGCAACGAGATGGACCTCGCGTTCGTGCGCGCCGCGTTCAGTCCGGTGATCTCGGAGGCGCTCGACCGCTCCGACGGCATCTACCACCGCGACACCGGCGAGCTGATCGCGCAGGGCGAGCTGGGGCTACCCGTGTTCGTCGGCACCATGCAGTTCTCGACGCAGGCCGTCATCGACCGGGTGCGGGCGGGGCAGATCCCGCTCGCGGAGGGTGACGTCTTCATCGTGAACGATCCCTATCTCGGCGGCACGCACCTGATGGACGTGAAGTTCGTCAAGCCGTTCTTCTACCGCGGGGCGCTCTGGTGCTGGCTCGCCAACACCGGGCACTGGCCCGACGTCGGCGGCGTCGTGCCAGGCGGCTTTTCGGCGAACGCGACCGAGGTCGAGCAGGAAGGGCTGCGGCTGCCGCCGGTGAAGCTGTTCAAGACCGGGCGGCTCGATGCCGAGATCCTCTCGATCATCTTCTCGAACATCCGCATCGCCGATCAGCGGATCGGCGACGTCAAGGCGCAGGCGGGCGCGCTGGCGATCGGCGAGCGGCGCCTCACGGCATTGCTGGATCGCTACGGCTCCGACACCGTGGATCGCGCCATCGTCGAGCTCCGCGCGCGCGCCCGGCGGCAGATGCGGGCGAAGATCGCCGTCATTCCCGACGGGACCTACGAGGGCGAGTCGTTCGTCGACTCCGACGGCGTCGTGGACGAACCGCTGCGGATCGCGATGAAGATCACGAAGCACGGCGAGGCGCTGACGTTCGACATGTCGGGCTCGTCCCCGCCGTGCCGCGGCCCGATGAACAGCGTGATCGCGACGACGAAGTCGTCGATCTATCTCGCGGTCAAGCACGTGTTTCCCGACGTTCCGATCAACTCGGGGATGTTCGAGCCGCTGGAAATCGTCGAGCCCGAAGGGACGTTTCTCTACGCGAAGTACCCGCGCCCGGTCTCCGGCTGTGCAGCCGAGGTCAGCCAGCGAATCGCCGAAGCGGTGTTCAGCGCGCTGGTGAAGGCGCTTCCCGAGCAGCTGTTCGCGGCGCCGGCGGGAACCTCGGGCAACCTTTCGGTCGGCGGGTACGATCCGGGCAGACGGCGTTCGTACGTGATGTACGTGATTTCGGGCGGCGGGTACGGCGGCTCGGCGCGCGGCGACGGGTTGTCGAACGGTTGCTCGACCATCGGCATCTCCAAGACGACGCCGATCGAGGTGATGGAGCAGTACTACCCGGTGCTCTTCGAGGAGTACTCGCTGCACGAGGGCTCGGGGGGCGCGGGCGAGCGCCGCGGCGGTTTCGGCGTCAACTACCGCATCCGGCTCCGCCGGGGCGAGGCGCGCGCGTCGATGGTGATGGATCACGGCCGGTTCGGTCCGCAGGGCGCGCTCGGCGGCAGGGACGGCGGCGTCAACCAGGTGCGGATCGTCCGCCACGGTACGGCCTATGTGCCGCCGCACCTCTCCAAGGACCAGGACATCCGGCTCGATGCGGGCGATCTGATCGAGGTGTCGACCCCGGGCGGCGGCGGGTTCGGCAACCCGTATCGCCGCACGCCGGAGCTGGTGGCGCGCGATGTCGCCAAGGGGTATTACACGCCCGAGCAGGCCGCCGAGCGGTTTGGCGTCGTGCTCTCCGAGGGCGGAGGAGTGGACCGCACAAGCACTCGAGCGCTACGGGCAGGCGCTGCCGAGCCCGCCTGACCCGCGGTCCGGGAACTTCCCGCAGGTAGCCGTGGTCTAGGCTGTCCGACAACCCCGGGTCTTGAAACCGGGGGCGACCGCCCCAAATAGGCCGGTTGATTGAGAAGTCGGTAGATCCGGGGGCAGAGCCCCTTGCCCCCTCGAGGTCGGGGGCTGCTGAAAGGCGCTTCCCTCCGATAATGATCGCCCCCAGCGCGCGGGGCCGACTCGGGGAAGCATTTCCCAACAGACCGATTGATCTGAGTGGAGGGGCAATGATCCTGGTCGAGAACCTGACCAAGGCTTTCGGCCCGAAGACCGCCGTCGACGGCGTGTCGTTTCGGGTCGAGCGCGGTGAAGTGCTGGGTTTTCTCGGGCCCAACGGCGCCGGCAAGTCGACGACGATGCGCATGATCACCGGCTACATCCCGCCGACCGCCGGGCGCGCGCTCGTCTGCGGGTTCGACGTCGTCGACCAGCCGATCGAGGCGAAGCGCCGGATCGGATATCTCCCCGAGTCGGCGCCCTCGTACCCGGAGATGACGGTGACGTCGTTCCTCGGGTTCGCTGCCGAGATGAGGGGGCTGCACGGCGCGGACAAGAAGAAGGCGGTGCACCGCGTGGTCGAAACCTGCTTCCTCGAATCGGTGCTGCACCAGTCGATCGATACGCTCTCGAAGGGCTTCCGCCACCGCACCTGCCTCGCGCAGGCGCTGATCCACGACCCCGAGTGCCTCGTCATGGACGAGCCTACCGATGGGCTCGACCCCAACCAGAAGCACGAGGTGCGGACGCTGATCCGCCTGATGGGCGAGAAGAAGGCGATCGTCTTCTCCACCCACATTCTCGAGGAGGTCGAGGCGGCGTGCACGCGGGCGATCATCATCGACCGCGGCGCGATCGTCGCGAACGGGACGCCCGAGGAGCTGAAGGCGCGCTCCGATCGCGCCGGTGCCGTGCTGATGACCTTGCGCGGCCCGACCGCGGCGGCGGCGACCGGGACGCTCGGCAAGATCGCCGCGGTGAGCCGGTCCGACGTTCTCGCCGACGAACCCGGTCGGATCGCGATCCGCGTCTATCCCGATCGCACGAAGTCGAACGGCGCGTTCGCGGCGCAGATCGCCGACGCCGCGCTGAAGGAGCGCTGGACGATCGAGCAGCTCCAGACCGAGGAGGGCCGTCTCGACGACGTATTCCGCTCGCTGACGCGGCCCGATACCGTGAAGGACGCGCGGTCATGAAGGACGCCTGGGCCAACATCTGGACGATCGCGAAGCGCGAGCTGGTCGGCTACTTCGACTCGCCCGTCGCGTACGTCTTCATCGTCATCTACCTCCTGCTCGCGGGGTTCTTCACCTTCACCTTTGGCGCGTTCTTCGAGCGTGGGGAGGCATCGCTCGGCGCGTTCTTCATGTGGATGCCGTGGCTGTTCCTCTTCCTCGTCCCGGCGGTCGGCATGCGCCTGTGGTCGGAGGAGCGTCGCAGCGGCACGATCGAGCTCCTGCTCACGTTCCCGGTCACCCCGTGGCAGGCGATCCTCGGCAAGTTTCTCGCCTCGTGGCTCTTCATCGGGATCGCCATGACGCTCACGTTTCCCGTCTGGCTGACCGTCAACTGGCTCGGCGATCCCGACAACGGCGTGATCCTTGCGGGCTACATCGGCAGCTTCCTGCTCGCGGGCACGTACCTCGCCGTGAGCTGCCTTACCTCGGCGATCACCCGGAACCAGGTCGTGAGCTTCATCCTGTCGGTCGTCATCTGCCTCGGCCTGGTGCTGGTCGGGTTCGCGCCGGTCACCGACATCCTGGCGCGCTTCGCGGGGCCCGCGCTCGTCGAGGCGGTGGCCGCATTCAGCGTGCTGACTCATTTCGACGGGTTCCAGAAGGGCGTGATCGACTCGCGCGATTTCGTTTTCTTCGTGTCGGTGATCGGCTTCGCGCTGTTCGTCACCGGCGTCATCCTGCGCGGCCACCGGGCGGGGTAGGAGGCGCAAGATGGAAAAGATGAGCAAGGGAACCGAACGCTGGCTGTACTCGATCGGGGGCGTGATCGCGGTGTTCGTCGCGGTCGTCGCCGTCAACTTCATCCTCGGGCTCGCCCCCGGCCGGATCGATCTCACCCAGGGCAAGCTCTACACGCTGTCCGACGGCACCCGCAAGGTGCTCGGCAAGCTCGAGGCGCCGGTGAAGATCCGGTTCTACTTCAATCAGGGCGACGCGAACGTGCCGGTCGCGCTGCGCGTCTTCGCCGGGCGGGTCGAGGACCTGCTGAACGAGATGCGTGCCGCGTCGAACGGCAGGCTCGCGATCGAGAAGCTCAACCCGGCGCCCGACAGCGATGCCGAAGACTCGGCCAATCTCGACGGCGTGGAGGCGCAGGAGCTGCCCTCGGGCGAGAAGTTCTACCTCGGCCTCGCGGTGAGCTTCGCCGACCAGCGGCTCGCGCTGCCGGTGCTCTCGCCCGAGCGGGAACGGCTGCTCGAGTATGACCTCGCGCGCGCGGTTGCCCGCGTCACGGCGACCGCCAAGCCGATCGTCGGGGTGATGTCCCCGCTGCCGGTGTTCGGCATGCCGATGAACCCGATGATGGGCATGGGCGGCGGTGCCGAGCCGCAGATCTTCGTGAACGAGCTGCGACGCGACTTCGATGTGAAGCGGGTTTCGATGGACGTGGACAGGATCGACGACGAGATCAAGACGCTGGTCGTGATCCATCCCCGCGGGATCGGCGAGCAGGCCCAGTTCGCGCTCGACCAGTTCGTGCTCCGCGGCGGCAAGCTCATCGTCTTCCTCGATCCCTATGCGTACTTCGACCAGATGCCGGGGATGGGCGGTCAGGGCGGCAGCTCGTCCAATCTCGACCGGCTGGTAAAGGCGTGGGGTTACGAATTCGATCCCGGAAAGATCGTCCTCGATCTGAAATACATGGCGGGCTCGGGCCCGCGCGCGGTGCCCACGGTCATCCAGCTCGACGGCGACGCGCTGAGCAAGGACGACGTGACGACGAGCTATCTCGGCACCGCGCTTCTCGCCTTCTCCGGCGCCTTCAGCGGCAAGCCGGCGGAGGGGCTCAAGGAGTCGGTGCTGATGCATACCTCGCCGACGGTGAAGCTCGTCGACTCGGCGAATGCGATGGCGCGTGGCGAGGAGGCCGTCCGCGGCTTCCAGCCCGACGGGAAGGAGCATCCGATCGCGATCCGCCTCACCGGCAAGTTCAAGACCGCTTTTCCGGAGGGTCGGCCGGCACCCAAAGCTGACAAGGATGCAAAGCCTGCGCCCGCCGAGGCCGGCCCGGCCCTGAAGGAATCCAAAACCGAAGGGACGGTCGTGCTCGTCGGGGACAGCGACTTGCTGAACGACGGCGCCGCGGTGCAGATCCGCGACATCTTCGGCCAGAAGGTGGCGATCCCCATCAACGGGAACCTCGCCTTCATCCAGGCGCTGGTCGAGCAGATGGGGGGCGATTCCGATCTGATCAACGTGCGCAGTCGTGCGACCGCCTCGCGGCCGTTCACGGTCGTCAAGCAGATGGAGGCGGAAGCGGCGCAGGCCTATCTCGGCAAGATCAAGTCGCTGGAGGAGAGCCTCCAGGAGACGCGAAAGAAGCTCGAGTCGCTCCAGAAGACGAAGGCTCCCGCCGGCGGCGGCGCGATCCTGTCGGCGGAGCAGCAGGCCGAGGTCGAGAACTTCCGCAAGCGCGCCGCCGACACGCGCCGCGAGCTCAAGAATGTCCGGCGGGAGCTCCGCTCCGAGACCGAGTCGCTCGAGTTCTGGACCAAGGTGGTCAACACCGCCGCGATGCCGTTGCTGGTGGCGCTTGCTGGCATTGCCATCGCGATCGTGAAGCGGCGGCGGAGGGCGGCGCAGTGACCCGCAAGCAATTTCTGCTCGTTCTGGCGGCGCTCGTGCTTCTCGTCGCGGCTGGCCTGGGTCTGCAAGCATTGAAGCGCTCCGACTACCAGGCGCCCGACACGCGGGTGGGGCAGAAGCTCGTTGACGGGTTCAAGATCGACGACGTGGCCGAGATCCGCATCGTCGAGCCGAAGGATGCGGTGACGCTCGTGCGTGGGGCACGCGGGTGGACAGTCAAGGAGCGGGGCGACTTTCCCGCCGACGTCGAACCGATCCGCGACCTGCTGTTGCGGCTGCAGGAGCTGAAGGTCGTGCAGGCCGAGGGCTTGACCGACGCGGTCAGGCCGCGCTTGCAGCTCGCGGCGCCGGGTGCCGGCGCGAAACCCGACGAGATCGGCACGCTCGTCGAGCTGAAGGCGCGCGACGGCAAAACGGTCGCGACCCTTCTCCTCGGCAAGAAGACGCTGAAGGACGTCCGGGTCCCGGGCCTTCCCGACGGCATTCCGAGCGGACGTTATGTGTGGGTCGCTGCCGACCCGCAGCGCGTCAACGTGGTCAACGAGGCGTTCGGCAACGTGCTCGCCAAGCCGGAGCAATGGCTCGCGAAAGAGCTGCTGCGGTTCGAACGCCCGAGATCGATCGTAGCAGTCGGTCCCGACGGCAAGGAGAGATGGTCGTTGACGAAGGACCGTGAGGACGCCGACTGGAAGCTCGCCGGCCGGGGACCGGTCGATCTGCAGAAAGCGACGGACGCCTCGAGCGCCCTTTATGCCCTGCAGATCGCGGACGCCGCGCCCGGCGTGAGCGACGCCGACGCCGGCCTCGACAAGCCGGTGACGATCCGGGCGCAGACGTTCGAGGGCTGGACCTACGAGCTCAAGGTCGGGAGGCCCGCCCCCGGGAACCGCTACTACGTACGGTCGAGCGTGGCCGGCGCCGTCCCCGATTCGCGTCGGCCATCCGCCGACGAGAAGGCCGAGGACAAGGAGAAGGCCGACAAGGCGTTCGCCGCGCAGCAGGAGGTGCTCGCCGGAAAGCTTGCGCGCGAGCAGGCAGTCGCCGGACGCACGGTCCTCGTCGCGAAGTCCGCGGTCGATCCGCTGCTCCGCGATCGCAAGGATCTCCTCAAGGTAGACAAGCCGAAGGACGCCGCGAAGGCGAAGAAGTAACAAGGGTCCCGCTGCGGGAGGCATAATCCGGCTCCCGCCGTCCGCAGCCGAACATGGCCCAGCCCGTCATCCTTGCCGCCGTCCGCACGCCGTTCGGCAAGCGCGGCGGCGCCTTCCGCGACACGCGGTCCGACTCGCTGCTCGCGCACGCGCTGAAGAGCGTGGTTGCGCGGGCCGGGATCGACCAGGCCCGCATCGAGGATGTCGTCTGCGGCACGGTCACCCAGGCGGGCGAGCAAGGAGCGAACGTCGGGCGGCTCGGCGTCCTGCTCGCCGGTTTCCCCGTCAGAGTGCCGGCCGTCACCCTCAACCGGATGTGCGGCTCGAGCCAGCAGGCCGTCCACTTCGCGGCGCAGGAAGTCGCGGCGGGCGATGCGCGGTATGCCATCGGCTGCGGGGTGGAGAACATGACGCGGGTGCGGATGTTCTTCGACATCGACCCCGACGGTCGGTACGGCGGCTTCGGCGGGCTGAATCCCGAGCTCTTCGCGCGCTACGAGCTGATCCACCAGGGCGAGAGCGCCGAGCGGCTCGCCGAGCGCTGGGAGCTGTCGCGCCAGGCGCTCGACGAGTTTTCGGTCGAGAGCCACGCCCGCGCATGGCGCTCGCTCGCCGAGCGTCGCGAGCGCGAGATCGTCGCGACGCCCGCTGTCGACGAAGGTGGTGCGCCGGTCACACTGGCGCGCGACGAAGGCGTGCGCGAGCGGGTAGACCCCGTGAAAATGGCGGCGCTCAAGACCGTCTTCCGCGGGCATGGCGGCGTCGTCACGGCCGGGAGCTCGAGCCAGATCTCCGACGGCGCCGCGGCGGTGCTCGTGGGCGAGCATGACGCTGCGCGCGCCGACGGCCTGACCCCTAGAGCGCGGTTTCTCGCGCGCGTCGTCGTCGGTTCGGATCCCTCAATCCAGCTCGATGGCGTCATCCCCGCGACCCGGCTCGCCCTCGAGCGGGCTCGGGCTTCAATCGGCGATCTCGACTGGATCGAGGTGAACGAAGCGTTCGCCTGCGTGCCGCTCGCGTGGCAGCGCGAATTCGGCGCGGACGCGGCCAAGCTCAATCCGTGGGGTGGAGCGATTGCGCACGGTCACCCGCTTGGCGCAACCGGTGCGGGGTTGCTGGCAAAGATGCTCGCGGGGCTCGAAGCGACCGACGGTGCGCTCGGGCTCCAGACGATGTGCATCGGGCACGGCATGGCGACCGCAACCATCATCGAACGGCTCTGAACCAGCAGAAGGACGAGTCATGGACCTCACCACCAGCACATTCATCGTCACTGGCGGCGCCTCGGGCCTGGGCGAAGGCACGGTACGCACGCTGCACTCGGGCGGCGCCAACGTGATCATCGCCGACCTGCAGGCGGACCGAGGCGAAGCGCTCGCCAAGGAACTCGGGGCGAAAGCGCGCTTCGTGAAGTGCGACGTCACGAGCGAGGCCGACGGGAAGGCCGCCGTCGAGCTGGCGGTCAAGACCTTCGGCGGCCTGCAGGGGCTCGTGAACTGCGCCGGCATCGCGATCGGCGAGAAGACGATCGGCAAGGAAGGCCCGCATCACCTCGGTTCGTTCGCCAAGGTGGTCACCGTCAACCTGATCGGCACGTTCAACATGATCCGGCTCGCCGCGGACGCTATGGCGAGGGGCCAGCCGAACGCCGGGGGCGAGCGCGGCGTCATCGTGAATACCGCTTCGGTGGCGGCGTTCGACGGCCAGATCGGTCAAGCGGCGTACTCGGCCTCGAAAGGGGGCGTGGTCGGAATGACGCTGCCGATCGCGCGCGATCTCGCGCGAAGCGGCATCAGGGTCTGCACGATCGCCCCTGGGATCTTCCTCACGCCGATGGTGCACTCGATGCCGAAGGAAGTGCAGGACTCGCTCGGCGCGCAGGTCCCCTTCCCGTCGCGGCTCGGGCAGCCGGAGGAGTACGCCGCGCTCGTGAAGCACATCGCGGAGAACGCGATGCTTAACGCCGCCGTGATCCGGCTGGACGGCGCGATCCGCATGGCGCCGAAATAGCGACTTCGCCCCGCGCGCGCTGCGCAGGGTACCGCGGCGCGCGCCCGGAGACGGCGGCGGCGTCAGAGCCCGAAGGGCATCAGGAGCGCGAACGCGATTCGTTCGTGCATGGCGGTCCTCCAGCAGACGAGAAAACGGCGTGTGCTGTTCGCAGCGCCGGGGCGACACGGCGCGCAGCCCGCTCACTCGGGCGGGTCTTGCGCCACCAGCTCTGCCCGGTACTGGCGGGCCCGCTTCACGTAGCCGTCGGCGATTCGCGCGGATCCACTCGACCTCTTCCGGCCGGACCTCGCGCACGACCTTGCCCGGCGACCCCAGTATGAGGACGCCGTCGGGGAAGGTCTTGCCCTCGGTGATCAGCGTATTCGAGCCGACGATCGAATGCTTTCCGATCACCACGCGGTTCATGAGCACGCTGTTCATGCCGATTAGGCTCGCCTTGCCGACCGTGCAGCCGTGGAGCATCACCTTGTGGCCGATGCAAACGTCGCGCGCCAGCGTGAGTGGGAAGCCCGGGTCGACGTGCAGCACCGAGCCGTCCTGGACGTTGACCCGCTCACCGATGGTGATGAGGTCGTTGTCGCCGCGGATGACCACGTTGAACCAGACGTTAGCCTGGTGCTCGAGGACTACCGACCCGATGACGTTCGCCCCGGGCGCGACGAACCATTCCGGTCCGCGGAACTCGACCCTGCGTTCGCCCAGCGAATAGATCGGCACGTCGTCTCTCCTCTGCCGCGTCGCAGCGGATGTTAGCATCGCGACGCACGTGAAACCCAGCGAATCCCTCTTCGCGGACATCCGCCGCCTGCGCTATCACCTGCGGTGCTGGGGCGACCCTCGAGCACCGAAGCTTTTCCTGCTGCACGGCTGGATGGACGTGTCGGCGTCCTTCCAGTTCCTGGTCGATGCGCTGCGCGGGGACTGGCGCGTGATCGCACCTGACTGGCGCGGCTACGGACTCACCCGGTGGAGCGGGGCAGACAGCTACTGGTTTCCGGACTATCTCGGCGACCTGGACGCGCTGCTGCGGCACGCTTCTCCGGACGAGCCCGCGATCCTCGTCGGCCACAGCATGGGCGGCAACGTCGCGGCGCTCTATGCCGGCGTGCGCCCGGAGCGCGTCGGCAAGCTCGTCAACCTGGAGGGGTTCGGTCTCCCGGATAACGATCCTTCGCGAGCGCCGAGCCGCTATGCCCGGTGGCTCGACGAGCTCGCCGAGCCGCCGCGGTTTCGCGACTACGCGAGCTTCGAGGAGCTGGCGGTGCGGCTGCAGCAGGGCAACCCGCGGCTCGCGCGCGACCGGGCACTGTTCCTCGCCGAGCATTGGGGCGTAGCGACGTCCGGTGGCCGCGTGGCGTTGCGAAGCGATCCGGCGCACAAGCGCGTGAATCCGATCCTGTATCGCGTCGAGGAAGCCGAGGCCTGCTGGCGGAGGGTGACCGCACCGGTGCTTTGGGTGGAGGGCGCCGACTCGACATCGCTGCAGCGGCTGCGGATCGACCCCGCGGCGTACGAGGCGCGCAAGGGCTGCTTCGCCACGCTCGTCGCGCGCACGGTCCCGGGCGCTGGACACATGCTTCATCACGATCAGCCGGAGCTGCTCGCGGCCGTAGTGGAGGAATTTTTGCTTTCATAGCTGCGACTTGCGGCGGAGCCGTCGCGCCCCAGTGGTAAGATTTGGGCACCATGGGCGCACCCGAAACCTTCAACTTCGACCTTCACTGCCACTCGACGGTGTCCGACGGAGTGCTGCCCGCAGGCGAGGTCGTCCGTCGTGCAGCTGCGAACGGAGTTTCGGTGCTTGCCCTCACCGATCACGACGAGCTTGCCGGCCTCGCGGAGGCCGCCGAGGTCGCCCGCGACGTGGGTATGCGATTCATTCCGGGCGTGGAAGTGTCGATCACCTGGGGCGACATCACGATCCACGTCATCGGGCTCGGGATCGACCCGGGGAACGTCCTCCTCGCCGGGAACCTGGAGCGGATGCGGACTAGCCGCGGCCGCCGCGCGGAGCGGATCGCGGCGGAGTTCGACGCGCTGGGGATCACGGGGACGCTGCAGGGCGCGTACGCATACGCCGAAAACCCGCAGCTGATCGGGCGCGCGCATTTCGCGCGCTTCCTCGTCGCACGCGGCGTCGCGCGCGACGTGGCGGCGGTGTTCAAGCAATACCTCGTGCGCGGGAAGCCGGGTTACGTGCCGCAGCAGTGGGCCGAGCTCGCCGACGCGGTGGCGTGGATTCGCGCGAGCGGCGGCCGCGCAGTCGTCGCCCATCCCGGCCGCTACAAGCTGTCGCGCGACGAGCTGCGGCAATTCCTGGCCGAGTTCAAGGCCGCGGGCGGCGAGGGAATCGAGGTTGTGACCGGCAGCCACTCGCCGGAGCAGTATGGCGAGTTCGCGCGTCTCGCGCGCGAGTTCGATTTCCTCGCCTCGCGCGGCTCCGACTTCCACGGCCCCGAAGAGAGCCACGTCGATCTCGGCCGGCTGCCGCCGCTGCCGGCGGATCTCAAGCCGGTGTGGCACGACTGGTGAAAGACTGAAGGGCTGAGTCGGCAGTCTTCCCTTGGCCCAGTACTTCGAGATCAACCCCGCCCATCCCGCCCCGCGCCTGATCGCGCGTGCGGCGGAGATCGTGCGCGCCGGGGGCGTGATCGCGTACCCGACCGACTCCTGCTATGCGCTGGGTGCGCACCTGGGCGACAAGGACGCAATGACCCGGTTGCGGCGCATCCGCGGCGTGGACGAGCGTCATCACTTCACGCTGATGTGCCGAGACCTCTCGGAGCTCGGTGCCTACGCGCGCGTCGACAACGCGCGTTATCGTCTGCTTAGGACGCTCACCCCCGGCAGCTACACGTTCATCCTCGAGGCGACGCGCGAGCTTCCGCGCCGGGTGCTCCATCCGCGCCGCAAGACGATCGGCCTGCGGGTGCCCGATCATCCGGTCGCGCAGGCGCTGCTCGGCGCGCTCGGCGAGCCGATGCTGTCGACGACGCTCGCGCTTCGCGGCGACGAGCTTCCGCTCACCGACGCGCACGAGATCCGGCGTCGCCTCGAGCACGACGTCGACCTCGTGCTCGACGGCGGATCGTGCGGCACCGAGCCGACGACGGTCGTCGATCTCACCGGATCGTCGGCCGAGATCCTCCGCGCGGGCAAGGGCCCGGTCGCCACGCTGCTCGGCTGAGCGCGACGCGGCGGGATCGCGCACCCGAGTCTGATAATATCGCACGCGCATCCCCCCGATCCGCGATGGATTTTTCACAGCTCGTCCAAACGATCTCGATCTACGCGTTGCCGGTCATCTTCGGCATCACGCTCCACGAGGCGGCCCACGGCTACGTGGCGAAGCACTTGGGCGACACGACGGCGTACGTGCTCGGACGAGTCAGCCTCAATCCGGTGCGTCACATCGATCTGGTCGGCACCATCATCGTGCCGCTCGTCATCCTGCTCGTCACTTCCTGGGGCGGCGGACGCGGGATGCTCTTCGGCTGGGCGAAGCCGGTCCCGGTCAACTACTATGCCCTGCGCAGGCCCAAACGCGACATGATGTGGGTCGCTGCGGCCGGGCCGGCGGCGAACCTCGTGATGGCGCTCGGATGGGCGCTGCTCGCCAAGCTCGCGCTTGTGATGCCAAAGAACTACTTCACCGATCCGCTGTTTCTGATCAGTCAGGCCGGCGTCGAGGTGAACGTGATCCTGATGCTTCTCAACCTGATTCCGCTGCTGCCGCTCGATGGCGGGCGCATCGTCGCTGGCCTGCTGCCGACGCGCGTGGCCGATCAGTACGCCCGCCTCGAGCCGTGGGGCTTCCCGATCCTGCTCGCGCTGATGTTCACGAACGTGCTCGGGATCGTGCTCGGGCCGATGGTGGTCGGCTCCATGCAGCTGATCGCGAACGCATTCGGGATGCTTTGACATGTTCGTCGAACGGGTGGTGTCGGGCATGCGCCCGACCGGCAGTCTGCATCTCGGCCACTATCACGGCGCGCTGAAGAACTGGGTACGGCTGCAGAGCGAATACCCGTGCTATTTCTTCGTCGCCGACTGGCACGCGCTCACCACGCACTACGAGGAGCCCGAGGTCGTCGAGCAGAACGTGTGGGACATGGTGATCGACTGGCTCGCCGCCGGCGTCGATCCGGGGCAGGCGACACTCTTCATCCAGTCGCGCGTCCCCGAGCATGCGGAGCTGCATGCGCTGCTGTCGATGATCACGCCGCTCGGCTGGCTCGAGCGCGTGCCGACCTACAAGGACCAGCAGGAGAAGCTCGCGGACCGCGACCTCGCGACCTACGGCTTCCTCGGCTATCCGCTGCTGCAGGCGGCGGACGTGCTGATCTACCGTGCGAAGTTCGTGCCGGTGGGCGAAGACCAGGTGCCGCACGTCGAGTTCATGCGCGAGATCGCGCGCCGCTTCAACCACATCTACGGCCGCGAGCCCGGGTTCGAGGAAAAGGCGCTGGCGGCGGCGAAGAAGCTCGGGCTACGCAAGGCCAAGCTCTACCGCGACCTGCGGACGAAGTACCAGGAGCAGGGGGACGGGTCGTCGCTCGACGCGGCGCAAGCGCTGCTGGACGGCGCGCAGAACCTTTCGGTCGCCGACCGGGAGCGGCTGTTCGGCTATCTCGAGGGCGGTGGGCGGATGATCCTGGTCGAGCCCGAAGTGCTGCTCACGGAGGCGTCGCGTCTGCCGGGGCTCGATGGTGCGAAGATGTCGAAGTCGTACGGCAACACCATCGGGCTGCGGGAGAGCGCCGACGAGGTCGCGCGGAAGATCCGAACCATGCCGACCGACCCCGCACGGGTCAAGCGCTCCGACCCAGGCGACCCGGACAAGTGCCCGGTGTGGCAATTTCACCTCGTGTATTCCGACGCGAAGACGAAAGATTGGGTGCAGCACGGCTGCCGCACCGCGGGGATCGGCTGCCTCGAGTGCAAGCAGCCGGTGATCGACGCCGTGCTTGCGGAACAGGCGCCGATGCGCGAGCGTGCGCAGAGCTACCTGGACGACCCGACGCTCGTGCGCAGCATCGTCGCCGACGGCTGTGACAAGGCGCGCGAACTGGCGCGCGAGACGATGCGCGAAGTACGCGGGGTCATGGGATTGAACTACGACTGACATGGCGCTCGAGCTCGTCCGTAGCCAGTCCCAGCCGTTCGCCAAGGTGCGCGGCGAGCCGCTGCACGAGCTGCCGGCGGACCTCTACATCCCGCCCGACGCTCTCGAGGTATTTCTCGACACTTTCGAGGGGCCGCTCGATCTGCTGCTCTACTTGATCCGCAAGGCGAACATCGACATCCTCGACATCCCGATGGCGCGACTGACGGCGCAGTACCTGGAGTACGTCGAGGCGATGCGCCGCAAGAACCTCGAGCTCGCGGCCGAATACCTGGTGATGGCTGCGATGCTGATGGAGATCAAGTCGCGGCTGCTGCTGCCGCGCCCGAAGGCAGCCGACGACGGCGAGATCGACCCGCGGGCAGAGCTCGTGCGCCGCCTGCTCGAGTACGAGCAGATGAAGGCCGCGGCGCAGAAGCTCGACCGCCTTCCGCAACGCGACCGCGATTTCCTGTCGGTGGAGGTCTGGATCGAGCAGTCGCTCGTCGAGCGGCTGCCGGACGTCCGCGTGCAGGACATCGAGAACGCCTGGCGGACCTTGCTGGCGCGCGCGCGGCTCTCGCGCCACCACAAGGTGACGCGCGACGAGCTGTCGGTGCGCGAGCACATGACGGGCATCCTGCGGCTGCTTGCGGGCGGGGCATTCCGCGAGTTCACCGCGCTCTTCGACCCGCTGCGGGGCGTCGCCGTGCTCGTCGTCAGCTTCCTCGCCGTGCTCGAGCTCGCGCGGGAAAGCCTGATCGAGGTGACGCAATCCGAGCCGTACGCGCCGATCTACGTGCGGCTCGCGCTCGGCCTGGCCGAGACGAAGGCCACTTGAGACCACCGGACACGATGCGGAGATGCTGAGCCTGCCCGAAGCCAAGACCGTCCTCGAGACCGCGCTCCTCGCGAGCCAGGAACCGCTCACGATTCCCGAGCTCCGCAAGCTCTTCGACCAGGAGATCGGCGCGGACACGATCCGGCGCCTGCTCGACGAGCTGCGGGAGGACTGGTCGGCGAAGGGGGTGGAGCTCGTGAATCTCGCGAGCGGGTGGCGGTTCCAGACGCGCCCGGCGTTCCAGCCCTATCTCGAACGGATCAGCGCCGACAAGGCGCCACGCTACTCACGCGCTGTCCTCGAGACGCTCGCGATCGTCGCCTATCGCCAGCCGGTCACGCGCGGGGATATCGAAGACATCCGCGGCGTGACCGTGTCGCCCAATATCATCCGGGCGCTCGAGGGACGCGGCTGGATCGACGTCGTCGGTCATCGCGATGCGCCCGGCCGGCCCGCGTTGTACGCGACCACCAGGCGCTTTCTCGACGACCTAGGTCTGCGTTCGCTACAGGAGCTGCCGCCCCTTGAAGAGATCGCCAAGAGCCTCGACCTCGCCGCCCCGGCGGAAGAACCCGCCGCGCCGCAGCCCGGCAGCGCGCAGGGCGACACTGAGCGGACGCCGCCCGTCGCCTCCGCCGCGTAGACCGCGCCCGACTGCCGACGCGCCGGCGAGCGAGAAGCTGCAGAAGGTGCTTGCGCGCGCAGGGTTCGGTTCGCGCCGCGACATGGAGGAATGGATCGCCGGCGGCAGGGTGACCGTGAACGGTGCACCGGCCCACCTGGGCCAACGCGTGTCGGTGCAGGACCGCATCAAGGTCGACGATCGCCTCATCGCTGCCCGGCGCGACCACGCGCTGCCACGGGTACTCCTCTATCACAAGCCGGCCGGCGAGATCGTCTCGGCCGACGACCCGGGAGGCCGGCCCACGGTCTTCGATCATCTGCCTCGACTCAAGGGCGGCCGCTGGATCGCCGTCGGGCGGCTCGACCTCACTTCGAGCGGGCTGCTCGTATTCACGACCTCGGGCGAGCTCGCGGCGCGCCTCACGCATCCGCGTTACGGGTTCGAGCGCGAGTACGCCGTGCGCGTCGACGGTACTCTCGGGCCGGATGACGCAGCCCGTCTGACCGAGGGCGTCCTGCTCGAGGACGGGCGGGCCCGGTTCGCAGCGATCGACGATGCGGGCGGGCGGGGCCGCAATCACTGGTACCGGGTCGTGCTCGACGAGGGCCGCAACCGCGAAGTGCGTCGAATGTTCGCAGCGATCGGTCGGACGGTGAGTCGATTGATGCGGGTGCGTTACGGGCCCATCGCGCTCCCGCCAGGCCTCAAACGCGGCCAGTTTCGAGAGCTCGATGCCGAGGCGGTCGCGGCGCTGCTCGCCGGGGTTGAAGCGTCATCCGCACGGCCTCGCATGGAACTGCCGGGGAGCGGCCCGAGCACCCGCTGACAGCCCTCGCCTCGGCTCGCGCGGCGCGCGTATCCCGTTGTCCCGCGAGGCTTTCTTTGCTACACTTCCGCCGCTTTTTCAGGGGATGGGCCGCGCGCCCATTTTTTGTTTGTGCCGAGGATTGTCGACATTCGCCAAGTCATTGAATCGACGGCCGTCGGGCTCGGGTACGAGCTTGTCGACGTGGAGCTCGCGCACCACGGCCGCCAGCTCCGCGTGTTCATCGATCGCGCCGCGCTCAGCGCGGGCGATCGGCCTCGGGACGACGGCGCCGGCGTGGAAGGCGGCCGACCGGGCGTGACGGTCGCCGACTGCGAGCGCGTCACCCGGCAGCTGCAGCGCGCGCTGGAGGTCGAGGGGATCGACTATCGCCGGCTCGAGGTTTCGTCGCCGGGACTCGACCGGGTGCTCAAGAAGCCGGCCGATTTCCGCCGCTTCGCCGGAGCGAAGGCGGAAGTGCGGTTGCGGGTGCCGCGCGACGGGCGGCGGCGGTTCGTCGGCGTGGTGCGCGGCGCGAGCGACGAGGGCGTAGACCTCGAGGTGGACGGCGCCGTCGAGTCGTTCCCGTTTTCGGACATGGACAAGGCCCGGCTGGTGCCGAACCTTTGGGAGTTCAGGAAATGAGCCGCGAACTGCTGCTCCTGGTCGATGCGCTGGCGCGCGAGAAGAACGTCAACAAGGACACGGTCTTCGGCGCGCTCGAGCAAGCGATCGGATCGGCGACCAAGAAGCGCTTCAGCGAAGACGTCGACGTGCGCGTCGCGATCGACCGCAACACCGGCGAGTACGAGTCCTTCCGGCGCTGGCAGGTGGTCGCCGACGACGCGGTCGAGCTCCCGGCGCAGCAGATCCCGCTCTCCGAGGCAAAGGCCCAGTACGGCGACGTCCAGGTCGAGGACTACATCGAGGAGCCGCTGGAAGCGATCGAGTTCGGCCGTATCGGCGCGCAGACCGCTAAGCAGGTCATCCTCCAGAAGATCCGCGACGCCGAGCGCGAGCAGATCCTGCAGGACTTTCTCGGGCGGGGCGAGAAGCTGGTGACCGGTACGATCAAGCGCATGGAGCGCGGCAACGCCATCATCGAGTCGGGTCGGGTCGAGGCAGTGCTGCCGCGCGACCAGATGATCCCGAAGGAGAACCTCCGGGTCGGCGACCGCGCGCGCGCGTATCTGCTGCGGATCGACCGCTCGCTCCGCGGGCCGCAGCTCGTGCTCTCGCGCACCGCGCCCGAGTTCATCATGGAGCTCTTCCGGCTCGAGGTCCCCGAGATCGAGGAGGGCCTGCTCGAGATCAAGTCGGCGGCCCGCGATCCGGGGGTGCGGGCGAAGATCGGGGTCTTCACGAGCGACCGCCGCATCGACCCGATCGGCACCTGCGTCGGCATGCGCGGCTCGCGCGTCCAGGCGGTGACGCAGGAGCTCGCCGGCGAGCGGGTCGACATCGTGCTCTGGTCCGAGGATCCGGCGAAGTTCGTCATCGGCGCGCTGGCGCCCGCCGACGTCGCCTCGATCATCGTCGACGAGGAGAAGCACTCGATGGACGTGGTCGTCGACGAGGAAAACCTCGCGATCGCCATCGGCCGCAGCGGGCAGAACGTCCGGCTCGCCTCCGAGCTCACCGGGTGGCAGATCAATCTCATGACCCAGGAAGAGTCGCAGCGCAAGACCGAGGAAGAGGCGGCCGGCGTGCGCACGCTCTTCATGGACAAGCTCGATATCGACCAGGACCTCGCCGATCTGCTCCTCCAGGAGGGTTTCTCGACACTCGAAGAGGTCGCCTACGTCCCGATCAGCGAGATGCTCGAGATCGAGGGTCTCGACGAGGCGACGGTCAACGAGCTGCGCACGCGGGCGAAGGACGCGCTGCTGCTGGAGCAGATCCGGAGCGAAGAGCAGGTGGAGGGGGTCGAGAAGGACTTGCTGGATCTCGAGGGCATGGATACCGAACTCGCGGCGAAGCTCGCGCGCGGCGGCGTCAAGACCCGCGACGATCTCGCCGACCTCGCCGTCGACGAACTGGTCGAGGTGGGCGCGGTCGACGAGGAGCGGGCGAAGCAGCTGATCATGAAGGCGCGCGAGCACTGGTTCGCCGCGGGGGAGTGAGGACGGCCGCATGGCACACATAAGCGTTGCGCAGTTCGCCGGCGAGCTGAAGATGCCGCCGAAGCTGCTGCTCGAGCAGCTCCGCGCCGCGGGCGTCAACAAGACGCTCGCCGAGGACACGCTCACCGAGCAGGACAAGACGAAGCTTCTCGACTACCTGCGCAGGGCGCACGGCGTTGGCGATGTGAAGAACAAGATCACCTTGACGCGCAAGCAGACGAGCGAGATCAAGAAGGCCGACTCGTCGGGCAAGGCGCGCACCATCCAGGTCGAGGTCCGCAAGAAGCGGGTCTTCGTGAAGCGCGAGGCGGGAGAAGGCGCGCCGCCCGCGATCGTCGAGACGCCGACGGCGGCGGCGCCGGCAGTCGACGTCCGCGAGGCGGAGCTGCGCGAGCAGGAGAGCCGCCGCGACGCCGAGCTCGCAGCGCGCCAGGCGGTCGAGCTCGCCGAGCGGCAAGAGCGCGAGCGGCGCGAAATGGAGAAGCGCGAGGCGGAGCAGCGCGCAGCGGAGGAGGCGGCCCGCGCGGCCGCGCAGGCGGCCGCGGCGGGACCGGCGGTGCAACCAGCGACCTCGGACACGACGCTGCACAAGCCCAAGACCGCCGAGGCCGCGGAGAAGAAGGCGAAGAAGCCCGCGAAGCAGGTTACGGTCTGGCGCGACGAGAGCGCGAAGAAACGGGCGATCAAGACGCGTGGCGATACGACCGGCGGGACCGGCTGGCACCAGCCGAAGGGCGGGCGACACCGGCATGCCGACGATGCGGCGAAGCCGTCCATCGGGCCGGTCGAGCCGGTGGTGCGCGAGATCCACGTGCCGGAGACGATCACCGTCGCCGATCTCGCCCACAAGATGTCGGTCAAGGCGGCCGAGGTCATCAAGGTGCTGATGAAGCTCGGCCAGATGGTCACGATCAACCAGGTGCTCGACCAGGAGACGGGGATGATCGTCGTCGAGGAGATGGGGCACAAGGCGGCGGCCGCCAAGCTCACCGACCCGGAGGCTTATCTCGACGAGGCGCCGGCGCACGAGGAGAGCGAGCTTCTGCCGCGACCGCCGGTGGTCACCGTGATGGGTCACGTGGACCACGGCAAGACGTCGCTCCTCGACTACATCCGACGCACGAAGGTCGCGGCGGGCGAGGCGGGCGGCATCACGCAGCACATCGGCGCCTACCACGTGACCACGCCTCGCGGCACGGTCACGTTCCTCGATACGCCGGGCCACGAGGCGTTCACCTCGATGCGCGCCCGCGGGGCCAAGATCACCGATCTCGTGATCCTCGTCGTCGCCGCAGACGACGGCGTGATGCCGCAGACGATCGAGGCGATCTCGCACGCGAAGGCCGGGAGCGTGCCGATCGTGGTCGCGCTGAACAAGATCGACAAGCCCGAGGCGAACCCGGACCGGGTCAAGCAGGAGCTCGTCGCCCAGGGCGTCGTCCCGGAGGAGTATGGCGGCGACTCGCCGTTCGTCCCCGTCTCGGCGAAGACCGGCAAGGGCATCGATGAGCTGCTCGAGCAGGTGCTCCTGCAGGCAGAAGTGCTCGAGCTCAAGGCGCCGGTCGACGCGCCCGCGAAAGGCGCGGTCATCGAGGCTCGCCTGGACAAGGGGCGCGGTCCGGTGGCGACCGTGCTCGTGCAGACCGGCACGCTCAAGCGCGGCGACGTGTTGCTGGCCGGCGCGGTGTTCGGCCGCGTACGGGCGATGCTCGACGAGAACGGCCGGTCAGCCGCGGAAGCCGGGCCGTCGATCCCGGTCGAGATCCAGGGGCTGCAGGACGTGCCGAACGCCGGTGACGAAATGATGGTGCTTGGCGACGAGCGCAAGGCGCGCGAGATCGCGCTCTTCCGCCAGGGCAAGTTCCGCGACGTGAAGCTCGCGAAGAAGCAGGCGGCGAAGCTCGAGAACGTGTTCGAGCAGATGAAAGAGGAGGAGGTCAAGGTCCTGGCCCTCGTCATCAAGGCCGACGTCCAGGGGTCGCAGGAGGCGCTCGCGCACGCGCTGGCGCGGCTCTCGACCGACGAGGTGAAGATCAACATCGTCCACGCGGGCGTCGGCGCCATCACCGAGTCGGATGTGAACCTGGCGCTCGCCTCCAAGGCGGTCATCATCGGGTTCAACACCCGCGCCGACGCGGCCGCGCGCAAGCTTGCGGAGTCCTCCGGCATCGACATCCGCTACTACAACATCATCTACGAGGCGGTAGACGAGGTGAAAGCGGCCCTCTCGGGGATGCTCGCGCCGGAGAAGAAGGAGCACGTCCTCGGCGTGGTCGAGGTGCGCCAGGTGTTCCGGATCTCGAAAGTGGGAACAGTCGCCGGCTGCTACGTCACCGAAGGGCTGGTGCGGCGCAATGCCAAGGTGCGCGTCCTGCGCGACAACGTGGTGATCCACGACGGCGAGCTCGAATCGCTCAAGCGCTTCAAGGACGACGTCCGCGAGGTGAAAGCGGGCTTCGAATGCGGGCTCTCGCTCCGCAGCTACAACGACATCAACGTGGGCGACCAGCTGGAGGTCTACGAGATCCAGGAAGTCGCGCGGACGCTGTAGTGGCCAATGCGCAGAGACTTCGCCGCGTCGCGGACCAGATCCAGCGCGAGCTGTCCGAAATCGTGCGCAGCGAGCTGAAGGATCCGCGCGTCGGAATGGTCACTTTCACCGGCGTGGAGGTCTCGCCCGATCTCGCGCACGCCAAGGTATTCTTCACCTCGCTCGCCGATCCGGGGGGCCGCGAAGAGACGCTCGCCGGGCTCCGGCGCGCGGCCGGGTTCATGCGCTCCATGCTCGGCGCGAGAATCAAGCTCCACAACACTCCCGAGCTGCGCTTCCTCTACGACGACTCGATCGAGTCGGGAATCCGCCTGACTCATCTCATCGACGAGGCGGTGGCGAGCGACGCCGCGCGGACGCGTCCGGTGCGGCGCCGCCGGGCACGCTGACGGCGGCGCGGGCGCTGCTCCGGAATGAACGCCGGCCGCGAGCGTCTCCCCTGGCGCCGGGTCGACGGGTTGCTCCTCGTCGACAAGGCTGCCGGCGTCACCTCGAACGCGGCGTTGCAGGCCGCGCGGCGACTGTATCGTGCGGCAAAGGGAGGCCACACCGGTACGCTCGATCCCCTTGCCACCGGCCTGCTGCCGGTGCTGTTCGGCGAGGCGACGAAGTTCGGCGGCGAGCTGCTCGACGCTGACAAGACCTACGCGGCGGAGATCGCGCTCGGCGCGACGACCACCACCGGGGATGCGGAAGGGGAGGTCGTCGAGCGCAGACACGTTGCGCTTGGTCGCGTGGAGATCCAGCGGGTGCTGGCGGGGTTCCGGGGCGAGCTTCGGCAGGTGCCGCCGATGTACTCTGCGCTCAAGCGCCACGGCCGCCCACTGTACGAGTATGCGCGCGCCGGCCGTTCGGTCGAGCGCACCGCCCGGCGGATCAGGATTCACGAGCTCAGGCTCGACGCCGTCGCGGCGGAGCACCTCGCGATCACGGTCCGCTGCAGCAAGGGGACCTACGTGCGCGTGCTTGCCGAAGACATCGGCCGCGCGCTCGGCTGCGGTGCCCACCTCGCGCAGCTCCGGCGGCTCGAGATCGGGCCGTTCTCGCTTGCCGGTGCGGTCACGATCGAGGTGCTCGAAGGGCTCGGCGGCGAAGCCCGTGAAGCGCGGTTGTTGCCGGTGGACGCCGTCCTCGGGCACCTCCCGGCAGCCACGCTCGGGCAAGTCGCTGCCAGCCGGTTCATCCAGGGGCAGCCGACCGAGCTCCCGGGCGCCGGATCGGGACGGATCCGGGTCTACGGCCCCGCCGAAACGTTCGTCGGCATCGGCGAGGTCGGCGCGGATGGGCGATTGCAGCCCCGGCGCTTGATTCGCTCCGGCGACGCGCCGACCGGCACGCCCGTTGCAGCGCCGAAAACCTTGTGAAGAGCGTTGATTTCGAGCTAAAATCCGCCGCTTCCCGGGAGAGATGCATGGCCGTCACGACCGCCGAGAAGGCGAAGCTAGTCCAGAGCCACCAGCGCAAGTCGGGCGATACCGGCTCGCCCGAGGTGCAGGTCGCGCTCCTCACGGCGCGGATCAACGGCCTCACCGATCACTTCAAGAGCCACGTCAAGGATCATCATTCGCGGCGCGGCCTGCTCAAGATGGTGAGCCAGCGGCGCAAGATGCTGGACTACCTCAAGCGTACCGACCTCGACAACTACCGCAAGCTGATCGAGCAGCTTGGCCTCCGCAAGTAAAGATCATCGACGCCCACGACGCCTGCCACGTGGGCGTTGCGCTTCCCAGGCTTCGATTTTTCGCCCGGCCCGTCCGCTGACGGGCGCGCTTCAGGCGCTCCGACCTGCAAGGAGACGGCATTGAACCCAGTCAAGAAGACATTCACCTACGGCGCGCACCAGGTGACGCTCGAAACGGGCGAGATCGCGCGCCAGGCGACCGGCGCCGTGCTGGTCAACATGGACGACTCGGTCGTGCTCTGCGCGGTGACCGCGTCCAACCAGCCGGCGCCCGGCAAGGACTTCCTCCCGCTCACGGTCGACTACATCGAGAAGTACTACGCCGCCGGCAAGATCCCCGGCGGCTTCTTCAAGCGCGAGGGCAAGCCGTCCGAGAAGGACACGCTCACCTCGCGGCTGATCGACCGTCCGATCCGGCCGCTGTTCCCCGACGGCTTCTACCACGAGGTGCAGGTCGTCGCGACGGTGATGTCGGTCAACCCGGAAGTCGATCCGGACATCCCGGCGATGATCGGCGTCTCCGCGGCGCTCGCGCTGTCGGGGATTCCCTTCGGCGGTCCGATCGGCGCCGCGCGCGTCGGTTACGTGAACGGCGAATATGTCCTGAACCCGACCGCGACCCAGCTGAAGGAGTCGAAGCTCAACCTGGTCGTGGCCGGTACGGAGCACGCCGTGCTGATGGTGGAGTCGGAGGCGCAGGAGCTGTCCGAGGAGGTGATGCTCGGCGCCGTCGTCTTCGGCCACCGCGAAATGCAGACGGCGATCACCGCGATCAACGAGCTCGCCGACGAGGCGGGCAAGCCAGCCTGGGATTGGCAGCTGCCGGCGAAGGACGAAGCGTTCGTAGCCAGGGTCTCCGAGCTCGCCGAAAAGGACCTGCGCGAGGCGTTCCGCCTCAAGCAGAAGCAGGCGCGCAACAATCGGCTTGAAGAAATTCGTACGCGTGTACTCGAGACGGTCGCGGTCGGCGATTCGCCGCCGGACACGAATCTCGTGAAGGACATCATCTTCAATCTCGAGTCGAAGATCGTTCGCGGCCAGATCCTCGATGGCGAGCCGCGGATCGACGGCAGGGACACGCGCACCGTGCGCCCGATCTCCGCCCGCGTCGGCGTGCTACCGCGCACCCACGGCTCGGCGCTCTTCACCCGCGGCGAGACGCAGGCGCTCGTCGTTGCGACGCTGGGCACCGGCCGCGACGAGCAGATCATCGACGCGCTCCAGGGCGAGTACAAGGAGCGCTTCATGCTTCACTACAACATGCCGCCGTACGCGACCGGCGAGACCGGCCGCATCGGACCGCCGAAACGGCGCGAGGTCGGCCACGGCCGCCTCGCCAAGCGCGCGCTGGTGGCGATGCTCCCGCCGCCGGAGGAGTTTTCCTACTCTATCCGGGTTGTCTCCGAGATTACCGAATCGAACGGGTCGTCGTCCATGGCGAGCGTCTGCGGCGGGAGCCTCGCGCTGATGGACGCCGGTTGCCCGATCAAGACCCACGTCGCCGGGATCGCGATGGGGCTGATCAAGGACGGCAACCGGTTCGCGGTACTGAGCGACATCCTCGGCGACGAGGACCACCTCGGCGACATGGACTTCAAGGTGGCCGGCACCGAGAACGGTGTCACCGCCCTCCAGATGGACATCAAGATCGAGGGCATCACGAAGGAGATCATGCAGGTCGCGCTGTCGCAGGCCCAGGAAGGCCGCATGCACATCCTCGCCCACATGAAGCAGGCGCTCGAAGGCTCGCGCTCCGACATCTCGACTTATGCGCCGCGGATCATCAAGGTCAAGATCAACCCCGAGAAAATCCGCGACGTGATCGGCAAGGGCGGGGTGGTGGTGCGTGCGCTCCAAGAGGAGACCGGCACGACGATCGAGATCGCCGACGACGGCACCATCAGCATCGCGTCGGTGAGCAGCGACGGCGGCGAAGCCGCCAAGCGCAAGATCCAGGAGATCGTCGCCGAGGTCGAGGTCGGGAAGGTCTACACCGGCACCGTGCTGCGCCTGCTCGACTTCGGCGCAATCGTGAGCCTGCTGCCCGGCAAGGACGGGCTCCTGCACATCTCGCAGATCAGCCAGCAGCGCGTGAACAGCGTGGCCGACCATCTGAAGGAAGGGCAGCAGGTGAAGGTAAAGGTGCTCGAGTCGGACGAGAAGGGAAGAGTGCGGCTGTCGATGAAGGCGGTCACCGAGCAGCCCGCGCCCGCGGCGGAGACGGCCTCCCAGTCCTAGGCGCTGCGGTCGCCAACGAAAAGGGGCTCGGCGCGCCGCTTCCGCCACAACTGTGCTTGCGCGGCGGACGGTCCGGTCTACTTGCCCAGCTGCCGCTCGCGCATCTCCTCGAGCGTCTTGCAGTCGATGCAGAGCGTGGCGGTCGGACGCGCCTCGAGGCGCTTGAGACCGATCTCCGCCCCGCAGCTCTCGCAGTAACCGTAGTCGTCGGCGTCGATCTTGAGGATCGTCTCGTCGATCTTCTTGATCAGCTTGCGCTCCCGGTCGCGGTTGCGCAGCTCGAGCGCGATGTCGGACTCCTGGCTCGCGCGATCGTTGGGATCGGCGAACACCGTGGCCTCGTCCTGCATCGTGTGCACGGTGCGCTCGATGTCCGCGGACAGCTCCTCGCGCAGCGCGCCCAGCACCTGCTTGAAGTGCGCGCGCTGCTGGGAGTTCATGTAGTCCTCGCCCTTCTTCGGTGCGTAGGGCGGGAAGTGCTTGCGCAGGGTTTCGACCGACATCTCGAATCCCTCGGTCCCGAAAAGAAGGCGTTTTTATGCCAGAAAGAGGGGGGTGGGGCAAGCGCAAAAGTGCCCACTCGCGCCGTGCTGCGCCGCGTTTGACCCGTCTTCCTGCCGGCGCGTAAACTACGCCCCTTCCTGCGGGGTGTGGCGCAGCCTGGTAGCGCGCTTGCTTTGGGAGCAAGATGTCGGGAGTTCGAATCTCTCCACCCCGACCAGTTCCAGGTGCGCGCCCGCGCGGCTCGCCCGGCGGAGTGCCCGTAGCTCAACCGGATAGAGCACCAGCCTTCTAAGCTGGGGGTTACAGGTTCGATTCCTGTCGGGCACGCCAGCTTCACGCGGGTCCGGTCGTCACGAGCAACGGTGGCTATAGCTCAGGGGTAGAGCATTGGATTGTGATTCCAAGGGTCGTGGGTTCGATACCCACTAGCCACCCCAACATCTTGATTCGCCAGCACTCACCACTAGGAAAAATAATCCAATGGTCGAGGCACGCGGGCACAGTGTAGGTCGCGCGCTGGCGTAGCGTCAACTTCTGCCTCCTGCGCTGCGCGACATTCCGGGTAGCGTGCGGGGATGACGCTAATTCAACTACTCGTTGCCTTCTTCGTCGTCGGAGCGCTGCTCACCATCGGCGCTGCATTCGACGTGATGACCGTTCTGGAAGATCTCGCGGTGTGGGTGGCGGGAGTATTGATGCCCGCTTGGGACGCCGCGGAGCGCCTGTTGCGCTAGGCGCGGGCGCTGTCGGTGATCTATGGGGCGCCGGGGATCTTAGGGCCGGAGTCATAGCGTACTCCTTGCCGCGAAGGTCACGGCGGAGTAACAGCGTACCGTTTCAAGTCGATTCTCAACTCCTGGTCGACCCCGCCAATTTTCTGAGCGGAAGCAATGAACGCACGCACCGCGGCCTCTTCATATGTCTTTGTCACCGCCTCAGCCTCCTTGAGGAACGCCAAGGTGTGCTCCCCTTTACGCCTGATGTCGCATCGCTCGCCCGTCATCGCGCGGAGGTAGACCGCCTCCAACGAATCGCGGCTTGGGTGCTTCCAACCGCTATGCGGGTTCAAGGCTGCACGACGGGCAGTGAATACCACCTCCTTCACTTTGAACGGTATCAAGACATCGTCAACCAAAAGGTCCGAGGGTATGCCGTCGGCAAACACGCGCTCAGTTGTTGCTCCCAGCGCTTGAAGGGTCTTTGGCAGCCGAGTCATTATCCTGTCGAGCACAGATTCGCCAAAGGCACACGCGATTGCTTCGACAGTACGACTCGGCAAGTCAGTTGGCGGGTCGCGCGATAGTCTGGTCTTCGTCTCGTGCCAATAGGCGCCGTGAAGCTGAGCAGCGTCGGGTGTCAGCCAAACGAACGCGCCCTCAGCATCGTTCATGTGTCCTGCCGCACAGTCGACGGCGGGGCCAATCATAAAGTTGCCCTTGATTAGATGCCTCCCGACGGTGAGACACCCTCGGGCATCGCCTTCAACGTGTCGAGTAGTGCCTCGGGGTCTGCGACACGCTTCCAGATGCCCTTGAACCCGAGGCAGTCGATTAGAGCGAGGGCGCCGTCTTGCATCATCCGAGCCATTCTAGTGCATGGGCCGACACCGCCGTTCGATGCGCGCCCGGTCGCCTTCGATCGACTCAACGATCACGTAACGCCCCAATCTCGATTACTCCGCGTCCTTTAGCGAACGCTGATGCCCGCCGCCCATCGCTCCTGGATCGTGCGTGATCTGCTTCTGCCGTGTGAAGTCCTCCGGACTCTCGAACATCACGCTGCATCCGAAGCACCTATAAAAGGACGTGCGATACCACGCTCCGCTCGGACGCCGCACGTGGACCGAGACGTACCCGTCGGAGGCGCGCAGCGGGCAGCGGAAGGCGGGAGGTTGGGACGACTTCATTGCACGGTGGCATACTGGATGTCTGGACAGTACACGACGAGCTTGCGGATGACAACCTATGACCGACCCAGGACCCTTTGAGATAGGATCGTCCTCGCGCGTACCGGCGGGAAGCCGGGCGGATGACGAACAGGGGAGGGACTAACGATGTGTATCGACTGGCCGAACGTAATTGCCGGCGGTGCTATCTCTGCCGTTGTATCTCTAGGGGTCGCGTGGCTGTTCTACTGGCTCGCGACGAAGGATCTGCGGGCCGAGGCGGGAAGCTGCGACACCTGAATGACATCATCTTACTCGGGATGGAGGAATCGAAGTTGATCAAGCTTCACCGAGACGCAGCGGGGAACATTACTGGCTATTACTGGCATCAAAATTGAGCGCCAGACTGACGCCGTAGGGAACACCGGAATTACCGGTTCAACCACGCACACCAGAAGCCCGTAGACGGTCAGGAACCGCAGAAACCATGAGAGACCTGCACGTTGTCCTAGTCGGGTCTCTTGCCACCTCTCCGGGGAGGAGGCGAAGGGATCAACGAGCGAGCCTCCTCCCTGGCATTCCACTCATCTCACCGTCCGGTTTGCTGAGGTCCGCCCGTTCGCGTGTGCTCGCACATCGGGCGCGGTGTCCGCAGCGGCGGACGCCGCTGCTACCTCGCACCTATCCCGCCGCGTGCGGGCTGATGAGGTTTTCGAACGAGAACACCTCGTCCCACTTCTCCTGCGTGAGAAGCTTGCGCTCGGTGACCACGATCTGCTGGATCGACTTGCCCTGCTGATAGCCTTCGCGCGCGATTTCCGCGCACTGCTTGTAGCCGAGGAGCGGGTTCAGCAGCGTGACGATGCCGAGGCTGCCGAGCACCATGTCCCGGGTGCGCTCGGGGTTCGGGGTGATGCCGACCACGCACTTCTCGCACAGGGCGTTCACCGCGTTCTCCATCGCGACGATTGAGCTGAACAGCACGAGCCCGATCACCGGCTCCATCACGTTCAACTGGAGTTGACCCTGTCGTGTTCGAATACTAGAACGACGCGGCCGATGGAACCAAGGGCGCGCCGGTTGACGCGCGAGGGGAGGGCGGCGGCCATGTGAGTGCGATGGCTGCCTCTCAGTTGTTGCAATTCCTCCTCTTGATGTTCGCCGGCTGGCTGCAACGGCAGCAGGCCCAGATGCTCGAATACCTGAAGGCGGACAACCGGATGCTGCGAGAGCAGCTTGGTGGGCGCCGTCTCCTCTTCACCGACGCGCAACGACGACGCCTTGCCGAGAAGGCCAAGGCGGTGGGTCGGAAGGGCCTTCGGGATCTCAATTCGGTCGTCTGCCCAGACACCCTGCTGCAATGGCACCGCGAATTGGTGGCGCAGAAATGGACGTTTGTTCACCGTCGTCGTCCCGGCCGTCCGCGGACCAGCAGGAGCTGGCGGCGCTGGTTGTCAGGATGGCCAGGGAGAATCCAGGCTGGGGCTACACCCGGATCCAGGGTGCGATGGTCAATCTGGGCCATCAGCTCGGCCGCGGGACGATTCGTCGGATTCTGAAGGACGCGGGCATTGAGCCGGCGCCGGAGCGCGGCAAGCACATGCCGTGGTCGGTGTTCCTCAAGGCGCCCTGGAAGGCAGTCGCGGCTCTCTTTTTTTTCAGCGTTGAAGTTTGGAGTTGGAAGGGACTCGAGACGCACTACGTGCTCTTCGTGATTGAACTCGCGACGCGGAGGGTGAGCATTACGGGCATCACGATACATCCGGACACCGCGTGGATGCTTCAGATGGCGAGGCAGCTGACCAACGAGATCGACGGGATCCTGGTGGGCAAGCGATATCTGATTCTGGTATCGGGATACGAAGTACTGCCCGGCGTTCCGAGACTTCGTGACACGCGAAGGCATCGAGGTGATTCGTTTACCGCCACGTTCGCCAAATCTGAACGCCTACGCCGAGCGCTGGGTGGGCAGTGTGGGGACCGAGTGCGTATCGAAGCTCATTCCGATCGGGCAGGGGATGCTGCGCCGTGCGCTGCGCTCTTTCGAGGCGCACTATCACCGGGAACGCAATCATTAGGGGATAGGCAACGCGCTGATCATGCCGCGCCGAGTTGCTTCCCGTGGGGGCGGACCGGTGGTGCGGCGTCCACGGCTTGGCGGACTGCTCAACTTCTACGAGCATGCCGCTGCGTGAAGTTGATTCCAGTTTTTGAATACGACGGGGTTCGAAGTGTCCGCGATGAGTGCCTATCGAGGTTGATCCCGATCGGGCAGGGGATGCTGTGACGTGCTCTCCGAGAATACGGCGCCCATTTTTATCATGAGCGGAACCATCAGGGTCTCGGAAACTTGTTGATCAAGCCGCGGGCTTCCTCCGACTATCGCGAGGGAGCGGTGATCCGTCGTCCTCGGCTTGGTGGACTGCTCAATTACTACGAACGAGCTGCCGCGTAGCCGGCAGTCGAGTTTCCGGACACTACGGCTTAGCCCTGCCGCGCCGCGAACAGATTCTTCTTGATGATGGCGTGGATCCCCCAGTTGCCGTCCACCACCTGAGTCACCCCGAAGTCCACACCGACCGACATCAGGGACACCGCTTCATCTTCGTTCAAGCCTTGCGTCGTCATGAGGAAATGGCGCATCTTGCGGAACGCGTCGCGCAGCGCCAGATCGATCGACGACTTGCTGAAGATCTCACTTTGGGCGTTCGGACCCAGATCGGCGAGGTAGTTGGGAAAGCTGAACCCGTGCAACACCCACTCATCCTGCGTTTCCAGAAGGGGATACTTCAAGTCCGCGAGCGCGCTTCCGCTCAAGCCGGCTTTTTTGTGGAGGATCAGTTGGAACGTGCCGGTAAGCGAGCACTCGATCGCCGTGCCGCACAGCTCCGAATCGCCCTGGGATGCATGCGAATCTCCCGCTGAGAGCAGCGCCCCCGCCACCGACACTGGGTAGTACATGGTCGCGCCCTTCCCGATGCGCCAGTTGTCGATGTTGCCGCCAGTGTAGCTTGGCGGAATCGAATTGACGAGGTCGACTTCGACGGGCGCGAGTCCCAGTACGCCGAAGTGCGGGCGGATGGGGATACGGACGTCCTTCAGCACGCCATGATTCTCCTTGACCTTGCTGTGGTCCACCGGCACGCCCGGGTAATCGATGATGGGGTGGACGACGCCGAAGGGATCGGTCTGTGGCACCCAGCGGTAGTTGTAGACGGCCCGCGCCCAATTTCGCTCACCGGTCGCATCGATCTCGTAGATCGTGATGACCTCACGCTTCTTCGGCTCTTCGATTAGGTCGTTGTACTGAAAGCCCCACCACGCCGCGGCATTGCTACCAAAGGTTTTCCCCTTGTAGGCGGGATTCGCGCACGGGCGAGGACGCACGTCGATGATGCGTACCTCCAGAATGTCGCCAGGTTGTGCGCCGCGCACCGCGACCGGCCCGGTGCAGATATGCACGCCCAACCCACCGCCCGCGCCCAGCTTGTCGTCCATGGGGCCGGCCCCGCGCCGGTTTACGTTCTTCCTCTGCTTGTCCCAGTAGAACACGCTCTCTGCACCGGGATCGCCTTTGATCATCCGCTCGAAGTCGTCGTAGGCGTGATGCGTGAGCACTTCCATGGTGACGAAGTCCCCCGACTCCACCTCGACAAGGGGCTTGAGCGAGCGGCTGAAATATCCCCAGTGGACGGTCTTCTCCGAAGCCGGAATGAAGTAGTGATTCGCCTTTCCCGACCCGGGTGCCGCCCCTTGCGCAAACGCGCTCGGCATCAGCGTCACGCCGAGCGTGCCGACGGTGGCAGCGCCCCCGCTCGCGATGACCGCCTCTTTCAGAAAGCTGCGGCGCGCCTCGTCGACCTGCTCCTCGATGTCTACGGGCCCCTCGTGCTGGCAATCATGATTGCATTGATGCTCGGACATCTCACCCCCTATTCGTGAAGAACCGACCAATTAGTAAGGTCGCGCCGCTCTTACTACATTCGCACACGGTCGGCCGTCCAGGCGGCGCTTGATGTTGTCTGCCATGGTCTGCTGTCGTCGGCGGATGGTTCCAGAAGTCCAACCCGACATATGCGGCGTCATTACCACATTCGGCAAGGTGTGGAAGGGGAGCGCCGACGGCAGCACATTGGTTTTGCCGGGCAGCGGGTAGGAGTACCAGGTGTCGATGACCGCTCCACCAATGCGACGTTGCTCAAGAGCGTCGTACATGGCTCGCTCGTCGATGGTCGGCCCGCGACCGACGTTGATAACGAGCGCGGTCGGTCGCATTGCCGCAAACGCCTTCGCCCCAACGATCCCGGTCGTCTCGTCGGTCAAGGGCACCGAGACCACGATGAAATCTGCAGAGCCCCAAAAGTCCTGAAGCTCGTCCAGCGCAAAAGAGCGATCGACAACGGCGGACGTTGCGACGGGGCTGCGGTTGGCCACGTGGACTTTCATTTCGAATGCCTTCGCCCTCGCGGCGATGGCCTTTCCGATGTGCCCATAACCTAGGCAGCCAATGGTCTTTTCTGCCAGCTCGTCGTGGACGCGATCCGGAGCGCCCGCCCAGTACGCCCAATCGCCCTGGCGCAGTCGCCGATCGGCATCGCCGAGCGGCACGTGTACCCGCAGCAGTGCTGCCATGACATATTCGGCGATCGCCTGCTCGTGGCCGAAGCAGTTACATACGACCGCCGATTCGGGCAGTGCATCGAGGTCCACGGCGTCGTAGCCGGCGCCCGGAACGTGAAACAGCTGCAGGCTCTCCGGACGTGGAAGATCTTTCGCGATACCGGACACCGACGATTGCATCCGCCTCCGCGTATGCACGCTGGTCGGCGGGGCTGCTCAGGACATCTGGCAGGTTCGTGATCCGCGCAGTCTCGCCAACGAGGCGTTCGAACCCCTGGCTGAACGACGCAGCGTTCTCGCCATGAAACACGATGCGCATGATTTCAGCGTGCCCGAAGAAGGATCAAGTCGTGGAGAGATACCCGAGGCTGCAGTCGAGGAGGGTCGGATCGATTTCGTGCTCCAGCGTATCGAACATGCTGTCGACGAACCCGATCAGATCGTCCAAGGCGGCTATCGCTTGGTCAACGTGGCGATTGGCGACGGCGTCGAGCACCGCCACATGACAGTCGATGGACCGCTGTAGATTCTGGCCGCGCGCGATCTGTGTGTGATGCAACCAACCGATCCGACGGAATATGGTGTGCAGCGGTCGCAGCGTGTGCTCCACGAATGGTTCGCCGGCCGCCGCCATGATCAACTGATCGACTCTTCGGTCGATGGCATTGAATTTGTTGATCGTCATGCTGTCGCGCTGCTCGCGGAGCGAGCGCTTTATATGCAACATCTGGTTGCGCTGTAACGGCCCCGAACGATCGCTTGCCAGACCGATAACGAAGCGTTCGATATCGCGCCGCAACGGCAGCAGCCCGCGTTCGCGAGCGAGGTCGATCGGCGCGATCTGAAGGCCGTGTCGTGGACGAACGATGACAAGGGTATCGGCAGCGAGCCGGCTGATCGCCTGATGCGTCGGGGTACGGCCGAAGTGAACCAGCCCCTGCAGGTCCTGCATCGCCAAGAAGCGACCGGGTCGGAGCTGGCAATTGACCAGCATCTCCTCGATTCGCTCGTAAGCGAGATCGACCTGATTCACCAGACTGCGCCTGCGCGGGATCGAGTCCGACTCGGGATGATCTCCGATCCGGACGAGCCGTGGGCGCCTTTGCATCCGCTGTGCCATGTGCCTTCTCTTCACGCCTCTTGGCAGACGTCTGCGCGGGGGCGTTTGTGTCTTCTACCAATCATAGTCGATGTGTCGCACTTTGCGAAACGCGTCGCTGACGACGAGATTGCTGTGGGCGTCGCGGCCTATTGACTATCGTAAAATATCACAGTATTCTTTTAGCGCAACAGCAGCAATCGAGCGTTGTTTGCCGACGACGGCGACATGACTTGCCGCGTTGTGGCATTCGTGAAGTCACCTTCTTACCTCGCAAAAGGGAGACGTCATGCGTTCAGTCGTCGTTCACGCTCCTCTTGATCTACGCGTCGAAGAGAGCGCCTCAACCACCGCGCCGGGCGCGGGCGAAGTCAAAGTGGATCTGGCCGCCGGCGGTATCTGCGGATCGGATCTGCACTACTACCAGCACGGCGGGTTCGGCACGATTCGTCTCAGGGAGCCGATGATCCTCGGCCATGAGGTTGCAGGGACCGTCGCGGCAACGGGCGAGGGTGTCACACGGGTCAAAGTCGGCGATCGCGTCGCAGTCAACCCGAACCACCCGTGCGGACATTGCCGCTACTGCATTGAAGGACATGCGAATCAGTGTCTCGACGTCCGCTTCTACGGTAGCGCGATGCGATTCCCGCACGTCCAAGGTGCGTTCCGCGACGAGATCGTCATTACGCAAGAGCAGGCGTTTCCCGTAAAGCCGGACGTGCCGCTCGACGAGGCCGCGTTCGCCGAGCCGTTCTCGGTGGCGTTGCACGCAGTCACGCGCGCAGGCTCCGTCCTTGGCAAGAAAGTGCTGGTAACGGGCTGTGGACCGATCGGCTGTCTCACCATCATTGCCGCACGGCAAGGCGGCGCGAGCGAAATTGTGGTGACCGACGTTAGTGTTCCGGCGCTCGCTGCCGCCGCACGCGTCGGCGCTGATCACGCCCTCAACGTGGGCGAGAACCCCAACGCGCTGGCACCTTACGCCCCCCACAAGGGCTATTTCGACATGGCATTCGAGTGCTCCGGCAACCCCCGCGCGCTGGTGGGGGCCATGGAAGTCACGCGACCCCTCGGTGCCGTGGTGCTGGTCGGGCTCGGCGGCGAAGCCACCTTGCCGATGAACGCGGTCGTGACCAAGGAACTCAAGTTGTGCGGCGCGTTTCGGACTGGTGTCGAATTCGGCTGGGCGGTCGAACTGATCTCGAACCGACGGGTCGACATGCGGCCGCTGCTGACTGCCACGTATCCGGTAGACAAGGCGATCGAAGCGTTCCAACTCGCCGGCGACAAGTCGCAGGCCATGAAGGTGCAGCTCAGTTTTGCGGGCGCACGGTAACGGCCCCGGTTGGCTACGAGCTGCGCGGACTCGGTGAGGCGAGACCGCGGCAACGACGACGTTTGACATTTCCGGAGAGCCAGATGCGTGGAATGGCATTGCAATGGTCGATCGTCGCGACCGTAGCCTTGCTCGCAATGGGTGCCGAGGCGGCCGACATCCAACCCAGATCGATCAAGATCAGCTACGGCACCGCGGAGGATCATCCGTTCGGCCTCGGCGTCAACAAGTTCGCGGAGCTCGTTGCCGCGAAGAGCAACGGTCTGATGAAAGCCAAGGGCTTCGCTGGCGGGCAGCTGGGTGCGGAAGTTCCTTCGCTCGCGTCGGCGCAAGGTGGCGTGATCGAGATGACCGTGACCTCGGGGTCCTCGGTAGTCGGGACGGTCAAGGATTTCGCGCTATTCGACTTACCCTACCTGTTCGCCGATGAAAAGGAGGCGGATACGCTCCTCGACGGTCCCGTCGGCAAGGCGCTGCTCGACAAGCTGCCGAGCAAAGGATTGGTCGGCCTCTGCTACTGGGAAAGCGGGTTCCGGAACCTCACCAACAGCAAGCGGCCCATCGCCAAGGCGGACGACGCTCAAGGCCTGAAAATCCGAACGATCCAGAACCCTGTGTTTCTCGACACGTTGAATGCGCTGGGGGCCAATGCCGTCCCGATGCCGTTTACCGAGCTCTACACGGCGCTCGAATCCAAGGCGCTCGACGGACAGGAGGGACCCTATGCCACGATCTACACGAGCAAGCTCTACGAAGTCCAGAAGTACCTGAGTCCTACGCAGCACATCTATGGAGTGGTCGTCGTCATCGTCAGCAAGAAATTCTGGGATCGGCTCAGCGCGACCGAGAAGAAGATCATGCAGGATTCCTGCGCCGAAGCGCGTGACTACGAGCGCAAGGTCAACCGGGAAATGGGCCCGAAGGCACTGGCGGAACTGAAGGCGAAGGGAATGATTTTCAACGAGATCACACCCGAGGAGATGACGAAGTTCCGCGCCAAGATCAAACCGGTGGTGGACAAGCATTCCAAGCAAGTGAGCGAGGATCTGGTCAAGCAGGCGAACGCCGTCATCGAGGCGGCAAGAAAGCAGAAGTAGAAACCCGACGTCGGACTGGAGGAATACACCCGATGAAGATCACTGCACTGGAGACCCTGCGAACGCAGGAATTCGCCAACGTCCTGTGGGTTCGCGTGCATACGGATTCCGGCGTCATCGGCCTGGGTGAAACGTTCTACGGCGCCGGGGCGGTAGAAGCACACATACACGACACGCTGGCGTCGCGAGTGCTCGGCCGCGATCCACTGCACATCGAAGCCATCCACCGCGACATGCTCAATCTGCCGATGGCGCAGTCGTCCACCGGGGCGGAGTACCGCGCGGCCTCGGCGATCGACATCGCACTCTGGGACCTGTTCGGCAAGGTCTGCGGGCAGCCCGTGCATCAGATGCTCGGCGGCTTGTGCCGCGACAAGCTGCGCCTCTACAACACCTGTGCGGGCTATGGCTACATCAGGTCCACCAACATCAAGCCGGTTTCCAACTGGAATTTCGCCGAGCCGCAGGGACCGTACGAGGATCTGCAGGGGTTCATGAATCGCGCGGACGCCGTGGCCGAGAGCCTCCTCGAGAGCGGCATCACGGCGATGAAGATCTGGCCGTTCGATCCTGCCGCTTCGGAGACCAACGGTCTGCACATCAGCGCGGCGCAGATGAAGAAGGCGATCGAGCCGTTCGAGAAGATCCGCAAGGCGGTCGGCGACCGGATGGAGATCATGGTCGAGTTCCACTCGCTGTGGAACCTGCCCACGGCGAAGCAAATCGCCCGCGCGCTCGAACCCTACTCGCCGACGTGGTTCGAGGATCCGATCCGGATGAACTCCCCCCAGGCGCTGGCCGAGTATGCAAGCTCGACCGACGTCTGGGTATGTGCAAGCGAAACGCTCGGCTCGCGTTTCCCGTACAAGGACATGCTCGATCGCGACGCCATCGACGTCGTGATGGTCGACCTGTGCTGGACGGGGGGATTGACCGAGGGCCGCAAGATCGCCGCGCTGGCGGAAACCTGGCACCGGCCGTTCGCGCCGCACGACTGTACCGGGCCGATCGGCTACATCGCGGGCATCCATGCCTCGTTCAGCCAGCCCAATACCCTCATCCAGGAATCGGTGCGCGCGTTCTATAGCGGCTGGTACAAGGAGCTCGTAACCACGATGCCGACCATCAAGGACGGCTACGTGCTGCCGATGGAGGGCCCCGGCCTCGGCGTCGATCTTCTGCCCGCCGTCTTCGAGCGCTCCGATCTGAGCGTCCGACGTTCCACCGCTTGAGGTCATCATGTCGATCCAACTGTTCAATCTCGAAGGCAAGACCGCGTTAGTCACAGGTTCTTCGCGCGGTCTTGGACGCGCCATGGCGCAAGGCCTGGCCGAAGCGGGTGCAGCGGTAGTTCTGAACGGCTCGAACCCGGAGCGCCTGTCTGCGGCGGCTCGGGAGATGAAGGCCGTCGGCCACACGGTTCATGAGGCGCTGTTCGACGTCACCGACGAGGCCGCGATCGTCGCCGCCTTCAAGCGATTCGATGCGGATGGGATCGACATCGACATCCTCGTCAACAACGCCGGCATGCAGTTGCGCAAGCCGATGGTCGAGCTCTCGACCGATGAATGGCGCAAGGTGATCGAGGTCGATCTCACCAGCGCGTTCGTTGTCGGGCGAGAAGCGGCGAAACGCATGATCTCGCGGGGCCGCGGAAAGGTCATCAACATCGGATCGCTGACCAGCGAACTGGCGCGCGCGACGGTTGCACCATACACCGTGGCGAAGGGCGGCATCAAGATGCTCACGCGCGCCATGACCGCCGAATGGGCCGCTCACGGAATCCAGGCGAATGCGATCGGGCCCGGCTACATGTTGACCGACATGAACCAGGCATTGATCGACAACCCGACCTTCGACGCTTGGGTCAAGGGCCGCACGCCCGCGCGACGGTGGGGCAAACCCGAGGAGCTCATCGGCGCGGCGGTCTTCCTGGCCTCATCCGCGTCCGACTACGTCAACGGTCAGATCATTTACGTGGACGGCGGAATGCTCTCGGTGCTGTGAGCGTACCGATTCGTTGGCCCCGCGCTGAATTGAGCGGAGACCGCTCGCAGAGGTCGTAACGGGGCGAGCTTCCGCAGCTTCTTAGAGGAGAGCAAGGTGCACACTAACGCGAGATCGCAGTTTCTGATCGTTCTGGTTGCGTGTTCGCTCATGCCATTCTCTCTGGCATCTGCGCAGAACGTCAAGGAACGCACTTTCAAACTGGCATTCGTCAACACCCAGGATTCCGCGCACGGGCTGGGAGCGCAGAGATTTGCGGACATCGTCGGTCAAAAGAGCGGCGGCAAGCTAAAGGTCAGACTCTACCCGGGCGGCACACTCGGCGGTGAGGCTGCCGTAGCCTCTTCGCTCCAGGGAGGGACAATCGAGATGTCGATGATGGGCCCGGGTCTGCTGACCGGAATGGACAAGGATTTCGGCCTCTTTGACACGCCATTCATGTTCGACGATTTCAAGGAAGTCGACGCGGTGCTCGACGGCCCGGTTGGAAAGAAGCTGCTGGACAAGCTTCCGGAGAAGGGACTTGTCGGGCTCGCATACTGGGACCATGGGTTCCGCATCCTGACGAACAGCAGGAGGCCGGTGGCCAAGGTGGAGGATATGCAGGGATTGAAGATCCGGGTGCAGCAGATAACTGTCTTTATCGATTCCTTCAGCGCTCTTGGCGCTAACCCGGTGCCCATGCCTTTCACCGAACTCTACACTGCGCTCGAAACCAAAGCGGTCGATGGTCAGGAAAACCCATTCGTCTCCGTGGATGTCACGAAGTTCTACGAGGTGCAGAAGTACGCCTCCAACACGCGTCACGCGTACTCGCCGCTGCTCGTGCTCGCGGGCAAGAAGTTCTGGGATCAGCTCTCGGAGGATGAGCGCAAGATTCTGCTCGATGCTGCAAACGAAGCAAAGCCGTACCAACGCCAGACGTCGAGAGCCATGGATCTAAAGGCGGTCGAAGCGCTCAAAGGCAAAGGCATGACAGTGACCGAAGTCTCTCCGCAGGAACGAATCCGCATGCGAGACAGATTGAAGCCGGTGATCGAGAAGCACAACAAGTCGATCAGCGAATCGTTGGTCAAGGAGGCCAATGCTGAAATCGCGAAGGTACGGACCGCCAAATGATGCCTCTGGTCCTGGGGCGCGCTGAAGCGTCGACTTGATGCGGAGGTGCTGCCGTGCGCCGCTGTCGTGCTGGAACGCGTCGATGAGGAGGGCGATTGACCGCCGACTGTGGACGATCTAAATGGAAGGAGCGGAAATGAAGCTTTCGCGCGTGGTGGCCGCAACTCTCATGCTGATGTTCAGCAGCACCGCAGCTGCCCAGTACAAATGGAAATGGGCGCACCAGGTGCCGGTAGAGGAGACGCAACACCTTGCCGCCCTGAAGTTCGCCGGTCTGGTGAAGGACCGCACGAAAGGCGATATCGACGTCACCGTCTACCCCGGCAGCACCCTTGGCAACGATCAGCAAACGATCAACCTGGTACGAGGCGGAACTATCGAGTTCGCGTCGTCGGGCTCGAGTAATTTCAACGGCATAGTCGCCCAAACAGCGGTGCTCGAATTGCCGTTCACCTTTCAGGACTCGAAGCACGCGTACAGGGTACTCGACGGCAAGGTCGGGCAGGGTCTGCTCGATGAACTTGGAAAGCACGGCATGAAGGGGCTGGCATACTTCGAGAATGGTTGGCGGGTATTCACCAACAACCGGCGCCCGGTACGCACCCCCGAGGACATGAAAGGTCTGAAGGTTCGCACCACACCGAATCCCTATCACCTCCAGGCGTTCCAGCTGCTGGGGACCAACCCGTCGCCATTGCCGATCTCGGAGCTCTATTCGGCCCTGGAGACCAGGGCCTTCGACGCCCAGGAGCATCCGTTGCCGGTGCTCTGGTCCGCAAAATTCTTCGAAGTACAGAAATTCGCTACGCTCACGAATCATGCGTATTCGCCGCTCATCGTCGTGATGAACAAGGCCAAGTTCGATGCCATGCCGGCGAACTACCAGAAGATCGTCGTGGACGCAGCGCGCGAGGCGGCGCAGCATCAGCGCGAGCTCAACATGCAGAACGAGGCAAGGATAATCGCAGGGTTGAAGAAGGCCGGCATGCAGGTGGAGCAGGTCGACATGGCCCCTTTTCGAGCGATCGTCTACGAGCCGGTCCGCAAGCGCTTTGCGGAAAAGAACGGCATGGAACTGCTGAGCGCGATTGACGGTGAAAAGTAACGGGCGATACGGTTGTCCCGGCTCTGTTGCAAGTTCGCTCGCGACGATCGAATCCGACTACACGTCGTCCGTGTGAATTCAGGGCGCGACGACTTTCTGGACCATCACCGCGAACCAAGCCGTGCGAAGGTTTAGGCGGGCGCGTCGATCCGTCGGCTGGCGTATTTGCGGAACACTCCGAGACTATAGTACCCAGTCCATGTCGGGCGCGTCCCGCGGGGCCGAAAGGAAAGAGGGGCGCGCTTGGCGCCCCGCACGCGATCCGCGCGCTACTCATACCATCTGTGCCACATGGCGTGGTCGCCGCCGATCGCGAAGACATCGATCCGGTTCGGGCCCCAGGACACAGCCGCGGGATTCGAATAGATATTCCCGCCCAGATCCTCCCAGCCGCTCCAGCCGCCGCTGAACCACTTGTGGTACAGGTGCCGGTCGTTGCCGACCACGAAGCAGTCGAGCCGGCCCGGCGCCCAGGACGACACGCCGACCCCGTCGGTACAGAAGCCGCCGAGGCTCTCCCAGCCCTTCCAGCTCGACCCGTCCCACCAGCGGTGCCACATGGCGTGGTCGCCGCCGATCGCGAAGACATCGATCCGGTTCGGGCCCCAGGACACAGCCGCGGGATTCGAGTAGATATTCCCGCCCAGATCCTCCCAGCCGCTCCAGCCGCCGCTGAACCACTTGTGGTACAGGTGCCGGTCGTTGCCGACCACGAAGCAGTCGAGCCGGCCCGGCGCCCAGGACGACACGCCGACCCCGTCGGTACAGAAGCCGCCGAGGCTCTCCCAGCCCTTCCAGCTCGACCCGTCCCACCAGCGGTGCCACATGGCGTGGTCGCCGCCGATCGCGAAGACGTCAATCCGGTTCGAGCCCCAGGAGACCGCAGCCGGATTCGAATAGATGTTGCCGCCGAGCGCCTCCCACCCGCTCCAGCCACCGCTGAACCACTTGTGCCACAACTGGCGATCGTTGCCGACTACGAAGCAGTCGAGCCGGCCCGGCGCCCAGGACGACACGCCGACCCCGTCGGTGCAGAAGCCGCCCAGACTCTCCCAGCCCCGCCACGCCGCCGGGATTGCGACCGCGTCGTAGGCGGCCTTCGCGCGGATGATCCCCGCACCCGAGTGCTGGTCGAAACCGGCCGGGCCGATATCCTTCGCAGTCGATCTCAGCGCGCCCTTGACCTGGTCCTGGGTCAGGGCCGGCTTGGCCTGCTTGAGAAGCGCCACGACGCCCGCAGCGATCGGCGTCGCCGCCGACGTCCCGCTGTCGCTCGTGAAATAGCCGGTGAAATGGGTGATCGAACAGAAGTCCGGCTTGTTGGAGTCGAGCGCAGCAGGGCCTTGGCTGCTGTAGCCGACGAACTGCTCGTTCTTGTTGACTGCACCGACGGTGATTACGCGCGGATGGCCGTTCGCGCCCCAGATGCTCTTGCCGGGGCCCGTATCGCCGTCGCAGCGGCCGTCGGGGCAGGTCGCTCCGCAATTACCCGCCGCGAACAGCACGAGGATGCCCTCGTCGATCGCCTCGACCACCTTGCGGGTAAACGGATGGTTCGGGTTGGTGGTGTAGTCGGGGTCCCAGGCCTGCTGGAACATGCCCCAGCTGTTGGTCAGCACGTGCGGCGTACCGTCCGCCATGTGCTGGTTGATCGCCCACTGGAAGGCCTGCAGCGCGTCCGACACGGCCCCGCCGTCCGAGATCCGCAGGTCGTAGAGCTGGGCGTTGGGCGCCATGCCGAGGACGTCGGTCCCGCACATCATGCCGTGGTCGCCCCAGGCCGCCGCGGTGGTACCCCAACTCACGGGAGGCCACCCGCCGATGACCCGGGCGAGTGTCGGTCCGCCCTCGCCGGGCTTGATCGGGCGGCCCGCGGCGCGGATGCCGCCGTCGACGACACCGACCACGATGCCCTCGCCCTTCTGACCGGCCGCCCAGATCTGGCTAACGCCGAGATAGTTGGCGACGTCCGCGATTGCACCCTTCGGCGAACCGGGCGAGCAGTCGCACGTACCGATCGGGCAGGCCGCCATGCCCTCGATCACCTCGAACGCGGGCGCCTCGGCGCGCAACTCGGCCAGGTCCTCGGCGCCGAACGGCGCGATGGGGCCGTCCTTCCAGACCTTCACCACGTCCGGATTCGCCTCAAGCTCGGCGATGCGGCTCGCGTCGACCGTGGCGCGCACGACTATCGTGTCCTCGGCCGCGGCGGAACCTTTGGTCGCGCGGCCGGCCCGCTTCATCGGCACCGGCTCGTAGTCCGGGTCGATCGTCAGGCCGAGCACGCTCGATGCCCGCGCCAGCGCCAGGCTACGCTCGCCGCGGGGGACCCGCAGCTCGACCAGGACGCGTTCGCCGCCGCCGGTGGCTGCTTCGCCCGCCGGCTGGTCCATGGCACCGCTTGGCATTTCGCCGCCGGACGCGGCGCCGGACATGCCGGCGCCCGGCATCGACTGGCCCATGTCGAACGTCGGCATGCCTAGAGCCGCGTTGTCGCCGGTCATGCGACCGGCCGGCATTTCGTCTGCGCTCATTTCGGGCTCCTTCGGTTTATCGGAGGGAACCGGCCCCTTGCGCCGCGTTGGGCCGACGGTCCTCTTGGCTGGCTTGGCCGTAGCGGGGTTTCTGCGCATGTTCGCGCCCATCCTTGACGTTGAATCGCCGGATCAGATACTGCTTGCCGCTCTACTACTGTAAGTAGAGAGAGTGCTGCAATTCAAGAGCTAATTTGGCCTAGCCCGTTTGCCGAGAGCCTTTCCAGGCGCCGTTCCTCCGGATCGCGGAGGGATGCCTCGCATAGAATCGAACTTGAAATCAGCTTCGAGGCGAGTGATGCGGTCCCACGTCGCGTAGACCTTCCGGCTGCAGCCGTGTAGAGAACGCGCCCACGGCCTGAGCCAGCCATTGACCTTGCAGACGCTTCGAGAGTGAGAGCATGTGGCCCATCGTCAGAACGAAATCATCAGGGCCTCGGCAACGAGTTGATGACTCCTCCTCGCGTCGCAGCGCGGAGATAGACCAACCGCTCGGCGCCCGAGACTCGGTGGAATCCGAAACCAATGCAAGCGACTCGCGGAATGAAGGCCGTCGGAGATTCCGAACATAACGCCGCAACTTCAACAGGCTCGCAGGGCCGGCTGTCTTTACCCGTCGCTCCAGGCACCGCGGAATGATCTTCGCCACGCCACGGCGGAAATGGCGCTGCATCGTGTCTGCGCTCTCGTGCGCGTGAAGCTTCGGCGCAGTCTCCGGATCCTCGGAGTCATCCTCGGCGGCGTCGCGTTCCCACCGGGTGGCATCGCGGAAGCGCAGCCCTGGATGGACCGGAGTCGCCTGCCGGAGGAGCGCGCCGAGCTGCTCGTGGCCGCGATGACGCTCGACGAGAAGCTCGCTCAGCTCCACGGCCAGATCGGGGTCAATCTCGAGTTCCCGTGCGGCGACAGCACTCGCCACGTCCCGGGCGTCCCCCGCCTGCGCGTCCCGACCATGCGGATCACCAATGGCCCGGCCGGCGTCGGCCCCGGCGACTGTTCACCCCAGAAGGCCGCCACCGCGCTTCCGTCCGGCCTCGCGCTCGCGGCGTCCTGGGATCCGGCGCTCGCGTATGCCTTCGGCGAGGTCGTCGGCACCGAGACCCTGAGCCTCGCTACGCACGTCTTCGAGGCACCCGGCCTGAACATCGCGCGGGTGCCGCAGAACGGCCGCAACTTCGAATACTTCGGCGAGGACCCGTACCTCGCGGGCCGGATGGCGGTCGAGCAGGTCAAGGCCGTGCAGAGCAAGGGCATCATTGCCATGCCCAAGCACTATGCCGCGAACAACCAGGAGACGAACCGATTCGAGGTCGACGCGATCATCGACGAGCGGACTCTGCGTGAGATCTACTTCCCGGCGTTCGAGATGGCCGTCAAGGATGGCGGCGCCGCCGCGGTCATGTGCGCCTATCCGCGCGTCAACGGGACCTACGCCTGCGAGAGCGAGTACCTCCTGAAGCAGGTGCTCCGGAAGGAGTGGGGCTTCAGGGGATACGTGCAGTCGGATTTTGGCGCCGTCCACAGCACGGCACAGTCCATCCTCGCGGGCACCGATCTGGAGATGAATAGCGGTGTCTGGTACGGCGCCACTAGAGTCAGCGCTGCCCTCGCCGCGGGCGCAGTCGGGTTAACCGACATCGAGCTCCTGCTCAAGCGGAGGTTCTACTCGATGTTCAGGCTCGGGCAGTTCGACCGCCCGCTCGTGGAGACGCCCATCGACGCGGTCGGGCACGGCAGGATCGCGCTGTCCATCGCGGAGCAGAGCGCGGTGCTGCTCAAGAACGAGAACGGCCAATTGCCGCTCGACGGGTCCGCGCTTCGTACGATCGCGCTGATCGGGCCCCACGTGCATGCGCGTGACGCGAACACCGGCGGGGACGGAAGCTCCAAGGTCGTCCCGCTCTACACGATCACCCCTATGCAGGGCCTGCGCGAGGTCCTCGACCGCCTCGGTTCGAGCGCGACGGTGACATACAACGACGGCGCGGAGACTGCTGCCGCAGCGGCTCTCGCCGCATCGTCCGATATCGCGATCGTCATGGTCGGCGATAACCACACGGAAGGGGCCGATCGAAGCAATCTCTCCCTGCCGGGGGCGCAGGATGCGCTCGTGTCGGCGGTGGCGACGGCCAACGCGCGCACGATCGTCGTTCTCAAGAACGGGGGGCCGGTGCTCATGCCCTGGATCGACCAAGTGCGGGCGGTTCTCGAGGTCTGGTATCCGGGTAGCGAGGACGGCAACGCGGTCGCCCGCCTGCTGTTCGGATTCGCGAACCCCTCGGGCAAGCTGCCGGTCACCTTCCCGAAGGCGGCAGGCGACGTACCCGCGCGTACCCCCGCGCAGTGGCCCGGGCTAACGGTAAACGGTATCCCCACCGCCAGGTACTCCGAGGGTCTGGAAGTGGGTTATCGCTGGTACGACGCGCAGCAGCTCAAGCCGTTATTCCCGTTCGGCTTCGGTCTCTCTTATACGACGTTCGCGCTGTCGCACCTTGAGGCGACACCGGTCGTCGCGGACGGGAAGACGCCGATCAGGGTCGAATTCCGGTTGGAGAACACGGGCCGGCGCGCGGGTGCCGAGGTGGCGCAGCTGTACCTCGGTCTCCCGGCCATGGCGGGTGAACCGCCGAAGAGGCTCGTCGGCTTCAAAAAGGTCTGGCTCAACCCGGGGGAACGAACGACGGTAACGCTCACGATCGACCCCAACGCGACAAATCGTCCGCTGTCGTACTGGGATAACAGCATCCGCGACTGGGCAATTGCGAACGGCACATACCTGGTCTACCTCGGCACATCGGCCGGCGATATCGCCGAAACCGGGGGGTTCGTCATCCGCGGTTCGGGGCCCGCGAGCGCGGCTGGTCGCTGATCTCGTCGGTGCTCTCATCGCCGGGGATATTTGCTAAGCTCGAGATCGATGGACTCTTCCGGGCGCTACTCCAGCGTCGCGATCTTCCTGCACTGGTTGCTCGCCGCGCTCATCCTCGGCCAGATCGCGTTCGGCTGGTATCTGCAGGAGGTTCCGCGGGGCACGCCGCCGCGTACGGTGTACGTGAATTTCCACAAGTCGACCGGCCTGACGATCGGCCTGCTGATTCTCGTCCGGCTGATCTGGCGCCTGACGCATCCGGCGCCGCCGCTCCCGCTCTCGCTGCCCGCGTGGGAGCGCAGGGCGGCCCGGGCGAGCCATTTCGCGCTCTACGCGTGCATGTTGATCATGCCGGCGGCGGGATATCTCGCATCGAACTTCAGCAAGTTCGGCGTCAACTACTTCAACGCCGTGCTGTTTCCCCCGTGGGGGATCGACGATCGGCGGATCTACGCCGTGTTCAACACGACGCACGTCGTCACGTCGTACGTGTTCGTGACGCTCATCGTCATCCACGTGCTCGCCGCGCTGCGACACCTGTATCTGGCGAACGGCATCTTTCGCCGCATGTGGCCCGCCCGCGCGTCTCCGTCTCCCTGAGACGGCCGCGTCACTCGACCAGGCCGTGCTGCAGGGCGATCCAGACCATCTGCGCGGAGGTGTCGGCTTCCAGCTTCTGCTTGACGAGCGACTGATAGTTCGCGATCGTCTTCTGGCTGAGCGAGAGAATCCGGGCGATGTCGGCGATCGACTTCCCCTCTGCAAGGAGGCGGAACACCTCGAACTCGCGCGGCGAGAGCTCTTCGAAGGGCAGCGGCTGCCCCGGCAGGCGCTGCGTAGCAAGCCTCTGCGCGATGTCGTGGCTGAGGTACGGCCGTCCGGCGGCCACCGCCCGCACCGCTTCCACCATGAGCTCGGGCGCGCTTGATTTGGTGATGTATCCCCGCGCGCCGGCCTGGAGCGCCCGGGACGCGAACACGATGTCCTCGTGTACGCTGAACACCAGCACCCGCGCGGCGGGTTCCCGGGCGATGATGCGACGCGTCGTCTCCACGCCGCTGACGCCGGGCAACGTGATGTCCATCACGACGACGTCCGGCGCGGTGTCGCAGAACAGTCGATAGGCCGCCTCGCCGTTCGCCGCCTCCGCGACCACCTCGATGTCCGAGGTGCGCTCGAGCAGACGCCGATAGCCCTCGCGCACGACCGCGTGGTCGTCGACGAGCAGCACGCGCAGCCTCATCTCCGCAGTCATGCCCGCACCGGAAGGCGCGCGCGGACCTCGACCCCGCGCGGTGCGAGCCCGGCGACCTCGAAGCGGCCGCCGAGCGCCTCGATTCGCTCGCGCAGTCCGACGAGCCCCAATCCTGTGCGCTTGCCGGCGCCGACCGGCATTCCCACGCCGTCGTCGCGCACGGAGACGCTCAGCTCGCCTGGCGGAAGCGCGTTGCCTGCGACGCGAACCGCGACGGCGGACGCCCTGGCATGCCGCGTGACGTTGGTCAGGCATTCCTGAACGACGCGGTACAGCGACATGTTGATCTGTTCGCCAAGCTCCTCGAGCCGGCCCTCGAGCTCGAGCGTGCAGTTCACGTGCGGGTTGCGTCGTTGCCATTCGCTCACCAGGTGGCGCAGCGCGTCCGCGAGCCCGAGCTCGTCGAGCGCGACGGGGCGCAACCGCTCCATGAGGCCCCGCGTCACGTCATAGACCCGGCTCGAGACGTCGATGATCGACTGCGCGCTGTCCGCGATCTCCCGCGACGTCGCGCCGGGGTGGTTGCGGATCGCGGTCGCATCGAGCTTGATCGCGTTCAGACACTGGCCGAGCTCGTCGTGCAGCTCGCGAGCAAGGCTGCGCCGCTCCTCCTCCTGGGCGAGCAGGTACTGCTGTGACAACCGACGGTTCTCGGCGAGCGCATCGGCGAGCTCGCGCTCGGCGGCGACGCGCCGATCGAGCTCGCGGGTCGCCTGATGCCAGCGCCGCCACGCGAACCAGACGAGCGCAATCGCGAGTCCAAGCAGCGTCGGCACGAGTTCATCCGCCTGGAACCGCTCGAGCGGCCGCGCGAGCCGCGCGACCTGCTCCTGGAAATCGAAGTGGGACGCCGCCAGGAAGACAAGCACCGTCACCGCGGCGACCACCATCGCGTCGCCGCCAGCACCCAGGCGCGAGGGATGCGTGTCGGCAGGCGAGGACGGGAAGGGAGCCTTCATGGCGCTCGATTCGCGGCGATGATTGTAGCGCGCACGCCCAAACGCCCCGCTGGTCCGCTTCCGGAGCAGTGTCACGCCTGGCGCCGAGACAGCGTTCCGCCCGGAACGTCACGCCCGGAGACGGTCCCGAACTGCGCGGGAGATTTTCCCGAAGATCCGGCAGCGGCCGACGTTAGCTTGTCCCCGGGGACAAGAGGATGGGAAATGCGACGCGGGGGGCCGACGGATGACGATTGCGAGAGGTCGCCTGCTCGGAATGCTCGTGTGCGGGACTTGCATGACGGCTCCGGGGGCCACGGCGCAAGAGCGGGCTGCCCAGGCCCCCGCCGTCGAAGTCGTGGCGCCGACGCCGCTGCCGGGCCTCGGCGTCGCGAAAGACAAGGTGCCCGCGAACGTGCAGACGGGTGATGCCGAAGACCTGCGCAACCCCGGGACGATGACGCTGCATGACCTCATGGAGCGCAGCTTCGACAGCGTGAACATCAACCAGTCGCAAGGGAATCCGTACCAGCCAGACATCAATTTCCGCGGCTTCACGGCCTCGCCGCTGCTCGGGACGTCGCCCGGCCTCTCCGTGTTCCAGGATGGCGTCCGCATCAACGAACCGTTCGGCGACGGCGTCAACTGGGATCTCATCCCGAATCCCGCGATCGCCACGATCACGCTGATGCCCGGTTCGAACCCTGTGTTCGGGCTGAACACGCTCGGTGGTGCGATTTCGGTCACGACGAAGAACGGCTTCGACTTCCCGGGTCTCGTCGTTCAAGGCTACGGCGGATCGTTCCGGCGCGCGGCTGGCGACATCGAATACGGCGGTCACTCCGACCGGGTGGGCTATTACGTGACCGGCAATGGGTTCTACGAGCGAGGTTGGCGAGACAACACGAGCACGCACATCTGGCAGGGATTCGGCAAGCTGAGCTTCCGGGATCGGGCCACCAACGTGGATCTCAGCTTTACGGGCGCGAGCAACACTTTGAACGGCGCGCAGGCCATTCCGATCTCCTTCCTCCAGCAGCAGCGCTCCCAGAGCTATACGTTCCCCGACACGTTCAAGAACGAGCTCACCGCGTTCACGCTGACCGGCAAGCACTCCGTGTCCGACCTGAGCCTGTTGCAGGGCAGCCTGTACTACCGCGGATTGAAGAGCAAGAACTTCAGTACCAACGTCAACGACGACTTCGACGCCGACGATCCCATCGAGCCCGGCAACACCCAGGGCGAGAACGCGGCGATCGACTTGGACACGCGCGGTTGGGGCTTCGGGGTGCAGTACAGCTACCTCGGCAACCTCGGTGCGCTGCCCAACCAGCTCACGCTAGGCGTGAGCCTGGACGCGGGCCGCACCGATTTCACCCAGAGCGAGCAGGAGGCGAACTTCGCTCCGGACCGATCGAACATTCCCGTCGGCGGCTTCGCCACGGAGACGCAGGCGCGCACCGAGAATCAGTACTGGGGAATTTACCTCACCGATACGCTCTCGCCCGCGCCGTGGGTGGACATCACCCTGGCCGGCCGGTACAACTGGGCCGAGGTGAAGATCCGGGACACCTCGGGCACCAACCCGGCGTTGGACGGCACCCACACGTTCAGCCGGTTCAACCCCGCGGTCGGCGCAACGTTCAGGCCTGTCCACGCACTCACGGCCTATGTCGGCTACAACGAAGGCATGCGCATTCCGACGCCGGTCGAGCTCACCTGCGCCGATCCTGCGGCGCCGTGCTCGCTGCCGAATGCCTTCCTCGCCGACCCACCGCTCGATCCGATCATCGCGAAGACCGTCGAAGCCGGCATGCGCGGACCGATCACGCCGGGCATGAGATGGCACGCGACCGTCTACCAGACGAGGCTCGAAAACGACATCCTGTTCGTCAGCGCCTCGGCGAGCGCGCCGAACACCGGCTTCTTCCAGAACGTAGGTACGACGCGCCGCCGGGGGATCGAGCTCGGCCTCGCGGGCGCGATCGAGCGGTGGCGCTTCCTCGCGAGCTACAGCTATATCGACGCGCAGTTCCGCACGCCCTTCACCGAGTTCAGCCCGAACAACAGCTCTGCGGATGCGATCGGCGACATCCAGGTCCAGTCCGGTAACCGGATCCCGGGGATCCCGCGGAACATCTTCAAGCTGCGCGTCGAGTACGCTTTCGGCGGCGGCTTCACCCTCGGCGGGGCGATGTACGCTCAGGACAGCCAGTACGTGCGCGGAAACGAGAACAACCTGGATCCGAACGGAAAGATCTCGGGCTACACCGTGTTCAACGTCGATGCGCGCTGGAACTTCGCCCGCGGCTGGGAGCTCTTCGGCATGATCAACAACCTTTTCGACCGGAAGTACGAGACGACGGGCGTGCTCGGGTTGAACTTCTTCAACGGGCCCGGCAACACGTTCGACGCCACGAGCACGGTCAAGGAGCTGTTCGTGTCACCGGCGGCGCCGATCGGTGCGTGGATCGGCGTTCGCTATTCCCTTGGGACGCCGGGGACCTGAACCGTGACTGAGCGCCACGCCGTCTGGTCCGTAGAGCGCCGGCTCGGAGCGGCGGTCGTTGCGTCGCTCGCCGTTCATGCGGCCGCGATGTCGGTGTCTCTCCCGGTACCGCGGGTTTCGTCGTTCGAACTGCGCCAGGTGCTGGAGGTCTACTTGCGCGAACCCGCCGCGCGGCCAGCCGTTTCGCCCGAGCTGCCGAGCCTCGCGTCGCCACCGCCGCCTGCGGAGAAGCGCGCCAAGCCGGAGCGTCGCAGACACGAGTCCGCCGCGCTTGCCCGGAAGAGCCGAACCGCCAGCGCCGTTCCCGCCGGAGAACGTCGAAGAAGAGCGCACGCCAGCGCCTGCGCTCGAAGCAAGCATCGCATCGCAGCCTCCGGCGCCGCAGCCGGCGTTGACGCCGCCTGCAGCCGACGCGGCCACGCCTCGGATACCCCGTTCCGAACTGCTCTTCAGCTACGGGGAAACGATTTCCCAGGCACTGGCCCGCCACAAGGAGTACCCGCCGGTCGCGCAGATGCAGGGCTGGCAAGGGGCAGTGACGATGCGGTTGAGAGTCGCGCCGTCCGGCCGCCTCATCGAGGCCGAGGTGCACGTTTCGAGCGGCCACGAAGTGCTCGACCGGCAGGCGCTCGCAATGGCGGCTAAGCCCGAGCGCTTCCCGGCCCCGCCCGAAGGGCTGCGCGACCGCGAGGTCGCAGTGCTCGTGCCGGTCGTCTTTCGGCTCGAACGGTAGAGAGAATCGGCGCCGCAGCGGCGATTCCCTCGAAACCAGGGAGACTCCGAGCAGCGGTTCCGCGCCGGGCTTGCGTGCGAGCTGGCCGCGGTACTCGGTTTCCGCCTGCTCCGTGAGCCCCGATAGGATCTCGATGCCGTTGCGCCGGTTCACTCGAAGATCGCCACGCCCCAGGGCGTGTCGCCGACCGGGATCTCCTTGACGACGACGTTCTTCGCCGTGTCGATCACCGACACGCTGTTCGACCGGCCATTCGCGACGTAGAGCTTTGCGCCGTCTCGGGTCAAGGCCATGTTCCACGGCCGCTTGCCGACCGGGATCGTGGCGACGACGTTGTCGGTCGCGGTGTCGATCACCATGACGTTGGCGTCGCCACCGTTGGTCAGATAGACGCGCTTGCCGTCCGGATGCATCGCAAGGCCGTTGGAACGCAGCCCGACCTTGATCGTACGTAGGATCTTGTGCTGGCGTGCGTCGATCACGTACACCGTGTCCGCCCGCTCGCACGCGACGTACGCCTTGGCGCCATCCGGCGTGAACGCGATGCCCCGAGGTCGAGTTCCCACCTTTAGCTGCGCGACGGTCTTGCGCGCTGCGACGTCGATCACTTCGAGCTTGTCGTCCTCCTCCGCGCTGACGTAGACGAAGCGCCCGTCCGGCGAGAACACGGCGTGCTCGGGGTTGTCACCCTCGATCTTGACTCGGAACGCAACCGCATCGGTCCCCGTGTCGACGAAGATGACGCTGTTCGTGAGCTCGACGGCCGCGGCGACCAGCTTACCGTCGGGGGAAATGTAGACGCCCTCGGGCGATTCGCCGAGATCGACGCGCTTCGTCACCGTGCGCTTGTCGAGGTCGACCACGAGCAGCGCGTTCGCCGGCTGATCCGACACGTACGCGATCCGGCGCGACGGCAGGATCGCCGTGCCGCGCGGTTTACCGCCAGTCTTGATCTCGCCCACGACCTCGTCGCGCCCGGTGTCGATCAGCGAGATGGTGCCGCCGTTCTCGTTGCCGACGAGCGCGGTGCCGGCGACGGCCGGTGCGAGGTCCGCCAACGCAAGGGTAAGGGCGAGCGCTGCCGCCGGTGCCAGTTTCGTCATTCGAATGCCTCCTGTGACCATCAGAGTACGGCGAAGTTGCGCATCATCATCGCGTCCTCGTGCTCGAGATTGTGGCAGTGAAACATGTAGCGCTGCGCGCCGCGGAACGCCGCCTCCTCCGGCAACGCGAAGTCGACCGCCAGCCAGATCGTCTCGTTCGGCCACACGAGGACCGTGTCCTTTGCGCCGAGGTCGGTCGGGAACCGTCCGCCGCTCTCGGTGGCGAAGCGGCGTGCTGCACCGTAAGTGCCTTGGCGGCGCAGGACCCGGAAGCCGAACCCGTGCAGGTGCATCGGATGCGGCATCGAGATCGGACTGTTTCGGATCTCCCAGGTCTCGGGAGTGCCGCGTTGCACGCTGAACGCGGTCTCGTCAAGGCGGTACGGGGTCTGGTCGATCAGGAAGCCGGCGCGCTCGTCGAAGTCGAGCCGCATCCGCCGCGTGACGTCGTGCCGGGCAGCGACCGCGTCCGGAAGGCTTGAGAGCCGCGGCGGCAGCGCGGGGATGGCGCGCGCCGGCGCGTCGCTGACGCGAAGCGTGAACAAGGCGAGCGCCGCCCCGTCGGGCAGCCGATCCAACGGATCCCCGCCGACCGCACTCTCGCAAACCGCCGCGGCCGCGAGCGGCGGATAACGATCGCGCGCGGGATGCCGGTGGCGCGGCGCGGCGCCATGCGCGTGGTGACGCGCGTCGAACTCGACGCTCACGGCCCGGACCGCGCGCCGGCCAGCGAGATTGATCGCAATATCCACTCGTTCCCCGGTGTAGAGGAACGCGCGATCGACCTCCCTCGGCACACCGAGCAGGCCGCCGTCGGTGCCGAGCAGGTTGAACGGAATCAACTGCCCTTCATCGCGGAAGGCGAGCAGCAGTCCCCGGGCGTTGCAGGTGTTGAGGATCTGCAGCCGTGCCCAGCCCGGCGCCACGGCCTGCTCCGCGTCGAGTGCGCCGTTGACGAGCGCGCGGTTGCCGAACCAGCCAGTCAGGCAGTCCTCAGCGGTCGGCGCATACGGGCGGATCGCACCGCCGGCGACCCGGGCATCGGCGACGGCGAGCGCGAGCCGGTTGCCGGGCGCGAGCTCGAGCGCGGCATCGAGCGCGGCATCGTCATCGTCGGTCACGACCAGCAATCCGGCGAGCCCGCCATAGACCTGTTCGGCGGTGAAGCCGTGCGGGTGAGGATGAAACCAGTACAGTCCGGACCGGTTCTTCACCTCGAACCGCGCGTGCTTGGTCGCGCGCGGCGCGATCGGATCGAAGCCGGCGCCGTCCTGCGCCTCCGGAAGCGTCAGCCCGTGGAAATGGACGGTCGTGGGCTGCGGGAGCGCGTTCTCGATCACGGCGTCGAAGCTCTCGCCGCGCCGCGCGACGAAGATCGGCTGCGCCACCTTTCGCGGGCCGAGGTCCGCCACGTAGCGGCAGCGGCCGGCGAGCGGATCGTGCCGCTCGACGATCAGACGCGAGACGGCCGCGAGCGGCACGACGCGGTCATCGGCGAGCATGGCCGGCGGCAGCACGACGGGATTTCGCGTCGGGCGACCGCCGCACGCTGCCGCGGCCGTAGCGAGGGTGGCACCGAGAAACCGACGGCGATTCATTCGGGGCTCACGCACAGCGGCGCCGGATGGCGTTTACCCACCCCGCGTCGTGAGCACGTGGATCATCGGCTCGTAGGCTGACTCCTGCGAGAAGCGCCAGCTCGCGATCGCGATCGCGATCGCAGTGGTGCCTGCGAGCACGGCGATGTCGAGGCCGACGCCGAAGTCCGCGCTCATCGCGGCGCGGGGGGCGAGCGCGTGCTTGAGCAGATCGACGCCGTACGTGAAGGGGTTGAGGGTGGCGATCCAGTTGAGCACGATCGGGAGATCGCGCACCGGGTAGAGGGCGCCGCTCAGGAAGAACACCGGGAAGATCACGAAGTTCATGATCCCGGCGAAGTTGTCCAGCGTCCGGGAGAACGACGCGGTCACCATCCCGATGCCGGCGCAGGCGAACGACGTGCCGAGGAGGGCGATCGCGAGCAGCCACCACTCGGTCCCGCGCCCCAGATACCCGAGCGCCGCGAGGACGACAAGCAGGAGCGCCGCCTGCAGCATCGCGGCTGCGGCGGCCGAGACCACCTTCGCGATCACGATCCAGGCGTGCGGCATCGGCGCGATGATCATCATCCGCATCACGCCCGACTCCTTGTCGTACACCGTGGTCAGCGCGGCGAGCATGCCGCCGAACAGCATCGTCATCCCGAGTACGCCCGGCACCAGAAACCGCTGGTAGTCCACGCCGCGCGCCTCGCCGACGATCGCACCGAAACCGGCGCCGATGACGAACAGCCAGATGAGCGGGCGCACGATGGCCGAAAGGAGCCGCGTTCGCTGGCGGAACATCCGCACCAGCTCCCGCTCCAGCACGGCGTAGACCGGGCGCACGCGCATCAGCTCAGCGCCTTTCCCTCCGCGATCCAGAGAAACACGTCGTTGAGGTTGGGCCGCCGGACTCGCCAGGCGGAAACCTTCGAACCCAGCTCCGCCTGCAGCCGGGCGACAGCGGCAACGTCCTCGTCGGGGGAACGGAAGTACGCCACGTCGCCGTCGCGCAGGCACGTCCCGAGACGCGGCTCCAGCATCCCGATCAGGCCGTCCAGGTCGGGACCTTCGACCTCCAGCACGTGGCGCCCCAGACGCTCGACCAGCAGCCGCGGCGCGCCCGATTCGACGAGACGCCCCTTGCGGATGAACGCGACGCGATCGCAAGGGTCCGCTTCCTCCAGGTAGTGCGTGGTCAGGAGGAGGGTCATCCCGGTCCGGGCGCGAAGCCGTTCGATGAAGCGCCAGATCCGGCGCCGGTTCGGCAGATCGAGACCGGTCGTCGGCTCGTCGAGGAACAGCACGCGCGGCTCGTGCAGGACACCGCGAACGATGTCGAGCGCGCGCCGCATCCCCCCCGACAGCGTCGCGACCGGCTGGCCGCGTTTGTCTGCCAGCCCGAAAAGCTCGAGCAGTTCCCGCTGGCGCTCTTCGATCACCCGCGTCGGAAGGTCGTGCAGCAGGCCGGCGAAGCGGAGGTTCTCGGCGACGCTGAGCGTGCGATCGAGCGCGGATTCCTGGAACACGAGGCCGATCGCTCCACGCACGCGGACGGGCTCGCGCCTGACGTCAAAGCCGGCAACCGTCGCCGTACCTGCCGTCGGCCGGATCAACGTCGCCAGCATGTGAACGGTGGTGGTCTTTCCGGCGCCGTTCGGGCCCAGGAGGCCGAAGAACTCCCCGGACGGGATCTCGAGGTCGAGACCCTCGACCGCGGGGATCTGGCCGTAGCGCTTCGCGAGGCCTTCGGCGCGGATCGCCACGCGCGTGTCGACGCCGATGGCCTGAGGGGCGTTCACGTAACCGGTTCGCGCGGGGTCGCCCCCGACAACGCGCGCGAGGTCTTGTCGTCGCGGAAGAACAGCACGGGCTTCGTCCCTATCTCGGCACGCGGCACCGCCGCGCGTTCGACGGCCTGCGTCACGAGCGCGTGATGCGGCGACTTGTCGCAGACCGGATCGGCGTTTGCGGCTTCGCCGGTAAGCATATAGGCCTGGCAGCGGCAGCCGCCGTAGTCCTTCACCTTCTCGGGGCAGCTGCGGCACGGTTCCTTCATCCATTCGTCGCCGCGGTATCGGTTGAAGGCCGGCGAGTCGTACCAGATCCAGCGGAGATCGCGGTCGCGGACGTTCGGGAACTCGAGCCCGGGGAGCATGCGTGCCTCGTGGCAGGGCAGCGCGAGCCCGTCGGCCGTCAGGCACAGGAACACCGCACCCCAGCCGTTCATGCACGCCTTGGGGCGGCGCTCGTGGTAATCGGGGACGACGAAGTAGATCTTCATCGCATTGCCGACGCGCTCGCGGAACCGGTTGACCGTCTCCTCCGCGCGTGCGAGCTGATCCCGACTCGGCAGGAGCTGGTCGCGGTTGAGATACGCCCAGCCGTAGTATTGGGTGTTCGCGAGCTCGACGTACTCGGCTTCCAGCTCGAGCGCCATCTCGAGGAGCTCCTGGACATGGTCGATGTTGAGCCGGTGCAGCACGACGTTGAGCACCATCGGAAAATCGTACTGCTTGACGAGCTTCGCGACGCGGCGCTTGAGCTCGAACGTACGCGTGCTCGACAGGAAATCGTTGATCTCGCGTGTCGAGTCCTGGAAGGACACCTGGATGTGATCGAGCCCGCCCTCCTTGAGCGCCGCGATCCGCCGCTCGCTCAGCCCCACGCCCGAGGTGATGAGATTCGAGTAGTAGCCCAGCCGTCGCGCTTCGGCGACGAGCACTTCGAGGTCGTCGCGCACCAGCGGTTCGCCCCCCGAGAAGCCGAGCTGCGTCGCACCGAGGCCGCGCCCCTCGCGCAGCACGCGCAGCCAGTCTTCGGTCGCCAGCTCGGCCCCGTACTTCGCGTAGTCGACCGGGTTGGAGCAGTACACGCAGTGGAGCGGACAACGGTAGGTCAGCTCCGCGAGCAGCCACAGCGGCGGGTTAGGGCTGCCTGGCATTGATCCAGCCCTTCTCACGGGCGTGCTCCAGAAAGTCGGTGACGTCCTGCCGCAGGTCCGCGCCCGGAAACGTACGTTCGAGGTCCGCGACGATGTCGGAAACGGCCGCCGTGCCGTCGACGCGCTTCAGGATCTCGCCCGCGCTCTGCCCCAGCTTCACCATGCCTTCCGGGTAGAGCAGCACGTAGGCGGCCTGCACCTCCTCCCACTGGAAGCGGAAGCGCCGTCCGAGCACGAAGACCGTATTGTCGCTGAGCGCCATCGTCTCAGTCCTTGCGGTCGCCGATCCCGTAGGCGAGCTGCATCGCGTCCAGCATCGCCCACAGCACGTCGAGCTTGAACTGCAGGATCTCGAGCGCGCGCTCCTGCTCCGCCCGCGTGCGGAAGTGATCCAGCGTCACCCGCAGGCCGTGCTCGACGTCCCGCCGCGCTTCGGACAGGCGTTTGCGGAAGTAGGCGTAGCCGGCGGCGTCGATCCACGGGTAATGTTCCGGCCAGCTCGCCAGCCGCTCCTTGTGGATCTGCGGCGCGAACAGCTCGGTGAGCGACGAGCACACCGCTTCCTGCCAGGGCGCGCGACGGGCGAAGTTGACGTACGCGTCGACGGCGAAGCGCACGCCCGGCACCACGTGCTCGAGCGACGCGACCGCCTCGCGCTGCAGGCCCACGGCCTCGCCGAGGCGCAGCCACGCTTCGATGCCGCCTTCCTCGCCCTCGACGCCGTCATGGTCGAGGATGCGCTTGATCCACTCCCGGCGGTGCTCGCGGTCCGGCATGTTGGCGAGGATGGCCGCATCCTTGATCGGGATGCTGACCTGGTAGTAGAAGCGGTTGAGGACCCACCCCTGCACCTGCTCCTTCGTGCAGCGCCCGCTGTTCATCGCCACGTGGAACGGATGGCGGATGTGATAGCGATCGCCCTTGGCGCGGAGCTCGCGCTCGAATTCTTCCCTGTTCCACGGCAATCTGTCGGCGACTCCCACAGCGCTCCCCCGTCAGAGTTCGATGTCCATCCCGTCGTACGCGACCTCGATCGCCGCCGCGTCCAGCGTGTGCCGCTCGGCGGAATCATCGTTCAGGATCGGGTTGGTGTTGTTGATGTGGATCAGGATCTTCCGGCCGGCCTTCAACGGCTTCAGCACGTCGAGCATTCCCCCCGGTCCGCTCTGCGGCAGGTGCCCCATGTCGCGCGCCCGCTTGTTCGAGATCCCCAGGCGGATGAGCTCGTCCTCGGTCCAGAACGTCCCGTCGATCATCACGCAATCGGCTTCCGCAAGGAACCGCGCGAGGTGCGGCTCGATCTCGCCCACACCGGGCGCGTAGAAGAACGTCTTGCCGCTTGCCTTGTCGACGATCCGCACGCCGATGTTGTCCCCCCGGTGGGGATCGTCGCGGTGCGGGGAATAGGGCGGTGCCTTGCTCTTGAGCGGCACCGCGGTGAACGCGAGCCCTTCGACGCCGGGGACGGCGAACGTGCTGTCCCCGTCGGCCGCGATCGGATGCCAGCGGACACCGCAGTAGTGATCGAGGATGCGGAAGAGGGGGTTCCCGGACGTCAGGTCTTCCCGGACCATTTCCGTGCAATAGATCTCGAGCGGCGCGCCCTCCCGCAGCATCAGCAGCCCGGTAGTGTGGTCGATCTGCGCGTCGATCAGGATGATCGCGCGGACCGCGGTGTCACGGATCGCGCGCGCCGGCTGAAGCTCGGGCGCTGCGCGAAACTGCGCGAGGAGATCCGGCGAGGCGTTGAACAGCACCCAGTCCGTGCCATCGGCGGAGACGGCGATGGACGACTGCGTGCGGGGCCGCGCGCGGATCGTCCCCTTGCGCACGCCGTCGCAGTTCGGGCAGTTGCAGTTCCATTGGGGGAAGCCGCCGCCCGCCGCGGAGCCCAGCACCTTGATGTGCATCTCGGCTTTTTTGCGGCCCGGAAAAGACGAAAGCCCCGCGTGGGGGCTTTCGTCGGGTGCCCACCGCAGTTAGCGGGTGGCGATGTACATCGTCACCTCGAAGCCGAAGCGCATCTCGGTGTATTCAGGCTTGGTCCACATGCGGTCGATACCTCCTTTCCACTACGGCCCGATTCTGACCTCCCGGCGGCTGAGCGCCCACCGGGAAATCGCCCGATCGGGGCTAATGATTTTCCTTAGTTTTCCGTGCCCGCGCGCTGCGCGCGACAGACACTTAACATAGGCCCGACCCGATGCGACCCCGAGTGAAGACGCCGTGAACCGGCCCGCCGACGAGCCTCTGTACCCCGAGCTGGCGCCGTTTGCGGTGCAACAATTGGCGGTCGGCGGCGGCCACACGATCCACGTCGAGGAGTGCGGGGATCCGCGAGGGTTCCCGGCGGTGTTTCTCCATGGCGGCCCGGGCAGCCGCACGCGAGCGGTCCATCGCCGCTTCTTCGATCCGCAGTTCTATCGCATCGTGCTGTTCGACCAGCGCGGGTGCGGGCAATCGACGCCGCCCGGGTCGACGGCGGACAACACGACCCGGCACCTGGTCGCCGACATCGAGGCGATACGAAACCATCTGGGTCTGGACCGGGTGATGCTCTTCGGCGGTTCGTGGGGCAGCACGTTGGCGCTCGCCTATGCGGTCGCGCATCCCGACCAGGTGGCAGGCATGGTGCTGCGCGGGATCTTTCTCGCCAGCCCGGCCGAGGTCGAGTGGTATCTCCACGCCCTGCGCAATTTCGTTCCCGAGGCATGGGAGTCGTTGGCGCAAGGGGCAAGCGGCAGCCTGCTCGCGCGGTATCACCGCGTGGTGAACGAGGAGGACGACCGGCAAGCGCTGGGTGCCGCGCAGCGCTGGCTTGCTTACGAGGAGGCCATTATGGCGCTCGACGCAAGGAGCAGCGCCACGGGCCCGCCAAATGCGCCGGTCGATGCGCTCGCGCGCGCCCGCATCCAGCTGCACTACCTGGTCCACGACTGCTTTCTCGAGCCGGGCGAGCTCGCGTCCGGCATCGCGCGCCTCGCCGGAGTGCCGGCGCTGATCGTCCAGGGCCGGCTCGACTTCGTGTGCCCGCCGCGCGCCGCGTACGAGCTCGCGCGACAGTTGCCGCGCGCCGAGCTGCGGCTTGTCGAGCGCGGCGGTCACTCGGCCACCGAGGCGGAAATCGCCCGCGCACTGCGCCGCGCGACCGACGACATGCGCGCTCGTTTGCCGAGCTGAGATGCAATGAGCCTCCGGCTGCGCATGAACCTCGTGCTCACGCTCGTGATCGTGGCGTTCACGATCGCGATTGCCGGCGTCATCGTTAGCGACACGCGCAGCTCGGTGCGCGAGGAGATGGAGTCGGCGACCCGCGTCGCCGTGCAGCTCATCGAGACGGTCGTCAGGGGCGTGTATCTGGAGGCCGGCCCGGCCGAGCGCAACCAGGCGCTACTCGCGTTCCTGCGCAGCGTCGGTCGGGTGCGCGCGAACGACATCCGTTTCTACGACCACGGCGGCACGCTGCTGTACCAGTCGCCGCCTTCGGCCTACCGGGCAGGACGCGCAGCACCGGCGTGGTTCACGCGGCTGGTCGGACCCGAGCTCCAGGCGTCGCGCCTGGAGCTGCCGGGCGGCGCGATCGTGGTGACGCCCGATTCGTCCCGCTCGATCCTCGAAGCCTGGGAAGAGCTGACGGGGTTCGCCTGGCTGGCCCTCGCATTCCTCGTCGTCACCAACCTCGTCGTCTTCTGGCTCGTCGACCGCTCGCTCAAGCCGCTCCCGAAGATCCTCGAGGGACTCGCGGACATGGCGCGCGGCCGGCTCCACACCCGGCTGCCGGCCTTCCGGCCGGCGGAGTTCGCCTCGCTGAGCGAGGGCTTCAACCGCATGGCGCAGGCGCTCGAGGAGAGTCTCGCGCAGAACCGGCAGCTCGCCCTGGTGGCGCAGCAGTCGAGCGACGCGATCATCATCCGCGACCTCGAGGGGCGCATCTCGTTCTGCAACTCGGCGGCGGAGCGGCTGCTCGGCTTCGGCCGGGACGAGCTCGTCGGCAGCCCGGCGCAGCGCATCGCGCCTGCCGGGCGGCATGACGAGCTCGCCGACACCCTGGCGTCCATCCGGCGGCGCGAGCACGTCGAGCTGCTCGAGACGCAGCGTCTGACGAAGACGGGTCGACTCGTGGACGTGGCGCTGTCGGCCGCCCCGCTGGTCGATCCGACGAGCGACCGGGTGATCGGCGAGATCTGCAGCATGCGCGACATCACCGAGCACCTGCGCATGCAGGCGGCCGAGCAGGCACTCGAGCAGAACCGGCAGTTCACCGCGCTCGTGCAGTCCAGGCTCGAGGAGGAGCGCCGCGCCATCGCGCGCGAGCTGCACGACGAGCTGGGGCAGGGCATTACCGCCATCCAGTCGATCGGCACGGCGATCGCAACCCGCGCCGGCGAGTCGGCACCGGACATCCGCGAGAACGCGCGGACCATCGTGTCGGTGGCTGCGCGCGTCTACGACGTCGCGCACGGCATGATCCGCAGGCTGCGACCGAGCGGCCTCGATCACCTCGGGCTGGCCGAGACGCTGCGGGACGCCGTGGCGAGCTGGTCGCAGCGACATCCCGAGGTGAGCTGGGATCTCGTGCTCTCGGGCGACCTCGAGAGCCTCGGCGAAGCGGTCAACATCACCGTTTACCGGATCGTGCAGGAGACCCTGACGAACGTGGTCCGGCACGCCGGGGCGACCCGCGCGCAGATCGCCGTGTCGCGCGAATCCGTCGACCCGACGGGCGATGTCGTCGTGGTCCGCGTTCAGGACGACGGCAGAGGGCTCGGGCCGGGCGGTGCGCGCGTCAGTGCGCGATTCGGGCTGGTCGGCATGCGCGAGCGCGTGCAGGCGTTCGGCGGGAGCTTCGAGATCTCCGGCGCGCCGGGGGAAGGCGTCACCGTGCGCGCGGTGATTCCGCTGGCCGGCGTCGAGCGGGCGGCGGAGCTGGAGGCTTGAGGCCGGCGGCGCAGCTCAGGGCGTCAGCAGGCCCGCGCGCATCGCCATGATGGCGAGCTCTGCCGAGTTGGAGGCGCCGAGCTTCTGCTTGATGTTGTAGAGATGCGTGCCGACGGTTCGCGGGCTGAGCGACATCACTTCGGCGATCTCCTGCACCGACTGACCTTGCGCCAATGCGAGGAACACCTTGAACTCCTTCTCGCTCAGCGTGTCGAGCGGATCCCGCGCCCCCGACAACTGCCGGATCGCGAGCTCCTGGGCGATCTCCGGCTCGAGGAAAGTCTTCCCCTGGCGGACCTGGCGGATGGCCTGGATCAGTGCCTCGGCGGCGCTGCGCTTGGTGAGGTAGCCTGCTGCGCCGGCTTCGAGCACGCGCCGGGCGTGCATGGCGTCCTCGTGCGCCGACAGCACGAGAATCCGCGCGGCGGGTTCCCGCGCGAGGATCCGGCGGATCGCTTCGAGCCCGCCGATGCCGGGCATCGAGATGTCCATCACCACGACGTCCGGCCGCGCTTCGGCGAAGCGGCGGATCGCGTCCTCGCCGCTCTCGGCTTCGGCGACGACGCGGATGTCCGACGATCCGTCGAGGAGCAGCCTGAAGCCCATGCGCACGACGCTGTGGTCGTCGACGAGCATCACGTTGATTTGCGCGGCCGGCATCGGCTTGAGCCTCTCGCCGATCGTAGGACAACGCTCCATGGCGTGCAAGCCGATCCGCGCCACGCGGCGTTCGAGTCGGATCTGTGGCAGCATCCATCGCCGGCACAGGCGAGAGCGCGAGTGGCACTGGGACGACTGCTGGCAGGCCTCGGATTCGCATTGCTCGGGTGTGCGCCGGCGACGGCCGCAGAACCGAAGTCACTCGCCCTGATGGACTTCGAACTGATCGACGAGATGCGCCAGTACGAGAGCGCGCAGGGGCTCCGGGAGACCGATCGGCGGCTCGCGCTGATAACGTCCGAGCTGGCGAAGGAGCTCGCGAGCCGTGGCATGTACCGGGTGGTCGATCCTGCTCCTGCAGCGCAGCTCATCGAGAAGCTCAAGGCGTCCTACGAGCTGCGGGCCTGCAACGGCTGCGAGATCGATATCGGCAAGGCGCTCGGGGCCGACCGCGTTGCAGTCTGCTGGGTGCAGAAGGTGAGCAATCTCATCCTCAACCTCAACATCGAGGTGCGCAGCGTAACGACGGGCGAGAGGGTGTACGCGAAGTCGGTGGACATCCGCGGCAACACCGACGAGGCGTGGCTGCGCGGCGTGCGCCGGCTCGTCGACAATATCCAGGAACGCAATCAGCACACGCACTGACGATAGGATCTCGCGATGGACATGCGCGAACCGGTCATGCTCATCCATCCGCTGGTGTGGCGGGACGAGGAGGCGCGCGATGTCCGCGCGCTCTTCCTGAAAGATTTCGTCGTCCCCGCACGCATCGGCGCTTATTGCTCGGAGGAGAGGCGAACCCAGCGCCTGCGGCTCAGCCTGTGCGTCTACCTCCGCCCCCCGTTCGACTGGAACGATCGGCTCGAGGACGTGCTCGACTACGACCGGTTGCGGCAGGGCGTCCTCGACATCGTCGCGCAGGGCCACATTCGGCTGATCGAGACGCTGGGCGGGCGCATCGTCGAGATGTGCCTCGGGTACCCGCAGGTCGACGGCGTTCACCTGCAGATCGTCAAGCTGGAGGCGCACGGCGACTGCGAGGTGGGCTACGAGACGCGGCGGCGCCGCTAGTCGCTGCTAGTCGCGAGCAACGAGAACCTCGCCCTTGCCGCCGGCGCCGAGGTCGCCGAGCCACCGCGACCACCGCTCGCCCTTCCCGGCGAGCCGTTTGAAGGCGGGGCCGTAACGGGCGAGCGATTGAAGGAGCAAGCGAGTGGCGAGGAGCTCGTGGTCGCCGCTGTGGTTGAACGTCGGCAGCAGGACGACCGCGCGATCGGCGAGGACCACCGTGCCCCGGCGCATGAAATAAGCCGGGCTCGACCCCACCGCGCCAAGCGCGACGAGCGTTCCAGCCAGCATCCGGGCGGCGCAGTAGTCGCCCACGCTTCCTTCCACCAGCAGCAGGCCGCGCCGCATGCGATCGCCGGCGCGGTCGCCCGTGCTGCCGCGGATCACGATCGCGCCGCCCGCCATGCCGCGCAGCTCGCCGGCGCGGCCCGAGCCCGTAAAGGCACCGGCATTCCCCGTGCAGGTGATGCTCCCGCCTTTCATGCCGACACCGAGGTAGTCGCCAGCGTCGCCGTTCACCGTCATCGTGCCGCCCGTCATCGACTCGCCGGCGTAGTCGCCCGCGTGCCCGACGACGGTGAGCTCGCCGCCATCGAGGTCGGCGCCGACCCGAAGGAACGATCCTTCCAGGCCCTGCAGAACGACGCGGCCCGCGTCCTCGCCGCGAAGCGCGAACAGTTCGCCGACGGCAAAGGCTTCGTTCCAGCCGACGAGCGCGATGCGCTCGATCTCCGCGCGCGACTTCCCCGCCAGCCCACGCGGCGTGAGCGGCGCCGCGTCGACCCGGCACGGCGGGCGCACCTTGAGCCGCAGCGTGAGCGCCTTCACGTCAGGACCTCGCGGAGGTGGAAATGGTGCGGGCCGAGCTTGCCCCCGTAGTTTCCCGCCGAGATCGCCACGACGCCGCGCTCGCCGCCTCGTTCGCAGGCGGCCCGGATCCCGGCTCCCATTGCGAGACCGATGCTCGCGGCGTCGAGACCATCGATGACGATCTCCAGCACCGCGCCGACGCCAGCTGGCAGGTGCGTGCGGACGAGCCCGCGGAGCGTCGGACAGAACGCGTCATTGGTCGAGGCGGGAAGCGTCTTGTACTTCGATCCAACCTTCGACCCGGACCGCACCACGCCGCCGGGAAAGGGCAGGATGACGTTCCTCACGCGGCGCATCGCCGCGACCGCGCGCTCCGCGGCTGCGAGCGCGGTGGCCTCGTCGCGCGCGAGGATCAGGAAATTGCCGCCGCCGATCCCTTTCACGAGACCGATCCGGTCCTCGCACAGGAACTCGCCGTCCATCACCGGGATCCGCCAGTACCGACGGCCGGCAATCAGCTTCGAGATCTGGAAGCCGTCGCCGAAATAGCGCAGGCTGCGGCCGAGCCCGAGCCACTCGTGCACCGCGTCGGCGGCGATCCCGCCGTAGGCGGCCGTGCTCGCACAGGTCAGGACGCATTGACCGGTGCGTCGCTCGACCTGTTTCTGCAGCTCCTTCGTCGACATCGCGAAGAGCAGGATCGCAACCCCGGGACGACCGTCGGGCGTCTCGCGCGGCGCGAGGGCGCGCTCGACGGCGGCCTCGCACCCGCAGGCGATCACCGAGGTTGCGAACCCGGTCGCCGTGACCGCAGCGTGCTGCGCCCAGGCCCTGCTCGCGGCGGTGATGACCAGCCGGGTCGCGCGCATGCCGAACGCCTCGGCGAACGTGTCCTCGATCGCGACGCCGTCGACCTGCATCATCGGTCCCGGCACGGCTGAGTGATCACCTCGGGCGCGAGGGTCAACTCGCCCAGCTCGTCGACGTCGATCCCGAAGCTCGCCAGCGACATCGTCTGGTACCGGGCGAAGTACCCGGCAAGCTTGCGCTCGATGCCCCGGTCGAACGCCGGCTTGACGGTATGGACGCTGCCGCGGCTCACCCGCCTGACCTCGCCGCGCTCGGCGACGAGTTCGCCGTCCTTGAACACGTAGCGAGGCCTCGCGAACATGATCTCGGGGTCGTCATGGGGCTCGTACACGACGATGTCGGCCCCCGCGCCGGCGCCGAGATGGCCGCGGTCCGCGAGGCCGAGAATCCGCGCCGGCGCGGCGCGTGTCATGATCGCAATCTCGTAGAGGGAATACTCCCGCTCGATGTCCTTGAGCGCGGACATGGCCGCTGCCTCGGGATGGATCGCCGCGAGCTGCTCGTTGCGGAACTCGCGGCGCATGAGCAGCTTGATCAGGTGCGGATAGCTCGTGAACGGACCGCCGTTCGGATGGTCCGTCGTGAGGAAGACACGCCACGGGTCGCGGACGAGCAGGAACAGCTCGAGGCCGATCGCCCACTGCAGTGCATTGACGAAGTCCCGATCGCGGTACCGGAAGGGGACGACGCCGCAGCCCGCGTCGCACTCGATGTCCATCACAACCCATTTGCGCGGGCGCGCATAGCCCGCGTTGCGATGCTGCAGCTGGCTATCGCCGGAGGCGGTCACGGTCTGACCGAAGATCACCTGGCCCACGTCGAGCGAGACGTTCGGCGCGGCGTTGACCGCCTCGGCGATCCGCAACGCCGCGGAGGAGAACTTCCGGTCGCCTTCCGTCCCGTAGCTGTGGAACTGGAGGTGGGTGAGATGAATCGGAAAGCCTTCCGCTGCCGCGATCGTCGCGAGCGTGCTGTCGGCATTGCCCGGCACGCCGAGATTGCTCGCATGGACGTGCAGCGGGTGCGGCACGCCGAGCTCGTGCACCGCGCGCGCCAGGCTCGCGATCACCCGGCGCGGGGAGACGCGATAGTGCGGGTGCGGCTCGTCGACGTCGAGCGCGCGCGCATTGAACTTGAAGGCGCTGATGCCGCCGGCGTTCACGACCTTGATGCCGAGCGCCTGCGCGGCGTGCAGCGTCCAGGCGACGTAGTCGTTGATTGCGCGCTGATCCGCCCCGTTCGCGAGCTCCCGCAGCAGGAAGTCGTCGTTGCCGAGCAGCGCGTACGCGCCCTTGTCGACGATCGGCGTATCGCCCATCTCCATGTGGGCCTGGCGCGCATTCGAGGGCAGCATCGCCGGCTCGAAGCAGGCGGTGTAGCCCATCGCGGCGTAGCGGTATCCCGCCGCCAGCGTCGACGGCGCAGCGCCGCCCGCACATGCGCTCGCCACCGCGGTCGCCGGGAGGATCTCGCGCCGATTCAGCTCGGGCAGCAGCGCGCGGGCGAGATTCACCTTGCCCCCGCCGATGTGCGTGTGCAGGTCGATCGCCCCGGCCAACGCGATCATCCCGGCAGCGTCGTACTCCCGGTCGACGCGTTCGCCCGCGGCCGGCGCAGCGACGATCCGCCCGTCGCGCGCGTAGAGATCGCGCACGACATCGTTCACGCCGTGGGCGGGATCGATGATTCTGGCGGCGGTCAGCTTGACGAGCATGGCTCACGCGAGTCGCGCAATCAGCGCGTCGACCGTGCTCGCGACGGAGGGCAGGGCGCTCTCGCGGAGCCGGGGCAAGCGCAGGCTGACGACCTTGTCGCTGCGGACCAGATGTCCTGGGGCGTCAATGCCGGGCGTCGCGACCGGCAGGAAGACGGCGGGCTCGCGCGCGAGCTCGATGTCGGCGCGGCCGAGCACGACCGTCGGCACCCCGGTCGCAGGCGGCAACTGGTCGCGGGCGAGGCTCGAGATCCACACGAGGCAATCGGCTTCGCCACGGCCGAGCACGTTCGGCATGCCGTAACGGTGCGGATCGAAGTCGATCGTCCGGTTCGCGTAGCTCGCTGGATACGGCAGCCCGCCCTGCCAGGTCTGCACCGCGTTCGCCGTGATATCGCCGTCGCTGCCGGCGAGCGCCAGCGCGGCGAAGCGCGTCGACCGGTTGAGCGCGGAAACGAGCCGGGACAGGGCCTGCAGCGCGAGCTCGGCATGCGCAAGCTCGAGGTCGGCGGCCGCCCACGCCACGACGCCATAGCGCGCGGCCCGCAGCCATTCGATCGCCTGCGCGAGCTTCTGCGGCGCGACGCCGGACAACCGGGCGGACTCGGCCGGCCGCTCGTCGAGCAGCGCATTCATCATCGCGAGGACCGCGGGCAGCGCGTTCATCGGGGCCTCCAGCGCCAGCCGCTCCGCATCGCCCGGCAGCGCATCGGCTGCGCCGGCCGCCGCAGCGTCGAGCAGAATGATCCGACGCGCAAGCCGATCCGCGAACAGGCTTTCGGTCGGCGCGACGAGGCGCTCGACGAAGCGCGGAAACCGGTAACGCCAGCCGTCGCCGATGAGCACGAAGAGATCGGCGCGGTTCCTCGCTTCGGCGAACGTGGTCGTGATCCAGCCGGCCTCCTGCAAGACGTGGAGATTGCGGTACTTCACGGCCGCGCCGGCGTGGTCGACGACCGCACCGAGGCGGCGTGCGAGCGCGAGCGTCGCGCGCATCCCGGCGACGTCGGTGCCGAGGCCGCCGATGAACGGCCGCCGCGCGCGGGCGAGCACTCGCGCTGCGGCGTCGAGCGCCGCCTCGCCGCTCGCGTTTTCGCCTTGCACTCGCGGCGAGACCGCCGGCGCGGTGGCTCGGCCAAGTGTTGCGAACGCCGCACGGCTCCGCTCGCACGCGCCGTCGCGCGGCGCAAGCGTCGCGCCGTCGGACTCGACCGTGAGGTCGTCGCACAGCAAGCCGCAAAACGGGCAGGTCGCTGGGTGCGTAACGGGCAAGAGCCGGGAACTGGATTCGATGGGGGAGCCGCTAGCTTACTCGACCGCGGCGCGGGCTGGCTCGCAGGTTCGCGTGGCGACACGGTCGCACTGTTCTATTATCGTTACAGCGTGTCCTAGGGGCGTAGCATCGCGAGTTCAGTCTGGAACCTGCTTGCAGCCCGGTGCAGTCGTGGCACACTAGACGCGGTCCCCGCAGTTGCCTCGACCGGAGCAGCGACGGTGCGCCGACGTCGCGGGCGCGCGTACTCCCGAGGCCGATCCCGACTGCGCGACCAACGAGAACCCCTGGTGATCCAGCAACCCCGTTCATCGGACGGCGTGGATTTGAACCGGCTGGCGGTGCGCGTCCGGGCCCCGGCTCGCCTCCATCTCGGCTTCCTGGACGTGAGCGGCAGCCTCGGTCGCCGCTTCGGCAGCGTCGGCCTCGCGCTCGACGAGTTCGCGACCGTGGTCGAGCTGCGCCGCGCCGACGGACTCGCGGCGCATGGTCCGGACGCGACCCGGGCGCTCGACTACCTTCGCCGTCTCGTCGATGAATACGATCCCGCCACCGGCTGCACCGTCGAGGTGCGGCGCGCGATTCCGGAGCACGTCGGGCTCGGATCGGGTACCCAGCTTGCGCTCGCGGTCGGCGCGGCGTTCAGCGCGCTGTTCGACGTTCCGATCGCGCTGCCGGCGCTCACCGCGCTCGCGGATCGCGGGGCGCGGTCCGGCGTCGGGATCGGGGCTTTCGAGCAGGGCGGCTTCATCGTCGACGGTGGGCGCGGCAGCGGGGGCCGCCATCCGCCCGTTATCGCGCGTCTCGCTTTCCCGCCGGCGTGGCGACTCCTGCTCGTGTTCGACCACGGCGGTCGCGGCCTCTCGGGCGAGGCCGAGCTCGCGGCGTTCCGCACGCTGAATGCGTTCCCCCAGGCGTGCGCGGCGCGCCTCGCGCACCTCGTGCTGCTGCGCGTGATGCCGGCGCTCGCCGAGCAGGAGTTCGCGAGCTTCGGCGACGGCATCGGCGAGATCCAGCGGACGGTCGGCGATTACTTCGCCGCCGCCCAAGGCGGCCGGTTCACTAGCCCGGCCGTAGCGGAGGTGCTCGCCTGGCTCGAGGCGAACGGTATTGCCGGCGTCGGGCAATCGTCGTGGGGCCCGACCGGCTTCGGCATCGTGGATTCCGAGCTGCGCGCGCACGCGTTGCTCGTCGAGGCCCGCAGCCGCTTTGCGCACCGGCGCGAGCTCGAGCTCGTGGTTGCACGTGGGCGGAATCGCGGCCATGACATCGAGCGGCTGATCGACGAACGCGCCGCGGCCGGTGGCCTGAGGACGAGTCGAGGTTAGGGCGGCGCCGCCGCGATCTGCGAGCGAAGCATCAAGGCGAGCGACATGGAGAATCCCCTCATCCTTCACCTCTTCACTCCGGCCGCCCAGGCCAGCCCATTCGACGTGAATATGGCCTATGACGCCGGCTACGACGCCGTCATGCCCTACACCGGCGTCACGCTGGCCGACGTGGCCGCCCTTACGCAGGATGCGATCTTCTCGCGCGGTCCGAAGCGCGTGCGACGAACCGGGATCTGCATCGGGGGCCGCGACCTCGACCTCGCGCTCGACATGCTCGATGCGGCGCGAGCGGCGATGGTGCCGCCGTTCGCTGTCTCGGTCCTCGCCGATCCGAGCGGCGCCTTCACCACCGCCGCCGCCGTCGTCGCCGTGGTCGAGAAGCACCTGCGCGCGAAGCACGATACCGCTCTTGCCGGCCGACGCGTGCTGGTGCTCGGCGGCACCGGGCCGGTCGGCACCGCTGCGGCGACGCTCGCCGCACAGGAGGGGGCAATCGTGGAGCTGGTGAGCAGCTCTGCGCTCGCCCGGGCGCAGGCTGCGTGCGATCGCGTCCATGCGCGGTATGGTTTGAACGTGCAGCCCGTGCAGATGGACACCGGCTCGGCGCCGAAGCTCGTCGCTCGCGCAGAGGTCCTCATCGCCGCGGCCAAGGCCGGCGTCCAGGTCGTGTCGGAAGCGCTGCTCGGCGAGGCCCGCGCGTTGCTGGTCGCCGCGGACGTCAACGCCGTGCCGCCGCCGGGGATCGCCGGAGTCGGCCCGATGGACGACGGCGTGCCGCTCGCCGCGGCGGCATCGGGCAAAGCGGTCGGCATCGGCGCGCTCGCGATCGGCAACGTCAAGTATCAGGTCGAGCGCGGCTTGTTCCAGAGCATGTGCACGTCCGACAAGGCGCTTTACCTCGACTTCCGCCATGCCTTCGCGAAAGCTCGCGAGCTCACGCGGGCAGACCGCTGAGACCCTGCCGATGCCACCCAGGCTCGTCGTCGTCGCGATCTCGGGCCGTGCGTTAGCGCAGTCCGCGGCAAAGACCGGCCGCCGCGTCGTCGTGTTCGATGCCTTCGGCGACCGCGATACGCGGGCGATGGCCGAGGTCGTATGCGTCGGCAGCGACGAGGGGATCGCAATCGATCCCGGCCGGCTCCTGGCGGCGCTCGCCGCGGAGCCGCGCGGGTCCGGCCTGGTCCTCGGGAGCGGATTCGAGAGCGCACCGGGGCTCGCTTCCCGGCTCGCCGGCTATGGTCGGCTGTACGCCAACGACGCTGCGGTCGTCGCCGCGCTCAAGGACCCCGCGCTCGGCACCGCGCTCCTGCGGGCCTGCGGATGGCGCGTGCCGGTGACGCAGTGCGAGCCACCGGCCGACCCGAACGGATGGCTGCAGAAGCAGGCGGGCGCCGCCGGCGGCACGCACGTGCGTCGCGCCGGGCACGCACGCGGCAGCGCCGCGCTGTACTTCCAGCGCGAGGTCCCCGGTCAACCGCTGTCGGTCACTTTTCTCGCCGATGGCGATCGCGCCTACTGCCTCGGGTTCAATCGGCTCCGGGTCGAGGTGCTGGGACCTGCAAGGTATTGCTACGCGGGCGCGATCGCGGGCATCGATCTTCCTCCCGGCTTGCGCGCGCAGGTGCAATCGTGCCTCGATCGACTGGTGCGCATCACCGGTCTCAGAGGGCTCGCCGGGCTCGACTTTCTGCTCGACGGCGAGCGAATGACGGCGCTCGAGGTCAATCCGCGGCCGACCGCGACCTTCGAGCTCTACGACGACGACTTTCGGGAGGGCCTGGTCCATTGGCACCTCGCGAGCTTCGAGCGTCCGGTGCCCGAATTCGGCGAGTTGCTCGGCCGGGGAGCGGGGACGCATCGGGCGGTCGGCGTCGTCTATGCTCGCGAATCCGTCACGGTGCCCGGTAATGCCTCGTTCCCGAGCTGGTGCCGCGACCTGCCGTGCGCGGGGAGCACCATCGGGGCCGGCGCCCCGATCCTGTCCGTTTTCGTCGAGGCTGCGAGCAGCAGCGCGGCGGAGCGCGAGATCGAGGCCCGCAGCCGCTCGGCGCACGAGCTCGTCGCGCGCTGGAGCGCTCCCGAGCGGCGCGCAGTCGCATGAGACAGCGGCCATGACCGCGGCGCTGCGCGAGTCGGCTCCGAAGGTGAGCGTGAATGCGCTCGCCGCACCGCGTGTCGCGGAGTTGATCGCGCTCGCGGATCCGCTTCGCCTGGGCGTCTCGGCAAGCGGGACCGGCGCGACGCTGGTGGACGCGGGCATCGCCGTGCGCGGGGGCCTCGAGGCCGGGCGGCGCATTTCCGAGATCTGCATGGGCGGACTGGGCTCGGTCGCGTTCGCTCCGGGCGACGGCGACATCGGCGGACTCAGCCAGATCCACGTGCACAGCGCCGACCCGGTCATCGCCTGCCTCGCGAGCCAGTACGCCGGATGGAGCCTCGCGCATGGCGCGGGCAAGGGCGCGTTTCGGGCGCTCGCGTCCGGACCCGGCCGCGCGATCGCGCGGCGCGAGCCGCTGTTCGACGAGCTGCAGTACGCCGACCGCTTCGATGGCGCCGTCTTCGTGCTCGAAGTCGATCGCGTGCCGCCGGACCCGGTCATCGACAAGATCGCGCGCGATTGCGCGCTCCCGCCCGACCGCATCACCATCGTGCTGACACCGACGACGAGCCTTGCCGGAACCGTGCAGATCGTCGCCCGCGCGCTCGAAGTCGCACTGCACAAGGCGCACGCACTCGGCTTTGCGCTGGATCGGATCGTCGACGGTACCGGTGCGGCGCCGCTGCCGCCGCCCGCGGCGGATTTTCTGACGGCGATGGGACGGACGAACGATGCGATCCTCTTCGGCGGCCGCGTGACGCTCTATGTCGACGGCCCCGAGGCGGACGCGGAGCGGCTCGCGCGCGAGCTGCCCGCCTCGGCCTCGCGCGACTACGGCAAGCCGTTCGCCCAGGTCTTCAAGGACTACCAGTTCGACTTCTACAAGATCGACCCGATGCTCTTCGCGCCGGCCGAGGTGAGCGTCTGCAATCTCGGTTCGGGGAGAACCTTTCGGGGCGGGAGGCGGGATCTCGCGCGGCTGGTGGAGTCGTTCGGCTTATGAGAGCGCGCATCGCCATAATGACCGCCAGGCCGGGGTGGCACGGGCGCAAGCTCGCCAGTGCGCTTGCGGCACTCGACGTCGCCGCTCGCTTCGTGTCGCTCGCCGACTGCCGCGTGGACCTCGAGGCCAACCGGTACGGCATCGTGGTTCCCGGGTTCAAAGACGGGCTTCCCGACGGCGTGTTCGTCCGCGAGATCGCGGCCGGGTCGTTCGAGCAGGTGACGTTCCGCCTCGCGATCCTGCATGCGCTCGCCGAATGGGGCGTGCCGGTCTACAACAGCGCGCGCGCGATCGAGCGCAGCGTCGACAAGTCCATGACCTCCATGATGCTCCGCCGGGCCGGGCTCGCGACACCCGCCACCTGGGCCTCCGAGCACGAAACGAACGCACGCAGCGCGCTCATGCGCGAAAGCGCGCGAGGACGGCGGCTGGTGCTCAAGCCGCTCTTCGGTTCCCAGGGAAAAGGGCTCAAGCTGCTCGCCGCCGGCGACGCACTGCCCGCGGCCGGTGACTATGGCGGCGTGTACTACCTTCAGCGGTTCGTCGACGGGGAGCCCCAGGATGCGCGCGACTACCGCGTGTTCGTGATCGGCGGCAACGCGGTCGCAGCGATGACGAGGCGCGGTCCGGGCTGGCTCCACAACGTGGCACAGGGCGCGCGCTGCGAGGCGGTCCCGCTAGGGGACGAGCTGTGCGCGCTGGCCGAGCGCGCGGCGCGCGCGATCGGCCTGGATTATGCGGGCGTGGATCTCATGCGTGCGCGCGACGGCGCCCCGCTCGTCATCGAGGTGAACGGCATTCCGGCCTGGCAGGGCCTGCAATCGGTCGCACCGATCGACATCGCGGCGCGGCTCGCGCAGGATTTCGTGCAGCGACGGCTCGCGGCGGCGAGCGAAGTGCGTGCCTCATGAGGGCGGACCTCGAACGGGCGTTCGTCGACGCGTGTCTGCTCGATGTGACGGCGCTGAAACCCGGCAATGTCGGTCTCCACGCCGGCGGGCACGGCATGCAGCCGGTGGACTTCATCCGCAGCGCGGAAGCGGCCGCGCCGGCGATGGCGCAACCGGCGGGCGGCGTGGGCGAACGGATCCACCGGGCGATCGTGGCGACGCACGAAGCGGTCGGCACGAATACCAATCTCGGCATCGTGCTGCTCGCGGCGCCGATCGCGCACGCGGCATCGGGGCCGCGCGGTCGCGAGGCCCTCGTGAAGCGCTTACGCGGCTGCCTTGCGAGCTTGACTGTCGACGACGCAAGACTCGCGTTCGAGGCGATCCGCCTCGCGCAGCCCGGTGGGCTCGGCAAGGCGGATCGTCACGACGTGCACGCGCCGGCACGGGTAAGCTTGCTCGAAGCCATGCGCGAGGCCGCCGGCCGCGACCTGATCGCGCGGCAGTACGCGAACGGCTATGCGGACGTGCTCGATACCGGCCTCGCGCGGCTCGCGGCGGCGCGCGCGCGCGGTCGCGATTGGCGTTGGACGACGACGGAGGTGTATCTCGCGTTCCTTGCCCGCCATCCGGACTCGCACGTCGCGCGGAAGTTCGGTGCCGGGGAGGCCGCGGTCCTCAGGGACGCCGCCGCGGGGCGCGAGCGCGCGGCGGCGCGTACGAGCGACGTTGCCGGCGCGGCGAACGCGCTGATCGAGTGGGACGGCGAGTTGAAGGCGCGCGGGCTCAACCCGGGCACCAGCGCGGATCTCACGGTGGCGACGCTGTTCCTCGCCTTCCTGGGTGACGAAGCAAGCGATTGCGCGCACCGCGGCCAGCGCCGCGGCGCGGGTGAGAGAGTGGGAACCTTTCCCACAGGATGAACGGCGTCAACTTCGAAAGGAGAACGGGATCATGGCAAAAATCAACAAAGTGCTGGTGGGCGAGTCACTGGTCGGAGATGGCAACGAGGTCGCCCATATCGACCTCATCATGGGGCCGCGCGGCAGCGCGGCGGAGTCGGCGTTCACCCACGCCCTCACGAACAACAAGGACGGATTCACGTCCCTGCTGGCGGTCATCGCCCCGAACCTGCCGGCGAAGCCGAACACGATGCTCTTCAACAAGGTGACGATCAAGGGCGCGAAGCAGGCGGTGCAGATGTTCGGTCCGGCGCAGGCGGCGGTGGCGCGGGCCGTTGCCGACTGCGTTGCCGACGGCACCATTCCGGCGGACGAGGCGGACGACGTCTTCGTCTGCGTCGGCGTGTTCATCCACTGGGAAGCCGCGGACGACCAGAAGATCTACGACTACAACTATCAGGCGGTCAAAGAATCGGTCCAGCGCGCGGTCGCCGGCACGCCGACGGCGAAGGAGGTGCTGGAGAAGCGTAACTCGGTGAAGCATCCGTTCTCGCCGAAATAACCGGGGGGGCGCGCGCGCGCCCCGAGTCCGGCGGCGCTCAGCCGGGCGAGGCGCCGCGGGCAAGCGCGGTGCGATCCAGCGTACCGTCGTGGATCGCCGTCGCCACGAGCACGGCGTGCACGCCAAGGGCCCCGAGCTGTTCGAGGTCGCTGGCGTTGCGCACGCCGCCGGCGGCGATGAAGCGCTTGTCCGGCGCCCGGTCGAGCGTTTGCCGCACGCCGTCGAGGGACGGCCCGCCGCCGGACCCGACCCGATCGAGCGTCATGACGATCACCCGGTCGGGCCAGAGCTCGGGCGTGCCGAAGAGGGCGGCGGGTCCGAGTTGCCGGTCGCCGCGCGTATCGAGCGAGAGGATGGCCTCGGGCGCCGCCGCGCGCATTGCGGCGAACGCTTTCAGCGAAACGACGCTCTCCGTTCCGATCACGGGCGTGCGCCGCGCGCGCGACCACGGCGCAAGGTCGCCGGACTCGGCAAAGCCCGCGTCGAGCCACAGGCCGAGCGCCGGGAATTCGGCCTGGATGCGATCCAGGATGTCGCGGTGGTGGCCGCGGCGAAGGATCGCGTCGAGATCCGCCACGTAGATCGTGTCGAACGGAGCGAGCGCGAGGAGAGCGGTTACCACCGCGATCGGTTCGCTCGACGGCGTAAGCTTCGATTCTAGCGGCCGGTAGCTCGAGCGGTCCCCGCGGCGCGCGTGCACCACCTGGCCGGCCATGAGATCGAGGACGGGGACGACGAGCATACGCGAGCGCAGGCAGTGAAGATTTTCGCGTACGAGCATATCACCGGCGGCGGGTTCGCCGGTGCACCGCTCCCGGCTTCGCTCCGCGCCGAGGGCGAGCTCATGCTGCGCTCGCTCGTCGCGGATCTGGCGGCGATCGCGGACGTTCGCGTGGTGACGACGTCCGACTACCGGGTCGATCTCGCCGACCTACCGGCGGAGCGCCATCTCGTCCGCGATCGATCCGAGTGGCAGGCGACCTTCGACGGGCTCCTCGCCGCCAGCGACGCGCTGTGGCCGGTCGCACCCGAGACCCGCGGCACGCTCGAAAGCCTGTCGCAAGCCGCGCTCGCGGCCGGGCGGATTCTCCTCAACAGTCGTCCGGCCGCGGTGCGGCTCGCGGCGAGCAAGCTCGCCACTGCACGGGTCCTCGCCGCCGCGGGCATCGAAACGATCCGGACGTTCACGCCGGAGGACGTCCCGCCGGCTGCGGAGGGGGCATGGGTCGTGAAGCCGGACGACGGCTGCGGCTGCCAGGACACGCACTTCTGCGACGATCTCGCTGCGGCCGCGCGGTGGATCGAGGCGGAGGCCGAACCGGGCCGTTTCGTGCTGCAGCCCTACGTGTCCGGCGAACCCGCGAGCCTTTGCGCGCTCGCTCGCGACGGCATGGCCTGGGTGCTGAGCGTCAACCGCCAGCGCATCGTCGTCCGCGACGATTGCTTCGGTTTTCTCGGCACCGTCGTCAACGGGTTTACCGACGAGGACGGCCGCTGCGGTCGCCTCGCCCGCGATGTCGCGCAGGCGGTGCCGGGACTGTGGGGGTTCTTCGGCATCGATCTCGTGCTCGCCGAGGACGGTCCGGTCGTGGTGGAGATCAACCCCCGGCTCACCACTTCCTACGTCGGGCTCGGCGCCGCGATCGACTGCAGCCCGGCCGCGCTCGTGCTCGACCTGATCGACGGCGAGCGGCCGTTCTCGCTGCCCTCGTTTCGCCGCAAGAAGGTTGACGTCGACCTCGCTTCCTTATGGAACGAGCGGTGAAACTCGGCAACAAGCTCTCGTACGAACGAGGGGACGAGGGAAGGGGTGGGACCCTTCCCTTCCCACCCAAACCCCTCCTTGTATATCCCCCCTCGCGGAACGAGGTGGCAAGCCCCCTCGTAACTCCCCCTGCGCTACCGAGCGCAGTCGAGGTTGGTCGACAATGGGGATGACCATCGGCTGGGACCTGGGCGGCGCGCATGTCAAGGTCGCGGTGCTGGACGGGCACGGCGGTCTCGCCCGCGTGGCGCAGCGGCCTTGCCCGCTGTGGCGCGGACGCGAACACCTTGAGCGCGCGCTGCGCGAGCTCGACGGGAGCGATTCATCCCGTGCCCGTCATGCACTGACGATGACCGGCGAGCTGGTGGATCTCTTCCCCGATCGCTCGAGCGGGGTGGCGGCGATCCTCCAGGCCTTCCAGGAGGTCGTCCACGCCGCGGACCTGCTCGTCTTCGCGGGTGAGGGGTTTGTCGATCCCGGAACGGCGCGGGCGAACTGGGCGAGCGTCGCATCGGCGAACTGGCTCGCGACCGCGGCGCTCGTCGCCGGACTCGCGCCCGATGCATTGGTGCTCGACATCGGCAGTACGACGACCGACGTGATGCTGATCGCGGAGGGACGGGTTCGCGCGCGTGGCCGCGACGATCACGGCCGCCTCGCGCGCGAGGAACTCGTCTACACGGGCGTCGTGCGGACTCCCATCGCGGCGATTGCCGATGCGGTGCCGTTCGGCGGCGAATGGGTCGGCGTGATGGCCGAGGTTTTCGCGACCGCCGCGGATCTCTACCGGATCACCGGCGAGCTCGATCCGCAGTTCGACCAGGGCGACACGTCGGACGGCCGCGGGCGGTCCCGGGAGGCCAGCATGCGGCGCCTCGCTCGTATGGTGGGCTGCGATGTCGAGGCGGCACCCGCGGCAGACTGGGAACGCCTGGCTCGCTGGCTGTCGCATGCCCAGGTGGAACGAATCCGTCGCGCGTGCGATCGGGCCCTTTCGCTGGGGTTGATCGGCCAGGCCGCGCCGGTCGTCGGACTCGGGGTGGGTCAGTTTCTGGCCGCGCGCCTGGCGGCCCGCCTCGATCGTCCGTACGTCGAGTTCGCCGCGCTCGCCGATGTCCCGGCCGGCGAGCGGCTGGCCGTGAACACCTGTGGCCCTGCCTTCGCGGTCGCCGAGTTGCGGCGACGGATGGCATGACGGCCGCAACGGTCGTCAAGATCGGCGGCAGCCTCGCCGAATCCGACGCGGCGGCGGCGCTAGTGCGGGCGCTCGCGCAGCGGCGGCCACCGCGACTGGTCGTGGTGCCCGGCGGCGGGGGCTTCGCTGACGCCGTCCGTCTGACCGAGCGGCGGCATCCGATCGGCAACCAGGCGGCGCACCACATGGCGCTCCTCGCGATGCACATGTCCGCCGTGATGTTCGGCGCGTTCGCGCCCGGCTATGTCGTTGCCGAGAGCCGCGCGGAATTCGAAGCGGCGTGGGAGCGCGACCTCACCCCGGTCTGGGCACCGGAGCGCATGGTGCTCACAGCACCCGACGTGCCGGCGTCGTGGGACGTCACCTCCGACAGCCTGTCCGCGTGGCTCGCGCGCGCAATCGCGGCATCGCGCCTCCTCCTCGTGAAGTCGTGTCCGGTGCCCGAGGCGATGGACGGCGATGCGGCCGCTCTTGCTGCCGCGGGCATCGTCGATCCGTCGTTTCCGGGCTTCGTGGCCGGCGCGAACCTGCCGTGGCGGGTTGTCTCGGGCGCGACCGCTGCCTTGCGGGCGCTCAACATCTGATCTTTCAGCGCATGCAGGCCATCGTCCGAGCGCTGGGGTGAGCCGAAGCCGTCGCGGCCCCTGGTACCGCAACGCACGTCGTCGAGCGGGTGCCCCGCGCGCGGCGGGCAGTCAACCCACGACAGCCCGCCACGCGCGACCCGCTGAGCGACGACTGCGGCACAAGGGGCCGCGACGGCTACGGCTCACCCGGTCGAGCGCCGTGCCGTGGTGGCCCCCGGAACACCGCCATGCGCCGCGACATCAAGCCGCGCGGACCGACGCACGGTGCAGCGCTTGGCGAACGACGCGTGTCCGCTCGACGGAGAGGACCGAGCTTCTGCCTTCGGCGCAGAGTGCGCCGCGGAAACCGAGCAGATCCGGCCCGATGTGCACCAGCGGAGGGATGTCTTCCAGGCGGAGCGACCCTGCGAGCCCAGTCATCAGCCCCGCCGCGCGCGCAAGGTCGACGAAGCGAGCGAGCGCGGCGTCGTCGAGGTGACGCCGCAGCCCGCCGCCTGCTTTCTCCGCGGTGTCGATCATCGCACCGGCAAACCCGGCCGTCCGCAGCGGCTCGAGCGCCGCGAGCGGCACGCCGCGGTCGGCAAAGAACACCGCAACGAGACGATACTCGCGCGCGACGCTCCGCAGCTCGTGGATGCACACGGTCAGGGCCGCGCCCGGCAAGAGACCGAGCTTGACGTAGTCGACGCCGGTCGCGCCGATCCGGCGCGCCGCCTCGACGAGGGCGCGGGGTTCGAGCGGCCAGTCGCCGGCCGTAGCGCTTGTCAGCGCGCGGCCGGCCACGATCGCCATCCCGCGCCCGATCTCCTCCGGCGGGAGGGCGCCGAGCGCGCCGTGCGCGGGATCCTTGAAATCGACGATGTCGGCGCCGGCCGCAAGCGCGTCGGTCGCCTCCGCGCCGTCCCGAACGCTGGCAAGGAGTCGCGTCATCGCGCCGCAGCCGCGCGGAATGCGTCGATGCGCGCGAGGAGCCACGACCACGCCTCGCGCTCGTTCGGTCCCGCCGTCTTGTCGATCGCGATCGCGAGGTATTTCGTCTCGGCGTCGACCTTCTCGGGGGTCAGCATGTGCAGGCGGCTTACCAGGATCGCCGCTTCGACCACCGCCGCTTGCGCGCGATTGAAGCCGCGGAACGGCCGGTGGTTCGCGGCGAAGACGATGTCGCAATGCAGGCGCGGGCGTTGCTCGTCCTCGTCGATCCGCGCGAGCGCGAGCTCTTGGTGGGCGAGAGCGCCCTCGAGCCGCACGCACTCGACGCGCTCGCAGGCTCGCGTCGGCCAGTCGGGCCTGCCGGTGAGGCAGCCGGCAATCACGCGCACGTCGTCGGTAAAATTCACGACGGCGACGCGGGTCGCGAGCACGTTCTCGAGGGTGGTGGAAGGCCGGAACGGAGCGAGAATGACACGGCCTTCTTCCGACTCGCGGATGCCCATCGGCGCGATGTGTACCCGGCCGCCGCTCGAGCGCGTGGTGACGACGGTCTCCCAGATCATGCGCTGACTCGGGGGATATGCAGTCGGGCCGGCGCGGAAAGGGCGGGGTCCCGTCCGTTGGCTTGGCCCCCTTGATCGACCCGGTCCCGGATCATCCTTCGGACCCGGCTCCATCGACCGCGCGACTCCCGCGGTGCACGAGCGTAGCGCCCGGGGCGGACTGTCGCGAAAGGTTCTCGGCCGCTGCCGGCACCGCTGCGCCCCAGCGCAGCTCGCTGTCCTGGGCGTAGCGTTTGCCGAGCTGCCACGCGATCTGCGCGCGAGCGAGCTCCACGCCCAGGTAGAAAGCGTGCGCCGCATCGTGCCCGAGCCCGAGCAACGGCCAGAACGCGAACGGGTCGGCGGCGCGATGGTGCCCGTCTCGATTGAACACGTGCATGCCATCCTCGGCGAGCATCACACGAAAGCTGGGATCGCGCACCGCCGCGGCGAGCTCGTCGATATCCGCCGGCGTCTGCGGAAACGGCCGCTTCTCGTGCAGCGCGAGGAGGGCCGGGGAATAGTCTTTCGGCAACGCGTTCTCGCTCCGCGCCGCGTACATGATGCGGCGGGCGACGTCGGCTTCGCGCACGACCGACCGCGCGTGCTCGCTCACCTGTACGACGAGTACGGCTGCGAGCCGCAGCTCCGAGGCGATGCCGAACAGGAGGGCGTTCATGCCCATCGTGTCGGCATGCGTGAGCTCGGTCACGTTGCCGACGCCCATCATGATCGGCGCGTCCGGACACGAACGTCTGAGAGCGTGATAGCGCGCGATCGAGTCGGTGAACCCGAAATGGATCGGGTCGAGGATCGCATCGGCGAGGTAGGGTCGGCCGCGGCGCTCGAGCGCGGCGACGGCGCGCTCGAGCGAGGCGAGATCCTTCGCGTCGCCCGGGATCAGCACCGGCGTGGACTCGACCTCGTCCGCGACCCAGAGCGTGTCCTCGCGCAGGCTGAGGAGGTAGTCGGCGCCGGCCCGGCCCGCGCGCACGAGCTCCTCGGTGTCGAACGAGTCCGCGCTCACCTTGAAGCCGATCGACCGCAGATGCGCGATCGCCTCTTCCAGATGGGGAAACGGCGTCGCCGGCAGGCAGCCGAGGTCGATCACGTCGGCACCGTCGGCGGCAAATGCTCGCGCGCGCGCCTCGATCTTCGCGACCGTGAGCCTGGGCGCGTCCACGATCTCGGCAAAGACGAGCGTATCGTAGCGCGACAGGTCGGGTGCGGCCGCCTGCCGCCCGAAGAATTGCGGCAGGTCGGCAAGCTCCTCGGGCCCGCGGACGACCGGCACGCCGAGGCTCCGGCCCACGGCGTCGAGATCGCCGCGGCAGCGTCCCGGCACCAGGACCCGGTCGGCACCCATCGCATCCGGCAGGCGGCGCGCGATCATCTCGGCCGTCATCAGGCCCGCCACGCTCAAGCCCAGCTCATGCACGCGCCACGTGAAGGGCGTGTCCGCCATCGACTCGAGCACCCGGACGAGGCTTTTCTCGGCCAGCTTCCCGGTGAGGAAGAGTATGTGCTCGGGCTTCGCCTGGCCAACCGCGGCGGGGTCGACGCGCGTCCCGGCTCGGGCGCAGCCGCTTCGATTCATCCAGCGAGCATAACCGACACCGGGCGCCCGCGGTTCCGCCCGGCGTCGGCTCAGTGCGGGGGCTTCGTGAGCGGCCAGGTGATGCGCAGCCGCTGCATCTTTCGATAGAGGGTGTTGCGGCTGACGCCGAGCTTCCGCGCGACGTGGCTGATGTTCCCGTGCTCGAGTCCGAGCTCGTGGAGGAGGGCTTCGCGCTCCGCCTTCCCGAGCGCGTTGAGCGACGCCGTCTCCGGCTGCGGCACGGGCTCGGACGGCGGCGGGCCGAGACTGAACTCGGGAGGCACATCGCGCAGGTCGAGCCGGTCGGCGCAGCGGAGCGCGATCATGGCGCGCAGGACGTTGCGCAGCTGCCGGATGTTCCCCGGCCACTGATAGGCGCACAGCGCCTGGATCACCTCCTCGCCCAGCGACACCGAGGGCGTCGCGGCCGCCTCCTGCGCGAAGACGTGCAGGATGAGCTCACGCTTGTCCGTCCGGTCGCGGAGACGCGGCAGGGTGAGCACGAGACCCTGGAGCCGGTAGAAGAGATCCTCGCGGAACGCACCGCGCGGAACGCTCTCCTCGAGGCCGGAATGGGCCGCGCTCACGAGGCGGATGTCGACCTTGGCCGGCGTTTCGGTGTCGAGGGCGATCATCTCGCGCTCCTCGAGCACGTGGAGCAGCCGCGCCTGCACGGACAGCGGCAACGCGCCGATCTCGTCCAGGAACAGCGTCCCCCCGTTTGCCTGCGCGATCTTCCCGCGCTGCCCCTCGCGCGGCGCGCCGCCGCTCGCGGCAGCCCGGTAGCCGAAGAGCTCGTTCGCGACGAGCGTCTCGGGGATCGCCGCGCAGTTGACGGCCACGAACGGCTTCTCGGCGCGCTCGCTCGCGGCGTGCAGCGCGCGCGCGAAGAGCTCCTTGCCCGTCCCCGTCTCTCCGATCAGGAGGATCGGCACGTCGCGCGAGGCGACATGCCTGGCTGCCTGGATGTTGCGCGCCATCACCGGGTCGCCGAGATTCAGCTCGTCGAGCGCGCTTCGGCCGGCGATCGGGGTCGAGCCCTCGGCGTCCGGCGCCGCCCGCGTCGCGCTCGTTCCGAGCTGTCGGGACTCGGGCTCCTGCGCGACGGCGAAGAAGCGGCCGCCGTGGCGCGCTTCGTAGATCGGCAACGGGTGGAACGATTTCCGGTGGCTGCGCGCCACCAGCGCCGGCAGCGAGATGTTGAATACGCGCTCGAGCGGCGCGCCCGTCAGCTCGGCGGCAGTCTTGCAGCCGAGCTGGAAGAGCGCGTTGCGGTCGACCGCGGCGATCGCGCCGTCGAGGCCGAGCGCGATGATGCCTTCGCTCCACGTCCCGACGAGCTCCGGGCGGCTGTGGAAGCGGACGACGAAGGCGTCGCGGAAGCGGTGCAGGAACAGGCGGTTCTCGATCATCTGCGCGGACATGTTCACCAGCACCAGCGTGTGCTGCTGCGCCCGGTCCGATTCACCCGAGGCGTCGAGCACGGCGACGAGCTCGCCGCGGTGATCGAAGACCGGTGCAGCGCAGCAGGTGAGACCGGTGTTGCGCGTCAGGAAGTGCTGGTCGCGGTGGATGATGACCGGCGCGCGCTCGAACAGGCACGTCCCCATGCCGTTCGTGCCGCCGTGACGCTCGCTCCATACCGCGCCGAGCACGAGTCCGGTGCGCGAGGCCGCCCGCTTGAAGCTCGGATCCCCGTAGTAGGAGAGCAGGACGCCTTCGCGATCGGTGAGGATGATCGAATGGCCGGAGCCGGCGAGCTGCTGGTAGAGGTGCGCCATCTCGGTGTCGGCGAACGACACCAGCTCGGCGTTCCGCTCCTTGCAGAGTAGGAACTCCTCGCGCGAAACGACGACCGACTCCGCGTTCGACTGCGGATCGAGGCCGTATTCGTTGATGCAGCGCAGCCAGGAGCGCTTCACGTGCTCCGGCGCCTTCGCCCCTTCGTCGCGCGCGGTGCCCCGGATGACGGAGTAGATGAGCCGCGCATGCGAGCCGGTCGGGTGAAGCATGTCTCCTCCTTCGGTGGCTCGCGTGAGGCGCTGGATCGTTGTCGTTGTGCCTCACGCTGTGGCGACGATTATAAGCCACGCCTTGCGCGCGCCCGGCCGTGACGTCTGCCGATCGGGCCTGTCCGATCGCCACGGAGGTCCTTCCCGGCTACGGTTTCGCCAGCTCGTGTCGCTCGCGGGCGACATAGGCATGGTGGACGTTGCGCGGATGCACCGCGTCATAGAGCGCCCAGTCCCGAGACTCGGGAATTACCACGGTCCGCGGCGCCTCGAGCAGGCTGACCCGCGCGGCATACGCTTGCGCGGTGCGGGAGTCGAGTGCGGTCAAGTAGGCCGCAAGGGCTTCCAGGCTCGAGCGACTTCCGGCCGGGCCGTATGCGGGGATGATTGCCCGGGCCGGTATCCGCGCGAGGTCGCGCAGTGCCAGGACCCAGTCCGCCACGTCGCCGTCCCGCGTTTCGGGAACGCGCTCGAAGCTCGCCAACCCGCCGGCGAACAGTAACCCCGACTCGGGATCCCATACGGCGATGCTTCCCGGCGCCGCGGCGCCACTGTAGTCGAGGATCTCGAGGCGGCGCCCGGCGGCGCTTAGCGGTTGGGTGCCTTTGAACACCCAGTCGGGGCGAGGTACGCCTGTACCGGCGGTCAGGTCCTCGCCCAGTTCGCTCGCGAGGTTCCGGAGGCAGAGCGCACAGCGCTCGGCGATGAGCTTCGCCGCGGCTTCGTGGGCCACCACCCGCGCGCCGTTCTGCTGGAAGACCGTCGCCCCGAAGATCGCGTCGTCGACCGGGCGCGTGAGGACGACGAGCGCGAGCGGCTTGGCCGTCCGCGCGCGAATCGCGGCGATCATGTGTCCCGCGAAAGCGGCGGTCGAGCCGCTGTCGATGACGATCACTCCCGCGGCGGCCACGATGAAGCCCTGATTCGATACGTGTCCGCGGTTCGAGCGGCGCGGCTCTTCGCGGGCACCGTAGAACACGTAGACCCCGGGCCCGAGCTCGACGGGCTCCGGAAACGGCGCCGCGAAGCCGCTGGTCCCCCAGGAAGCGACGACCGCGAGGAGCGCGCGCGCGATCCAGCGTGCTAGCATCGACCGCGGCTCAGACGGCTGCAAGACGAAGGAGGAGCCATGCCATCGCCCGCCCGGATCTCGCTCGTCATCGCATTGGCCATCGTCCCGGCCGCCACCGCGGCGGCGCAGGGCAAGGGCGCCAAGGTCTACCCGACCGTGGATCGCGTCGAGTTCGTTCTGGAGTGCATGCAAAAGAACGGCGGCAAGCAGGAGTTCCTCTACAAGTGCTCGTGCGTGATCGACGACATCGCTCAGAAGATCCCCTACGACGATTTCGTGGAGGCCGCGACCGCGGCGCGCTTCCAGAGTCTCGGCGGCGAGCGGGGCGGGGTGTTCCGCGATCCGCCGAAGACGCGCGAAATGGCGCAGCGCTACGTCAAGATCCAGGGCGAGGCGATGAAGCGCTGCGACGTGCCGCGCTGATCAGCCCGGGCCGCGCCGGACGGCGACCCTGGTCTCGAACTTGAGCTCCTTCGTGTCGACCGCCTCCGCCTTCAGCTCGCCTTCGCCGCCGGGCACGAAATAGAAGCGGAAGTTCGGGTTCTCGCTGATCGAGAAATCGACCTCGGCGGTGAGGATCGGCTTGCCGGCGTAGGTCACCTTGATCGCGCGCACGAAGTACGCCGGGGTGTAGTGGCGCGTCACCTGGTCCATCACCAGGCCCGAGTCGTTCGGGTGGCTGATCATCAGCTGCGCCAGCGCCGGCTGGTTGTAGCTCACGTCGCCGTCGACGGCGAGGCGCATGCGACCGACGCGTGCGGCCGCGGCGGAAGGATCCTTGCCGGCAGGCGCCGAGCAGCCGCCCGACGCCTTGACGAAGCGGGCGTCCGCGACGAGCGCGCCGTCGGAGAGCTCGGCCACCGCGCGGACGTACGTGTATTCCTCGATCCGGATGCGCGTTTCGAGATCGGCGCGGCCGCTCTGCGGGGTGAGCTCGAACTTCGCCGCGAGCGGCGACGGGTTCTTGTCCACGATCAGGTAGATGCGGCGGACATAGCGATCCGGCCGCTGGACGATCCTGGTGCGGATGGCGACCGGCACGACGGCCGCGTCCTCGGCGCGGGTGGGGGTGACGAGCTCCACGATACCGCGCGCGTCGCTCGCAACCGGACGATCCTCGAACAGCGAACGCTTGAGCTTCTGCCAAATCGCCGTTTCGGGGTCGGGCGCTTCGTTTGCCAGGACCCCGGCATGGACGATTCCCGCAAGCCCGGCAAGCGCGGCGCGGAGCAGGAAGCGTTTTGAAAGATGCAACGGACCTCCGAGAGCCCTGGATAAGGATTACGGGAACATTACTCTTCCCATTCGAGTTCGGCAAAGGCCGCGGTGACGTTCCGGCGATGGAAGGCGTCGAACAGCAACCAGCGGTTTCGCCCCGTTCCGCCGACCGTTTCGACCGTTTCCTGGAGCGTCTTCCGTGCACGCAACGCGGCCCGGGTCTCGCTCAGCAGCACGCGGAGATAGCTTTCCTGCTCGGCGCTCGCGCCGGGCCAGTCGCTCGTGACGTTGCCGTGGCCGGGCACCACGAGCCTCGCCGGCAAGCGCTTCAGGTCGGCGAGTACCTGCAACCACCCCCGCAAGCTGCCATCGACCACGGGGATGCGCTCGAGGAACAACAGGTCCGACAGCCAGAGCGTTCCGGTCCGAGCGTCGAATACCGTCAGATCGTGGTCGGTATGCGCGGTCGGCCACGCGCGCAGCTCGAGCGCTCGGTCGCCGAGATCGAGGGTGGCGCTCCCCGTCACGGCGCGCGTCGGCGGGACGATCTCGGAATCGGCCGCAGCCGGCCCGAGGGTGCGCTTCGCTGCGGCGACGTGGACCCGGCCGCGGGCTGCCATGGCCGCGGCGAGCTTCGCGTGCCCCACGAACTCCGCACGATCCGCGACGAAGGCGGCATTGCCGAGGATGTGGTCGGGATGGACGTGGGTGTTGACGACGTAGCAGACCGGAAGCGGGGTGACCTGACGGACGGCTTCCCGCAGCGAATGTCCGACCTCCGGGCTGCCACCCGTGTCGATCACCGCCACGCACCGGCTCCCGACGATGAAGCCGATGTTCGCGATCGCACCGCGGTTGGAGGGGGACGCCTCGGCTTGCGCGCCGATATGCACGTGGATCCCGGCGGCAACTTCCATCACCGGGAGCGCGTCCCCGGCACCCGCCGGGCCGCTGGCGACTATGGCGGCGCAGCAAAAGCTCGCGCCGAGAGCCCTCAAGCGTCGTACTTGATGTAGCGGAATCGCTGATCGTCGTTCGGCGTGCCGGCGAGCGCTCCGCCTTCCTTCGCCGGTTGCCACTGGACGACGGCCTCGATCTTCCTCGCGAGCTCGAAATCGCGGTCCGTGATGCCTTTGGCGTCGTGGCTCTGCAGCTTCACGATGACGAACGCGTACGACACCGTCAGGTCGGGGTGATGCCACGCGGCCTCGGCCAGATGGCCCACCGTGTTCACCACCATCAGCGTGCCCTTCCATCCTTCGGTGCGGTACTTGCGGCGGATCCAGCCGTCCTCGAAGTACCAGTGGGGCAGGTCCTGCTGCAGGCGTTCCTTGATCTCGGGCTCGGAGTATGTCCGGTGCTTCTCGCGCTCCATGATTCTTCCTCTCCTATGCGGCGCCGGCCAGTCTAGCACTCCCCACCGGCGCCGGCCGTATGGCGCCGCTTCCAGTTTTGACACAATCGCCCGCGCGACTGTTCGCTTTTGGAGCAGTCCGCAACCGCCTGTTTCAGCCAACGAAAAGTCCGCTGCACGGAGCGGCATCTGGTATAGAGTGAGATGACACGCGCATGCATGAGGCACGCACTGAGACGTGCAGGTGTGCGGTCCGCCAACGCTACGCGAATAAAAGGAGGCAACCAGATGGCAGCAAGAAGCACGTCCGCTTGGGGCGTTCTGCTCGGCCTGGTCGTTCTGCCCGGCGCCGCGCTCGCTAATCAGGATGTCATCAAGCTCACCCAGGACCCGAAGAACTGGGCGATGCAGGCGGGCAACATGCAGAACCACCGCTACAGCCAGCTCAAGCAGATCACCAAGGACAACGTCAAGAATCTCCGCGTCGCGTGGCAGTTCTCCACCGGCGTCCTGCGCGGCCACGAGGGCGGCCCGCTGGTGATCGGCGATATGCTGTATGTCCACAGCCCGTTCCCCAACAAGGTCTTTGCGATCGGCCTCGATGATCAGCAGATCAAGTGGAGGTACGAGCCGAAGCAGGATCCGACGGTGATTCCGGTGATGTGCTGCGATACGGTGAACCGCGGCGTCGCCTATGCCGAGAACAAGATCTTCCTGCAGCAGGCCGATACCACCCTCGTCGCGCTCGATGCGAAGACCGGCAAGGAGCTGTGGAAGGTCAAGCACGGCGATGCCAAGAAGGGCGAAACGAACACCAACGCCCCGCACGTGTTCAAGGACAAGGTGATCACCGGCATCTCCGGCGGCGAGTTCGGCGTGCACGGGTACGTGGTGGCCTACGACATCAACAGCGGTAAGCAGGTCTGGAAGGCCTTCAGCACCGGACCCGACGCCGAGATGCTCATCGATCCGGACAAGACCATGACCTGGACCGACGGCAAGATGGCGCCGGTCGGCAAGGATTCGTCGCTCAAGAGCTGGCAGGGCGACCAGTGGAAACTCGGCGGCGGCACCACCTGGGGCTGGTACAGCTACGACCCGAAGCTCAACCTGATGTACTACGGGACCGGCAATCCCGGCACCTGGAACCCGGCGCAGCGGCCCGGCGACAACAAGTGGTCGATGACGCTCTTCGCGCGCGACGTCGACACTGGCCAGGCCCGATGGGCGTACCAGATGACGCCGCACGACGAGTGGGACTTCGACGGCGTGAACGAAATGATCATCGCCGACGGCATCAACGTGAAGGGCAAGCCGCGCAACGTCGTCGTCCACTTCGACCGCAACGGCTTCGCCTATACGCTCGATCGCGCCACCGGCGAGCTGCTCGTCGCCGAGAAGTACGATCCGACGGTGAACTGGGCGACGCACGTCGACATGAAGACCGGCCGGCCGCAGGTCGTGAAGCAGTTCAGCACGCAGGCGCAGGGCGCGGACGTGAACACGAAGGCGATCTGCCCCGCGGCGCTCGGCACCAAAGACCAGCAACCGGCTGCGTACAACCCGGCGAACAAGCTGTTCTACGTGCCGACGAACCACGTGTGCATGGACTACGAGCCGTTCAAAATTGAGTACACGGCGGGTCAGCCCTACGTCGGCGCCACGCTGTCGATGTACCCGGCGCCGAAGAGCCACGGCGGCATGGGCAACTTCATCGTGTGGGACGCCGGGACCGGCAAGATCGTAAAGTCCAAGCCCGAGAAGTTCTCGGTGTGGAGCGGCGCGCTCGTCACCGCCGGCGGCGTCGCCTGCTATGGGACGCTCGAGGGCTACGTGAAGTGCGTCGACGCGAACGACATCACCAAGGAGCTGTACAAGTTCAAGACGCCGTCCGGCATCATCGGCAACCTGAACACCTGGGAGTACAAGGGCAAGCAGTACATCGGCGTGCTCTCGGGCATCGGCGGCTGGGCCGGCATCGGTCTCGCGGCGGGCCTCGATCCCGAAGCAAGGGGTGAGGGTCTCGGCGCGGCGGGCGGCTACAAGGAGTTGGCCAAGTACACCGATCTCGGTGGCGTACTGACCGTGTTCGCTTTGCCGTAAACCGATTCCCAGGTTCACCCATTAAGAGGCTGGCACCCTGCCGGGGTGTCAGCCTTTTTGATCTCTGAGGGGCCACCGAGCATGAAGAAAATCGGACTCGCCGCCGGGATGGCGTTCGCGCTCGCTCTGCTTGCGCTGAACGCGGCCGGCGCGGCCGATCCGGCGCCCTACAAGGTCGTCGATGGGAACAAAGTCGACAAGACCACGCTCGAAGGTTGGCGCACGTGGCGCGCGCTCGCCTGCGAGCGGTGTCACGGGGCGCGGCAGGAAGGCATGGTCGGACCCTCGCTGATCGACAGCATGAAGCGTCTCTCGAAGGAAGAGTTCAAGCAATCGATCCTGAAGGGGCGGCCCGAAAAGGGCATGCCGAACTTCGACGGCAGCAAGATGGTCGCCGAGAACATCGACGGGCTCTACGCATACCTGAAAGGGCGCTCCGACGGGGCCATTCAGCCCGGGCGCCTGGAAGAGCTGAAGTGAGGCTCGCTCCGCGCGCACTCGCGATCGCGTCGGTGCTGCTGGTGGTCGCGGCGGGCACACCGGCCCAGCAAGGTGCATCGCCCGTGGGCGAAGACCGCGTGCTGCGCGTCTGCGCGGACCCGAACAACCTCCCGTTTTCGAACCGTGCCGGCGAAGGCTTCGAGAACAAGATCGCCGAGCTGCTCGCGCGCGAGCTGGGATGGACCCTCGAGTACACGTGGTTTCCACAGCGGATGGGGTTCATCCGCAACACGCTGCGTGGACGCGAGCCGGACTCCAACCGCTTCAAGTGCGACCTCGTGATCGGCGTACCGGCGGGATTCGAGCTGGCCTCGACCACGAAGCCCTATTACCGGTCGACGTACGCGCTGGTCTACGTGAAAGGCAAAGGGCTGGACGGCGTGGCCGTCCCGGAGGATCTGCTGAAGCTCGAACCGGCCAAGCTCAAGTCCCTCAAATTGGGCGTGGTCGGCCAGACGCCGCCGGTCGACTGGCTGCTCAAGCATCGCCTGCTCGATCAGGCCGTTCCCTACCAGCGCCAGTCCGGCGACCCGGAGCGGTATCCGGGCGAGATCGTCGAGAAGGAACTGGTGTCCGGCACGATCGACGTCGCATTCATCTGGGGACCGATTGCCGGCTACTTCGCGAAGCGCGCGACCACCGCTGCGCTCGTCGCGGTGCCGTTTAGGCCCGACCCGGATATCAAGTTCGACTTTGGCATCGCCATGGGCGTGCGATTCGGCGAACGCGAATGGCGCGACAACCTCGAGCGGCTGATCGCAGCCAATCGCCCTCGGATCCAGGCAATTCTTGCCGCCTATGGCGTCCCGCAGCTCGACGATCAGGGCCAGATCATGAGCGTACCCGACGATTCGTCGCGGAAGTAGGCCGGTGTTGCAACGCCGGCGCGTGCTGCTCCGGAGCGCGTTCCTCCTCGCGGGGCTGGCGAGCGCGACTTCGACCGCGGAGGATCAGATCTCCGCAGCCGAGAAGCTCCTCTTCCAGACCGCGCACCTTCAGAACGTCCAGACGACGGCTACGCTCCTCTACGAGTTCAGGAAAACCGGGTCGGCGGAGACCGGCTTCAACGATACCGTTGAGATCCGCATTCACACCGCCGGCGGGACGAAGCGCGCCTTGGTCGCGTTCTTCACGAAGGAGCGGAAGATCGACTTCCCGGAGGTGAACCGTCCGGAGGGCAACCCCCTGCTGCTGTATTTCCTCGAGCGCGATATCCATCAGATGGAGCGACTGACCGGCGGCAAGGCCCGCTATTTTCAGAAGGCGATCCGCCTCGCGCTGGCACGCTCGGCACGCGTGGCTGAGACGCAGGTCTCGCACGGCGGCCGGACCCTGCCCGCGACCGAGATAACAATCGCGCCGTATCTCGACGATCCGCTCAAGGACCGCATCGGGAGGTATGCGGGCAAGACCTATGTCTTCACGCTGTGCCCCGACGTCCCCGGCGGGATCTACAGCCTGCGTACGACGATTCCGTCTCTGGCTGGCGGTGCGAAGGAAGCGCCGCTCATCGAGGAGCGCCTGCGCTTCATCCGGGCCACCAGCTGAAGGATTACTTGCCGGTCAGCGTTCCCGCCGGAATGCTCCCGTCGACACGTCCGCGGAAGTAGGCATACATCCCGTCTGCGTTGTCGACAGCGAGCCGGATGGCGCGGTAAGGCGGCATCCCGCGCGCTGGATCCCCCTCGAGGACGAGGCGCACGAATTCGTCGCGCGTGCGTGTGCGCGCGGATTCCAGCAACGACGGTCCGCTACTGCCCGTGTAATCACGGCCGTGGCAGCGCGCACAGTCGAGCTGCCGCATCGCCCGCCACGCGTCATAGACCTTGGCCGGCGGGTCGGCCTCGGCACTCGGCGCGCCGGACGCCATCATCCCGGCGAACGCTAGCAACGCGGCCGCGGTACTGCTGCTTGTGTCGCCCCGACTCGGAAACATTGCGTGGGGTCTCCCGTAGGCCATCTGGCCCGGGCCACCGAGCACGACGACAAGACTCTGTCACGGATCGCTCGCTGGCGTGTGCCAGGATCCGGGATCCCTCAGCCATCCGCAAGTCCCCTGTGCCCAGACTGCCGCAGCAGTGACTGACTGCAATTTCGTATCGGGCAGGCCCGCGGGAATGGACAGGATCGTCACGATCTCGCAGGATTCCGGCTATCGCGTTGAGACGCTGAAGCTTCTGGCCGTTCCCGATGCCCCCTGTTCTGCGCTGCGGCCACTACTCGCTCGCGCTCGACCGGCCGCTCGTGATGGGCATCGTCAACGTCACGCCCGACTCGTTCTTCGACGGCGGGCGGCACGCCGACGCGCGCGAGGCCGTGGCGCACGCTCTGCGGCTGGTCGACGAGGGCGCGGACCTCGTGGATATCGGCGGTGAATCGAGCCGCCCTGGGGCAGCTCCGGTCTCGGCCGACGAGGAGCTCGCGCGCGTCCTACCGGTGCTGGAGGGGCTCGCTGGCCTCCCGGTGCCGATCTCGGTGGACACCACGCGGCCGGAGGTCATGCGCGAGGCGCTCGCACGCGGTGCGACGATGATCAATGACATCACGGCGCTCGCGGCGCCTGGCGCCGTCGAAAGCGTCGCCTGGTCGGGCGCAGCGGTATGCCTCATGCACATGCAGGGCGAGCCCCGGACGATGCAGATCAACCCGGTCTACGACGACGTCGTCGCCGAGGTTCGCGACTTCCTGGCCGCCCGGGCGGCGGCCTGCGTCGCGGCCGGTATCGCCCCCGAGCGCATCGTCGTCGATCCCGGGTTCAGCTTCGGCAAGAAAACGGCGCACAACCTGCGGCTCCTGGCGCACCTCGACGCGATCGTGGCGCTCGGCTACCCGGTGCTGGTCGGCCTATCGCGCAAGTCGAGCCTCGGGCGCATCACCGGCGAGACACCTGAGGATCGCCTTCCGGCGAGCGTGACCGGCGCCTTCTCGCGGTGCAGCGCGGCGCGGCGATTGTGCGCGCCCACGACGTCGCGGCGACGCGCGACGCGCTCGCTGTCCTCGCCGCGGTGGAAAGGCAACGACACCGCGGCGCGTGACGGGCGATCCAGCGAGGTGGCTTAGCCTGAAGCCGATGCCGAAGGCATCGCGCTCGCGGCTTTGGGGACACGAGGGGGGTGCCGGGTCAGCGGCTTTGCCCCCCTCGTATCGTGGAAGACTACAGGATGTTTCCGGTCTTAAAAGGGCGGGGCCGGCCGTCTATAAATGCGCTTCGGTTGGCATGCGACCCGTTCGTTCGCCGTATACGGAGCACGGCCAAGCGAGAACCTCTAAACAACCGCGGTGATCCTGCTCGATCCCGATACCGGCAAGATGAAGGGCTACCATCAGGAGCTGCCGCACGATACGTGGAACTTCGACAGCGCGCCACCGGCGAGTTCATTATGCTGGAGCGGGGCGGGAAGAAGTACGTGATCCATCCGAGCAAGTCCGGCTCCGACTGGGTTGCCGAGGCGTTGAAGACCAAGCTTGCGCTCGCTGCCTGATTTACTTCGCCGTCGTCAAGACGGTGTCCGGCGGACGCTTACCATCCAGGGTGAGAGCTATCGGCTCACGGAGAAGCGCAAGGCCGAGATGATCGCCGGCAACGCGAAGACAAGGTCTCCGGTTGCCGCCGAGCAGGGGGCCGCGGCATGAGTACGACGGCAACTCCTGCGGTCGGGCTACGCCCGCCGCGCGGGCTTGCCCGCTTATCGGGGAAACAAACGCGATTCACCCACGGGACGGGGTGGTGTATCAATTAGCGATGTCCGAAACACCTAAAACCTGTATCAGTTTGAGATGTCGCCTGACAAGATCCAGCACCGCGTGCTGCGCGACCGGCTCGCCGCGCGCGCCAAGTAGGTGCTTTCACTCGCTGTATTCGTTCGGGTGCAGCCATCAGGACCGAACCCGATTGTTATTGATCGGGGACCTTGCCTCGCCCATAATCGGCGGCGGCATTCTCATCAACAACCACGAAGGAGGCAGCCACCATGCGTCACATCCGCTCGTTCGTTGCGCTTGCCGCACTTTGCGTTGTCGGTGCCCCCATGGCCCAGCAGGCACCCGCCGAAGAACCCGGTTGGGCGAAGGGTCGTCCGAAAACTGAAACGGCGCTGAAGATGGCGCCGGTGCCGGCGTTCCCGGTGCCGACGCCAGTCGATCAGCTGCCGGTCAAGAAGTTCAAGCTGCCGCCGGGCTTCAAGGCCGAGGTCTGGGCCTCCGGCGTGCTCGACGCGCGCGGCCTCCGCCAGGGCGAGAAGGGCAACATCTTCGTCAGCTCGCTGTTCGTCGCCAACAAGGTGTACGTGATTCCCGAGAAGGGCAAGCGCGAGGCCAAGGTGATCATCGACAAGATGCCGCTGGCCACCGGCATCGAGATCCACAAGGGCAGCCTGTACCTGGCCACCAACACGAAGATCATGCGCTACGACAACGTCGAGGACAACCTCGACAAGCTCGGCGAGCCCAAGGTGCTGTACGACAAGCTACCTGGCGGCGAAGACCACAGCTGGAAGTACCTGCGCATCAAGAACGACAAGCTGTACTTCGCGGTCGGCGCGCCGTGCAACATCTGCGATCCGGGCGAGTGGGCGAAGATCTTCCGCATGAACCTCGACGGCAGCGGCCTCGAGACGATCGCCTCGGGCGTGCGCAACACGGTGGGCTTCGACTTCGACCCCAAGACCGGCAACCTCTGGTTCACCGACAACGGGCGCGACTGGTTCAGCGAGGAGTTGCCCAACGACGAGCTGAACCAGGTGACGCAGTCCGGCAAGCAGCACTTCGGCTACCCGTTTTGCCACCAGGGCAACATTCCCGACGTGGAATTCGGCTGGGGCAAGCCGTGCGACGACTACGCCAAACCCGCGGCGCTGCTGGGGCCGCACGCCGGCTCGCTGGGCCTGAAGTTCTACACCGGCAAGATGTTCCCGGCCAAGTATCAGGGTGCAATGTTCATCGCGCGCCACGGCCCGTGGAACCGCACCAAGAAGTACGCCGACATCCAGGTCGCCTGGCCCGACGGCAAGGGCGGTGCGCGGCTCGAGACCTTCATGACCGGCTTCGTCGAGAACAACGGCTACCTCGGCCGGCCGGTGGACTTCCTGGTGATGAAGGACGGCTCGCTACTGGTGAGCGACGACCACGCCGGAGCGATTTACCGCATCAGCTACGGCGGCAAATGATCCCGTGAAGGGGCGGGCCCGCTTTGCGCTCTGCACGTTGACCCTGATGGCCCTGGCCGTATCGGCCGGCGCCCAGACGAAACCGCGCAGCACCGGCAAGGCGGCCAGCGCCCCGGCCCCCGCCAACCCTTACCCAGAGCGTTTCGCGACGCTGTGCGCGGCGTGCCACGGCGCCAACGGGCGCAGCGATATGCCGGGCACGCCGGTGCTCGCCGGCCAGCATTCGTTCTATGCGATCACGCAGCTGTTCCTGTTCCGCGAGGGCCGGCGCAGCAACGAGGCGATGACCGCGGTGGCCAAGACGATGACCGACGCTGACCTGCGCGGCTTCTCCGAGTTCATTGGCACGCTGCCGCCGGTGCCGGCGCCCGCGCCGGCCACTGCGCCCGACGCCGCGCGCATGCGCAAGGGCGCCGAGCTCGCGCAGCAGCACAAGTGCGTGTTCTGCCACGGCGCCGACTTCGCCGGCGGCCAGCAGGTGCCACGCATCGCCGGCCAGCGGGAAGACTACCTGCAGATGAGCCTGCAGGGCTTCAAGTCGGGCAAGCGCCCGGGCTACACGATGGCGATGACCGAGGCGGTGAGCCAAGTGAGCCCCGAAGAGCTCGACACACTGGCGTACTACGCGGCGCGCTTCCCTGGCGCGACTCCCAGCGGCAAGTAGGCGCCGATCGGCGCGGCGGCGAGTCAGCCGCTCAGGCGCTCGCCACATCGGCCCAGCGCCATGCTGATGGACACGATCGCGCGACCGGAGATTCAGGGACCGGCGATCAAGCTCTCCACGCCGTACCAGACCGGGGGCGTGGCGCTCGCGTTTGCGCCCGGGCAAGCCACCGTCGCCAGTTATCGCGACCTGAAGGCGGGAACGCGGGTCGGTGTGATGATGAATTCGCTGGCGAGCCTAATTGTCAGCAAGACCGGGGCGCGCATGGTGCCGTTCGCCTTCGAGGACGACATGCTCGAGGCGGTCGGGAAAGGCGAAGTTGATGCCGCGGCGGTCTCGCCGGCCTCGATCGGCTACTACAACCTTACCAACCCGGGCCGCAAGGTCGCGCTCGTCCACGCCGAGGACTCCGAGCCCGAGCTGAAGTGGGTGGTCGCCGTCGGCTTGCGTCGGGCCGACGCGCCGCTCGTCGACGCGGTGAACGCGGCGATTGCATCGCTCGTCGCCGACGGCACGATTGCCGCCATCTACGGCAGGTATGGCGTCGACTATCGCCGCCCCTGAGAGCGGGCGGCGGGTCCGGCGGTACCTGTCAGCGCAGGCGGTTCACGGCGCTGTTTGGCATTCGCCCTGCCGCGTTGCCTCGATGCGCTGTCCGAAAGTCATGTTCTTGCCCCCCATCTTGATCTCGAGAGCTCCCACGATGCGGCCCGGATCAGGATTCAGCCGCGCACTCCCGCTCGCCACTTCCGGGCGCCGACAGACGAGAAGATAGTGAATTGTGTCGCCGCGGCGGCTCTCGCTCGCCAGGTTGCAGCCTTGCGAGCGAGTGGTGGCGGAGGATGGGGAAAAGCAGTCGAGAGCTCGTGTCTGCGGAGGCAGCGGCGTTCCCGCGTCGTGGCATACCGCAAGCTCTCTTCGAGATGAGGCATCACGGTCTGGGCAGTAATCTCGTAGGTGCCGGGCTGAAATGCCTCGTCCGATGCCCATGCCGCCGCGCACAGCAAGGAGGCTGCACTCCGCAGCGCGGCACGACCGGCTGCAGCCAGACAAGGCATGATGTAGCAGGCCCGATGGAGGAGAAGAGCGCCCGCAGGCTACTACCTTGGCGCCCGCTTGGCAAAGCACGTCTGCCGGCCCGTCGCGCCGGACGAGCGCGGCAAGGGATTGCTCAAGCGCTGGGCCGCGCGTCCAGTGTGGTTCCCCGTGCTCATTTCGGCAATTGTTCGCGCGTGATCGCGAAGACGGCATCCTCGCCGCCGCGCGTCGCCAGCCAGGTGAACGCCACGCGCGGAAAGGCGCGCTCGAGCGCTCTGCGCCCGTCTCCCACCTCGACGACGAGCACGCCGCCGGGCGCAAGATGAGCGGGGGCCTCGGCAAGCAGCCGGCGCACGAAATCGAGTCCGTCACGGCCGCTCGCGAGCGCGCGGCGGGGTTCGCGCCGGTACTCGGCCGGGAGCCGTGCGCATCTCGGCCTCGGGCACGTACGGTGGGTTGCACAGCATCAACTGGTACCGCGTCTCCTTGAGCGCAGCGAAGCGGTCGGATTCGACGAGACGTACACGCCGCTGCAGGCGGTACGCGGCCACGTTCCGGCGCGCCACTGCGAGCGCCGCGCGCGAGATATCGGACGCGTCGACGCGCGCCTGCGGGTAGACGAGGGCCGCAAGGATCGCGAGACAACCCGAGCCCGTGCAGAGATCGAGCACCCGCCGCGGACCTCGTTGCGGGAGCCATGCCGAGAGGTTCCCGCCGAACAGCAGTTCGGCGATGTGCGACCGTGGAATGATGACCCGCCGGTCGACGTGGAATCGGCGCCCCTGCAGCCACGCTTCCCGAAGCAGGTAGGCGAGCGGCTCGCGCGTCCCGATCCGCCGGGCAACGAGCGAATCGAGCCGCCGCGCGTCGTTAGCGCCGACGCTGCGCCCGAGCGCGCCGGGCAACCGCTCGAAGGGAATGCCGAGCACGTGGCATAGCAGCCACGCGGCTTCGTCGCGCGCGCTCTGGGTGCCGTGGCCGTAGAACAGCCGGGCGCTGGCGAACCGGCGCGCGATCTCCTTCCACCAGTCGCCGACTGTCCGGCCGGCGGCGCGCCGCTTCAAGCCAACAGCTTCTCGAGCACGCGCTGGTAGATGCGCCGGAGCGGCTCCACCGCGTCGAGTTCGACGTGCTCGTTCAGCTTGTGGATCGACGTGTTGACCGGCCCGAACTCCACGACCTGCGGGCAGATGCGCTTGATGAAGCGGCCGTCCGACGTCCCGCCGGTCGTGGACACTTCCGCGTCCACGCCCGTGATCTCCTTGATCGCGTCCGCTACCGCGGCCACCAGCTCGCCCCGCGGCGTCAGGAACGGCTGGCCGCCGAGCGTCCACTCGAGCTCGTAGTCGAGCCGGTGGCGGTCAAGAATTCCTTGGACGCGCGATCGGAGGCCTTCGGCCGTGCTCGCGGTCGAGAAGCGGAAGTTGAACATCACTTCGAGCTCGCCCGGGATCACGTTCGCCGCGCCGGTCCCGCCGTGGATGTTCGACGCCTGCCAGGTCGTCGGCTGGAAGTACTCGTTCCCGCGGTCCCAATCCGTGCTTGCGAGCTCGGCGAGCGCCGGCGCGAGCTCGTGGATCGGATTGCGTGCCTGCTGCGGGTAGGCGATGTGACCCTGGATGCCCTTGACGACGAGCCGGCCGGAGAGCGAGCCCCGGCGGCCGTTCTTGATCATGTCGCCGAGCCTCCCGACGCAGGTCGGCTCGCCGACCACGCAATAGTCGATGCGTTCGCCGCGCGCCTCGAGGCGATCGACGACCTTCACGGTGCCGTCGGTCGCGACGCCTTCCTCATCGGAGGTGACAAGCACCGCGATCGACCCGCGGTGAGACGGCCGCGCCGCAACGAAGCCCTCGATCGCGACGACGATTGCCGCGAGGGAGGTCTTCATGTCGGCCGCGCCACGTCCGAAGAGCCTCCCGTCACGCTCGTTCGGCGCGAACGGATCGGACAGCCACTTGTCGAGCGGTCCGGTCGGAACGACGTCGGTATGCCCGGCGAAACAGACGAGCGGCGCCGCGGTCCCGCGCCGTGCCCAGAGATTGGTGACGCCGCCGCTGACGAGGCTCTCGAGCCGGAACCCGAGCGGGCCGAGGCGGGCGGCGAGCAGTTGCTGGCAGCCGCCGTCTTCGGGCGTGACGGAGCGCCGCGCGATCAGCTCGCGTGCGAGTGCCAGCGTGTCAGCCATATTGGGCAAGAGACCCTCGCGCCGGTGACGACGACGCGAAGCTTAGCGTCGAACGGCGCGCAGCGCGCGCTCAAGCGGCCTTCTCGTCGTCGAGCGAGAGCCTGAATTCGCTGAACGAGGCGCCGCTGGGGGCGGTCTCGACCTTCTGCTCGATCGCCGGCTTGGGCGCCATCGCCTGCGGCTGGGCGAGGCTCGCGTCGGCGTTGTTCATGAGCCACAAGAGGTTGTTTGCCGAGTCGGCGTTGGCGAGCGCCTCCTCCTGCGTGATGGTGCCGTCGCGGAACATCTTGAACAGCGACTGCTCGAAGGTCAACGAGCCGGGCGCGAGACTCTTGTCGATCGCTTCCTTGATCTCGTTGATCTTGCCTTCCTCGATCAGGTCGGCGACGTGCCGGGTGTTGAGCAGCACTTCGGACGCGGGGCAACGGCCGCCCTTCGTGTTCTTGACCAGCCGCTGCGACACGATGACGCGGAGCGTGGCCGACAGGTCCGACAGCAGCGCCGGGCGGTTCTCGAGCGGGTAGAAGCTGATGATCCTGTTCAGGGCGTGATAGCTGTTGTTCGCGTGCAGGGTCGCAAGGCAGAGATGCCCCGACTGCGCGTACGCGATCGCCATGCCCATCGATTCGCGATCGCGGATCTCGCCGATCAGGATCACGTCCGGTGCCTGCCGCAGGGCGTTCTTGAGGGCGACATGGTAGGACTTCGCGTCGGTGCCGAGCTCGCGCTGGTTGACGATCGAGCGCTTGTGCTTGAACAGGAACTCGATCGGGTCCTCGATGGTGATGATGTGACCCGGCGTGCTCGCGTTCCGATAGTCGATCATTGCCGCGAGCGAAGTGGACTTGCCCGACCCGGTGGCGCCAACCATCAGGATCAGGCCGCGTTTCTCGAGCACGACCTCCTTCAGCACCGGCGGCAGGCCGAGCGTATCGAACTGCGGGATCTCGCCCGGGATGTAGCGCACCACCACGCTCGGCGTCGAGCGCTGCATGAAGCAGCTGACGCGAAAGCTGCCCAGACCGCGCATCGGGTACGAGGTGTTCAGCTCGAACTCCTCGTTGAATTCCGTGAGCTGCCGCTCGCTCAGTATCTCCGCCATCAGCGCGCGGACCGTATCCGGGGTCACGATCTGCTGGTTGATCGGCATGGTGACGCCGTTGATCTTGATGCTGATCGGCGCGCCGACCGAAATGAAGATGTCCGAGGCCTTCTTCTCGGCCATCAGTTCGAGCAGGCGCTTCATCGCCATCCTGATCTCCCCGGGGAGTTGCGCGCCGTCAGTCGCCGCGGAGCAGCTCGTTGATGCTCGTTTTGGCGCGCGTCTTGGCGTCGACCTGCTTGACGATCACGGCGCAATAGAGGGCATATTTTCCGTCCGGGGAAGGGAGGGTTCCAGGAACTACTACCGATCCCGCCGGCACCCGTCCCTGGAGGACCTGGCCGCTCGCGCGGTCGTAGATCCGCGTGCTCGCCCCGATGAAAACGCCCATCGAGACGACGGCGTTCTCTTCGACGATCACTCCCTCCACCACCTCCGAGCGCGCGCCGATGAAGCAGTTGTCCTCGATGATCGTCGGGTTGGCCTGTAGCGGCTCGAGGACGCCGCCGATTCCGACGCCCCCCGAGAGGTGGACGTTCTTTCCGATCTGGGCGCAGCTGCCGACCGTCGCCCAGGTGTCGACCATCGTGCCCTCGTCGACATAGGCGCCGATGTTGACGTACGAGGGCATCAGGACCACGTTCTTCGCGACGTACGCACCGTGCCGCGCGACGGCCGGCGGGACGACGCGGAAGCCGCCGGCGGCGAAGTCCGCGGCAGCGTAGCTGGCAAACTTCGTCGGCACCTTATCGTAATACTGGGTGGACGCTCCGGGCATCACCTGGTTGTCCTGGAGCCGGAACGAGAGCAGGACCGCCTTCTTGATCCACTGGTGAGTGTGCCATTGGCCGTCGATCTTCTCGGCGACTCTCAGCTCGCCGCGGTCGAGTGCGGCGAGCACCGCGTCGACGGCGGCGCGGACCTTCCCATCGGCCGAGGACGGCGCAAGGTTGGCCCGGTTCTCCCATGCCGATTCGATGATTTCCCGCACCACCTGCATCGGTCCTTCTCAGAGTGAGCTTGCGAGCTCGGTGGAGAACTCGGCGATCCGCCGCACGCCTTCGAGGCACTCCTCGGGCGCCGCGACCAGCGCCACGCGAACGTGGTTGCGCCCGGGGTTTGCGCCGTGCGCCTCGCGGGCAAGATAGCTGCCCGGAAGCACGGTCGCATTGTACTTGCGGTACAGCTCGCGGGCGAATTCGGCGTCGTCGACCGGGGTACGGATCCACAGGTAGAACCCGCCGTCCGGCATTGCCGTCTCGAGCGGCGGTCGAATGAGGGGCAGAGCGGCCGCGAACTTGTCGCGGTAGAGTCGCCTGTTCTCGATGACATGTCCTTCGTCGCGCCAGGCCGCCTCACTCGCCGCCTGGACCGCCGGGCTCATTGCGCTGCCGTGGTAGGTGCGATAGAGGAGGAACGCTTTGATGACCGCCGCGTCGCCAGCGACGAAGCCGGACCGCATCCCCGGGACGTTCGAGCGTTTGGAAAGGCTCGAGAACAGGATCAGCCGCGGGAACCCGTCGCGGCCCAGCCGATGCGCGGCCTCGAGTGCGCCGAGCGGCGGCCGCGCATCGTCGAAGTACAGCTCGGAGTAGCACTCGTCGGAGGCGATCACGAAGCCGTAGCGATCCGACAGGTCGAACAGCTCGCGCCACTCCTCGATCGTCATCACGTGTCCGGTGGGGTTCCCCGGCGAACAGGCATAGAGCAGCTGCACGCGCCGCCAGACCGCTTCCGGCACCGCCGAATAGTCGATTCCGAGCCGGCGCGCCGGCACCGTGTTGGCGTATACCGGCGTCGCGCCGGCGAGCAGGGCAGCGCCCTCGTAGATCTGATAGAAGGGATTGGGGCACAGCACGACCGCGTCGCGCGTCCGGTCGACGGCGACCTGCGCGATCGCGAACAGCGCCTCGCGCGAGCCGTTCACCGGCAGCACCTGCGTCGCTGGGTCGATCGCCGGCAGTCGGTAGCGCCGCACGAGCCAGCCGGCGATCGCCTCGCGGAGCGACGGCAACCCTGCGGTCGCCGGGTACGCGGCCAGGCCGCCGAGATGTTGCGTGAGCGTCTCCATGATGAATCGCGGCGTGGCGTGCTTCGGCTCGCCGATCGACAGGCTGATCGGAGCGCGCGCGGCATCGGCCGTGACTCCGGAGAAGAGCCACCGCAGCTTTTCGAACGGGTACGGCTGGAGCTTCGCGAGGTCCGGATTCATCAGCGGCAAGCCGGAACGAAATTCATCGTGCCGGGAGCGGTGATCGCGATGGTATTATACGGGCCGTTTTTTCCGCCCAGAGCGTATCAACAACGCGGCGCGCAGCCGCCTCCCTATCGTCGCAGAGCTTGCGCCTCACGCACCTCAAACTGGCCGGATTCAAGTCGTTCGTCGACCCGACGACCATCGATGTCCCGAGCCAGCTCGTCGGCGTGGTCGGCCCGAACGGCTGCGGGAAATCCAACATCATCGACGCGGTGCGGTGGGTGCTAGGTGAGACCCGCGCCAGCGCGCTTCGCGGCGAGTCGATGCAGGACGTGATCTTCAACGGCTCGGCGCAGCGCGGCCCGGTCGCGCGCGCGAGCGTCGAGCTCGTGTTCGACAACAGCCTCGGCAAGGCCGCAGGCCAGTGGTCTCAGTACGCCGAGATCTCGGTGAAGCGCGTCCTGCAGCGCGACGGAGAGTCGACCTACCACATCAACGGCGCCCAAGTCCGCCGCCGCGACATCCACGACATTTTCCTCGGCACCGGGCTGGGCCCGCGGGCCTACGCGATCATCGAGCAGGGGATGATCTCGCGGGTGATAGAGGCAAAGCCCGAGGAACTGCGCACCTTCCTGGAGGAGGCGGCCGGCGTCTCCAAGTACAAGGAGCGGCGCCGCGAGACCGAGCACCGTCTGGCCGACACGCGTGAGAACCTGGCACGAGTCGCCGATATCCGGCGCGAGCTCGAGACGCAGATCGAGAAGCTCACCCGCCAGGCCGAGATCGCGCGCCAGTACAAGGCGCTGCAGGCCGAGGCGACGCACAAGCAGAGCCTCCTGTGGTGGTTGCGCAAGCGTGACGCTGAGAACGAAGCGCATCGCGTGGCGGGCGAGATAGATCGCGTCACGAACGAGCTCGAGGCGGGAACCGCGCGGCTGCGGGAGATCGAGCGCCGCCTCGAGCAGGCGCGGGTCGACCACTACGCCGCCGGCGACGCGGTCAACGCGGTCCAGGGCGCGCTCTACGAGATCAATGCTGAAGTCTCGCGGCTCGAGGCGGAGCTGCGGTTCATGACCGAGACGCGCCAGCGGCTCGAGGCGAGCCGCGGGCAGCTCGCGGCGCACCTCGAGCAGTGGGAGCGCAACCGGAGTGAGCTCGGCGATGCGGCGGGGATGTGGCAGCGTCGGCGGGCCGAGGCGGCGGAGCGGATCGCGGCCGCTCAGGCGCACCTGGCCGCGCAGGAGAACCGGACGCCCGGGCTGGAAGAGTCGCATCGCGCCGCGCAGGATCGCCTGTCGGGGGCGCGCGATGCGATCGCCGCCGCGGACCAGGCGTTCCGGCTCGAACAGGCACAGGTCGCGCACGCGGGCCGAACGCTCGACGGCCTGCACGCGCGCGGGGAACGGCTTGCGGCCGAGCGCGGCGAGCTGGCCGAACCCGACTCGGCGCGGCTCGAGGTGATCGCGGGCAGGATCGCGACCGCGGAAGCGGACGCTGCGGCCTGCGCGACCCGCATCCGCGAGCTGCAGCAGGATCTGCCGGTGCTCGAAGCCGCGCGCGCTGCCGCGCTCGCCCGGCTGCAGGAGCTCGAGCGCGAGGCGAACACCCGGGCCGGGCGGCTCGCGACCCTGAAGCGGATCCAGGAGCAGGTCGAGGAGGGGAGCGAGATCAACGAGTGGCTCGCGCGGCATGCGCTTGAGCGCCTCCCGCGGCTGTGGCAGAAGATCACTGTCGAGCCCGGCTGGGAGACGGCGATCGAATCGGTGCTGCGCGAGCGGCTGCACGCACTGCAGCTCTCCGACCCGCAGGTGCTCGCACGCCTCTTCGATGACCCTCCTCCGGCCAAGGTCAGTCTCTTCATGCCGAGCACGGCGGCGCCGGCGCGCGGCGCGGAAGCATCGTTCCAGCCTCTCGGCTCCCTCGTGCGCTTCGCCGACGACACTGCGCGGCCGCTCGTGGAGGAGTGGCTCGCGGGGTGCTTCGCGATCGAAGGCGTGCCGTCGCTGACGACGCGGCTCGGCCTCGCCGCCGGGGCGATTCTCGTCAGCCGCGAAGGGCACCAATTCACCCGGTACGCGGTGAGCTTCCACGGCCCGGACTCGACCGACGCCGGGATCCTCGCCCGTCAGCGGGAGATCGAGCGGCTGACCGAGGAGCTGCGTGAGTTCGGCGCACGGACGCAGGAGGCGCGTGAAGTACACGCTGCCGCGGAACGGCAGCTCGCAGCGCGCCGCGAACAGGTTGCAGCGCTTCAGGACCGGGAGTCGGCGCTCAGCCAGGACCGCCACGAGCAACAGCTGGAGCATGTGCGGGTCACGGAGGCGATCGCCCGGATACGAGCGCGTACGGAACAGATCGCCGACGAACTCGCCGAGATCGAGCGCCAGCGAGCTCAGGAGCTCGCTGCCCGCGCGGTGGCGGAGTCGCGGCTGACGCGGCAGCGGCTCGAGATCACTCGGTGCTCGGAAGAGTTCCAGGTGGCCCAAGCGGCGCACGACACGGCCCAGAACGCGCTCGAGGCCCATCGCGAAGCAGTCCAGCTGGCTTCCCGGGAAGTTCAGGAAACGGCGTTTTCAGAGCGTGAATGCATAGCAAAAATCAGTGAGATAGAAAAATCTATTAATGCCGTTTCAGAACAGATCGCGCGGGCCGCGGTCGATCAATCGCAAATGGAGATCGAATTGGACGGGCTCAGGGACGAGGCGCTCCGGTTCGCCCTCCAGGACGCGCTCGGCATCCGGGTCGAGCGGGAGCAACGGCTCGCGGCGGCGCGGACCAGCCAGCACGAGATCGCCGAGGGGCTTCGCGCGGAAGACGAGGAACGCCTAGCATGCGAGCAGACGCTCCCGCCGCTTCGCGATCGGGCGGGCGAGCTGCGGCTCAAGGCGCAGGCGGCGCAGCTGGCGGTCGAGCAGTTCACGCAGCAGCTCGCGGACGCGGGCGCGGACGAGACGGCGCTCGCCCACGACGCGAGCGCGAAGGTCCGGCCGACCGCGCTCCAGGCCGAGATCGCGCGCTCGCAGCAGGCGATGGCCGAACTCGGCGCGATCAACATGGCGGCGCTCGAAGAGCTGGCGATCGCGACCGAGCGCAAGGGCTTCCTCGATGCGCAGGCCGCGGACCTCGCGACCGCGCTCGAAACGCTCGAGAACGCGATCCGCCGCATCGACCGCGAGACGCGCGAGATGCTGCGGCAGACCTTCGAGGAGGCGAACCGCCACTTCGGCCAGCTCTTTCCGACGCTGTTCGGCGGTGGGGAAGCGCGCCTCGAGATGACGGGCGAGGAGATCCTGGACGCCGGCATCGAGGTCCGGGCGCAGCCCCCGGGGAAGCGCACTTCGACGATCCACCTGCTCTCGGGGGGCGAGAAGGCGCTGACCGCGATCTCGCTCGTGTTCGCGCTGTTCCAGCTCAACCCGGCGCCGTTCTGCCTGCTCGACGAGGTCGACGCACCGCTCGACGACACGAACACGGAGCGGTTCTGCAGCCTGGTCCGCAAGATGGCGGCGGAAACGCAGTTCCTGTTCATCAGCCACAATAAGATCACGATGGAGATCGCCTCCCAACTCATCGGCGTGACGATGCCCGAGCAAGGCGTCTCGCGCGTGGTGGCCGTGGACATCGAGGAGGCGCTCCGCATCAGGGAAGCGGCCTGACGAGCCGGAGACGCGTTCGAATGAGCGACTTGCAGCTCGGCCTCCTCGCGATCGGCGTCGCGGTGGTGGTCGGCGTCATCGCCTACAATCGTTGGCAGGAAGCGAGAGTCAGACGCCGAACGGAGGGCGCGTTCGCGGCGCGGCACGACGATGTCCTGCTCGGGGGCGCCAATGCCGCCGACACCGTCTCTACTGCTCGGCCGCCGGCGCCCCAGCCCGCGCCGGTTGACCGCAACATGGAGCACACGTTCGACGTCGGCGAACCGGCTCCCGTGCCGGCGCCCGAAGCGCCTGTTCCGGCGCTCGCCGTGGGTGGCCTCGACCCGGCGGTCGATTACATCGTCGAGTTCGATTGCGCGCGGTCGGTGACCGGCGCCGATCTCGCCCGCCACGCCCAGGCGCTCCTCGAGGAAGGGTTGGTCCGGCCCGTGCACTGCGAGGGATTCGACGAGTCGCGAGCGCTCTGGCGTTCGGTCGGCTCAGAGAGCCGCTACCAGCGCCTGCGGGTCGGCATACAGCTCACGAGCCGCGCCGGCCCGGTGGGCGAGGACGATCTCCTGGCGTTCTGCGGCGAGGTGCAGGAGGTCGCGCTCGCGCTCGCTGCGCAGCCGGATTTCCCGGATGTCGGCGAGGCCATCGCGCGGGCGCAGGAGCTCGACCGCTTCTGTTCCTCGGTGGACGTGCAGATCGGCCTCAGCGTCATCGGCAGCGAGTCGCACGCCTTCCCCGGCACCAAGCTGCGCACGCTCGCGGAAAGCGCCGGCATGACCATCGGCCACGACGGCCGGTTCCACCGCTATGCCGACGACGGCACCGAGCTCTTCTCGCTCGCCAACCTCGAGCCCATGCCGTTCCACGCCGAGACCATCAAGACTTTGCAGACCCGCGGGGTCACCGCGCTGTTCGACGTGCCGCGCGTGAGCGCGAGCCCGTCGGCGTTCCGCCGTTTCATCGATTTCGCGCATCAGCTCGAGCAGGCGCTCGGCGGCGTCCTCGTGGACGACAATCACAAGCCGATCGGCCAGGCGGCGCTCGAGGCGATCGGCCGCCAGCTCGAAAGCATCCACCGGACGATGGCCGCGCGCGGCATACCCGCCGGCGGACCGATCGCGGTGCGTCTCTTCTCGTAGATGGTGGTCGGGCGCGAGATCGTCGAGCGCACGAAGGCGCTCCGCGCCAGGATCGACGAAGCGAACTACCGGTACTACGCCCTCGATTCACCGACGATCAGCGACGCCGAATACGACCGGCTCTTCCGCGAGCTCCAACAGATCGAGTCGGCGCATCCCGAGCTTGTGACCGCCGACTCGCCCACGCAACGCGTCGGCGCGACGCCGTCGAGGGAGTTCGCGACCATCAGGCATCGCGTGCCGATGCTCTCGATCAACAATGCCTTCGGCGACGCCGAGGTCGAGGCGTTCGACCGGCGAGTGCGCGAGGCCCTCGACGCCGGGATCGTCGAATACAGCTGCGAGCCGAAGCTCGACGGCCTGGCGATCAATCTCACCTACGACGGCGGCAATTTCGTCCAGGGCGCGACCCGCGGCGACGGTTTCGCCGGCGAGGACGTGACGGTCAACCTGCGGACGGTGCGCGGCATCCCGCTGCGGCTGCGCACCGCCAGGCCGCCGCGCCTGCTCGAGGTGCGAGGCGAGGTACTGATGTACAAGCACGACTTCGAGGCGCTCAATGCCCGCCAGCGCGAGCGCGGCGAGCGGGAGTTCGCGAACCCCCGCAACGCCGCCGCAGGAAGCCTGCGCCAGCTCGACCCGAGGGTCACCGCGTCGCGGCCGTTGCGCTTCCTCGGCTACGGCGTCGGCGAGGTGCAAGGCTTCGAGGGCTTCGAGACGCAGTCCGGGCTGCTGGATGCGCTCGCCGCCTTGGGGCTACCGGTGTCGGCGGAGCGGGCGGTCGAAAAGGGCGTCGAAGGTCTGGTCGCCTATTACCGCCGGCTCGGCGGCAAGCGCACGTCGCTGCCCTACGACATGGACGGCGTCGTCTACAAAGTGAACCGTCTGGACCAGCAGCGCTCGCTTGGCTTCGTCGCCCGCGCGCCGCGGTTCGCTGTGGCCCACAAGTTTCCGGCGGAGGAGGCGACCACCGAGCTCGTCGGGATCGAGGTGCAGGTCGGCCGCACCGGCGCGATCACGCCGGTCGCGCGTCTCAAGCCGGTATTCGTCGGCGGCGCGACAGTGACCAACGCGACGCTCCACAATGAAGACGAGCTGCGCCGGAAGGACATCCGCGTCGGCGACACGGTGGTGGTGAGGCGCGCTGGCGACGTGATCCCCGAAGTCGTCCGGTCGGTCGCTGGCACGCGCCAGCCCGGGACCGCGGCGTTCCGGATGCCCACCCGGTGCCCGGTGTGCGGCTCCGGCATTGTGCGGCTTCCCGACGAGGCGGTGGCACGTTGCACCGGCGGGCTTTTCTGCCCGGCCCAGCGCAAGCAGGCGCTGCGTCACTTCGCCTCCCGCCGCGCGCTCGACATCGACGGTCTGGGCGAGAAGATCGTCGACCAGCTCGTCGACGGCGACCTCGTCCATACGCCCGCCGACCTCTATCGCCTCACGCTCGAGGATCTCGCCGGCCTCGAGCGGATGGGCGAGAAATCCGCACAGAATCTGCTTGATGCGCTGGCGCGCTCGAAGCGCACCGCCCTGGCGCGATTCATCTATGCGCTCGGGATCCGGAACGTCGGTGAGGCCACGGCGCGGGATCTCGCGTCGCATTTCGGCGCGCTCGAGCCGATCCTGGACGCCGACGAAGAGGCGCTCCAGCAGGTGCCGGATGTGGGGCCGGTCGTGGCAGCCTCGATCCGCGGGTTCTTCGGCGAGCGGCACAATCGCGACGTGATCAGGGCGCTCCGCAAGGCGGGCGTCGCCTGGGAAGAGGACGTGCCTCGTGCGGCTACCGGGCGGCACGCGGCCGGGAAGACCTTCGTCCTGACCGGGACGCTGCCGGGCATGACGCGGGAAGAGGCGACCGGGCTGATACTCTCGCAGGGCGGCAAGGTGAGCGGCTCGGTCTCGAAGAAGACCGATTACGTAGTCGCCGGCGCCGAGCCGGGCTCGAAACTTGCTAAAGCCGAGACGCTCGGTGTGACGGTTCTAGACGAGGCAGGTCTGCGCGAACTCTTGAAGGGATGAGATGGTGATACGAGCGATCAAGAAGGCGGTGTTCCCGGTTGCGGGGTTCGGCAGTCGCTTCCTTCCCGCGACCAAGGCGAGCCCCAAGGAGATGATGCCGATCGTCGACAAGCCGCTCATCCAATACGCCGTCGAGGAGGCGGTCGCGGCCGGCCTCACCGAGATGATCTTCATCACCGGCCGGCACAAGCGGGCGATCGAGGACCACTTCGACAAGGCCTACGAGATCGAGAACGAGCTCGCGAGCCGCGGCAAGCAGGAGCTCCTGGAGCTGGTGCAGGGAATCCTCCCGCGCCGCGTGAGCTGCATCTACATCCGGCAGCCGGAGCAGCTCGGTCTCGGGCACGCGGTCCTGTGCGCGAAGCCGGTGATCAACGACGAGCCGTTCGCGGTGATCCTTGCCGACGACCTGATCGACGCCGATCCGCCGGCGATGAAGCAGATGGTCGAGGTCTTCGCGCGCGAGGGGCGCTCGGTGCTCGGTGTCCAGGAGGTCGCGCGCGAGCAGACGGCGAGCTACGGCATCGTACGCGCCACGCGGATCGACGATCGGCTCGAGTCGGTTGAAGCGATCGTGGAGAAGCCGCGGCCCGAGGCCGCGCCGTCGAATCTCGCAGCGATCGGGCGTTACGTCCTGACCCCGCGGATCCTCGGCATCCTCGACCGGGTCACGCCGGGCGCCGGCGGCGAGATCCAGCTCACCGACGCCATCGCGTCCCTCCTGAAAGAGGAACCCGTCCTCGCGTACCGCTTCCGGGGCACGCGCTACGACTGCGGGTCGAAGCTCGGGTACCTCCAGGCTACGGTCGCGCTCGGACGCAAGCACGCGGAGGTCGGCCAGGCGTTCGGCGCGTGGCTCGCCGGGGGAGCCGATTGACGGTCGCGCGCGGCCGCGCTTGATCTATACTGCCCGCCGCCGATGCCGGTGGAGGTAGCCATGGCCGACAAGCTGATGATCGTGATGATGAACACCGATCCGCGCAACGGATCGGAGCTCGGCGCGCCCTTCTTCCAGGCGGCGGTCGCGGCGGCGATGGAGTACGAGGTCGAGATCATCATGACGGGCAGGGCAGGCGAGCTCGCGATCAAAGGCGTGGCTGAGAAACTGCGGGTCAAGGAGGATTCGCCGAAGACCGTCTACGATTTCATCCGTGACGCGCACGAGGCCGGCGTGAAGTTCAAAGTCTGCACGCCGACGCTCGACCTGTGGGGGAAGGAGCTGATCCCCGAGATCGAGGAGACGGTCGGGGGCGCGTACATGATCGCCAAGGCCATGGACGACGACGTCGTGACCTTCACCTACTAGATGTGATGCTGACCGCCGCGGAAGCGTGGCAGATGCTGGAGGAGGCGGACCTCGTCTGCCCCGCCGACGAGGTCGAGGCCGCGATCCGGCGCGTCGCCGGCGAGATCACGGGTGACTTCCGCGACAAGTACCCACTCGTTCTGTGCGTCATGAACGGCGCGCTCTTCTTCTGCGGCCAGCTCCTGCCGCAGCTGCGGTTTCCGCTGCACGTGGACTACGTTCATGCCACTCGGTACGGCGACGAGCTCGGCGGGCGGCAGATCCGCTGGAAGGTCGAGCCGAACGAGAGCGTGCGGGGACGGGCAGTGCTCGTCCTCGACGACATCCTCGACGAGGGCGACACGCTGGCGGCGATCAAGGCCCGAGTGCTCGAACGGGGCGCGCTGTCGTGCAAGGTCGCGGTCCTCACCGACAAGATCAAGTCCGCGCCCAAGCCGGTCCGGCCCGACTTTGTCGGCCTGCAGATTCCCGACAGGTTCGTGTTCGGCTGCGGCCTGGACGCCCACGGCTCCTGGCGGAACCTCCCCGCCATCTATGCTCTGAAACAGTGCTGACTGGATGCTGGCGATCATCGGCGGGAGCGGACTGACCCAGCTCTCGAGTCTCGACGTCACCGCGCGCAAAGCGGTCCGTACGCCCTACGGCGAGCCATCCGGCGCGGTCACGTTCGGCACCTTGCGCGGCCGCCGAGCGATGTTCCTCGCGCGCCACGGCTACGGCCACACGATTCCGCCGCACGAGGTGAACTACCGGGCTAACATCTGGGCGCTGCGGGACGAGGGCGCCACCGAGATCGTGTCGGTGGCTTCGGTCGGCGGCATCCGCGCCGACCTCGGGCCCGGGACGCTCGTCGTTCCGCATCAGATCATCGACTACACCTGGGGCCGGCGGTCGACGTTCTTCGAGGGCGGGGACGTGCCCGTGACACACATCGATTTCACTGTGCCGTACGCGGAACGGCTGCGCCGGAAGCTGCTTGCGGCTTCGCGGGCGTGCGGCGAGACGGTCGTCGACGGCGCGGTCTACGCGGCGACGCAGGGCCCGCGGCTCGAGTCGGCGGCGGAGATCGACCGCCTCGAGCGCGACGGCGCCGAGATCGTCGGCATGACCGGCATGCCGGAGGCGGCGCTAGCACGCGAGCTCGACGTGCCCTACGCCGCGATCGCCGTGGTCGTGAACCACGCGGCAGGACGGGGCGAGAGTCGCGCCGGCATCCACCTCAAGGGCATCGAGCAGATGCTGCACGCGACCATCGGCCGGGCGCGGCGCATCATCGAGGAAGTGGTGACCGTCGAATGATCAGGGAAGTACTCAGGATGGGCGATCCGCGCCTGCTCGAGAAGGCACGCTCGGTGGAGGCGTTCGACACCGCCGAGCTGCATGCGCTCCTCGGCGACATGCGCGACACGATGGCGCACCTGAACGGCGCCGGGCTCGCGGCACCGCAGATCGGCGTGGGCCTGCGGGTGGTGATCTTCGGCGTTCACCGCAACCCGCGCTATCCTGACGCCGAGGAAGTTCCGGACACGGTCCTCATCAACCCGATCCTGGAGCCGATCGGGGAGGAGAAGGTCGAGGGGTGGGAGGGTTGCCTGTCCGTGCCGCGGATGCGGGGGCTCGTACCGCGCTACCGGCAGCTCCGGTACCGGGGTTTCGACGAGCGCGGCCGGGTGATCGACCGCACGGTGGAAGGCTTCCACGCCGTCGTGGTACAGCACGAGGCCGATCATCTCGACGGCATCCTCTACCCGATGCGGATCCGCGACCTCTCGAAGTTCGGCTTCATCGACGCGCTGTTTCCCGGCGAGGACATCAGCGAGGACTAAACCGCGCCTTCACTGTAGGGCAGCGAGCAGATCCTGCTCGAGTTGCAGCACCGTCTTCGGGTTCGCCAGCGCCTCTCCCGATACCACGAACACGTCCTCGGCGCGCTCGCCAAGCGTGACGATCTTCGCCGTATGGAGGTCCACGTGGTACTGGCTGAACACGCGCGCGATTCCGTACAGGAGGCCCGGGCGGTCCCCTGCGGTGATCGAGACTAGCTGATACTGCCCCTTCTCGTCGGGCCGGATGTGGACCTCGGGGGTGATCGGGAAGTGCTTCAGCTGCCGCGACACGCGGCCACGCGCTGGCGGCGCGAGCGACGCGCGCCGTTCGAGCCGGTCGGTGAGCTCCTCTTCGATCAGCCCGATCATGTCCCGGTAGTGGTGGGAAGTGCCCGTCCCGAGCACGAGGAACGTGTCGAGCGCGTACCCGTGCCGTGTCGTATGGATCTTCGCGTCGACGATCGAGTAGTTGATGGACTCGAAGTAGCCGCAGATGCGCGCGAAGAGGTCCGACTCGTCCTTGGCGTAGATCATCACCTGGAGGCCTTCGCCGATCGGCGAGAGCCGCGCCTTGACGACCGGCCGATCGGTGGCAACACGGTAATGCAGCGTGCGCGTCTGCCAGGCGATTTCCTGCGGCTCGTGCCGCAGGAAGTAGGCGACGTCGAGCTCGCGCCAAAGCGCCTCGCCCGCCTTATCGGAGAGCGCGTAGAGACGCAGCAGCCGCAGCGCCTCGCTCTGCTTCGCCTGCACGTCCTGATCGTAACCGACTGAGGCCCCACGCAGGATGCGGCGCGTGAGCCGGAAGAGATCCTCGAGCAGCTTGCCTTTCCACGCGTTCCAGACCTTCGGGCTCGTGCCGCGGATGTCGGCCACCGTCAGCAGGTAGAGCGCGACGAGTCGACGTTCCGTCCCGACGATGCCGGCGAACTCGCGGATGACGTCGGGATCGGAGAGGTCCCGCTTCTGCGCGACCGCCGACATGGTGAGGTGGTGCTCGACCAGGAACTCGACGAGCGCGGTGTCCTCGGGCCGAAGCCCGTGCGTGCGCGCGAAGCGCCGCGCGTCGATCCGGCCGAGCCGCGAGTGGTCGCCGCCGCGGCCCTTGGCGATGTCGTGGAAGATCGCCGCGACGTAGAGGAGCCAGTAGCGCTCGAAGTTGGCGGCAAGCCGGCTGCAGAGCGGGTACTCGTGAGCGAATTCGACCATCGTGAACCGCCGCAAATTGCGCACGACCATCAGGATGTGCTGGTCGACGGTGTACACGTGGAAGAGGTCGTGCTGCATCTGGCCGACGATCTTGCCGAAGGCGGTGAGGTAGCGGCCGAGGATCCCGTACTGGTTCATGCGCCGCAGCTCGTGCACCAGGCCCCGCGGCTGCCGCAGGATGGCGAGGAAAGTGGCGCGGTTCGCCGGGTCGGCGCGGAACCCGCTGTCGATCCGCCGCCGCGCGCGCCAGAGCGCGCGCAGCGTGGGCGCGGTCATCCCTTTCAACTCGGAGTGCTGCTGCAGCAGCAGGAAACTCTCCAGGATCGAGTGCGGGTCGCGCTCGAAGACCCCTGGGTCGCGCGCATCGAGGAGCTCGCGCACCGCCTGGAAGCGCTCGTTGATAGGCTCCGGCGGCGCGTCGGAGGCAGGGAAGATCGCGGCACCGAGGTTCTGAAGCAAGGTCGTGTTCAGCTGCGTGACCGTCTTCGCCGTCCGGAAGTAGCGCTGCATGAACAGCTCGCTCGCGCGCTTCGTCGGCGTGGCCGCGAAGCCGAACGCCTTCGCGAGCGCGTCCTGATAGTCGAAGAGGATCCGGTCCTCGCGCCGCCCCGCGAGCAGATGGAGGCGGATACGCACCCGCGCGAGCCACTCCGAGTGGCGCTTGAGCTGGATCGCCTCCTCGCGCGTGACGAACTCGCGCGCCGCCAGCGAGCGCCAGTCGCGGCCGAGCCCGCTCGCGCGGCTGACCCAGAGCACGACCTGCAGGTCGCGGAGGCCGCCGGGTGCCTCCTTCAGGTTCGGCTCGAGGCTGTAGGGGCTGTCCTGGAACTTGGCATGCCGTTGTTCCTGCTCGAGTCGCTTCGCCTTGAAGAACGCCTGAGCGTCGAACCCGTCATGGAGGCGGTCGTACAGCTGCGAGAAAACGGTGCGGCTGCCCGCGATCAGGCGCGCCTCGAGCAGCGAGGTTTGCACCGTGAGGTCCTTCGCGGCCTCGTCGCGGCATTCCTCGACCGTGCGCACGCTGTGCCCGAGCTCGAGCCCGACGTCCCACAACCGGCCGATGAACTGCTCCACCCGCCCCGCCTCGGCCGGGTCGAGCGCTTGCGGCAGAAGGACGAGGACGTCGACGTCCGAATGTGGATAGAGCTCGCCGCGGCCGAAGCCGCCGACGGCGACGAGCGCGAGCTGGCGTGGAAGGTTCGCCTCTCGCCACAGCTCGCGGAGGATCGCGTCGACCAGCTGCTTGTGGCGGCGCAGGAAGCGCGGAGCATCGGCATCGGCTTCGTAATCGCCGCGGAGCGCGGCGCGCTCGCCCGCGAGGCGCTGCCGCAGCTCGGACGTGTAGTCCGGGACCTCGAGGCGTCGGGCGGGCACCGAGGCCACGGCGCTGGAATCCTAGGCCGCTTCGACGGACCGCGGCATCGGTGGCGCGCCGCGCGAGAGCGTGAGTACCTCGTACCCGGTCTCGGTGACGAGCACTGTGTGCTCCCACTGCGCCGAGAGGCTATGGTCCTTGGTGACGATCGTCCAGCCGTCCGCGAGCTCGCGGATCGCCGGCTTGCCGGCGTTGATCATCGGCTCGACCGTGAAGATCATCCCGGGCTGGAGTCGCAGGCCGGTGCCAGGCCGGCCGTAGTGCAGCACCTGCGGCTCCTCGTGGAACCTGCGCCCGATGCCGTGACCGCAGAACTCGCGCACGACGCTGTAGCCCCGGCTCTCGGCGTGGCGCTGGATGCCGGCACCGATGTCGCCGAGGAAGGCGCCGGGTCGCACGGCGAGGATGCCGAGCCACATCGCTTCGTAGGTCGCTTCGCAAAGCCGCCGGGCCTGGATCGACGTCTCGCCGACATAGAACATCCGGCTCGTGTCGCCGTGGAAGCCGTCCTTGATGACCGTGATGTCGATGTTCAGGATATCGCCGTTCTTGAGCACGCGGTCGCCGGGGACGCCGTGGCAGACCTGATGATTGACCGAGGTGCAGATCGACTTCGGAAACGGCGGGTACCCGGGCGGCGCGTAGTTGAGCGGCGCCGGCACCGTCTGCTGGACACCGAGCATGTATTCGTGGCAAAGCCGGTCGAGTTCGGCCGTGGTAACGCCGACTTTCACATGCGGCGCAATGAAGTCGAGGACTTCGGCCGCGAGCCGCCCCGCGACCCGCATCCGCTCGATCTCTTCCGCGCCCTTCAGGACGACTGCCATCGCGATCTCAAAAAGCCGTGAGGATAGTAGACCGCATTCTGCAGGGCAAACCTCGCGGGTGCCTCAACAGGGTCCGCCCCGAGGGGTTAATGCGCTGTTTGGCAAGGAAAATATTGAATCCTGCTCAGCGCCCGTGATACACTTCGCGGCTAGTTTGCCTGAAGCAACGGCGTTTGCCTCTTGCGGCGCGCCACAGCGGCAACTACGCGGCCCCGCAGTTGTTGGTGCATGTCGCCAGGGGTGCCGCGAAACTTCGCGCCTGTCCGGTCAGGGTGCCTCGAACGCCGATCAACGCCACGAGGTAAATGCGGCCAGAGCGTCAGTGATCAACCCTAGACGGAGAAGTGCATGACCACCACGATGCGCCAGATGCTGGAGGCCGGCGTTCATTTCGGGCACCAGACGCGGTACTGGAACCCGAAGATGGCACCGTTCATCTTCGGTCACCGCAACAAGATCCACATCATCAATCTCGAGCAGACGCTCGCGTTGTACAACGAGGCGGCGAAGTTCGTCCGCAAGCTCGCCTCGAACAAGGGAGTGATCCTGTTCGTCGGTACCAAGCGGCAGGCACGCGAGATCGTCCGCGAGGAAGCGATCCGCTCCAGCATGCCGTTCGTCGACCACCGCTGGCTTGGTGGCATGCTCACCAACTTCAAGACGGTGAAGCAGTCGATCAAGCGCCTGAAGGAGATGGAAGCGCAAGTCGAGGACGGCAGCGTCGAGCGCATGTCGAAGAAGGAGGGGTTGCACTTCCAGCGAGAACTCTCGAAGCTCGAGCGGAGCCTCGGCGGCATCAAGTCCCTCGACGGCCCGCCGGACGCGCTGTTCGTGATCGACGTCGGCTACCACAAGGGCGCTGTCGCCGAAGCGAAGAAGCTAGGCATTCCGATCGTCGCCGTGGTCGACACCAACCACTCGCCCGACGGGATCGCGTACGTGATCCCCGGCAACGACGACTCGAGCCGCGCGATCCGGCTCTACGCGCGCGGGATCGCCGACGCGGTGCTCGAAGGCAAGTCGCAGTCGCTGCAGGAGATCGTGTCGGCCTCGGCCGATGAATTCGTCGAGGTCGAGGACGCCGGCGGAGCGTGACGCACCGCCGAGGCGGATCCCACGGGGGCGTCGAAGCCCCCTTTTTTCGGGTGCGACAGATCTGCGACGGGCATGGCTCCTCGCAGATCGGGAAACAGGAGTAATGGCATGGCAGAAATCACGGCGACCCTGGTGAAGGAGCTGCGCGAGCTGACCGGGCTCGGCATGATGGAGTGCAAGAAGGCGCTCGAGGAAGCGGCCGGCGACCTCAGGAAAGCCGAGGATCTGCTCCGTGTCCGCAGCGGCGCGAAGGCGAGCAAGGCGGCGGGCAGGGTTGCCGCCGAAGGCGTGATCGGCTCCTGGCTCGCGCCCGATCGCAAGCTCGGCGCGCTAGTCGAGGTCAACTGCGAAACCGATTTCGTGGCGAAGAACGAGGACTTCCTCCTGTTCGCGCGCGGTCTCGCCGAGGTCGTCGCCAAGCAGAACCCTGCCGACGTCGCTGCGCTCGCGGGACTGGAGCTCGCCGGCGAGAACATCGAGGCGAAACGCCAGAAACTGGTGCAGAAAATCGGCGAGAACATGACCATCCGGCGATTTGCGCGGCTGCAGACCGACGCGCGGCTCTGGCAGTACGTACACGGGGTGAAAATCGGTGTGATGATCGACTACGAGGGCGACGACGAGTTGGCGAAGGGGATTGCAATGCACGTCGCCTTCGCCAAGCCGCAGTTCCTCTCGAAGGCCGACGTGTCGCCCGACGTCCTCGCGCGCGAGCGCGCGGTGCAGGAGGCGCGCGCGAAGGAGCAGGGCAAGCCGCCGGAGATCGCGGCGAAGATGATCGAGGGCGCGCTCAACAAGTTCGCCGCGGAGATCGCGCTGCTCGGCCAGCCGTTCGTGGTGAACGACAAGCTCACGGTCGAGAAGGCGCTCGCCGGGAAGAGAACCAAGCTGCGCGGGTATCGCTTCCTGGTCGTCGGCGAGGGGATCGAAAGAAAGAGCAGTGATTTCGCCGCCGAAGTGATGGCCCAGGCGGGAGCCGCGCGCTGAGTATGTCGCAGCCGAAGTACAAGCGCATCCTCCTCAAGCTCTCCGGCGAGGCGCTGATGGGGGACGATCCCTTCGGCATCAATCGCCAGACGATCGAGATGATCGTCGACGAGGTCGCCACCGTCGCCGCGCTCGGGGTCGAGATCGGAGCGGTGATCGGCGGTGGCAACATCTTCCGTGGTGTCGCGCTCGGTGCCGCGGGAATGGACCGGGCGACCGCAGACTACATGGGAATGCTGGCGACGATCATGAACGCGCTCGCGCTCGCCGACGTGATGCGTCAGAAGGGCCTCAATGCCCGCGTGCAGTCGGCGATCAACATCGAGCAGATCGTCGAACCCTACATCCGGCCGAAGGCGATCCGCTATCTCGAGGAAGGCAAGATCGTCGTGTTCGCCGCGGGCACCGGCAACCCGTTCTTCACCACCGATACTGCGGCGGCGCTGCGCGGCAGCGAGATCGGTGCGGAGGTCGTGCTCAAGGCGACGAAGGTGGACGGGGTCTACACCTCCGACCCGAAGACGCATCGCGACGCGAAGCGCTACCAGCGCATCTCGTTCGACGAGGCGATCGCCCAGCACCTGCGCGTGATGGACACGACCGCGCTCGCGCTATGCCGGGACCAGAAGCTGCCGATCGTGGTGTTCAGCCTCTACAAGCGCGGCGCGCTCAAGCGCGTCGTTCTGGGAGAGGACGAGGGAACCCTAGTGCATCTTTAGGAGGACATCGTCATGGATGTCGCGCAGATCAAGAAAACGGCCGAGGAGAAGATGAGGAAGTCGATCGACGCGCTGAAGGCGGACCTCGCCAAGGTCCGGACCGGGCGCGCACACACCGGGCTACTTGACCACATCCGGGTCGACTACTACGGCCAGGTGGTGCCGATCAACCAGGTCGCGAACGTGACGCTGGTCGACGCCCGCACCATCGGCATCCAGCCGTGGGAGAAGAAGATGGGGGCGGTGATCGAGAAGGCGATTCGCGACTCCGACCTCGGTCTCAACCCGGCCTCGCAGGGCGAGCTGATCCGCGTCCCGATGCCGGCCTTGACCGAGGAGCGCCGCAAGGAGCTGACCAAGGTCGTGCGCCACGAAGGCGAGAACGCGCGCGTGGCGATCCGCAACCTGCGCCGCGACGCGAACACCCATCTCAAGGAGATGCTGAAGAAGCACGAGATTCCCGAGGATCAGGAGCGCCGTGCGCAGGAGGACATCCAGAAGCTGACCGACCGCTACGTCGCCGAGGTCGACAAGGTCTTGCAGCAGAAGGAAGCCGACCTGATGCACGTTTAGCGTCCGCTTCACGGGCCCCCCACGATGCACGAGAGCACAACCCAGATCATCCCGCAGACCGGCCCCGTCCCGCGCCACGTCGCCATCATCATGGACGGCAACGGGCGCTGGGCGAAGAACCGCTTTCTGCCGCGCGTCGCCGGACATCGCCGCGGGGTCGAGGCAGTCCGGGCGACCGTACGCGCGTGTGGCGAGCGCGGCATCGAGTACCTCACGCTGTTTGCATTCAGCTCCGAGAACTGGCGCCGGCCCGCCGACGAGGTCTCGGTGCTGAAACAGCTCTTCCGCGCCGCGCTGGAGCAGGAGGTGAGCAAAGTGCACGAGGTGGGCATCCGGCTGCGTGTGATCGGAAGCCTTGCGCCGTTCGGAGACACGATCGCTGCGCTCGTCCGCCGCGCCGAGGATCTCACCGCCGACAACGGGCGGCTCACGCTCACCATCGCCGCGAACTACGGCGGTCGATGGGACCTGTTGCACGCGGTGAACACGATGGTGCGCGCCCACCCCGAGCGCGCAGGCCATTACACCGAAGCCGACCTCACGCCGTATCTCGCCATGAGCTACGCTCCCGAGCCGGATCTCTTCATCCGCACCGGGGGCGAGCAGCGCATCTCGAATTTCCTCGTTTGGCAGCTTGCCTATTCCGAGCTGTACTTCACCGACACCCTGTGGCCCGACTTCGACGCGGCGGCTCTCGATGCTGCCATCGCCTCGTACCGCCGGCGCGAGCGCCGCTTCGGCCGCACGAGCGAGCAACTCGTCGAGGCGTCGGGACCCGCCGCCGTTGTCGACCTGCCCGACACGCGCCGCCGGCTGGCGTAGCGCGCTCCGGGCGCCGCGATGCTCCGCGACCGGGTCATCACCGCGATCGCGCTCGTCGTCGCGCTGCTCGCTGCGCTGCTCTGGCTCCCGCCGTTTGGCTGGGCCGTTCTCGCCGCGGCGCTGCTCGCGCTTGCGGCCTGGGAGTGGGCCGGATTCGCACGCGTCAGGGCGGGCCGCCGCATCGCCTATGCGATCTGTACCGCCGGCGCGGGGCTCGCGGTCGCGACGGCATCGGGTCTCGCGGACGGTGGTGTCGGTGTGCTTGCGCTCGCGCCCGTCTACTTGGTGGCTCTGGCGTTCTGGGTCGTCGGCGCGCCGCTGTGGCTCGCGCGCAGACCTGCGCAGCCGCCGGCGCTCCTCGTCCTCGCGGCCGGCTGGATCGTGCTCCTGCCCACGTTCCTCGCGCTGGTGCAGCTCCGGAACCTGGGCCCGGCGACCTTGCTCGCGTTCATGGCTACGGTCTGGATTGCGGACGTCGCCGCGTACTTTTTCGGACGGCGGTTCGGGCGCCGCAAGCTTGCGCCGAATGTCAGCCCCGGAAAGACCTGGGAAGGACTCTGCGGTGCGCTCGGCGCGACGGCGGTGTACGCTGCCGCCTGGATCGCGTTCTTCGGCGGGGCGGCCCCGGCAGCGATCCGCGACCTGCCGTGGAGCCCGGTGTGGATGATCGTCTTGGTCGAGGCGCTCGTGGTGCTCTCGGTCCTCGGTGACCTCTTCGAGTCGGCAATGAAACGCCAGGCTAACCTCAAGGACAGCGGCGATCTGCTGCCCGGCCACGGCGGTGTGCTCGATCGCATCGACGCGCTGACGCCGGTGATGCCCGCGGCCGCGCTGGTGAACATGCTATGAGCGCGATCCAGGACGTGGCGGTCCTCGGCGCGACCGGTTCGATCGGCCGCAGCACGCTCGATGTGATCGCCCGTCACCCCGAGCGGTTCCGGGCGTTCGCGCTGACCGCGCACACCCAGGCGGACGAGCTCTTCGAGCTCGCGATCCGACACCGGCCGCAGTTTGCGGTCCTCGCGGACGAACGGCAGGCGCGCAGCCTGCGCGCTCGGCTCGACGCGGCAGGCTGTGCGGTCGAGGTGCTCGCGGGTCCCGACGCGCTCGCCGCGGTTGCCGGACATCCGGAGGTCGAAGCGGTGGTGGCGGCCATCGTGGGCGCGGCCGGGCTCGCCCCGACGCTCGCCGCGGCGCGCGCCGCGAAGAAGATCCTGCTCGCGAACAAGGAAGCGCTGGTGATGGCCGCGCCGATGTTCATGGCTGCGGTGCAGGAGGCGGGCGCGACCTTGCTCCCGATCGACAGCGAGCACAACGCGATCTTCCAGTGCCTGCCCCAGGGCAGGGGAAGAAGCCTCGCCGCGCGCGGCGTGCGCAAGATCGTCCTGACGGGCTCCGGCGGTCCGTTCCGCGAGCGGCCGCTCGCGGAGCTCGCGACCGTCACGCCTGACCAGGCGTGCGCGCATCCGACCTGGAGCATGGGTCGCAAGATCTCGGTCGACTCCGCCACGATGATGAACAAGGCACTCGAGATCATCGAGGCCGCCTGGCTCTTCGGCGCGAGCGCCGACGCGATCGAAGTCCTGGTGCATCCTCAGAGCGTCGTTCACTCGATGGTTTCGTATGCCGACGGGTCGGTGATCGCGCAGCTCGGGAACCCCGACATGCGCACACCCATCGCGCAGGCCCTCGCGCATCCCGACCGGATCGAAGCCGGTGTTGCCGCGCTCGACCTCGCGCGCATCGGCGGGCTCACCTTTGAGGCGCCGGACTTCACGCGCTTCAGGGCACTCGCGCTCGCTTACGAGGTGCTCGCGGCGGGGGGAACGGCACCGGCCGTCTTCAACGCAGCGAACGAGGTTGCGGTGACCGCGTTCCTCGCGCGCGACCTCGCCTTCAACCGCATTACCGACGTCATCGAAGCGGCGCTCGCACGCGTTGCGGCCGGCCCCGTCGACTCGCTCGCGGACGTGCTGGAAGCCGATCGCGCAGCCCGCGCCGCCGCCGGCGAGGCGCTCGGACGCACAGTCGCCAGGATCACATGAACCTGCTGCATACGATCGTTTCCTTTGTCGTCGCGCTCGGTCTCCTGATCGTCGTGCACGAGCTCGGCCACTACATCGTCGCGCGGTGGTGCGGCGTCAAGGTGCTGCGGTTCTCGGTGGGGTTCGGCCGGGCCCTCGTCAGCCGCAGGTTCGGCCCCGATCAGACCGAGTGGGTGATCGCCGCGGTGCCGCTAGGCGGGTACGTCAAGATGGTCGACGAACGCGAAGGCGAGGTGGCGCCGGCCGACCTGCCGCGGGCCTTCAACCGCCAGCCGGTGTGGCGGCGCTTCGCGATCGTTGTCGCCGGACCGGCCGCCAACTTCCTGCTCGCGATCGTGCTGTACTGGTGCCTGTTCCTGTCGGGCGTGCAGGAAGCGAAGCCGGTCGTCGCCGCGCCGGAATCCGGCACGGTTGCGGCGCAGGCGGGATTCCGCGCCGGCGACACAATCCGCGCGATCGACGGCGAGCCGGTGACCGGCTGGCAGGATGTCCGCTGGCGGCTCCTTCAGCTCGCGCTCGAGCGCAAATCGGCGCGCATCGAGGTCGCAGACGGTCGGGGCGCAATCGACTGGCGGACACTCGATCTCTCTCGCGTCGCAACCGACGAGGTCGAGGGCGACCTCCTCGCGAAGCTGGGCTTGAGGCTGTATCGGCCCGAGTTGTCGCCGGTGATCGGCAAGGTAGTCCCGGGCAGTGTGGCCGCGCGCGCCGGACTCGCGTCGGGTGACCGGATCGTCGCGGTGAACGGCGAGTCCGTCCCGAGCTGGGAGGCGCTGGTCGCCAAGGTGCGCGGGAGCCCCGGCCGTACGCTCGTGCTCGACATCGACCGCGGGGGCCGCAGCCTGCGTGTCGATCTGGTGCCTGAAGGCGCGACGCAGGGCGGCGAGACGATCGGCCGCATCGGCGCAGCGCCGCACGTGGATCAGGAAGCGTTGAAAGCCTACTACCTCGAGATCCGCTACGGGCCGATCGAGGCCGCGGCGAAGGCGATAGCGAGAACCTGGGAGATGTCGATCTTCAGCCTGCGAATGCTCGGCAAGATGATCGTCGGCGAAGTGTCGTGGCGCAATCTCTCCGGACCGGTGACGATCGCCGACTACGCGGGCCAGTCCGCGAGTCTCGGGCTCGCACCGTACCTCTCGTTTCTCGCGCTCATCTCGATCAGCCTCGGCGTGCTCAACCTGCTGCCGATCCCGTTACTCGACGGCGGGCACCTGATGTACTATACGATCGAGGTGTTGAAGGGCAGTCCCGTGTCGGAGCGCGCGATGGAGATCGGACAGCGCGCAGGCCTCGCGGTCCTACTCTTTTTGATGGCGTTCGCTTTCTATAACGACATAAACCGCCTGCTCACGGGCTGACGCCTGATTCGATGACCAAGCGTTGGCTCGCGGCATTGCTCGGGCTCTGCCTCGCTCGAATCGCGTTCGCGTTCGAGCCCTTCGTCATCCGGGACATCCGCATCGAGGGCATCCAGCGCGTCGAGGCCGGCACCGTTTTCGGCTACCTCCCGGTCAAGGTCGGTGAGACGATGACCGAGGAGAAGGCGGCACAGGCGATCCGCGCGCTGTTCGAAACGGGGCTCTTCACCGACGTCCGCGTCGAGGTCGAAGGCGACGTCCTGGTCGTCGTGGTTGCGGAGCGACCCGCCATCGCGCAGATCGATTTTGTCGGCATGAAGGAGTTCCCCGCCGACAAGGTGCGCAAGGCATTGCGCGAAAACGGCATCGCCGAGGGGCGCACCTACGACAAGGCCCTCATCGACCAGGCGGAGCAGGAAATCAAGCGCCAGTACCTGGCGACCGGGCGTTACGGCGTCACCGTCACCACGACGATTACCCCTCTCGACCGCAACCGCGTGGCAGTGAACTTCACGATCGACGAGGGCGAGGTGGCGAAGATCAAGGCGATAAACATCGTCGGTAACCACGCGTTCAGCGAGTCGGAACTCCTCGACCTGATGCAGCTGCAGACGTCCGGCTGGCTCAGCTGGTACACCAAGAACGACCAGTACTCGCGGCAGAAGCTCTCGGCGGACCTGGAGACGATACGCTCCTACTACCTCAACCGCGGCTATCTCGACTTCAACATCGACTCGACCCAGGTCTCGATCACCCCCGACAAGCGGGACATCTACATCGTCGTCAACGTGGCCGAGGGCGACAAGTACACCGTCTCCGACGTCAAGCTGGGCGGCGAGCTGCTCCTGCCCGAGGCCGAGCTCATGAGACTCGTGACGATCAAGCCGGGTGAGCCGTTTTCGCGCGAGAAACTTGCCGAGTCCAGCAAGCGGATCACCGAGCGGCTGGGCAATGAGGGCTACGCGTTCGCCAACGCGAACGCAGTGCCCGACGTCGACAAGGAGAAGCGCACCGTCGCGTTCACGATCATGATCGACCCGGGCCGGCGCGTATACGTGCGGCGTATAAACGTCGTCGGCAACACCAAGACCCGTGACGAGGTCATCCGGCGCGAGCTGCGTCAGCTCGAGGGTGCCTTCTACGACGGTCAGAAGATCCAGGACTCGCGCGTGCGCGTCAACCGGCTCGGCTACTTCGATGGCGTGGAGCTCGAGACCGAGCCCGTCACCGGAACGACCGACCAGGTCGACGTCAGCCTGAAGGTGAAGGAGAAGCCCACCGGCGCGGTCCTGTTCGGCCTCGGATTCTCGAGCTCGGACAAGCTCATCGTCCAGGGGTCGGTCAACCAGGCGAACATCTTCGGCAGCGGCAAGGCGATCACCCTCAATGCGAGCACGAGCAAGATCAACCGCAACATCGGCCTCGCCTACACCAACCCGTACTTCACGGTCGACGGCGTCAGCGCCGGATTCAATGTCTACGATCGCCGCTTCGACGCACAGGCGCTGTCGATCGGCAACTACATCACGGAGACGCTCGGCGCCGGCGTGTCTTTCGGCTTCCCGATCACGGAGCTGGATCGCATCACCGCGGGCCTCGCGATCGAGCAGACCAAGATCGAACTCTTCGAGGACAGCCCGCCGCGGTTCATCGAGTTCGTGAGCCAGAACGGCAGCGATCCGGTGGGGCTCCCGCTCACGCTCGCCTGGACCCGCGACCGGCGCGACAGCGCCCTTCTTCCGACCACCGGGACCCTCCAGCGCCTGTTCGGGGAGGTCGCGCTGCCGGGCTTCGATCTCAAGTACTACAAGGTGAGCTACGACGCCTCGTGGTATCTTCCCGGTTACGCGTGACATCACCACCGTGCTGCGCGGGCTCATCGGATGGGGCGGCGGGTACTCCGGCTCGCAGCTGCCGTTCTTCAAGGCGTACTATGCCGGCGGCACGAACTCGGTGCGCGGCTACGAGCAGGGCTCGCTCGGACCGGCGGACCAGAACGGCGTGCTCGGCGGCAGCCGGACGATCCTCGGCTCGGCGGAAGTCCTCATGCCGATGCCGGGGATGGGCCAGGACAAGTCGCTGCGCGTGGGCTGGTTCGTCGACGCCGGCCAGGTATGGACCGACCAGCCCGGCCTCGAGCTCGGCGACAAGACGACATTCTTCAACGCGACGACCGGCCAGGTGCAGACCATCGACCTGTCATTGCGGTATTCTACGGGCGCGATCCTCGCGTGGAATTCGCCGTTCGGGCCGTTGCGGGCGTTCTATTCGTTTCCGCTCAACAGTCAGCCCGGCGACCGCCTGCAGCGATTCCAGTTCATTTTCGGGCAACAGTTCTAGCGCGGGCGCGCATCGCGATTCCGGGAGATGAGCTTGAAGATCGTGCAACTGCTTGTTGCGCTGCCGCTGCTGGTGACCGCCGGCGGCAGCCTGGCCCAGATCGAGGGCAAGATCGGCTTCGTGAACCTCGACCGCATCCTGCGCGATGCGGCGCCCGCCGTGCGCGCGCAGAAGAAGCTCGAGGCGGAGTTCCAGAAGCGCGAGCAGGAGCTCGCCCGGACGGCCGAGGGCCTGAAGCGGATGCAGGAGACGCTCGAGAAGAACGCGATGACGATGTCGGACTCGGAACGTGCGAAGCGCGAACGCGAGTTCCAGGAGACGAATCGCGAGTTTCAACGCAAGCAGCGCGAGCTGCGGGAGGACTTCAACCAGCGGCGCAACGAGGAGCTGTCGGGGATCCTCGAGCGGGCGAACCGCGTCGTGCGTCAGATCGCCGAGGCCGAGAAGTTCGACATCATCTTCCAGGAGGCTGTCTACGCCAGCACGCGCATCGACATCACCGACAAGGTGATCCGCGCGCTCGACGACAGCGCCCCGGCGAAGAAATAAGCGGCGCTGGAGGCGCATGCCGCAAGGCCCGTTCCGGCTCGGCGAGATCGTCGGGCGCTTGGGCGGCGAGCTGGTGGGCGATCCCGCGGTCGAAGTTCGCGGCATCGCCACGCTGCGGGGCGCGCGGGCCGGCGATCTCTCGTTTCTCGTCCAGGCGAAGTACCGGCCGGAGCTGGCGGCGACGCGCGCATCGGCGGTCATCGTTCCGCAGGACGAGCGCGATGCGACTTCGCTTCCACGCATCGTCTGCAGCAACCCCTACGCGTATTTCGCTTACGTCTCGCAGCTCTTCAACCCGCCTGAGCCGGTGGCCCCGGGGATACACCCGACGGCGGTTGTCGCCGTCGACGCGAAGGTCCCCGCGAGCGCGAGCGTCGGCGCGGGATGCGTCGTCGAGCGCCGGGTCGAGCTCGGCGAGCGCGTCACCCTCGGCGCCGGGTGCTTCGTCGGCGAAGGCGCGGCGATCGGCGCGGACAGCCGCCTGTATCCGCGCGTCGTCGTGTACGGCGCCTGCGTCATCGGGGCGCGCGCGATCGTTCATTCCGGCGCGGTGATCGGTGCGGACGGCTTCGGTTTCGCCCCCGAGGCCGGCAAGTGGATCAAGATCCCGCAGACCGGCCGCGTCGTCATCGGCGACGACGTCGAGATCGGCGCGAACACTTCGATCGACCGCGGTGCGGTCGACGACACGGTGATCGAGGATGGTGTCAAGCTCGACAACCAGATCCAGATCGGCCACAACTGCCGGATCGGGGCGCACACCGCGATCGCCGGCTGCGTCGGCATCGCCGGATCGACCACGGTCGGCCGTCACTGCATGGTCGGCGGCGCCGCGATGATCGGCGGGCACCTGTCGGTCGTCGACCGTGCGATCATCGCCGGGGGAACGGTGGTCACGAAGTCGATCGAGCGGCCCGATACGTATGCAAGCGTGATCCCGGCCACCGCGGTGCGCGAGTGGCGCCGCACGGTGGCGCTCCTGCGCGGTCTGGAGCGCATGTCGGACAGGATTCGCGAGCTCGAGCGGCGGCTCGGCGGACTGGAGCGAGAGCGATGAACGCGATGGACATCAAGGCGGTGATGGACCACCTGCCGCACCGCTATCCGTTCCTGCTCGTTGACCGGGTGCTCGAGTTCGAGCCGGGCAAGCGGATCGTCGCACTCAAGAACGTCACCATCAACGAGCCGTTCTTTCCCGGGCACTTCCCGCATCACCCGGTGATGCCGGGCGTGATGGTGATCGAGGCGATGGCGCAGGCGGCGGCGATCCTCGCGTTCAAGTCGGGCGAACGGCTTCCGGACGAGAAGTCGGTCGTGTACTTCGTCGGCATCGACGACGCCCGGTTCAAGAGCCCGGTCGGACCCGGCGATCAGCTGCTGCTGCACGCCAGGATCGACCGGTATCTCAAGGGCATCTGGAAGTTCTCGACCGAGGCGCGAGTGGGCGAGCGGCTCGCGGCCGAGGCGAAGATGATGTGCGCGCTGCGCGACGCGTAAGCCCGGTCCGCGGATGATCCATCCGACCGCGATCGTCCACCCGCAGGCCGAGCTCGGGGCCAACGTGAGCGTCGGCGCGTACACGATCGTCGGCGAGCACGTGGAGATCGGCGACGGTACCGAGATCGGGCCGCATACGATCATCGAAGGCCCGACCCGCATCGGCCGGGAGAACCGCATCGGCAGCTTCAGCGCGCTCGGCGGCCCGCCGCAGGACAAGACCTACCGCGGAGACCCGACGCGGCTCGAAATCGGCGACCGAAACACGATCCGCGAGTACTGCACCTTCAACCGCGGCACGATGAAGGACGCGCGGGTCACCCGCGTCGGCGACGGCAACTGGATCATGAGCTACGTGCATCTCGCCCACGACTGCCAGATCGGGAGCAACACCGTGCTTGCCAACAGCACCCAGCTCGCCGGGCATGTCCATATCGGCGACTGGGCGATCCTCGGCGGCTTCACCGGCGTGCACCAGTTCGTCCGGATCGGCGCGCACGCGATGATCGGCGGCGGGACGATGCTGCGCCAGGATGTTCCGCCGTATGTCACGGTCGCCGGCAACCCGCCGAAGGCGTTCGGCGTCAATAGCGAGGGCTTGAGACGGCGCGCGTTCACGCCCGAGGCGATCGAGGCGATCCAGGCCGCGTACCGCACGCTCTATCGCAACGGACTCTCGTTCGCCGACGCCCAGGCCGAGCTTGCCCGGACCGCGGGCGGACGTCCCGAGCTCGCCGCGCTGGCCGAGTTCCTCAAGGCCGCCACGCGCGGGATCGTCCGCTAGCGGGAACTCGAGTGGCCGCCGTCCGTGTGGCGATGGTGGCGGGCGAGGCGTCCGGCGATCTCCTCGGCAGCCGGCTGATGGAGTCGGTGCGCCGCCGCCTGCCCGACGCCGTTTTCTGCGGCGTGGGCGGACCGCGGATGATCGCCGCCGGATTCGAGTCGTGGCTGCCGCAGGAGAAGCTCGCAGTGCGCGGTTTCGTGGAGGTGCTGCGTCACCTTCGCGAGCTGCTCGCCGTCCGGCGCGAGCTCGCCCGGCGCATCGTCGCCGCCCGACCGCAGCTCTTCGTGGGAATCGACTCCCCGGAGTTCAATCTCGCACTCGAGCGACGACTCAAGGCTGCACGCATCAACACTGCCCACATGGTGAGCCCGCAGGTCTGGGCCTGGCGGCGGGGGCGGGTGCGCAAGATCAAGGCGTCGGTCTCGCAACTGCTGGTGCTGTTCCCGTTCGAAGAGCCGCTCTACCGCAACGCGGGCGTCGGGGTGACCTACGTCGGCCACCCGCTCGCCGACGAGATCCCCGCTGCGACCGACCGCGAGGCGATCCGCCTCGAGCTGCGGCTGCCGGCGCGGGCGCGGGTGGTCACTGTGCTGCCGGGGAGCCGCCAGTCCGAGATCGAGATGATGGCCGGCCCGTTCATCGAGACGGCGAAGCTCATCGCGCGAGCGGCGCCCGACGTGCGCTTCCTCGTGCCGCTCGTGACGCGCGAGACGCGCGCGATGTTCGAGGATGCGGTCTATCGGCACAACGCCCACGGGCTGCCGCTGACCCTGCTCTTCGGGCACGCGCGCGACGCGCTGGCGGCGTGCGACGTGGCGCTCGCCGCCAGCGGCACCGTGACGCTCGAGGCGGCGCTCACGCATCGCCCCATGGTCATCGCCTATCGCGTGGCGCCGCTGTCGGCGGCGATTGCCAGGTTGCTCGTGCGTGTGCCGCATATCGGACTGCCGAACATCCTCTGCGGCGAGGCGGTCGCGCCCGAGTTTCTCCAGGACGATGCGACGCCGGAGAACCTCGCACAGGCGGTGGCGAACCTGCTCGCTGACGAACCGGTGCGGCGCCGGATCGAGCACCGTTTCGAGCGCCTGCATCAGGAGCTGCGACGGAATGCCGCCGAGCGTGCGGCCGAAGCGCTCATGCCACTCCTCGCGCCGAGCACCGCTTGAGCCAGCCCCCGCTCACCTGTGGTGTCGACGAGGCCGGGCGAGGGCCGCTGGCAGGCCCGGTTTTCGCCGCGGCGGTGATCCTCGACCCAGCACGACGGATCCGCGGGCTCGCTGATTCGAAGCAACTCACGGCGGCCGTGCGAATGGAGCTGGCGGCGCAGATCCGCTCGCGCGCGCTCGCATGGGCGGTCGCGAGCGCATCGGTCGAGGAGATCGACGCGCTCAACATCCTGCAGGCGTCGCTGCTCGCAATGCGCCGGGCCGTCGCGGCGCTCGCCGTCGTGCCCGAACTGGCGCTCGTCGACGGCCTGCACTGTCCGCCGCTCGCGATCGCGACCCGGGCGATCGTCGAGGGCGACGCCAGGGTGAAGGCGATCTCGGCCGCGTCGATTCTCGCCAAGACGGAGCGCGACGCCGAGATGGTGCGGCTCGCCACCCACTATCCGCAGTACGGTCTCGAACGCCATAAGGGCTACGCAACGCCGGAGCACCTCGCGCTCCTGCGTCGGTTCGGGCCGTGCGACGTCTATCGGCGGAGCTTTGCGCCGGTGCGCGCACTGCTCGGGGGCGAGCAGTGGACGCTTTTCAGCTCCGAATCCTAGCGGCGCGTCCGGCCTCGCGGACCACCGCGAGCAGTCGCCGCCGTTCGGCCGCTGGGGCGAAGAGCGGCCGCCGCGCGGCAACACCGTCCTTCAATCCCCGATAGAAGCGCGGGTCAGTCCGCGCCCGGTCGATCAACCGTGCGAGAGCTCGCTCCTCGGCGACCGGGTAGTAGCCGGGATAGCCCCGGCCGAGCATGCCGACGTTGCCGCGGATGCGCGAGGCGAGCACCGGCACGCCGGCGCGCGCGGCCTCGCACACCACGTTCGCGCCACCCTCGAGGCGCGAGCTGACCACGAGGAGATGACTCGCCGCGAGCCAGGCGAGGGCGCGCGAGTGCGGGACGCCGCCGATCCAGCGGTAGCGCGCGTCGGCGCGCATCAGGCGGGCTGCTTCCTCGGCCATCCCTGGCGCGAGCGCGTCGCCCAGGTGGACCACTTCGAGGTCGTCGGCATCCGGGAGATGGCGTAGCGCGAGCGGCGTGCGAAACGGATCCTTCTCGTCGCGCAGATGCCCGAGCACGCAGACCCGGAACTTGCGCCGCGGCGGCCGTGTCCGGCGCGGAACGCGCGCCGACTGGTAGACCGTTCGCACCTTCGGCCGCAGACGCGGCGCGAGCTCGAGCGCGCCCATATCCTGCAGCGTCACGAGCATCGTCGCCGCCTCCAGCGAGCGCTTCGCCGCCGCGTCGATATGGATGTCGCGATAGAGGTCGGTGCCGGTGAGAACAACGATGAGCGCCCGGCGTGGGAAGCGCGCACTGAAGCGCGCGATGGACTCGTGGCTCTTGCGAGCGTGGAGCGCGATCATCAAGTCGCACTCGGCGCCGTCCCACACCGACGCCACGCGAACGCGGTGTCCTGCGCTGCGCAGGAATGCTGCATAGCGCTGCGCCGTGTGGCGGTTACCGGTGCGGGGGCTCGTCGCCGAAGGCGTGACGATCGCGATTCTCACTCGAATCTTTCCCGCTAGACTCACGCTCCGATGCCGAGCCGCCCGACTGCCGACCTGATTTCGCCCGGAACGCTCGCGGCGGACGAGGTGCGCCGGCACCTCGACGCCGCGCGCGAGCGGATGCTCGCGCTCACCGGGGATCTGGACGGCGAGCGATTGTTGGGCCCGAAGCTCCCGATCGTCAACCCGGTGCTGTGGGAGATCGGCCACGTGGCCTGGTTCCAGGAGCACTGGTGCCTGCGCATGCGGCCCGACGGCTCGCTCGCGCCGAGCCTCGTCGGCAACGCCGACGCGCTGTACGACTCGACGGCCATCCCCCACGAGGTCCGCTGGGATCTGCCGCTGCTGTCCCCTGCCGCGACGCGCTCATATCTCGAAGCGGTGATCGACGGGGTCCGCGAGGCGCTCACGCGGCGGCCCGGCGACGACCGCCTCCTTTATTTCGCCGAGCTCGCGGCGTGCCACGAGGACATGCACGCCGAGGCGTTCCACTACACGCGCCAGACGCTCGGCTATCCGGCGCCGGCCCTGGCCCAGACCGCAATGCCGGTGACCGGTGCCGCGGCAGAAGGCGACGCAGAATTCGAGGGCGGCGTCTTCCGTCTGGGCGCGTCGACGGGCACGGGCTTCGTGCACGACAACGAGAAGTGGGCACACGAGGTCGAGGTCGCGCCGTTCCGGATGGCGCGCACCCCGGTCACGAACCGCGAGTTCGCCGCCTTCGTCGATGCCGGCGGGTACGCGCGACGCGAATGGTGGACGGGGGAGGGCTGGACACGGCGCGAGGTGCAGGCTGCATCGGCACCGCAGTACTGGCGCAAGGTTGACGGCGAGTGGACCGAACGCCGCTTCGACCGCTGGCGGCGGCTCGCGCCGGACGAGCCGGTGGTCCACGTGAGCTGGCACGAGGCGCAGGCCTACTGCTGTTTTGCGGGCCGGCGACTCCCGACGGAAGCAGAGTGGGAATACGCCGCGTGCGACGGCCAGGACTCGCCGAAGCCGGCGGCGCCTTGGCGCGGTGGGCGCGCGTCCGCGGGGCGCGCGAACCTGGAAGGTGCGACGAGAGTGGCGGTTGACGCCTGCGCCGGAGGCGATACCCTGCGGGGCTGCCGACAGCTCTTCGGCAACGTGTGGGAATGGACGGCGACGGCCTTCGGCCCGTACCCGGGCTTCGTTGCGGATCCGTACAAGGAGTACTCGACACCCTGGTTCGGGACCCACAAGGTGCTGCGCGGCGGGAGCTTCGCGACGCCGGTCCGGCTGCTCCGCACCACTTGGCGCAACTTCTACACGGCCGACAGGTATGACGTTTTCGCGGGGTTTCGGAGCTGCGCCGTGTGACGAAGCGCATCGCTTCGCGCGACAACGCGCTTTACAAGACGCTCGCCAGACTCGGTTCCTCGTCGCGCGCCCGCCGGGAGCAGGGCGCGGCACTGCTCGACGGGCCGCATCTCGTGGCGGCGTTCCGGGCGAGTGGCGGGATCGCTGCAACCCTCGTCGCGAGCGAGAGCGGCTATGCACGAGCCGAGATTCGCGCCCTGTTCGACGAGACCCCGGCGCACGCCCGGGTGCTGCTTTCCGATCGGCTGTTCGACTCGCTCGCGCAGGTCGCGACGCCCACGGGGATCCTCGCGGTCGTCCGCACGCCGGGACACGAAGTGCTGCCAGAAGTGCTCGAGACTTGTCTGTTACTGGAGGGTCTCCAGGACCCCGGCAACCTAGGTTCGATCCTCCGGACCGCGGTCGCGGCCGGGATCCGGCAGGTGTTTCTCGGGGCGGGGTGCGTATTCGTCTGGTCGCCGAAGGTTCTGCGGGCCGGGCAGGGTGCGCACTTCGGGCTGTCGATCCACGAGAGCGCGCCGCTTTCTGCCCTCGCGGCTCGCTTTCCTGGGCAGGTGATCGCGACCGACCCGCATGCCGACGGAACGCTCTTCGAACTCGACCTGACAGGGCCTGTCGCGTGGGTGCTCGGCGCCGAGGGCGCCGGCGTGTCGTCGACGCTCCGCGCGTACGCGACCGTGCGTGCGCGGGTCCCGATGCCGGGTCCCGCCGAGTCGCTCAACGTCGCTGCCGCCGCGGCAGTGTGCCTGTTCGAGCAGGTGCGGCAACGCTCGCGGCCTGTCCGCTGAGGCTGTGCTCGCGGAGGTGGCCGGCGGTCGTCGAGAGAGCCTTGTCGTAAGACCCGGAGACCGCGAAAGAGCTTTCAAGCAACCCGCACGCGGGTGCGGAGCGCGGGCGGTCGTCAGAACACGCGGCGTTCGAGCTTGACGTCCTGCATGACCTTCGTCGCGATTTCCTCGATCGAGCGGGTCGTGGAGTTGAGCCAGCGGATGCCATGGCGCCGCATCAGTTTTTCGGCCTGCTCGACCTCGTACCGGCAGTTCTCGAGCCTCGCGTAGCGGCTGTCGGGACGGCGCTCGTTGCGGATCTCGGCCAGCCGCTCGGGTCCGATCGTGAGCCCGTAGAGCAGCTTGAGATGTGGCTCGACGGCGCTCGGCAAGGCGCCGCGATCAAAGTCCTCGGGCGTGAGCGGGTAGTTCGCCGCCTTGATCCCGAGCTGGAGCGCCATGTAAAGGCAGGTCGGCGTCTTGCCGCTGCGCGAGACGCCGACGAGAATGACGTCGGCCTTGGCGAGGTCCTGGTTGCCCAGCCCGTCGTCGTGGGCGAGCGCGAAGTTCACCGCCTCGATGCGGTCGTGGTATTCCTTGTTGTTGCCGAGGGCGTGCGACCGCCCCACAGTGTGCGAGGAGCGCGTTCCGAGCTCCGCCTCGAGCGGGTTCAGGAAGCCCTCGAAGAAATCGAGCACCAGCGCGTCCGCGTCGCGAAGCACCGCCCGGATGTCGTCGTTCACCAGCGTGCAGAAAACGATCGGCCGCACGCCGGCGCGGGCCTTTGCCTCGGCGATCCGTGCTACACACTCCTCCGCCTTCTCGACCGAATCGACGAACGGCTCGACAATCTGCTGGAAATCGATGCCTTCGAACTGCGTGAGCAGGCTATGGCCGAGTGCCTCTGCCGTGATCCCGGTGCCGTCGGACACGAAGAAGACGGGGCGCGGCGGATGAGACATCGATAGGGGAATCGAATTGTGCAACGCGATATCAGCGCCGTAAAATATCGTTTTCCCGAGCGCGCGGCAACCGGAGCGGACGCCACATGACGGCGAGCGATTACGTGGTGCGGCTAGAAGATCTTCGCCTCGCCGACATCCCCCGCATAGGCGGCAAGAATGCCTCGCTCGGCGAGATGATCGGCAACCTCGCCGCGCGCGGCATCCGGGTCCCGGGCGGGTTCGCGACGACTGCTGCAGCGTACCGCGATTTCCTGGCCGATAACGGTCTCGCCGACCGCATCGAGGCGCGCCTTGCCGCGCTCGATCCCGACGACGTCGAGGCCCTCGCTCGCTGCGGTGCCGACATCCGGCACTGGGTGGTCAATGCGTCGCTGCCGGCCCGCCTCGAGACGGAGATCGCGGCCGCCTACCGCGAGCTGATGAAAGCGGGAGAGCACCCGGTCGCGGTGCGATCGAGTGCCACCGCCGAGGATCTCCCCGACGCCTCGTTCGCCGGCCAGCAGGAGACGTTTCTCAACGTCACCGGGCTTCCTGGCGTCCTCGCAGCGATCCGGCAGGTCTTCGCCTCGCTCTACAACGACCGCGCGATCTCCTATCGCGTCCACAAGGGCTTCGCGCATGCCGACGTCGCCCTGTCCGCGGGAATTCAGCTCATGGTCCGGAGCGATCTCGCGGCGAGCGGCGTGATGTTCACGCTCGACACCGAATCGGGGTTCCGCGACGTGGTGTTCATCACCGCCTCCTACGGTCTCGGCGAGACGGTGGTGCAGGGCGCGGTGAACCCGGACGAGTTCTACGTCCACAAGCCGATGCTCGCCGCGGGGAAGCGGCCGATTACCCGCCGCAGCCTCGGCTCGAAGCTGGTCAGGATGATCTTCACGGTGGACGCGGCGGGCGGTACCGCCACGACGACCGAGGACGTCCCGGCCGCCGACCGCAACCGTTTCTGCATCACCGACGAGGACGCGCTCGAGCTCGCCCGCTTCGCGGTCGAAATCGAGCGGCACTACGGCCGGCCGATGGACGTCGAGTGGGGCAAGGACGGCCTAGACGGGAAGCTCTACATCCTCCAGGCACGGCCGGAGACGGTGAAGTCACAGGCCGGCCGGGAGGTGCAGGAGCACTACCGCCTGAAGGAGCGTTCCCGCGTGCTCGTGTCCGGCCGGGCGATCGGGCAGAAGATCGGTATCGGCCCCGTGCGGATCGTCGAGGATGCCTCCGGGATGTCGCGCGTGCAGGCGGGCGACGTGCTCGTCACCGACATGACCGACCCGAACTGGGAGCCGGTGATGAAGCGCGCGGCCGCGATCGTCACGAACCGGGGCGGGCGCACCTGCCACGCCGCCATCATTGCACGCGAACTCGGGATTCCGGCGGTCGTCGGCTGCGGCGATGCGACTCGCAAGCTCCCGGACGGCGCCGACGTCACCGTATCGTGCGGCGAGGGCGACACCGGGAACGTTTATGAAGGCAAGCTCGAAGTCCAGATCACGACCCAGCGGGTCGGCGAAATGCCCAGCATCTCGGTGAAGATCAGCATGAACGTCGGCAATCCGCAGCTCGCCTTCGACCTGCAGGGGTTGCCCAACGCCGGCGTGGGACTCGCGCGCCTCGAGTTCGTGATCAACAACATGATCGGCGTGCATCCGAAGGCAGTGCTCGAGCATCCGGACCTGCCCGAAGACCTGCGCCGCACCGTCGAGTCCGCGGCGCGCGGCTATGCGAGCCCGCGGGCGTTCTACGTCGAGAAGCTCGCCGAAGGAGTCGGGACCATCGCGGCGGCGTTCTGGCCGAAGCCGGTGATCGTGCGGCTCTCCGACTTCAAGTCGAACGAGTACCGCAAGCTGATCGGCGGCGCGCGCTACGAGCCGGAGGAGGAGAATCCGATGCTCGGCTTCCGCGGCGCGTCGCGCTATGTCGCCGAGTCATTCCGCGACTGCTTCGCCCTCGAGTGCGAGGCGATGAAGCGCGTGCGCGAAGACATGGGCTTCACGAACGTCGAGTTGATGGTCCCGTTCGTGCGCACGGTCGACGAGGCGCGCGCGGTCATGGATCTCCTCGCCCGCCAGGGGCTGAAGCGCGGCGAGAACGGGCTGCGAGTGGTGATGATGTGCGAACTGCCGTCGAACGCGCTCCTGGCCGACCGGTTCCTCGAGCACTTCGATGGTTTCTCGATCGGCTCGAACGATCTCACCCAGCTCACGCTGGGTCTCGACCGCGACTCGGGCCTCGTCGCCGCGTCGTTCGACGAGCGCGACCCCGCGGTGCAGATCCTGCTTCGCATGGCGATCCAGGCGTGCCGCCGGCAGGGCAAGTACGTCGGCATCTGCGGGCAGGGTCCGTCCGACCATCCCGATTTCGCCCGGTGGCTCGCCCAGGAGGGCATCGAGAGCCTGTCGCTCAACCCCGATACGGTGGTCGACACCTGGCTACTGCTCGCGAAGGCGGCCTGACGGTCAGACCTTGACGCGCAGTAGCCGCTGCTTCTCGCGGTCCCACTCCCGCTCCTTCTCGGCCGCACGCTTGTCGTATTGCTTCTTCCCGCGCGCGAGGCCGATCTCGAGCTTGATGCGGCCTTTCGCGTAGTGCAGGTTGATCGGCACGAGCGCGTAGCCGGCGCGCTCGACCCTGCCGATGAGCTTCCGGATCTCCTCGGCACGCAGCAGGAGCTTGCGGGTGCGAGTCGGATCGGGTTTCACGTGCGTCGAGGCGGTGGCGAGCGGGCTCACGTGCGCGCCGACGAGGAACACCTCGCCGCCCTTGAGCACGACGTAGGCCTCCTTGAGCTGCGCGCGGCCGGCGCGGATCGCCTTCACCTCCCAGCCCTCGAGCGCGAGCCCCGCCTCGTACCGCTCCTCGATGAAGTAGTCGTGGAACGCCTTGCGATTCTCGACGATGCTCACCGGACGCCCGTTTCGCTAAACTGTTGCCGATTCTAGCCCGGCCTGCATTCCGTCCGTGGTCACCGTCGAACGCCAGGCGATCGTCCCCTACAGCGCGCAGCGCATGTACGCGCTGGTCGAGGACGTCGAGTCCTATCCGCTCTTCCTGCCGTGGTGCGGCGGCGTCGAAGTGGCCTCGCGCACCTCGCGTCGCACGGTCGCGACGATCCACGTGGACTTCCGCGGCGTCCAGCAGGTGTTCACCACCGAGAACCGGTTGCGTCCCGGCGAGCGCATCCAGATGGCGCTGGTGCGCGGGCCGTTCAGGGATCTAGCAGGCGAATGGCGTTTCCGTCCGCTGGGGGCGGTAGGCTGCCGCGTCGAGCTTTCGCTCAGCTACCAGCTCGCGACGCCGCTGCTCGGCACTCTCATCGGACCGGTTTTCGATCACATCGCCAACACTTTCGTCGATGCGTTCGTCCGCCGGGCTGACGCCCTCCACGAGGCGCGCTGATGCCGAGCGTCGAGGTCGTCTACGCCACACCCGAGCACCAGGCCCGGTATGCGCTGGAGCTGGAGCCGGGCGCGACGGTGCGTGATGCGGTCGAGCGGAGCGGGGTGCTCGCCGAGTTCCCGGAGATCGACCTCGCCCGCAATCGGGTGGGCATCTACGGCAGGATCGCCGCGCTCGCGACGCCGCTGCGTGACTACGATCGGGTAGAGATCCTCAGGCCGTTGCCGGCTGATCCGGCGGACGCCAGGCGCAAGCGCGCCGCCCGGAAAAGCTGACTACTTGCAGCCCACCGCGATCTCGCGCTGGATGCGCGCGATTTCACCCTGGACGCCGGCATCGTCCAGGTAGATGCGCTCGCCCTGCTCATTGAGCCGAGCGACCCGCGCACCTGATTGCAGGCCCGCGAGTTCGCGCCGGGCGCCGGTACAGCTCTCGGCCTTCTGTCGCTGCTCCTGGGCGAGCTTTTCGTCTTTGCGCGCCCTCTCGTCGACGTCGATGCGGCGCTGGCGGAACGCCTGCTCCTGCTCGGCCGCGGTCTTCGGTGCGCTGGACTTGGCCGCGTCGCCGCCCGCGGCCGGCGCCCCGCCGGCCCCCACGCTGCTGATACGCGAATTCGTGACTTTTTCCGCTTTCCGGCCGTCCGGTGGCGGCCGGTCGGAGTAATGGATCTTCCCGTCTGGGCCCACGTACTTGTAGAGCTCCGCTGCGGCGGGGACCGCGGCAAACAGCGCCGCACCGAGCACAAGCGCGAGCCGCACGGGCGCATTCATGACATTGTCCTCACCGGCGTCATCCGAGGACCTTAAAGCGTTCACCCCGCGACGTCAATCGACGGCCGTAGGCGCAAGCGGCGGTTTTACCTGCGGGACCATGGCGCGTATAATGCGGCTTTGCGGCGCGCATTCTCGGCATGCGAGCGATCACCAAGGCGCTGACCTTCGACGACGTCCTGCTCGTCCCAGACTATTCGACGGTCCTCCCGCGCGACGTCGCGCTCCGGACCCGGGTCTCCCGCAACATCCAGATCAACATTCCCATCGTCTCGGCGGCGATGGACACCGTCACCGAGGCACGGCTCGCCATCGCGATCGCGCAGGAAGGCGGTCTCGGGATCATCCACAAGAACCTCGCACCGAAGGCCCAGGCGGCGGAGGTGCTCAAGGTCAAGCGCTACGAAGCCGGCGTCGTGCGCGACCCGATCACCATCCCGCCGGACATCACGGTGCGCGACGTGAAGGCGCTCCAGGAGTCCCATCGCTTCTCGGGGCTGCCGGTCGTGGAGGGCAAGCGCGTCGTCGGGATCGTCACGAACCGCGACCTGCGGTTCGAGACGCGGCTCGACCAGCCGGTGCGTGCGATCATGACTCCGCGCGAGCGCTTGGTCACCGTGCGCGAAGGCGCGACCCTAGACGAAGCGAAGGCGCTGATGCACCGGCACCGCCTCGAGCGGGTGCTGGTGGTGAACGACGACTTCGAGCTGCGCGGCCTGATCACGGTCAAGGACATCCTGAAGTCGAGCGAGCACCCGAACGCCTGCAAGGACAACCTCGGCAAGCTGCGCGTCGGCGCGGCAGTCGGGGTCGGGGAGGGGACCGAGGAACGGGTCGCCGCGCTGGTCGAGGCGGGCGTCGACATCCTGGTCGTGGACACGGCGCACGGCCACGCCCAGGCCGTGCTCGACCGCGTGAAGTGGGTCAAGACGAACTTCCCGAAGATCGACGTGGTCGGCGGTAACGTAGCCACCGCCGCCGGCGCGCGTGCGCTGGTCGATCACGGTGCCGACGGAGTGAAGATCGGCATCGGTCCGGGCTCGATCTGCACGACGAGGGTCGTCGCCGGCGTCGGGGTGCCCCAGATCACCGCCATCGTAAGCGTGGCCGAGGGGCTTGCCGGCATGAACGTGCCGATGATCGCGGACGGCGGGATCCGCTACTCGGGCGACATCCCCAAGGCCCTCGCCGCTGGCGCGAACTGCGTGATGATCGGTGGCCTGCTCGCGGGCACCGAGGAGTCGCCGGGCGAGATCGAGCTCTACCAGGGCCGCTCCTACAAGGCCTACCGCGGAATGGGCTCGCTCGCGGCGATGCAACAGGGTGCAGCGGACCGCTACTTCCAGGATCCGCTCATGCACGCCGACAAGCTGGTTCCCGAAGGGGTCGAAGGCCGGGTGCCGTACAAGGGCTCGGCGGTCGGGGTCATCGGCCAGCTCCTCGGCGGCTTGCAGGCGAGCATGGGCTATGTCGGCTGCGCCACCATCGACGAGTTGCGCACCCGCGCGCAGTTCGTGGAGATCTCCGGCGCCGGCATGCGCGAATCGCACGTGCACGACGTCCAGATCGTCAAGGAAGCGCCCAACTACCGGATCGAGTGACCCACGATCGCATCCTGATCCTCGACTTCGGCGCGCAGTACTCGCAGCTGATCGCGCGGCGAGTGCGAGAACGGCACGTCTACTGCGAGCTTCATCCCCACGATGTCGCCGACGGGTTCATCCGCGAGTTCGCGCCGCGCGGGGTCATACTCTCCGGCGGGCCCGCCTCGGTGTACGTGGACAAGGCGCCGCGTGCACCGCGGGCGGTCTGGGAACTCGGTGTACCGGTGCTCGGGATCTGCTACGGCATGCAGACGATGGCCGAGCAGCTCGGCGGCAAGGTCGAGGGCTCGAAGGTGCGCGAATTCGGCTATGCCGAGGTCCGGGCGCACGGGCACTCCAAGCTGCTCGAGGGCATCCAGGACCGGGTGAATGGCGAGCGCCATGGACTCCTCGACGTCTGGATGAGCCACGGCGACAAGGTGATCGAGCTGCCGCCCGGCTTCAAAGTGATCGCGAGCAACGACTCCTGCACGATTGCCGGCATGGCCGACGAGACGCGGCGTCTGTATGGCGTCCAGTTCCACCCTGAGGTCACTCACACGAAGCAGGGTGGGGCGATCCTCGAGCGCTTCGTGCGCGACATCTGTGGCGCGCGCGCCGACTGGAACATGCCCGACTACGTCGGCGAAGCCGTCGAACGCATCCGTACGCAGGTCGGAAAGGACGATGTGGTTCTCGGACTCTCCGGTGGCGTGGACTCCTCGGTCGCGGCCGCGCTGATCCACCGCGCGATCGGCGATCAGCTGACGTGCATTTTCGTGGACACCGGGCTGCTGCGGCTCAACGAAGCCGAGCAGGTCATGGCGACCTTCGCGCGCCACCTGGGCGTCCGGGTCGACATGGTCGATGCCTCCGAGCGCTTCATGCGCGCGCTTGCGGAAGTCGCCGACCCGGAGGAGAAGCGCAGGATCATCGGCCGCGAGTTCGTGCACGTCTTCCAGGAGGAAGCAGCGAAGCTCCCGCAGGCGAAGTGGCTCGCGCAAGGGACGATCTATCCCGACGTGATCGAGTCGGCGGGCTCGAAGAGCAAGAATACGCACACGATCAAGTCGCACCACAACGTCGGCGGCCTGCCGGAGACGCTGCATCTCAAGCTGCTCGAGCCGCTGCGCGATCTCTTCAAGGACGAGGTGCGCGAGCTCGGGCTCGCGCTCGGCCTGCCGCGCGAGATGGTGTTCCGCCATCCGTTTCCCGGGCCCGGGCTAGGGGTGCGGATCCTCGGCGAGGTGAAGCGCGAGTATGCCGACCTGCTGCGCCGCGCCGATGCAATTTTCATCGACGAGCTGCGCGCCGCGGCCTGGTATGAGAAGACCGCGCAGGCGTTCGCGGTGTTTTTGCCGGTGCGGTCGGTCGGCGTGATGGGTGACGGGCGGACCTACGAGCACGTCGTGAGCTTGCGGGCGGTCGACACAACGGACTTCATGACGGCGCATGTCGCGCCGCTGCCGCCGGAGCTGCTCGCGAAAGTCGCGAACCGGATCATCAACGAGGTCCGCGGTATCAACCGCGTCGTCTACGACGTGTCGAGCAAGCCGCCGGCGACGATCGAGTGGGAATAGGGCGCGTTCGCGATAGTCGTCAGCTTTCGCAGATGCGCACCCGATTGCCTGCGCCTGGCCCCGGATATCCCGCCGGCGGCGTGGCGGAGCAGCGAGGCGCTAGACGTGCTCCCGGCAGAGACGTGGCCCGGACCGGACTATCCCCGCTTATTCCATGAGCTGGGCGTAGAGCGGCGACGTGAGATAGCGCTCGCCGTAGGACGGAAGGACCGCGACGATTATCTTGTCCTCGTTGGCGTGGCGCCGCGCGAGCTGCAGCGCGGCCCAGATCGCCGCGCCGGAGGAGATGCCCACGAAGAGGCCCTCCTGCCTCGCCAGCTGCCGCGCCGTGTCGATCGCATCGTCGTTCTTCACGCGGATGATCTCGTCGTAAATCTCGCGATTCAGCACCTCGGGGATGAAGCCGGCACCGAGCCCCTGGATCATGTGCGGGCCCTTCTGACCGCCGGAGAGCACCGCCGAGGCGTCGGGTTCGACCGCCACGCACCTGAATGTAGGCTTGCGCTGCTTGATCACCTCGCCGACGCCGGTGATGGTGCCCCCGGTGCCGATGCCCGAGACCAGGATGTCGGCCTTGCCGTCGGTATCGCGCCAGATTTCCTGGGCGGTGGTCCTGCGATGCACCTCGGGATTGGCCGGGTTGCCGAACTGGTCGGGCATGAAATAGCGCTTGGGATCCGAGGCTACCAGCTCCTTCGCGCGGTTCACCGCCCCTATCGCGCCTTCCGCAGCCGGCGTCAGCACGAGCTCGGCGCCGTACGCCCGGATGACCGCACGGCGCTCCTTGCTCATGGTCTCCGGCATGAACATCATGCAGCGATACCCCTTCACTGCGCAGACCCACGCGAGCGCGATGCCGGTGTTGCCGCTGGTCGGCTCGACGATCACCGTGTCCGGCCCGAGCTCTCCCGCGCGCTCGGCGGCGAGGATCATCGACACGCCGATCCGGTCCTTTACGCTCGCGCCGGGGCTGTAGAACTCGAGCTTGGCGAGCACCTGCGCCCGGCAGTCCTGCGCCAGGCGGTTGATGCGCACCAGGGGCGTGTTGCCCACCAGGTCGATGACCGATTCCGCGATGTTCATGCTTACTTACCCTATTCGTTGGCTGCCAGATGCGGCATCCGCAGGTACTTCGTCACCGCCAACTCGCCGATCTGTTTGCCCATGGCGGCGCCGACCTCGGTGGAGAAGCGGTAGTGCACGCCTTCGTAGATGCGCGCGTTCGCCACCTCTTGCGTGAAGTCGTCGACTTTCGTCCAGCGCCGCGCCGCGCCTTTCGCGCTGGGGCTGGTCGTCGTCAACACCGGCATCGGGCCGGCGCCGATCTCGGCCCGAAGCACCGTGGCGACGACGCTCGCAAGGATGCTGTGTGCGCTCGGATACTCGGGGTGCATAGGCTCGTCGATGAACGGCGCCCACGACGCTTCACGCTCGGTTGCATCGTTGCCGTCGATATCGCCGTTGCGGATCGCGGTGGACGGCCGCCAGAAATTGTAGCGGTACTTGGCGTCGAAGACAGCGATCATCGCGTCGTCCATGGCCTGCGTCACGGTCGCGAACAGGCGTGCGTTCTGCGTCGCGTCCCGCCCCGGCATGTCGGCCACCGAGCGCACGACGCCGTGATAGATGGGCGGCAGCGAGAATTCCCAGAAGCGGGCGATCTCGGTTTGCTCGGCGCTGCGGCGAGCGCTGGTCTTGCCGCCGAGCGCCTTGATCTCGTTGTAGTCGCGCGCCCACGACTCGCTCGTCAGCGCCGGCGGCGGACCGGGGCGGAACTGCGCCGCGCTCGCCATCAGCCACGGCTTGCGCTGCGGCCATTGAGGCACGGCAGGCATCGCCGTCGGCACGTAGACCCCCGCGGTAGCATGCGGTCGATACGCCGCCGCTGGCGTGGTGCCGTCGTCGGCGCGCACGGCGAGCACGGCGGCCGCGGCTTTTTCTCCGATGGCGATGCCGGCTGTCTTCGCCGGGCCGTCGCCAACCTTGGCGAGCGCCGCCTGGTAGGCCGCATCGATCGATGCCTGCTGTGACGGGACGAACTTCGCGAGCGTGGCGCGGTGGGCCGCCGCGACGGCGGCATCAACCGAGGCGCCCTGCGCAGTCTCCAGCTGCAGCAGACCGGCCGGATCGCGCCGGGTGATGGCGTTCACGGCTTCGTACACGGCAGTGTGGACAATGGCCATGACCCGGATGGCAGGAGGTGTCCCGAGCTTCGACTCGACGATGATTTCCCCTGCCTTGACGTTCCAGTCGGTAATCACGTCGGTGCTCGCATTGACTGCAGCGCCGGCGAGCAGCGTTGCCGCCAAGCCGATTCGTGCTGCGTGGATTCCGGCTGCATAGATTCGTGTTCCGTATCGCATGATCGTTCCTTTATCGAGTGACTCGAGGCGTTACGTGCTCACCGGGAGGCTGCCGGCGGCCGCGGGGCCCGCCGCGGCCGGCGCAGCCGCGAGGATCAGCGCCGCTTGCTTCGTTCTCTTGCTCATCGGCGTCTTTCCGCGGTTCAGCGCAGGTCGACGACAACTTCTAGATACTCGCTCTCGACGACCATGGACTCATCGCCCCGATTGAGCTTCGCGGCCAGTCCCGCGAGCTCCTCGGCGAGCGCGACCTGCTGGCCGGCCTCGAGCGCGGCGAAGGCCCTGTTCATCGGGCCGTAGTAGGTGCGGAAGGTGTCGAGCCAGTGGCGCGGCGACCGGTAGCGGAAGACGAACTGCTTCCGGCTCGCCTCGACGCGGTGGCCGGGGAAAAGCTCGCGCAGCCGCTCCGGGGTGCCCCATAGCATCGGCGACTTCAATCCGGCCGCGGGCGGCAGGTAAGCGCCCAGCGCCTTGAACAGCTGCCCGATGAACCCCGCGGGGGTCCAGTTGGCCAGCCCGATCTTCCCGCCGCGCTTGCACACGCGCGCGAGCTCGGCGGCGGCCTGCTCCTGGTCGGGCGTGAACATCACGCCGAAGGTCGAGATCACCGCGTCGAAGGTCGCATCGGGGTATCGCAGCTTCTCGGCGTCAGCCTGCTCGAAGCGCACGTCGAGGCCTTCGGCGCTCGCGCGGGCGCGCCCGCGGTCGAGCAGCGCAGGCACGTAGTCGGTGGACACGACCTCGCACCAGCGGCGCGCCGCGGCCAGCGTCGCGTTGCCGTTGCCGGCCGCCACGTCGAGGACCGATTGCCCGGCGCGCAGATCGAGCGCCTCGCACAGCGATTCGCCGACGATCTGCAGCGTGGTGCCGATGACCGCGTAGTCGCCGGCGGACCAGGCCGCTTGCTGGCGTCCCTTGATCGCGGCGAGATCGGGTCGGGGGCTCGTGGTCGGCATGGATGCGCTCATAGGTTGTCTCCTGGGTTGTGGGTTACGGCCGCATTGAACCCTCCGCCCGCTCCGTGCCGGTCTCCCCGGGTGGGACAGGCAGGGGGACAAAAAGCGGGACAGGGACAGCGAAGACATTAAAATGGCCGATCGCGTTTGCGAGGGACATCCAAGGGCGTGGACGAGCGGACGAATTCGTTTGGCTATTGGTTACGGCGGCGCCGCAAGGCGCTCGACCTCACCCAGGAAAAGCTCGCCCAGAGCGTTGCGTGCTCGCGCTTTGCTATCCGCAAGATCGAAGCGGACGAGCGTCGCCCCTCGAGGCGGCTGGCCGAGCGCCTCGCCGACAAGCTCGCCATTGCGCCGCAGGAGCGGGAAGCGTTCCTGGAGGTCGCGCGCGCCCTGCGCCCGGTGGATCGGCTGGAGGTGGACCGCCAGCCGTTCGAGGCCGTCCGGCCTAGGGTCGAAGAGGAAAGCGAGCTCGCTCCCCTCGTCGGGCGGAGCAACGAGTACGGGCTGTTGATCGGCCTGCTCGCCCGCCTTACCGCGGGCACCGGTCACGTCGTGCTGATGGAAGGCGAGCCGGGCATCGGCAAGAGCCGGCTGATGCGGGAGCTTGCCCGCTACGCGCGCGCGAGGGGCCTGTCCACTCTGACCACCAATTGCTACGAGATCGAGCGCGCAGTGCCGTACCAGCCGGTCATCGACGTCGTGACCCAGACGCTGGAACGCACGCCGGCCGCGTTATTGCAGAAGCTGCCGCCGGTGTCGCTGGCGGAGATCGCCGCGCTGGTTCCCGCGGCGGCAGAGCGCGTCGCGGTGCCGAGCCTGTCCGCCGATTTTCCCGAAGCGCGCCGGGCGCGACTGTTCCGGGCCATCGTGCAGCTCCTCGAGGCCTGCGCCGGCGGCGGGCGCCAGCTCGTCGTGATGGTCGACGACATCCAGTGGGCGGACGACGCGAGCGCCCAGTTCCTCCACTACCTCGCGCGCCAGGCGGCGAGCCGGCCAATGCTCGCCGTGTACGCGTACCGCGACGACGCGCTCGACGACGAGCGGCTCGCGGGCCTGGTCGAGAGCCTGGGCCGCGAGACCCACGCGCGCCGAATGCCGCTTGCGCGCTTGCAGCTCGCAGACGTCGAAGCCCTGCTCGAAGGGCTCGGCGACGCGGCCCTCGCTCTGCGCCTCCACCGCGAAACCGACGGCAATGCGTTTTTCTTGACGTCGATGGTGCATGCGGTGCGCGAAGGCGAGATCTCGATCGCGGCCGCCGGCGAGCTGCCGCTGCCCGAAGCGCTGCGCGCCTCGGTGCGCACGCGGATCGCTCACGTGCCCGCGGAGGCGCGTCCGACGCTGGACATGGCCGCGGTGCTCGGCCGGCGCTTCGACTTCGACACCCTTCTCGCCGTGACGCACGAGCCGGAGAGCCAGCTGCTGCGCGCGCTCGAGAGTCTGGTGAAGCGGCGCCTGCTGCGCGAGGTCGCCGAAGGCGGCTACTACGACTTCAGCCACGACAAGGTGCGCGAAGTGGTGTACCGCGAGATCGGCGGCGCCCGGCGCATGCTGCTGCATCGCGCGGTCGCCGAGACGCTGGAGCAGCGCGGGGAAGGCGAGCCCCACGAGCGCGACGCCCGGCTCGCCGAGCACTACCAGCGCGGCCACGTGTGGAACAAGGCTGTGCATCACATGGTCCTGGCCGCCGAGCGTTCGCAGAAGCTGTTCGCCATGCGGGACGCGCTGCACTGGCTCGACCGCGCCGTCGAGCTCGTCGAAACGCACGGCGGGGCGGGGCAGGGCCAGGAGCTGGTCGACCTGCACGAGCGGCGCGGGGGCGCGCGCGCTCAGGCCGGGCAGACGGAAGGTGCAGTGGCCGACATCCGCGTCGTCATCGACGCGGCCCGGGCGCGCGCCGATCGCGCGAAGGCGCGCGGCGCGCTGATCCAGCTCGGCATGACCTACCGGCGCGGCGATGACTACGGGCAGGCGATTGCCTGCCTGACCGAGGCGCTGGAAGAGTGCCGCGCCATGAACGACGAGCGGCATGCGGCGGACACGCTGTATCACCTTGGGACGGTCATGTGGAGCGACTGCCGCAATCGCGAAGCGATCGCCTACCACGAGGAGGCGGTCGCCATTTGCGAGCGCCTCGGGCTGACCGACCTGGTCGCGGTCCAGGCCTACCACGGCCGCGGCGAGGCGCACTTCAACAATCTCGAGCCCGCGGCGGCGATCGCCTGCTACAACCGCTCCATCGGGCTCGCGCGCGGCATCGGCGACAAGAGCTACGAGTCCGAGAACCTGATGATGGTCGCGTACGCCTGCACTGGCGGCATGGGCCTGGGCGACTACGGGAAGGCGCAGGCCAATTTCGAGTCGGCGCTCGAGATCGCGCAGCGCGCGGATCTGCAATGGCACATGGGGCCGACCCTGCTCGGGCTGGACCACGTACGCGCCTGCGTCGGCCGCTATGGCGAGGCCTGGACCGGCATGACGCGGACGCTGCGCTGGCTGGAGAGCCTGAAGCAGACGCGCTACCAGTTCATCGCCTACAATTTCCTCGGCAATCTCCTGCTCGATCTCGGGCTCAACGGGAAAGCCGTCGAAATTTCGGAGCGCGCCTTGGCGCTGGCGCGCGAGGCGCGAATCATGTTCTGGCGGCAGCACATCGAAGCCAATCTCGCCACCGCCAGAATGCGGCTTGGCAATCTCGACGTCGGCCCGGCGCTGGAGGGCTCCTTGCGCTACGCCCGCGAGAACTGCGAGCGCAGCCAGATGGTGCGCTGCCTCGAAGGCCTCACCGAGCTGGCGCTGATCCGCGGCGATGCCGAGGGATGCCTTGCACTGGCGGCCGAGCTGCTGTCGCACGCGAAAACCGCCGGCCTGAAGGAGCTTGCGGCGCAGGCGCGGCGCTGGCGCGGCGAGGCGCTTGCCGCGACGGGGAAGCACGAGGCCGCGACCGAGCAGCTTTCGCGCGCCGCCGCGACCGCCGAGGAGTTAGGACGAGTACGCCTCGCCTGGGATGCCACCACCGCGCTCGCGAGAATCGACAGGAGCGCCGTGCATCGCGCCGGCGCCGATGCCCTCGCCGCCAAGATCAGGAACAGTCTCGAGGGCTGCGACCTCGAGCCGCGGTTTCCTCCTTCCGGGATCTGACCTCAGCTGCAGAGCTTGCGCTTGAGGGCGCGGCAAATGATCTCGACCCGTGTCCGGCAAGCGAAGCGTTACACTGCGGATTGATCATAGAGCGGGAATGAGCCGGTGGGTCTAGGCGATGACGGGGACGCGCAGCTCATGCGCGCCGCCCTCGCGGCGGCCGGCGAGGCGGGACGACGGGACGAGGTGCCGGTCGGCGCGGTCGTCGTCGCGGAGGGCATCGTCGTCGGCCGCGGGTTCAACGCTCCGATCTCCACGCACGATCCGAGCGCGCACGCCGAAATCTCGGCGCTGCGCGACGCCGCGGCGAGGCTCGGAAACTACCGCCTCCCCGCTTGCGATCTGTACGTTACCCTCGAACCGTGCGCCATGTGCGCCGGAGCGATCATGCAGGCGCGCATCCGGCGGCTCGTGTTCGGTGCGTCCGACCCGAAGACCGGCGCGTGCGGCGGCGTGGTCGACCTCTTCGCCGAGCCCCGGTTCAACCACCACACGCTGGTCACCGGCGGCGTGCTGGCCGAGGAGTGCGGTGCCCTCCTGAAGCAGTTCTTCGCCGGGCGCAGGAACGGCGCGCGCGGTGCCGAGGAGTGAGGCCGGACGTGCCGCGCATCCGGGTTTCGATCCCCGACCAGACACTGACGCTCGCCGACGACCACGGCAGGGTGCTCCGGACCTACCCGGTCTCGACCGCCAGCAACGGCGCCGGCGAACGCCGGGGGAGTCACTGCACGCCGCGCGGCCGACACGTCGTTCGCGCCAAGATCGGCACCGGTGCGCCCGCCAACGCGGTGTTCGTCGCCCGCCGACCCACCGGGGAGATCTGGACCCCAGCGCTGGCCGCCCAGTATCCAGACCGCGACTGGATCCTCACCCGGATCCTGTGGCTGTCGGGCTGCGAGGTCGGTTTCAACCGTTTGGGGGAGGTCGACACGATGCGCCGCTACATCTATATCCACGGCACGCCGGACACGATGGAGCTGGGTAGACCGGGCTCGATCGGCTGCATCCGGATGCGGAACGCCGACCTCGTCGAGTTGTTCGACCTCGTGCGGGCCGGGACGCCGGTAGAGATCTCCGCGGCGCTATAGCACCGATCCGCGTCGGCCCGATCCACGCCGCGATGCTCCTGCCAGGGCCACGCGGCGATGCGGTGCTGCGGCGGCGCGGGAGACGGTTCCTCATCCTGGAAGTAGCGTCCGGCGCGTCCGGTCAGCGCGAGCGCGAAGCCAACGACGAGCGCGCCGCCAGCGCGCGGCATCCGGTCAGCCTTCGAACAGCCGCCGGATACCGTCAGGCGTCACCGGCGATACCACGCCGCGCTCGGTCACCAGGCCGGTCACCAGCTCGGCCGGCGTCACGTCGAACGCCGGGTTCGCGACCGCGACGCCCTCCGGCGCCCAGCGCTCGGCGCGGAAGCCGGTGACCTCGGCGGCGCCACGCTCCTCGATCGGTATCGTGCTGCCGTCGGCGAGCTTGAGGTCGATGGTCGACAGCGGCGCGGCGACGTAGAACGGGATCCGATGACGCGCGGCGAGCACCGCGAGCGTATAGGTGCCGATCTTGTTCGCGACGTCGCCGTTCGCGGCGATCCGGTCGGCGCCCACGATGACGAGGTCGACGGCTCCCCGCTGCATGAGATGGCCCGCCATGTTGTCGGTCACGAGTGTCACCGGGATCTCTTCCCGCACCATTTCCCACGCGGTGAGCCGCGCCCCCTGCAGGTACGGCCGCGTCTCGGTCGCCACGACCGAAACCTTCTTTCCCTCGTCGCGCGCCGAGCGCACGACGCCGAGCGCGGTGCCATGACCGGCGGTGGCGAGGGCGCCGGCGTTGCAATGGGTCATCACGCGCGCGCCGTCGCGCACGAGCCCCGCGCCGTTGCGTCCGATCGAGCGGTTCACTTCGAGATCCTCGGCGTGGATCGCCTCCGCCTCTGCGACGAGCTTGGCGGCGATCTGCTCCGGTGGCAGATGCCGGGAAGCGTCGAACGCGCGCCGCATGCGATCGAGCGCCCAGAAGAGGTTCACGGCCGTCGGCCGGCTGGCCCCGAGTTCGACGAACGCCTGCTCGATCGCCCGGTAGAAACTCTCCAGCGAACCGAACGTCGGGCGCGTCGCCTCGAGCGCGACGCCGAATGCCGCCGCGCAGCCGATCGCCGGGGCGCCACGCACGACCATCTCGCGGATCGCCGCTGCAACCTCGGCGGCCGTCGCGCAGCCGACGTATTCGACGCGCTGGGGCAGGGCGCGCTGATCGATCAGCTCGACCCGGTCGCGCCGCCAGCGGAGCGTCTCGACGACTCGCGCCATCACCCTAGATCACCCGCTCGTTCCCGCCGTCCACCGGCAGTTGTGCGCCGGTGGTCTTTGCAAACAGCGGCCCGCACATCTCGGCCGCGAGTTCGGCGACATCGCGACTCGTGACCTCGGTGCGGAGCACGTTGTTCGTCTTGTACCGCTCGACGGTCATGCCGTAGCGGCGGGCACGTTCGGCGAGCATCTCTTCACTCCAGAGCCCGGTGTCGAACACCGCGTTCGGATGGAGCGTGTTGATGCGGATCCCGTCGGAGCCCCACTCCAGCGCCGCGACCCGCGCGAGCTGGTTCAGCGCCGCCTTGGAGGCGGAGTACGCGGCTGCCCCCGGACCCGGCGCCGGGACGTTCTTCGACCCGATCACGACGACGCGTCCGCCCTTGGGCGCATGCCGGAGATACGGATGACAGGCACGCATCAGCAGCAGATTCGCGTCGAGGTTGACGGCCATCACCTTGCGCCACTCGTCGGTGCCGAGATCCTTGATGCTGCGGGTGGCCGCGAAGATCCCCGCGTTCAGCACCAGCATGTCGAGCCCGCCGAAGGCGCGCGCCGTTTGCTCGAGCGCCCTGGCGATTGCGCGTTCGTCGGTGACGTCGCAGCACAAGCCGAGATAGTCGTCGCCCGCGTGCAGGGTCTCCACCACCGGGTTGAGGTCCAGCCCGACGACGACCGCGCCGCGTGCCTGCAGCGACGCGACGGCCGCCTTGCCGATTCCCGAGGCGGCACCCGTCACCCACGCGACCTCGCCGGCGAACTGCGGCGGTCTGCCGGCCTTCTTCAGCTTGGCCTGCTCGAGATCCCAATACTCGACATCGAAGATGTCCTGCCCCGGCAGTGGGTCGTACCGCTCGAGCGCCTCGGCCCGGAGCACCACGGCGATGGTGTGCTCGTACAGCTCTTCGACGATCCGCGCGTCCTTCGCGGTGCGCCCGAGGCTCGCGAGCCCAAACCGGGGATCGAGCACCAGCCGCGGCGCCGGGTCGAGGATGACCTTGCGCTCTCTTGCATTCGGCTCGTGCCGGGCGAAGTACTCGCGATAGGCGGCGACGAAGCCGGCGACGTCCTCACCCAGCATCGGCACCCGCTTGGTACGGATCACATGATCGGGCGTCGCCGGCCCCTGCTGCGAGATGCGCGCGACCGCGGGGTGGCGCGCGAACGCGAGCGTCTGCGCGGTGGTGCGGGTGCGCATGACCAGCGGAAATCCGGCGACGTCCGAGATCCGTCGGCGCAGGCCGGCGAGCGCCACCGCGTCGATCTCCGCGGCAGCCGCCGCGGGCGGCTTCACTACGTCCCAGGCGGAACGACGGGCCAGGAACTCCTCGGCCCGCCGCACGAGATCGATCATGCGCTCGTACGATTCGCGCGCGGTGTCAGCGAAGGAAAAGATCCCGTGCTTCATCAGGACGACGCCGACCGTCTCCGATGTCGCCTGCCGCGAGAACTCGCGCGCCACGACTTGCGCCAGATCGAACCCCGGCATGAGATATGGGATCACGATCACCGACCCGCCGTAGACCTCGCGGACGCGCGCTTCGCCGTCCGGAGTGTTGGTGATCGCGAGCACTGCATCGGCGTGAGTATGGTCGACGAACCGGAATGGCAAGCACCCGTGGAGAACCGTCTCGATCGAGGGAGGCGGCGCGGACGCACGCAGCATGTGCGTGACCAGCTCGTTCACCATGTCCGGATCGGAGAGCCGGTCAAGGCGCGCGAGCTTGAGCACGTGGTCGAGCCGGACCGGCGCGAACCCCGCCGGCTCGATGAACTCGAGATCCCAGCCGCTGCCCTTGACGTAGAGGACGCAGAGCTCGTCGCCGAACGGGTCGCGCTCGGCGATCTTGACCGAGGTGTTGCCGCCGCCGTGGAGCACTAGCGACTTATCCCGGCCGAGCAGGCGCGAGCTGTACACGCGCGCGCCGAGATCGCCTTCGAAGCCGGCGGCTTCCGCGTCCTGCCAGAGACTTTGCATCGATCGGTCGACGCGCGCACAGAGCGCCGTATTATAGCGGCCGCTCCCTCGCGAACTTCGCATGATGAACCTGTTCTCGATCAGGATCCTCGCCTGGCCAGATGCGCGCCCGGAGGCGGTGCGCGTCCGCGAAGCAGTATTCGTCGCCGAACAGGGCGTTCGCGCGGAGATCGAGCTCGACGAGTGGGATCCGCGCTGCGATCACGCGCTCGCGTTCGCGCCGGGAGCGCGGGCCGTGGGCACCGGGCGTCTCTTGCCGGACGGTCACATCGGGCGCATGGCGGTGCTGCGTGAATGGCGAGGGCAGGGCGTGGGTGGTCGCATGCTCGTCGCGCTGGTGGAGCACGCAGCGGAGCGCGGGATGGAACGCCTCGTTCTCAACGCGCAGACCCACGCAGTGCCGTTCTACGCCCGCTACGGTTTCGTTGCGTTCGGTGAAGAGTTCATCGAAGCGGACATCCCGCACATCGCGATGGCGCGGGACCTCTCTAGGTCTGGAGGCTGAACCGCTCCCGCACGACCCCGGCCTCGCTGCCCCCCTCGTCGAAGGAGCGCTCGACGAACGACACTTCGCCGTCGGCGCCGACAAGCAGCGCGGTCGACGACCGCGTGCCGTAACCATCGGCGACGATCCGCAGCGACGAGAGCTTGCGCTCCCACTCGAGGCCTACCCCGGTGCTCGGGAGCGCCTCGTCGGCCGCGAGATCCGTGTCGTCGAGGATCGCAAGCAACGCCTCTGCGTTCGGGGGACCGTCGAGCGCCGCGGCAAGCCGTTTCTTGCCGGACTGCACCTTCGGCCACGGGACGTCGAGGACGCTGTTGGACAGCCCGTAGATGCCTGGCCCGAGGGGCCGCACCTCGCCTTCGCGATTCGAGAAGTAACTGAGCGAAGTGCCGTCGCCGGCGAGCAGGCTGAATCCGTTGTAGCGTGCCGCTCGACCGCGCAGATCCTCCAGATATTTCCCCGGTGCCAGCTGCGAGCGCAAAAAGCCGCTCACGAGCGTGCCGCGCGAGGGCGCGTCCGGGCGGTGGTTCCCGGGATCGCGGAAATTCGTCAGCGCCGCGAACCGGCCGCGCCGCGTCACGCCGAGCCAGGTCCCCTGCTGCTCGAGATCGCGCCCCGCGAAGACCTCGGGCGCGTCGGGCCAGAAGGCCGCGGGCGCGGTAGGTCGGCGAAACCACTCGTCACGGTTGGCTGCCACGACGAGCGGGAAGACAGGATGCGCGCGATGCGCGAACAGGATGAGGCACATCGCCGTCTAATCCGCGGTGAAACGCTCGAGGTGCCGGACCGCACCGGGCGCGAGCAGGCCTTCGAGACGGGCGCTGGCCACCGCGGCGGCAAGCGCCCGCTCGAAGCGCTCGTGGTCGGCGACGTCCTCGTAGATCTCCATCCAGGTCCCATCGTCCTCGACGCGGCGGAGCAGGCGGCCGTGCACGCCGGTTGCAAGCGCGAGCGAGACCTGCATGGAAACGACCGCTGCACGCACCGCCGATGCGGCTGCCGTGCTCCGGTAGTAGACGTAATAACTGCGGCTCACGATACCGCGTAGGGCAGGGGACGGAACCTGAGCGCCGGACCCCCGGATGAACCGAGGCGTACGGTCGCGGCGCCCGCGCTCGCCGTCTGCACGACCGCGAGCAGGTCAAACCCGCCCTGCGGCGCGGGCGCGGCGTTTACCACCGTGCCTGCCGGCTGGTCGCCGTCGGTGACGAGCGACTCACCCGGCGCGGGGCTCGACTCCACGTCGACCTGGGCGAGGAAGAGCCGCCGCTTCGGCTTCCCGAGGTAATGCATGCGGGCGACGATCTCCTGACCCGTATAGCAGCCTTTGCGGAAGTTGACTGCACCGATCAAGTCCAGGTTCGCCATCTGTGGCACGAACTGATCCTGCGTCGCCGCGGTGATCCAGGGGAGCCCGTTCGCAATATCGAGCCATTCCCAGCACGCCGCGCCGACCGGCTTGAACGTGTTCGCGAAGGAGTCCCACGTTTCGAACGCGCGCTCGACCCGCGTCACGACGATAACGCGGTCGGTGTCGAGCGCGATCACGATCACGCCGTCGCTGCGGGTGATCCGTAGATGACCCGCCGGCGCCGCGCCAGCGAATGCCGCGACGGTCGTCGGCGCCGCTGGCCCCGCGAGCCCGAACACGGCGAAGGCTTCGCTCCGGTCGTCGAGCACCACCTTGGACCGCAAGACGAAGCTCTGCAGCCGTTTCCGTATGCTCGCCACGAGCGACCGCGGCATGAGCATCAAGGCGGTCCCGGCATCGGGCCACAGCAGGAAATTTGCGAGCACGCGCCCCTTTGCAGTGCAGTACGCGCCATGGACGGCGGTATCGCCGCTAAGCGCTTCGACGTCGCAGGTCAGCTGCCCCTGCAGGAACGCCCTCGCCTCCGCGCCGGTGACCGCGAGCAGGCCATATTGCGAGAGGTCCGCGACCACACTTCCGCCGGACGTTGCGTCCCGCTCGCTCCGCGCATCCCCGAAGTCTTGGACGACGCCGTCGGTGAGCTTCGCGCCGCGGGATGCGAGGAATGACAACCAGTCGGGGTTCACGGCGGCTACGGCGGAGGGGCGACGGGACCCCGGTATTATATCGGCCGGGTCGGTCCTGCCACCGCGATGTTTCGGACGCTCAAGTATCTCTTCCTGCTGACATTTCTTGCGATTCTTGCCGGTGCCGGCTGGCTCTGGTGGTTCGCGCACGAGCCGTTGCGCCTCGCCGCGCCGGCGGTCGAGTTCACGGTCCCGCCGGGCAGCTCGCTCCGCGCCGCGTCGCGGGTTATCGCGCGCGCCGGCGTCGACATGCCGCCGCTCGTTTTCGAGGCGATCGCGCGGGCGGCCATCACGCCGGGCGGTATCAAGGCCGGCACCTATGAAGTCACTGCCGGCGCGACGCCGCTCGATCTGCTCGGCAAGCTGGTGCGGGGCGAGTTCTCGCTCGTGGAGATCAAGTTCATCGAGGGCTGGACCTTCCGCCAGCTGCGGGAGGCGCTCGATGTTCACCTGCACGTCCGCCACGAGACGAAGGGCCTGCCTGACGCCGCCGTCCTGCAGCGCCTGGGTGTCAACGAGGCGCATCCGGAAGGGCTCTTTTTCCCTGATACCTACCGCTTTGCGCGCGGGACGAGCGATCTCGAGCTCCTCCGCACGGCGCACCGCGCGCTGACGAAACGGCTCGACGCGGCCTGGGCCGATCGCCGTCCGGACCTGCCGTTCGCTTCTCCCTACGAAGCATTGATCCTCGCGTCGATCGTCGAGAAGGAGACCGGGCGGGGCAACGACCGGACCATGGTCGCTGCCGTGTTCGTCAACCGGCTGCGGGGCGGCATGAAGCTCCAGGCCGACCCGACGGTGATCTACGGCCTCGGCGAAAAGTTCGACGGCAACCTGCGGAAGCGCGATCTGCTCGCCGATACGCCGTACAACACCTACACGCGCGAGGGGCTGCCGCCGACGCCCATTGCATTGCCGGGGCTCGCTTCGATCGCAGCCGTAACCAATCCGGCCGCGAGCGATGCGCTCTATTTCGTCGCGCGCGGCGACGGATCGAGCGAGTTCTCGCGCACGCTCGAGGAGCACAATCGCGCGGTAACGAAATATCAGCGGGGAGGGCGCCCCTGAGGGCGCAGCGATGCGCGGAACGTTCATCACCCTCGAGGGCATCGACGGCGCCGGCAAGAGCACTCACGTCGGCTGGCTTGCCGAGCGTCTGCGGCGGCCGGGGCGCGAGGTGCTCGTGACACGCGAGCCCGGCGGGACGGCGGCCGGCGAGAAGCTCCGCGACCTGCTGCTGTACGATCCGTTGGACGTCGGCACCGAAACCCTGCTCGTCTTTGCGTCCCGCCAGGAACATCTCGTGCGGGTCATTCGCCCGGCCCTGGACCGCGGCAGCTGGGTGGTCTGCGACCGGTTCACCGACGCCACATTCGCCTACCAGGGCGGCGGCCGGGGCTTTCCGGCGTCGAAGCTCTGGACGCTCGAGGAATGGGTGCAGGAAGGCCTGCAGCCCGACCTGACGCTGTTCTTTGACGTCCCGGTGAGCATCGGGCAGGCGCGGCTGAAGGCCGCCCAGGCGGTCTACGACCGCTTTGAACGCGAGGACACCGGGTTTCACGAGCGTGTTCGGGCGGTCTACCTGGAGCGCGCTCGGCAGTTCCCCGGGCGCTTTCGGACGATCGATGCCTCCAGGAGCTTGGCCGAAGTTAGGAAAGAACTTGAAAGTATCGTCTCAACGCTATGACTCAAGATTTTTTTCCGTGGCTGGAACAGTCTTGGGGTGAGCTCCGGAGCCGGCGGGCGAGCCTGCCGGACGCCCTGCTGCTCCATGGGCGTCCCGGGCTGGGGAAGACCGTCCTCGCACGGCTGTTTGCGAAGCGTCTCCTGTGCGAGGGACCAGCTGCCGGGGACCTCCCTTGCGGCGAGTGCCCGGCCTGTCTTTGGTTCGAGCAGGGCAATCATCCCGACTTCCGCGTCCTCGAACCGGAAGCGCTGTCCGAGTCGCGCGAAGCGGAGGGCGAGGGACGCAAGCGAGAGGGCGAAACCGCGAGCCGCCAGATCCGGATCGATCAGGTGCGCGAACTCCAGGGTTTCCTCGCCATCGGCACTCACCGCGGTGGTATCCGGGTCGTGGTCATGCGCCCGGCTGAAGCGATGAATGGCGCTACCGCCAATGCGCTGCTGAAGTGCCTCGAGGAGCCGCCTCCGCGGACTCTGTTCCTGCTCGTTTCGAGCACCCCGGACAGACTGCTTCCCACCGTCCGGAGCCGCTGTCAGAGGATCGGCGTCGGTCCGGCGAGCCCGGAAGCAGCGGTTCCTTGGCTCCGCGCACGCGGGGTCACGGAGGCGGAGGCCGCACTTGCCTACTCGGCCCGCGCCCCGCTTGCCGCCCTCGAGGACGCCGAGGAACGGCCTGCGCGCGATGCCCTGATTGCGGGCCGTCTCGCCAGCGGGAGCCGCGATGCGCTCGAGCTCGCTGACGCCTGCCAGGGTGTGTCCCCGGCGCGGGTGATCGTGTGGATGCAGAAGTGGGCAGTCGACATGGCTCTCGCACGGACCGGGGGCACGGTGCGCTACCACCTGAGGCAAGCGACCGCATTGCAGCGGCTTGCCGGTTCGCTCGCCCTGGACCGGCTGCTAAGATTCGAGCGGTCGCTTGCCGGCGCGGCGGCGGTGTCTCAGCACCCGCTCAACCCGCGGCTCGTCCTGGAAGACGTGTTCCTACGCTATACCCAACTCTGGGAGGCCCGAGGTGGCTGAGGATCCCAACAAAGGCGGCATCCGTCCAAGCGTCATGTCGCTCACGATCTCGCAGAAGTCGGCGCTCTATGCGGCGTATATCCCGCATCTGAAGCGCGGCGGGATTTTCATCCCGACGACACGCCCGTACCGCCTCGGCGACGAGGTTTTCATGCTGCTCACGCTTATGGACGACCCGAACAAGCTGCCGGTGGCCGGCCAGGTGGTCTGGGTCACTCCGCCAAACTGCCAGGGCAACAAGGCGCAGGGGATCGGTGTCCAGTTCTCCGATGACGAAAGCGGACACGCTGCGAGGCGCCGGATCGAATCGATCCTCGGCGTGGTGTTGCAGTCGACCCGGTCGACCCATACTTACTGACGCGCCGGGAAGATGGGGCTGGTCGACTCGCATTGCCACCTCGATTTCGACGACTTCCGCGATCGCATTCCCGAGGTACTCGCGAACATGGCGGCGGCAGGGGTGTCGCACGCGCTCTGCATCAGCGTCACCCTGGCCGACTTTCCGCGGGTGCGTGCACTTGCCGAGACGCAACCGAACCTGTTTGCCACCGTCGGTGTCCATCCCGACTATCCGAACGAAAATGAAGTCCGCGCCGACGACCTGGTTCGGCTCGCCGATCATCCGAAGATCGTTGCCGTCGGGGAAACCGGCCTCGACTACTATCGGCTGAAGGGTGACCTCGAATGGCAACGGCAGCGGTTCCGCACCCATATCCGTGCGGCGCGGGCGTGCGGCAAGCCGCTCGTCGTCCACACGCGGTCATCGGCGGAGGACACGCTGAGGATCATGCGCGAGGAGCGGGCGGGCGAGGTCGGGGGCGTGATGCACTGCTTCACGGAAACGCTCGACGTCGCACGCGCAGCAGTTGACATCGGCTTCCATGTCTCGTTTTCAGGGATCGTGACCTTCAAGAGCGCGGACAGCCTCAGGGACGTGGCAAAGGCGCTGCCCCTCGATCGGATTCTGGTCGAGACCGACTCGCCCTATCTCGCTCCGGTGCCGCATCGGGGCAAGGTCAACGAGCCGGCCTACGTCCGGCACGTGGCCGAGGCGGTCGCGACGCTGCGGGGACTGAGCTCGGAGGCGCTGGCACACGCGACGACGAGCAATTTCTTTCGGCTGTTCACTGCTGCCAAAGCTGAGGTTATAGTTGAGATATGAGATATATCAATCTGATTTGTACGTTGTTATTGTTCGCAACCTCCAGCTCCGCGGCGCCCTCGCTCGATGACTTGTTCAACGCAGTCAAGGCAAACGACGTCACGGAGGTGCGGAGCTTCCTCGACCAGGGGCTGGATCCGAACTCGACCAGCAAGGAGGGGTACTCGGTCTTGATGGAGGCGGCCCGGGAAGGGCACGTGGACATGATACGGCTGCTGCTCGACCGGAAGGCAAGAGTCAATCAGCGGAATTCGGTCGGCGAGACCGCGCTGATGCTCGCGGCCTTCAAAGGCAACCTCGAAGCGGTCAGGCTCCTGCACACGCGGGGGGCGGAGATCAACAGTAGCGGCTGGACGGCCCTTCATTACGCCGCGTTCCAAGGGCAGACGGCGATCTGCAAGTACCTCCTGGACAACAAGGCGGAGATCGACGCCCGGACACCCAACGGGATCACGCCGCTCATGGGCGCGGTGCGGAACGGCCACACTGACGTCGTGAAGTTGCTGCTCTCGCAGGTCGCCGATCCGAACCTCAAGAACGACGCCGGCGCTACGGCACTTCAGTGGGCGGTGAAGGCCGGAAATACCGACATCGCGCAGCTGCTAAGGCAGGCCGGAGCGAAGGAGTAGGCCATCTCATCCTCGCGATGTAGGGTCAGGATCAACGATTTTACATAATGCACATTCAGGCGCTTTGCCTGCTGACGAATAAGGTTAGTGCCATTCATCAACGGGCGGAATTGGCAGCAGCAGCACCTGAATACCTTCCGCAGCGAGCGCCTCCGCATCCTCACGGCTCGCCGTCCCCCGGATCCCGCGGCGTGGCACCTCGCGGTAATGGATCCTGCGAGCCTCTTCGGGAAACCTCGGACCGACGTCCTCCGTGTTCTGCAGGACGTGATCGATGAACCCTGCCAGCGCCGCCGTCGTCGGTCGCGCGCCGGCAGGCTGCGCCGGGACGGGAGCCGCTGCAGCCGGCTCCTGCGATGCGGGCTGCGTTCCGCGCCGGATTCGGGCCGAGGGCAGCTTCTCGACCGACACGGACGAGCACACCGGGCACACGAGCAGCCCGGAGAGCCGCTGATGATCGAATGCGTCAGCCGAGGCGAACCAGCCCTCGAACCGGTGTTCTTCTGCGCAGATCAGCTCGTAGACGATCATCGGGAGTCGTGTCCCAGACCTGATTCTACGTGGGAGCAGCACATTGCCAGGAAAAGGTCGCTTTCGACCTTTACAGCGCATTGACCCCCCGGTGAGAATCCGAAGCCCTTTTTCGACCGCTTGCCGATGAAGCGCGCCATTGCCACTCTCGCCGTCGTCGCCGCACTTGCCGGCTCCCTGCCCGCGTCGGCGCAGGAGTTCGATTGCATCATCGAGGCGCGCCAGACCGTCGATATTCGCAGCCCGGTCGAGGGACTGATCGAACGGGTCCACGCCGAGCGGGGCGACGGCGTCAAGAAGGGCCAGGTGCTCGTCACGCTCGAATCCGGCCCTGAGCGCGCCGCCGTCGCCGTCGCCAAGCAGCGGGCCGAAGCCACCGGCGCGGTGAAGTCGGCGGAGGCGAAGGTCGACCTCGCGGCAAAGAAGGAGAAACGCGCCGAGGAGTTGGCGCGCCAAAACTTCATCTCGGGGAACGCGGTCGACGAGGCGCGCACCGAGAAGGCCCTCGCCGAATCCGAGCTCAAGGTGGCGCGCGAGAACCAGCGCCTGGCCGAGCTGGAGCTCCAGCGCGCCGCGGAGGTGCTCGGCATGCGCACGATCCGCAGCCCGTTGAACGGCGTGGTAGTCGATCGCTACCTCAAGGCCGGCGAGTTTGCGACGACGAACGTAAAGGACCCGATCCTCAAGGTCGCGGAGATCGATCCGCTGAACGTCGAAGTGATCCTCCCGGCGAACCTGTACGGTTCGGTGCATCAAGGCGACCGCGCGGAGATCTCCCCCGAAACACCGCCGCAGAAGCTGGTTGCCCGCGTGCGCGTGGTCGACCGGGTGATCAATGCGGCAAGCGGTACTTTCGGCGTCCGTCTCGAGCTGCCGAACGAGAAGCAGATCGTCCCGGCCGGGGCGAAATGCCGGGTCAGGTTCCTGAAGTGATCCGAAGGACAGCGCGGCGTACAAGCGGTCCTTGAGGGATTACGCCCTCCCCGGCCTAGTCCCCTGTCCCGGAGAACGCGAGCAGGTCGCCAAGCTGCTCGTCCATCGCGAGCAGCTCGCGCCGGATTGCCGCGTGGCTCGCCTCCGCGCGGATCTGGGCGTAGCGCACGAGCTTCCGCGCCAGCGCCCGCGAGAAACCGCGGCCGTCGCCGACCAGCCACTGCGCGAGCGCGCCCGGCAATCCCCTGAGATAGACGCGGCTCAGCTCGTCCTCGAGCGAGACGATCGCCTCGAAGCAGCCCGGATCGCCCTGCCGGCCGCAGCGGCCGAAGAGCTGCCGGTCGATCCGCCGCGACTCGTGCAACTCGGTCGCGATCACATGCAGACCCCCCAGCGCAACCACGCCCGGTTTCAGGCGGATGTCCGTGCCGCGGCCAGCCATGTTCGTGGCCACAGTGATGCCGCCGATCTGTCCGGCCCGGGCGATGATCTCCGCTTCTTCCTTGTCCTGGCGAGCGTTCAAAAGCTGGTGCTTGAGGCCGGCGGCGGTGAGCAGACGGCTCAGCTCTTCCGAAGCGCCGACGGAGCGCGTGCCCACGAGCACCGGGCGCCCTGTCTTGTTGAGCTCGCACAGGCGCTTAACGACCCCCTGCCACTTCTCGACCCTCGTCGCGTACACGACCCGGCCCAGGTCGCGCCGCCTGATCGGTCGGTTGGTCGGCACTTTGACGACCGGCAACCGGTAGACCGACCACAGCTCTGGCGCAATCTCGTGCGCGGTTCCGGTCATCCCGGCAAGCCGCAGGTAGCGGCGGAAGAAGCGCTGATAGGTCATGCGCGCAACCGAGGACGGCTGGCTCGTCAGCGGGCATCCCTCCTTCGCCTCGACCATCTGGTGCAGCCCCTGCTCCCACGACCGGTCGGGCAGGATCCGGCCCGTGGATTCGTCGATGATCTGCACCTTCTTGCCCCGAACGAGGTAATGGGCGTCGCGCTTGAAGACGTGCGTCGCGACCAACGCCTGCGTGGCGAGCTCCTCCCGCCGGCGCGCGCCGCGAACGATGCCCGGCAGCGTGTCGGCCGCGGCGGCGAGAGCCCGCTTTCCCTTGGTCGTCAGCCGGCAGTGGCGTTCGACGCCCTCGATCACGAAATCCTCGCCCTCCACGAGGTTCGCCACCATCGCGAGCGCGGTCGCGTACATCTCCTTCTCCGGCGCCTGGTCGGACCGGCCGGAGATGATGAGCGGGGTGCGCGCCTCGTCGACGAGCACACTGTCGGCCTCGTCGACGATGGCGAAGAAGAGCCCGCGCAGGACCAGCCGGCTCGCCCTGCTCTCGATACCGGCGACCCGCTCGATCGAGAGCTGGATGCGGTTCACCTGCGAGCCGAGGGCAATGCGGTCGCGCAGGTAGTCGAAGGTCACTTCCTTGTTGGTACAGTAGGTGACGTCGCAGCCGTAGGCCGCGCGCCGCGCGTGCGGCTCCTTGCCGTTCACCACGACACCGACTGACAGGCCGAGCATTCTGTAGACCGGCGCCATCCATTCGGCGTCGCGGGCAGCGAGGTAGTCGTTCACCGTGATGACGTGGACCGGGAGCCCTGCCATCGCCGCCGTGCAGGCGGGGAGCGTCGCGGTGAGCGTTTTTCCCTCTCCCGTCTCCATCTCCGCGATCATCCCGCTAAGGATGACCCAGCCGCCCCGGATCTGCGAGTCGAAATGGCGCATCCCGACGGCACGGCCGGCGACCTCGCGAATCAAGGCGAAGCTTTGCGCCGCGGCCGCAACGGTGAACCCGTCGCGCCGGAGCATGAGCCGCAGCTCGCCTGCGGCTTTCTTGATGCCGGCGTCGGTGAGCTTCTCCGCTTGCTTCGCATACTCGCGCACGCCTTCGACGATCGCAGGATCGAGCGCCTTGCGCGCCTGCAGGCGCCGTGCGACCGGCGCAACCAGTCCGTCCGCGATCCCGTCGACGATCCCGGGCCGCTCACACGCCTGCTCCGGGTAGGCCGCCGTCAAGGCGAGCGGCGGCAGCGCAAGGTCAGACATTGAAGCGCGAGAGGAAGACCTGCCGGGCGCGGCGATACCACTGGAGGCCAAGCGGCTCCCAGCCATGGTCGAACCGCAGGTAGGCACGACCGCCGATGTGCAACCGTCGATCCTCCACCGGCAGCTCGACATCGACCAGGAACCACTTCTGCACCGTCTTGCGGCCTTCCTTGTCTCCGGGATCGACCGCAGCGAAGCCGCCCCCCCGGGTGCCGAGCGCAGCGCTCGGCAGCTGGTCGCTCGCGGAGGGGACGATGCGCTTGATCGATGCCTTGACGGGATGCGCAATGCGCTCCGCGAGACGCACTTCCACCCGGCGCGTCAGATTGCGGACGAGGTCGATGTCCTGCTGCGAAACGATCGCCCGGACGATGGTCGCGTCGAGGTTCACGACGTGGGCGAGCAGTTCGCCTTTCTTGACGTGGCGGCCCGGCATGTCGGGCGCGCGCGGCAACACGAACTCCCCCTCCGTCTTGGCCTTGATCGCGAGCTCTGCCGCCCGCTCGCGCGCGCGCGCGAGGTTCTGGAGAGCGAACTTGCGCTCCTCGTCCATGATCTCGGCCTTCACGCGGTCGCCGACGATCTGCTCGCGGTGGCGGGCCTCCAGCTCCTGCACGCGCGCCTCGAGCACCTTGACCTCCGTCAGGAGCTCGAGATCGCTCGTCTCGATAAGGAGGTCGCCGTGCTTCACCCAGGCGCCGGACGTCGCCCCGATGCGAACCACGAAGCCGTCCGCGCCGGCGCGCGCGAAGCCCTCCTCGGGTAGCCAGACGACGCCCTGCGCGCTGGTCCGGAGCGGGATCGGCACGCCGAAAATCAGCACCGGCAGGCCCAGCGCGACGAGCGCACTCGCGGTCATCGCCCGGCCACGCACCCGCCGGAGCGTCGGGCTGTTGCAAAGATAGCTCACGATCTTGGCGGCGGGGGCGAGCACCCATGCGAACGAGGCGCACCCGGCGAAGATCATCCCGAGGAGTAGCGACTGCTCGCCGAGGAGGATCAGGATCGCGACGATCACCAGTATGCGGTAGAAGAACGAGCTCACCCCGAAGGCGACGAACCACGCCCGCTCGCCCGGAGTCGAGATCGGCGGCTCGGCCTCGGGTCGCTTGAAGAGGTACTTCTCGCAGAGGTACACGAAGTACCGGGTGCTACGGGTGCGGAGATTGGGGATCTCCAGCCAGTCCATCAGCATGTAGTAGCCGTCGAACCGCAGCAGCGGGTTCGCGTTGAATAGCACCGTGGAGATGCCGGCGATCAGCAGGATGTTGTAGAGCAGCGCGCGGAACATCCCCGGTTCGACCGCGAGCCACAGGAAGAGCGCGATCGAAGCGATGAAGAGCTCGACCATCATCCCCGCCCCGCCGACTGCGAACCGCTGCCACTTGCTGCGAAGCGCCCACGCGGAGGATGCGTCGACATACGGCACCGGCGTGAGCACGAGGATCATGACGCCCATATCGTGCACTTCGCCCCCGCGCGACTTCACCGCGCACGCGTGTCCGAACTCGTGGAAGAGCTTCAACACCGGGAACACGAGCCACATCATCAGCAGGTTCCCTGGCAGGAGCACCCGGTCGAGCACGTCCTGGCTGAGCTCCCGCCAGTGCGTGATCGCCGCCAGCGCGCCCAGCCCGACGACGACGCACCAGAGCGCGAAACCGGCGCGGCCGAAGAAGGGGCGCGCGAACGGCATCAACCGGTCGAGCAACCGTTCGGGGTCGAACAGCGGGATCTGCCAGGCAAAGATGCTGAAGACCTTCTTGAGCAGGACCTGCCGCTCCTGCTCCTCGCGGCGGCGGAAGAGCTCAGCGGTGTCGGGCGGGACGTCGCACTGGAGGACGTCGGCGGCGTGCAGCTGGCCGAGCAGCTGGATCACCTCGTCCTGCGTCACGGCGCCGTCGCCGAGCTGCGCGAGCGCGCGGTCCCAGATGGCCTGGACCGTGTTCTTGCCGTCCATCAATCCGATCACGAAGTACGCGGGAAGCGAGAATCGGTGGAAGCGCTCGGAGGCGAGATCCTGGAGCACGTACCAGGTCTCGCCCCGGTACTGGTGGCGGTGGATCTGCGCGTGGGTGCGCAGCAGCGGCGTCAGCTTCGCGACTCGGTACCAGGACGGGCTGAAGAGCTGCGTCATCGGCTCACGGCAGCCAGGACCAGAGAATCAGCCGCAGCGAGTTGACCGCGTGGCGCGTCCAGATCCAGACATACGAACGCCGCTCGATCTCGACCTTCCCGACGCCTTCCATGTTCGGGCGCATTCGCGGATCGGTGCGGTCGAGCTGCGCCTCGACGCGGAAGAAATTCTTGCCTTCGCGCGGTGTCGAGACCGGCGTCACCTTCGTGACCTCGAATCCGATCGGATCGTTCGGAAACGCCGACATCAGGAGCGTGCCGCGCTGGCCGGTCTCGACGTAGGCGACGTCGCCTTCGTCGACCTTGAGCACCAGGCGGAACTCGCTCAGCGGCGCCACCTCGAAGAGGATCGTGCCGCGCTCCACCGGCGCCCCGAGGCTCTGGCTGAGATCGCCCGAGACGACGATGCCGTCGAACGGCGCGGCAACCATCGTGCGGCCGAGCTGCTCCTCGACCCGGGCGACCTGTGCGCGCGCCTGCTCGAGCTGCGCGGTCACGATCTGCACCTGCGCGAAGTTGCGCTCGGCAAATGCCGAACGGACCCCCTTCGACAGCTCCTCCTGCTGGCTCAGCCATTTCAACCGCTCGATTCTCAGGTCGCGATCGTCAAGGCGGGCGAGCAACATGCCCTGCTTCACCAGGTCACCGGCCCGAACCGGCGCCTCCTTGATGTAGCCGTTGAACGGTGCGGTCGCTGCGAGCTGCAGCTGCGGCTCCAGCAGGCTGCCGGCGGAGACGCGGAAATTGCCCTTCGCGAACAGCGTGAACGCGAGCAGCAACACGGCGCAGATCGCGCCAAGCTTCAGCGCGGCGTGCCGCGGACCGAAGAGCTGCGCCAGCTTCTCGCGCCACCAGTCAAGGAACCGGGCGCCGAACCAGCGATCCTCGCGGCGGTGCACCTCGAGCATCGGACCGGCGAGCGCGGCGACCGCCTCGCACAGCTCGATCGTCGCGACGTCGAACCGGCGGTTCGCCACGCGCTCGAGCGTGATCGCGCCGGCCGGCTTGCCGAGCGAGGTCAGGATCACCGTGCAGCATGCCCCTGAGCCGTGCTCGTCGACCATGGCATCATGGGCACGCCGCACGAGCGGCGAGGTTCCGGGCGGCGGCGGCACTGCGACCGTCGCGTGCTGGTCGATCGCCTCGTCCATCGCGGCGGCGATGCCGCGCATCAGGTTCGTCCGCTCCTTGAACTGCGCGCTGTGCGAGACCGCGTCGATTCGCACCTGGCTGCGATGGATGAAGCCGACGCTCACTCGGTCGCAGGCGAGGCGGATGGCGAGATCGGTGACGAGCGCGGTGCCCGCGGCGACGAAGCGGTCGTGCGCTGCGGCGGAGGCCACGACCTCGAGGACCGTCTGAAGCTTGTCGCGCCTATCGCTGATTCGCGATACTTCCTGCCGGCAGAACATCAGCTCGAGCCCGGCGGCGCCCCAGTGCAGCTGCCGGAGCGCCGCTTGCAGCTCCGCGTCGGGCCGTGGCGAGATGTCAAGCACGACGACCCCATGCAGCTGCCCGACCGACTCGACCGGGTAGCCGATGAAGATGCCCCCCGGCGCCCCTTCCTTCGCCGCCTTGTTCGGCGCGACGACACCGCGCCGCTCGACCAGCGCGTGCTGCGCCGTCGGTATCAGGTACGTCATGTCGCGGCGAACGTCCGGCCACGCCGCGATGGCGTTATACCCATCAACTCCTTCGACGCGGAGCAACACCACGCCGCCGGCGACAGCGGGAATGAGGCGGCATTGGATCGCGAGCCAGCTCTGGCAGTACTCGCGGGAGTCGGTCGCGCTCGCGAGCACCGCCCAGTGGGTGGAGTCGTGCTGGCTCGCCGCCGGCGCCTGGGGGCCGCCGATCGTCCCGGGGCCGGAGGAGCCGAAAGCAGCGGACATCAGGGGAGATTGATTGCGCGGCGACAGGCCGCTACGGGGCTATTGCTTCAGCTCGCTGTCGCGGTTCGATCTCCATGTCCTGCGGCCTACGCTTCCAGTTGTGGCTCACACCAGAATTATTGAGGACGACCTTTTCACGCGTGCTGGTGGTGTTGCAGAAGTTCGCGTACGAGCTCTTCATGCTCTGGTATTTCAGCGGACCTTCGTCTCGGCGGCCTCGTCGGCGGTGGCTGTCCTCTCCCCACCCTTGTGAGCCTTCCCCATCTCGATCCTCTCCTTGAGCGGGTGGCACCCGGGCAAGCGGGGCCTGTGCCGTCGATCGAGCATGGTACCGACGGCGAGGAAGATTGATCAATCTGGATCACGAGTTATCGCGCGATCTTTGAGCAGAACTTCACATGTGACGAGGCAGAGGCGCACTTGCGAGGCATCGCGAAATCCAAGCACCGCCTAGGCGGACGGGAACCCAGCTTTATCGTCGTCGCCGGACCGTCGAACGAAGCTCGGGCGCTTTTCCGGCCGCCGCGCCTCCTCGGGCGCACCCGGCCAGCGGTGCAACACGGTCCGCGCTCATGAGCGACGATGCACTCGAGCAGACTCGGGCATCGACACGAGCGATTGTGGCAGGATGTGAGGTGGTGCCGTCGTGACCCACCTACCCGCTCCTTCTGCAGCTGCCTGGACGCTTTGTTTGATGATGCTCTCCAGGATGCCGAAAGACTGCATGGTCAAGCCGCTGCTGCCGGATCAAGGCTCCCAGTTGGCGAAGACGATCGGCCCGCTTCTGTGACGGAGAAAACACTGTCAGGTCTGGGACCGACGCGCTTGGAACAGGAGGTCGGCGGGGAGGCAGTAGCAACTGGCTATCGTGCCGAACTCCACGCCGCGACCATTGACACGCCGCTGACGGCTGGCGCCCGCACATCCGGCGATCGCCATGAGACGCAAGGACCGGCGCGCCAATCCCGCGCAGAGACCTGGGAGCGGCGGCGATTGGCCAACCTTGTGGTTGCAGTTACTCTTGCGGCGGGTACGGTACTCAGCGGTTTGTGGTCGCATTCTCCGGGCTTTCCCGAGGCGCAGGTCTTGGCGACCAATACCGGGTCAGCGGCCGCAATCTCCGCCGCGCCCTCATTTGCGAGCGGGTCGCCGTCGACGTCCGAGGACCCGTCGAACGACGGGCCAAGGAAGCCAGCGCGTGCACGGGAGTCGGCGACATCAACGGTCGTGACTGTCCCCACTGCGCCGTTGGAAAGCGGGCCATCCGTGGCGGCGCTCGCTACACCGCCCGCAGTGAAAATCACACCCCGTCCAAAAAAAACGCGCGCCAAGCAACCGCGCGCGAGGACGAGCGACGAACCGCCACGCAACACCGCCACGCTCACTATCGCTGTCTCCCCCTGGGGAGCGATCTACATCGACGGCAAACTCCGCGGAACAACGCCGCCGATCACCACGCTCGACCTATCGCCAGGAAGTCATCTCGTTGAAGTACGCAACGCTTCGCAGCCTGCGTATGTCACCTACGCAACGGTCGAGGCCGGCGAAGTTCGGAGCATTCGCCACGAGTTCGAAACCAGGCACGAGTTCCACTAGCGGCATAGCTGGCGGGGAGCGATCTGGACGAGGAGCCGGGCAATCCGATGCAAGTAGGCACGGAGGAGCCATGCGGGTCCGCCACCATCACCCTCGCCCTTTGTAGTGCTCGTCGTGCTCATTGCCGCCTGTACCGCAACGCCGGCCATTGTCAACGGACCCGGCCCTGATGGCCCGCTGTCGCGACCTCATGTATGTCGCACGGGTGCCTCGGGGACCTCCGAGTCGGGCGATGCACGATCGCTGCTTGCGCGGGTTGCCGAATACTTGGTGATCCTGACTCCTTCCACAAGGCCCACCGCTCCGTTCTCCCGTTGCCTCTCGCCTCGATGCTCTTTCGAAGCAGGCAACACAGTCCACGAGAACCTCCCGCAGTTTATGAAACAGATCACTGAGTCGCTCGCGGAGCGCCGATAGACTAACGCGGCGTTCGTTTGGGAGCTAAGAAGGTGGAACGGAGGGAGAAGCGGTCGTGGCTCGGGCGGCGCGTGTGGATCGCGTCCGCTGAGAAATCGAAGCAGTACGGGACCATCTGCTCGGTTGATTACCGGGCGTTCGCCTCGCTGATGATCCGACTGGACGGCTACCGCGGGGCAGTCTTGGTCGAGGAGATGGCGCGCGGCCAGAAGTGGGACTTCGACGAGGACACCTAGCGGGGTCAGCCGAGGACCGTCGGCGAGTTCGCCCCCTGCCGGCCTGACGTGTCTACGCGGCCCTGGGCGGCCGTTTAATCGGACGGCTCCGTCTCGGAGGTTGCTGGACGAACGTCAGCCACGGGCGCGAAGCGCAATGGTTGGAAGCGATGCTCAGGCGCTCGTTGCGACCATCGTCGCACCGAACCGCCGAGTCCAATCAGCGCGCATCGACCATCGGGTGGCGCGCGAAGAAGGACGCCAAAGCTTCCGCCATTCCGCGCGGGCTCTGCACGTGCAACAGGTGCGTCGTGCCTGGAAGCACGAAACCCTCGACGTTCGGCAGCCAACCCAGCAGCAGTCGCTGGCGCTCGTTCCAGATTGGCGACACCTCCAGGCTCTTCTCCCCGACTATGGCAAGCACCGGTTGCGTGATCCGGCCCGCATCCTCGCGCGTGAGTTGCCACTGCTGAATGGCCGGCAGTTCCTGGGCAAAGAAGGTGTCGGCGTCGGCCACGCCTTGGTCGAAAGCGCCGGGCAGCGCCTTCTCGAATGGCACGCGGTAGGCCGGTCCCGACACCATGCGCATGAAGCCATCGACGGCGGCAGCCTTGTTGCCGGCGCGGAACTGTTCGACGATCGGCGCCATCGCTGCCTGTCGCGTCGCAAGCAGGCGTTCGGAGCCGCCTCCTACCGGCAACGCCGGCTCGAGGATCGACAACGAGTGCACCTGCTCGGGAGCGTCGAGCGCGAGCTGCAACGCGATGTTGCCTCCAGAGGAGTGGCCGACGATATGGGCCCGCTCGATGCCGAGGTAACGCATCAACGCGCGCACATGCGCCGCCTGCCGCGCGATGCTCACCGGCTCCGCCACGCGGCTGCTACCCGCATAGCCGACGCGGTGAAAACTCAGCGCCCGATAGCGAGCGGCGAGCGCAGGCTCTTCCAGCAAGGGCCGGAACCATTCCGCGAACAGCCCGGCGTGCACTAGCACCACCGGCTCCCCTGTGCCTAGCAGCCTGTACTCCAGTTCGATGCCCGGTTCGACGCGGGCTCGATCCATCGCTTGCGCGGCCGGCGCGCCGGCCGTCTGCGCACAGAAGGCCATCAGCAATAGCGTTCCGACCAGAGGGTTGCGCGCAGAGCGGAGCTTGACGATGCGATGCGGGTTCATGACGACCTCCGATCCGGACCTTTGCCGGTGGCGCCATTGCAGCGCGGATCCGCGCTCGCGTCATGAGGCCGTCGCCCCACGCACCGCACATCGGTGCGGGGCGGGGGTCCTACTGCGTCACGTAGCGCGCGCCGAAACCGGCCTCGCGCGCGCGCACGATCGCCTGCGCGCGGGTCGTCGCGGCGAGCTTGCCGAAGATGCTCGTGATGTGGTTGCGCACCGTCTTCGGGCTGATCGCGAGTCGCTGCGCGATGTCGTCGTTGCCGAGCCCCTGCGCGATCAGTTCGAGCACCTCACGCTCGCGTTCGGTCAGATCGCCGAATCCGGCGCGCGGGCGGGCGTCCTCAACCGTCTCCAGCGCGGGAAGAAAGCGGCGCAGCTCGGCCCGCAGATGCGGCCAGGCTGGCTCGTCTTCGAGGATCACATGGTTCGCGCTATCCAGGGTGACGAACTCGGCGTCCGGGATCAGCGACGCCATCAACTTGCCTTCCTCGTACGGCACGATCGCGTCGCGGCGTGCGTGCAGCACCAGCGTCGGGCAGCGCACCTGCCGGGCGAGGTCGCTCACATCGAGCGTCTGCCACAGGCGCAGCATGCGCAGCGCGGTTTGCGGCGAGGTCGCCCTGCGCATCATGTCTGTGAACCAGCGCCATTGCTCTGCCGTCCCGCCCGGGACCATCAGCGAGGTGAACACCTGCCGGAACGCCGGCTCTTCGGTGCCCCAGCCCTGCTCGATCAGCTCCAGCATCACGCGCGCCTTCTCGACTGTCGCCGCTGACCCGTCGCGCCGCAGCCGTCCCCGACAGAAGCCACCACAAAGGACGAGATGGCTCACGCGCTCCGGGTGACGCACGGCGTACGCGATCGCCACGGCCGGCGCGCCCGAGATGCCCCACAGCGCAAAGCGCTCCAGCCCGGCTGCGTCGGCGACCGCCTCGAGGTCGTGGACCCAGGCGTCGAAGGACATGTCGGTCACATCGCGCTCCGACATCCCGACGCCTCGACAGTCGTAGTTCACCAGCTTGTGCCGGCTCGCCATCTCGACGACCAGGTGCCGCATCACCGGGCTCCGCCAGTCGTGCTCGACATGGCTGATCCAGGTCGGCACGCGCACCAGCGGATGACCCCCGCCGCAGCTGGCGTATGCCAGCCGCACACCGTCGAAGCTAGAGGTGAAGTGGACGGATTGTCGGAAGTCGCCCATGGCCACTCAGCTTAGCCACGCACCGCGTTCCCCACAAGGCCTGCTCGCATAGTCGCGCGAGCCCGATCTGCTGATCTCGTCTTCGAAGGGACCGACGCCCGAGGTCAAGGAATCGCGGTGGCCGGCCCGCGCATCATCGTCGCCGTGCCGGCGCGGCAGACGATCGACGCCGAGGCCTCGCGGGCTGCGTGGTTGCAACCACTCCGACTCCCCGGAAAGAGGACGTTTGAGTTTCCTATCCCCAAGGGCGATTCTCAATCAGCCTTCGATGCAGGCGATGAACGTCAAGTCCTTGACCAACTGCGACGCCCGACAGCGGCGAACTGGCGGCCGGGCCGGTGCTGAACTCAAGGCGTCGCGTTCGGCGGCCTGAAGGCCGTCCGTTCGACGGGTCGAGGCATCGATCGAAGGCGGGAAGTGAGCCGGCGAAAGGCCCGGCTCGTCGGCCGACCTCTGCAAGGGTGCGTGACGGCAGCTCGTGCTGCCGGTGGCCCCACCTCGACCCTGTGCGGCGAGCTTCGGCTTCGGTCACGTCTTGGGCCAAACGCTACCCAGGTCGCACTCCAACGCTATGGTCTCACCGCCGTTCTTCAACTCCGCGGCCGCCACGAACGGATAAAACGTGGGAAAACTGAACTGCGCCCGGCCGGTGGTGATCGGCGTCGACGCGGTCGTCGCCTTAAACGCGTTGGACAGACGCCATACCACCTGATCGAAATCCCTGGCGTCGGGCACGGTCTTATCGACCATGAGTTGAACACGTACAACTTGCGGTGTTTTTTCTTCCGACGTCGCCGTGGCGGTCAGACGCCAGCCCGCTTTCTCGGCCTGCCCACCGAATTGGCCTCGGTTCGGGTCGTCGGCAGGCGTCGCCCAAGTTGGTCGTTCGGTGGCGCCGATCTCGTCGAGTCTTGCCTTAAGGTCCGCTCGTAACTGCGGTTCGAGTGCGCCGCCCTTTTTGGCTTCCTTCTTCGTGGCACCCTCGTTTCGCTCCTCCCCCTGTGGAGGCGACGATGTCGGGCTGACGATGATCGGCGTCGAGTCGCCCTTCAATTGAGCCTGATTGGTCAACCTATCGAGGGTGTCCGGTACGAGCCGCTCGGCAAACCCGGCGAGCAGCGACCAAATGAACAGCTTCGCCCAGTTCACAAAGTCGGTGGGCACGCCGTTTTCGAGTACCGGGAACAGCGAGCCCTCCATGAACCGCGCGGCGATGATGAAGTACAGGACAACTGCGAACATACCTCCGGCGATCAGCGGGAATGGCTGGATGGAGTTGAACTCGTGCAGCCCCAAGATGCCGATGACTGGATCACCTCCATCCGAGCTGTCCTGGAGCCGTCGCTGCACGCTGATATACGCGCCAAGGCAACCGAACAGCACGGTAGCGCAGATCGTGCCCGCGAGGGCACCGTTCTTAAAGTCCAGGAGGAATACAGCGACGATGAGGGCGGCGGCGCAGAGGCCCACGGTCCAACCTAGGACCTTCCACATGACGCGCCTGCGGTTGGTCTCGCGGACCATGGCCAGGCTGTAGCTGATATGCGTCAAGCCGAGGAGGCGACGCAGGTCCGCAAGGAGGAGTTCGACAGGCACGGCCGAGTCCTTCTCATCGGGAGGGCCGCTGGCGAGGTACGCTTGGTAGCGGTCGGCACCGACAAGGCGCGCATACCGCGCTCTTAGCTGCCAGGTTCTTCGGCGGATCGTGGGCTCGCCCTGCCGTTCGAGGATCTTGTCCTCGAGCGTCGCGATCTCGCCCCAGTCGAGCAGGGCCTCATCTGCAGGCGAGACATCGCCGGACTCCTCCACTCGCTCGAGAAGCTTCCTCAGGCTAGCTGGCAGGTCCGCCTGCAATGCATCGCGATCTAGTTTGGATAGGCGGTAGAGGTCGGCGAACACGTGGCTGAAGTACCCGATCTTCAGATCGCGCTCGTTCCTTCGGCGGGAAGATTGGCCAGGGCGCCGCAGGATCGACAGCATATTGCCTCCTCTCGCCGCGATCGTCTCTCCCGAGACCACGGCGTACGATTGTGCACGCTACGGTCGGGCAGTCAGGTTCGCAATACGTCCTATGGACTACTCCAGACGAAAATGAACTGGTCCCCGAAAAACGGACGCCACGAAGTTTGGTAGTTTGACTTCGTGGAGGAACGTATGAAATCAGGACCGGATCGGAAGTACACCGTAGAGTTTCGTGAGGCAGCGGTGAAGCAGGTACTCGATGGCAGGCGCAGCGTTCGGCAGGTAGCGCGTGCAATGGAGATGTCGGACAAGACCTTGGCCAACTGGGTGCTTAAGGCGAAGAAAGGCCAGCCGCTGGTCAGGCGCGTGTCAACCGAGCCGGTGAGCGATCTGCAGGCCGAGAACGCACGGCTGCAAAAAGCGCGGCTGAAACTGAAAAGGAGATCCTAAAAAAGGCAGCGGCGTACTTTGCCAAGGAGTCGATGTGAGGTACGCCTGGATCGAAGCACATCGCGACTCGTACGCTGTCACGATGATGTGTGAGCTGCTCGGTGTGTCGCGCAGCGGTCTGCACGCGGCAGGCGTGCGCAGCGCCTCGGCGCGAGCGCGAACCGATGTGCACCTCATCGAAGAGATCCGGCGTCGACAACGCAAGCATCGCGGCCGTTATGGACGCTGGCGCATGTGTCGCGAATCAGCCGGGTACTCGAGCGGCCGATCAACGCCAAGCGCATCGGCCGCTTGATGCGGCAGGCCGATCTGCAAAGCCGGCAGCGGCGACGCTTTCGGGTTGTCACCACCGATTCGAAACACGCGCATCTGATCGCGCCGAACGTGCTGGCGCGCGATTTCGAAGCCTCGGCGCCGAATCGCAAGTGGCTGGCCGATCTGACTCATGTGCCTACTGGCGAAGGCTGGCTGTATGTGGCGCTGATCCTGGATTTGTTAAGTCGCAAGCTCGTCGGCTGGGCGATGAGGCTCGATGCCGCAGGAGCTGACCTGGGCACTGCAGATGGCCCTGGGCTGGCGCGATCCGCCCGACGGACTGGTGCATCACTCCGATCGTGGCTCGCAGTACGCCGCGCATGACTACCGCGATGCCCTGGTCGCTCGTGGTATCACGGTGTCGATGAGCCGCAAGGGCGACTGCTGGGACAACGCACCGATCAACGGCACGGTGAAAGTCGAGCGCGTGCATCAGGCCGATTTCAAGACCCGTGCCGAGGCAGCGCAGACGATCCTTGAGTACTTTGGCTACTACAACACCGAGAGGATGCATTCGTCCTCGGCTATCTGACGCCAAGTGAATTCGAGCGGCGCTGGCGCGCCGACAACGAACGACTGGAGACGATCGTGCAACGAGGTCGCACCGCGTTGCCCACCGCCGGCCGGTTCCCGGTTCGTCGTAAGCGACCGAACCGGCCGACCGTGGACAACGCTCATAGGTGATCGTGGCGTCCATCAAACGGGGACCGGTTCAAAACACGCAGTGCGAGTCACAGGAGTCATTGCTGGATGGTGATGCCCATCGAGGACTACTCGCCAAAAGGGTACGCGCGAGCGGAGCTGGCGGCCCGATGTCCGCGCTAGTCCCACTTCGCCGCCGGTCTCCCGGCGTACAAGGATCCACATGTTGCGGGGCAGGACTCGAACCGGCACGGCTTGCGGCCGAGGGATTTTAAGAACATGGCGGAAAATGCGCTCTCCGCGCGTTCAATGGGTTACCGCTTCGCAGCATGCCCAGAAACCCCAGATTTCCCAGGTTCCATGGCAAAAACATGCCCACACGGTTCTGCGGAATTTGCCCCTCTCGCGAGGGACGGTGATCCTTTTGCAGCGACCGCGTGTGGGCGCGTGTGGGCGCGGCGCCGTTGCCGAGGGTATTTGAGTCCCTCAGCTGGGGCTGACCTGGGGGGTGACCGCATCCCCCTGGGGGGGTTGGCCGTTGGTGCACTTCACGCGCCCTGGGCGCGGTGGTAGCGTTGCCATTGCTGCACCCCAACATCAACAACACGCGATGGAGACGTACAGTGAGAGAGCGCTTGATGAAGTTCGCCAAGGTCAAGTCCACCGGGTTCATCCGCCGCATCGTCGTCGAAGCCGTCGACCCCAGCGGTACCACCGTGAACATCGTCCTCTTCACCGACAAGGTGGCGCCCGTCCGCCGGGAGACGAACGGTGAGATCCGCTGCGAGTTGCGCTTCAGGCAGTTCGTGCTGGATCTCGGGTTCGACGTGACCAAGTTCGACGCCCGCGACATCGGCGGGCCGGAAGATCTGCTGGACGAATCGGAGAACGTCTACCGGCTGCTGAAGGGCGACTCCGAGCGGCTGCTCGCCATCGCTCAGAAGGTGGACTGATCGACCGTGCAGTCGATCGCCCACGTGCTGCCGTGGCTCACGGGCAAGCTCATCGACGAAGCCCCGGCCGCGTTCGCGAAGTACGCGGCCGAGGCCGAGGTGTCCGAGCTCACCGTCAAGAACCGCCTCGCCTGGTGCCGGGCCGCGCTGCGGTACGCCTACAAGATCCACAAGATCGGCTCGATGGACATCATCGAGCGCCTGCCCGTCCCGAACGTCGACCGTCCACGCCTCGCCTGAGGAGCTCGAGCGGCTCTGGCACGCCTTCGAGGATCCGGAGGCGCGCGCGATCTGCCGCCTCCTCGCCTTCCACACCGGGCTGCGCTGGCGGGCCGTTCGCACCCCAGGAAGCCCGAGGACATCCATGGTCACCGACCGCGGAACCTGGCTGATGGTCGGGAGGACCAAGAACGGCCTGCCACGCATGGCCTACCTGCCGCCCGACGCGATCGACGACCTGAAGCACCTCCCGTTCACCAAGCAGCCCAGGGCGCTCTACTCGGCCTTTGAGGCGGCCAGGGAGCAGGGAGCGCGCCGGGATGCCGCACGTCTGGATGCATGACATGCGGCGATCGTTCGCCTCGCTCGTCGTGAACACCGGCGCGACGCCGTACGAGCGCCAGGCGGTGCTCGGGGCCACGAGTCCCTGGCCGCGATGAAGCGCTACGCCTTCCTGTGTACCCCCAGGCGGCGCAGGAGGCGGTGATGCGCGCCATGAAGATGCCCACGGCGCCGGCGAAGCGCCGGTGGGCGACGAAGGCGGCGTAGGGCAACGGACGCCGAAATCGTGCCCACAACCCCTTCGAGGTCAGATGCAGAGACGCACGTAGGTCCTCGTGCCCGGGGCGGGATTCGAACCCGCACTCCTCGCGGCGTAGGGATTTTAAGTCCCTTGCGTCTACCTGTTTCGCCACCCGGGCGTTGCAGCGTCGAATACTTGCGTCGACGCAATCCGATATCAATCCTCGTATTTGACCACCAACGCGGTCAAAAATGGGTCGACGTGTTTCGCCCATCGTTGCCGTGGAGTCAAGGTCCGACCTACCGCCAACTCACGGGCCACTACCCGAACGGTCGGAGAATCGGGCGAAAGGCAAAGACGACGAGCGCGACCTCGCTACGAGCGACCCGCCCGCACGTCCCTACGCGATTGCCCCATCTGATGCTGGACAAGTCGCAAGGCACGAGCGGCAGCGAAGCACGCTTGCAAGGGACGAGGTAAGGCAAATCTCGAGGCAAGCCCTGAACAAGCGTCTCACAGGAGTAGCGTCGAGCATGGTGCGTGCTCACTACAGTTCGAACTTGACTATCGAAAAATCGTCCTCGAGCGGTCCCGGTCCATGCAGCGCGTGTACAAACTCCAGAAGGCGATCGAGCTCGGACCCATTTGCGCTGGCTGGCTCAGCCAGAACCTCGAGAAACTGAGAGAACTCGAGCATGGTTCCGTCCGATTTCTGAACCTCGTACACGCCATCGCTCATCAGGAACAACCGGCTCGGGGCTGGCACCGTGCATTCCTGCGTTCGATAGGTGACGCTCGAGGTTATTCCCAGGACCGGTCCCCGTGTACGCAGCTCGTCAATCCGGGCGACGCCACGCGGTTCGCCGCGCATCAGGAGCGCCGGAGGATGCCCCGCACACGCGTACCGGAGTCGGCGCGTAACCCGGTGAAAGACCCCGTACCAAACCGTCAGATACAGGTTGTTGTTATTCTCCATCAAGAACGCCTGGTTCAACTGGCTCAGGACTTCGCCCGGCTCGCGGAAATCGGTGTTGGGCAATGCGTGCGAACGCAGGGTGTTGCTCGCGGCGACCGAGAGCAAGGCCGAGCCGACGCCGTGCCCGCATACGTCGAGCACATAGAGCGCGAAGTGGTCCTGGTCGATCCAGTGATATCCGAAGGAGTCGCCGCCGAGCTCGGTCGACGGGACAAAGCGCCAGTCCGCGACGAACGGCTCGGTGAGCGGTGGCGGCAGGATCGAGCGCACATAGTTTGCTGCCTCCGCAAGCTCCAGTTGCAACCGCCGGTTCGCGCGTACCAGAGCCTCTCGGGATTGCTCGAGCGCAAGCTGCGTGCGCTGCAACGTGCGATTGGCGGCTTCGAAACGTTGAATCAGCTCCGCCTCCCTCTCGCTCAGCAGCGTCATCTCGTACGCTCGCTGCTGCAAGCGCCATGTGGCGTCCCGCTCAGCGGTGACATCCAGCAGGACGACCCAGGCACCCTGGTCGTCCGGATAGAGATGGAGATCGGCCGCGCGGCCGGAGGGCATCTGCACGGACTCGAGCCGTAGCGGGCCTGCAGGCAACGGCAGCAATCCCTCCAGAAAGACCGCCTGCTCGCAAACCGGTCGACCGATCTCGAGGCTTGCGAGCCCGTAGTTGCCGAGGTCGCCTCCTATTTCGACCAGCTTCATGGACGGGGCGACGCGCAGGTAGGCCAATGCCCGCTCGGTTCGGATCAGCGAGAACAGGAAATCGGCTACGCTTGCCGGGACGTCTGCCATCGTGTCAAGGAATGCCTGAACAGGCGATGATTCGCCGCGTTGCATGTCCGCCGATCAGGAGTTGGCAGACCCGACGCACCGATTGATCAGAGGTTCCTTCAACTCGCCACTCGAGCGGCGAGTTTCTTGAAGGCCGCTTCGACGCCTTCCCCGGTCTTGGCGCTCGTCGGATGGATCGAACAGCCTCTCCGTTCGAACTCCTCGACGTTGTGACCCGACATCGTCCAGCGCTCCCTGAGGTCATGCTTGTTCAACAGCACGAGGAACGGCACCTGTCCGATTTCGGTCTCAACGCGTGTCTGGATGGACAGTGCGATGTCCAGCGTTTCAGGGCGGGTGCCGTCGGCCACCAGAAGGTAGCCGGCGGCACCGCGGAGATAGCTCATTCGGATCGCGGCAATGTCGTCTTCGCCGGCGATGTCCCAAACGATCAGGTTCACCGTGCGCTCATCGACGCTGAGCGTCTTCTTGTCGATCTTGACCCCTACGGTCGTGAGGTAACTGTCGGAAAATATGCTATCGACGTAGCGCCGAACGAGGCTCGTCTTGCCGACGGCGAACGCGCCCAGCATGCATATCTTCTTCTGCAGCATCATCGAGCGCGTGCGAGAGTCATTCGCCGAGACCGACCGTAAACGACACACGGCGATTCATGTAGCGGTCGTCGTCGGAGGACTCTCGCGCTTGTACCGGTTCCAACGGGCCCGCGCCACGGACCGATAGCAGGTCGGGATCGACACCCTGGGTCCTCAGCAGCGAGCGCACGACTTCGGCGCGACCCACGCTCAAGCCGAGATTGAACGTGGGCCTGCCGGTCGAATCAGCGTGGCCGATGACCGTCACGCGCGCGGCGAGACGCAGTTTGCGCGATAGGTCCGCGAGCTCGCGCAGCTCCCGAGCGAGCTCTGCGATCACGGTTTCCTGACCGGGCGTCGGTGTTGGCGCGTCCCTGTCGAAATAGATCAAGCGCGATTGGATCGAGTCACGCAATGCCTGCAAAGCGGTCTTGTCGATGTCCTCGACCAGGGTCAGATTCAGCTGCGCTGCGCCGGGAGGCAGCAGGCTCGCTACCCAGCGAGCCTTCTCGATCCACTCGTGAGGCGCTCTTCCGCGCGCGCGAATCTCATCGTTCTCGAGCGTGAGCGAGACCGAGGGCAATGGATCTAGGCTCGCTTGGACCCGTCTCAAGACAAACGCCGGATGGAAGCCTTGAAAGGGCTCCCAATGCCCGACGACTCTCGCCGGGTCCAGCTTCGACGCGGGCAGCAGGTCCTTCGGGTCCACCGCCAGCGGATCGCGGAGCCCGGCGACATGCCATGCTCCATCGCGCTTCTCGGCACCGGTCACCACGATTCCGGGCTCGGCCTGAAGCCTCTGGACATAACGCGCCCACTGGCGATTGTCCTGATGCCATCCGTAAAGCCAGTATGCGCCAAGCAACAGCATCGCCAACGGGAGCAGAACGATCAGCCAGAGGAACGGCGAGGTTCTGTGTTCGCGCGGCTTCTCCTGGACCCGAAGACAGTTGGCGAGCAGGTCCCGAACGTCCAGGAACGCGGCAGTGTCGCCATCGAAGGTCTCGAGGGCATGGCGCTTCTCGGCATGGATCCTGGCGAGCGTATCCTGAAACAAGACGCGGAGACTCTCCGGCGGATTGCCCCGGATAGCCGCGACCAGAAAAGCGTAGCGGTCCCTGGACACACCACAGCAGCGACTCACCAAGCCGCAGGCTGTCGAGACCCCCTTCGCCCATGCCGGAAAACGAGTCCCGCACGAAATCCTGGATCGCGGTGAGCATTCCGGAGACGAGCTGCGGATCTTGGGTCGTCAACCCCTCCGCGGCCACATGCTCGAGCAAGAGGCCGGCATGCTTATGGATCAGGAAGACATGCTCTACGCGGTAGACCAGAGTGTGCGTGAGCACCACGTTCGCAAAAGAGGTGCCGGTCCGGTAGGCTTCGAGGCGCCACTTCAATCCTTGGAAGGAGAGGCTGTGCTTCAGCATCTCGTTCAGGGAGCGGATCGAGCCTTCCAAGGTTTCTCCGATGGCCTTGCGGATCGCCGGTCCCATGAGGGGATAGAAGATATCGACCAGCGTTCGCGGGTTCCTCTTGATCGACACCTGCGCGGCGCTCTCGACAATGGGAGCGAGCGCCTGGCCCAGCCTCTCATCGCGCGAAGCTGCTTGCAGAACGGCGGGAGCGAGGACTCTGCTCACCGCAGCCGCGAGTTGCTCGGGATCCTCGAATCGCTGTTGAAGCTCGTTCAATGCGGTGCGTTCGCGACCGGCGATGATGTGGCGCAGTTCCTCGAGGCGCGGATCGGCCGCGAAGCTCGGCACCCTGGCCGCAAGATCCTGATTCAGACACCGAGCCAGATCAACCAGGAGCGCTGCGAGCCGCTTCCGGTCGATCCTGGATTGTTCCGATTCCAGGTCAGGGAACGCGAGAGAGGGATTGGTCACGGTAAACCGTCCTCCCCGCCCCTGCTTGGAGCCGTGCATGCCGGGACTGGGAGCCGACGCATTCGCCCCCCGACAAGCCGTCCGACGCACGGGCGCGTGAGCTTGGAATCGCTTCCGAGCCGGAGCGCGGGTCTACTTGGGCAGCTCGCTATTCGCGCTCTTGCCCAGGCCCTTGGACGAGAGATCCTGATTGAGGCATTTCGCTATCTCGACGAACAGGCCGGCGAGGAGATTGCGATCCGTCTTTACGTTGCTCAGCTCACTGAACATCCGCTCGATCGTATTGCGTAGTTCCTCCCCCTTGCGTCTCATCTCGTCCCTGAGACTCTGGGATTCCTGCCCGATCCGATCGGTAATTTCGCGCTCGACTCGCGCCAGATGATCGGATACCTGTCCAAGGCGCTTCTCCAAGGTCTGGATATGCTCGCGCGCGCTGCGTTCCAACTCCTTATCGGTGTCGGATCTCGAGTCTTTTTCCTGGCCAAGCTGAGTCGCGAATGACTCCACCTGCTTCTTCGTCGCGGACTCCAGCACACCAATACTGCGCGTGGTCTCTGCTTCCACTTCTCTTATTCTCTGCAGAACACGCTCTTCCAGGCTCGTGAACCGGCGGTCGTAATCCTGCATCTGGTTGCCGAAGAGGATGTCGCGAATCTTCTCCACGCTGACACCCTCGCCGGCGTGCGAAGCCCCGCCGGTCATGGCGGCCTGGGCGATCTTGGAATCCAACACTTCCGGAGTTGAAGTGGACTTTTGAGCAGCCGGCATAGTGATTTCCTTTCAGGAAATCTCGTCTTGTTTCGGATATGCGGAAAATTTAAGCATGCCACAGATCCCGGTACCGGACAACGGGCGGTCCGGCCCAACCATAGTACGAGTCTGGACGAAGAGGCGGGTGTCCGATCGAGGAGGGAGGCCTGAAGCCGGGTCAGCGGGTGGTCGATCCTCCTGCAGGATGGTGATCGACATGAACCATGCGAGCGCTGAAGGCGCTGGCGGGGTAAGGGCTTTTCTCGGCGGCCGCGTGGGATAGAGTTCGGACGTGTTCGTGGCGATTCGCAGGTCGTCGTCGCACACGCCGATCGGTACACGCCGTCCTGTTAGATTCCGGAATCGTGCTATCGGCAGAACTCATCGAGGGCCTGCCTGCTCGTGCTTACCGCCCGCTTTTTGGGCGACGATCGCGAACCTTGCGCGCTTCGGAATGCCCGCTTGCTCAATATGAACGCTGGGTTGCCCGGGGCTAGATATGCTGGAGGCGGGGGTCGGAATCGAACCGGCGTACACGGCTTTGCAGGCCGCTGCATGACCACTCTGCCACCCCGCCAGGGGGAAGCGCTTCGCTCGCCGGCGAAGGCTCAAACCAAAAGAGGGAAAGCGCGCTCGCTTTCCCTCGGAATCCTGGAGCGGGAAACGAGTCTCGAACTCGCGACCTCAACCTTGGCAAGGTTGCGCTCTACCAACTGAGCTATTCCCGCGTTTAGAAAGAGAATTTTAGCTTTCCGCCGAGGGCGCGGTCAAGCACGGTCCGCAGTCCCGTTGGCGTGGGGCGCGGCGAGCTTGAGGTAGTAGAGCATCGAGAGCAGCGTCAGCGCTGCGGCGAGGTAGATGAGCCACGTGCCTAGCCAGTGCGGGTCGAGCCTTCCAATCCGGTCGTGGTACAGGAGCAGCGGTATCGCCACGAGTTGCGAGGCCGTCTTGACCTTGCCGAGGAAGTTGACCGCGACGCTCTTACCCTGTCCCAGCTTGGCCATCCACTCCCTCAGGGCGGAGATCGCGATCTCGCGGCCGATGATGATGAAGGCCACCAGCATGTCGACCCGTTGCTCCCTGAGCAGGACGATCAGCGCTGCGGCGACGATCAGCTTGTCCGCCACTGGATCGAGGAAGGCCCCGAACGCGGACGTCTGGTTCAGCCTCCGCGCGAGATAACCGTCGAGCCAGTCGGTGACCGCGGCGCCGACGAACAGGATGGTGGCGGTGAGATTCTTGTCGTGCGGCGCGAGCCAGCGGTCGGGCAGGTAGTAGATCGCGACCAGCAGCGGAATCGCGAGGATGCGCAGCCACGTCAGGAGGTTCGGGACGTTGACCGGCATCAGTGGAGCTCCCGGTAGATGCGCTCCGCGAGCGTGCGGCTGATGCCTTCGACTTGCGCCAGGTCCTCGACGCTGGCGGCAACGACGCCCTTGAGGCCGCCGAATCGCTCGAGCAGCTGCCGCCGCCGCTTCGCGCCGATGCCGCTGATTGATTCCAGCGTCGACGTGACGCGTTTCTTCGCGCGCCGGTGACGGTGGCCGGTAATCGCGAACCGGTGCGCTTCGTCGCGGATCGCCTGGATCAGATGCAGGCCTGGATGGTCCGGGGCGAGCCGCAGCACGCGGTCGCCATCGGCGAAAACGAGCTCTTCCAGACCGGCCTTGCGCTCCGGCCCCTTCGCGATCCCGACGAGGTCCAGGTCGGCGAAGCCGAGCTCGGCGAGGATTGCGCGCGCCGCATGCACCTGGCCTTTCCCGCCGTCGATCAGGATCAGGTCCGGGATCAGCCCCTCGCCGCGCGCGATCTTCTCGTACCGCCGGTGCAGCACGTCCCGGACCGCCGCGTAGTCGTCCCCCGGCGTGATCCCGGCGATGTTGTAGTGCCGGTACTCGGAGGGTCGCATCCGGTACTGGTCGTATACGACACAGGAGGCCACCGTAAGCTCGCCCTGGGTATGGCTGACGTCAAAGCATTCGATCCGCTGCACCGAGGGCGCAAGCCCGAGCGCTTCCCGCATCGCAGCGAGCCGGGCCTCCTGCGTACCCTGCTCGCGCGCTCGCTGAGCGAGGGCCTGCGCGGCGTTGCGCTCGGCCATCTCCAGCCAGGCGCGACGCTCGGCCTGCGGCCGCGTCACGATCTGAACCGGGCGGGTGGCGTGCTCGGTGAGGGCTGCGGCAAGCTCCTCTGCATCTACCTCCTCGCCCGTCACGATCAGCGCCGGCGGCGAACCCTGCAAGTAGTGCTGGGCGAGGAACGCCCCGACCACGTCGCGGGCGGTCCGCTCTTCCGCGTGCTGCGGGAAGAAGCTCTTGTCGCCGAGATAACGCCCGTTCCGGATCATGACCAGGTTGACGCAGGCGATGCCCTGATCGATCGCGCACGCGACGACATCCGCGTCTAGCGCCTTTGCGGTGTCGACGTACTGCCGGCCCTGGACCTTCGACAGCGACCGGAGCTGGTCGCGGTACACCGCTGCCTGCTCGTAGTCGCGGGCATCCGCGGCGGCCTGCATGCGCGCTGCGAGCGCGGTCATCACGTCGTCCTCGCGCCCGTCCATGAAGAGCCTGGCATTCCGCACGTCCGCATCGTACCGCGCCGCGTCGATGAGACCCACGCAGGGCGCCGAACACCGCCTGATCTGGTGCAAGAGGCACGGACGAGAGCGATTCTGGAATACCGAGTCCTCGCAGGTACGCAGACGGAACACCTTCTGCAGGGTCTGGATGCTCTCGCGTACCGCTCCGGCGTTCGGGAACGGACCGTAGTAGGTGTGCTTCCGGTCGAGCGGGCCCCGATGGAATCCGAGCCGCGGGAACTCGTCGCTGCTGACCATCAGGTACGGGTAGGACTTGTCGTCGCGGAAAAGGATGTTGTAGCGCGGTGCGAGCGACTTGATCAGGTTGCCCTCGAGGAGCAGCGCCTCGCCCTCCGAGCGCGTCAGGGTGACCTCCACGGCCGCGACCTGGGAGAGCATCACCTGGGTGCGCGGGCCGTGATCGCTCTTCTGGAAGTACGACGCAACGCGTTTCTTGAGGTCGCGCGCCTTGCCGACATACAGCACGTCGCCGGCCGCGTTCAGCATGCGGTAGACGCCCGGGCGATTTGGCAAGCCGGCGATCAAGGACGCGGCGTCAAACACACGCTAGCGCGGCGGCGAGCCGCGGGGTGGAGGGTGGGGTAGAATCGCCGGCTTTTCCAGCGCAATCCGGCAATTGGCTATGGCGAAGGCGCTCGCGACCGAGATCCGCGTCGGCAATCTGCTCGAGTGGGACAAACGCGTCTGGCGAGTCCTGAAATCGTACCATGTGCACGTCGGCGGCCGCGGCGGCGCCTTCATGCAGGTCGAGATGAAGGACATCGAGGCCGGCACCAAGACGAACACCCGCTTTCGCACCGACGAGAAGGTCGAGCGCGCGTACGTCGAGCAGCGGGAGATGCAGTACCTCTACCAGGAGGGCGACAACTACGTGTTCATGGACAAGGACACCTACGACCAGCTGCCGCTCTCCGCGGAGATGCTCGAAGGCCAGGCCGGATACCTGCTGCCGAATACCGACGTTCAGATCAACTTCCACAACGAGCGCCCGATCGGCGTCCAGATGCCGCCCTCGGTGGTGCTCACCGTGGTCGAGACGGACCCGAACATCAGGAACTCGACCGTGACCACGTCCTTCAAGCCCGCGAAGACCGAGACCGGGCTGGTCGTACAGGTGCCGCCGTTCATCGAGACCGGCGAGAAGATCAAGGTCAACACCGACGACGGGGCATACATCGAACGCGCCTAGCGGCGCGTTCCGCTAGGCAAAGCCGCCCCCCTCGCGCTCCCGCGCGATCTCGGCGAGCGCGAGCCGATAGCCCGCGCCGTCGGGCGACGCGCCGGGACGCGGACCGCGCATGCGGCCGGCCCTGCCGGGGTCCAGCCTGGCCGGTCCCAAACCGTCGAGAAGCCGCACTGCGGCGTCCCGTGCATTGCACACGAGTACCATGTCGCAGCCGGCCGCGAGCGCGGCGTGCCCGCGATCGACGATCCCGCCGGCTACGCTCGCCCCCTCCATCGAGAGATCGTCGCTGAACACGATGCCGTCGAAGCCGAGGCGGCCGCGCAGGATGTCCCCCAGCCAGACGGGCGAGAATCCCGCCGGCCTCGAATCGATCCGCGGATAGATCACGTGCGCCGGCATCACCCCGGCAAGCGCCGCCGAGTCGATGAGCGCGCGATACGGTGCTAGGTCGTTCGCTTCGATCGTCGCGAGATCGCGCTCGTCCACTGGCACCTCGTGATGCGAGTCGGCGCGGACGTAGCCGTGGCCGGGGAAATGCTTGCCGACGGCGCCCATGCCGACCCGGCGCATGCCGGCGGTCAGCGCTGCGGCGAGCTGTGCCACCGCGGTCGCCTGCGCGTGGAAGGCCCGGTCCCCGATCACGCTCGAGGAGCCGAAGTCGATATCGAGCACGGGAGCGAAGCTCAGATCGACGCCGTGCGCCACGAGCTCCGACGCGAGTACTACCCCGACCGCGCCGGCCAGATTCTTGGCGAGCGCCGGGTTCGCATCGTAGATGCGGCCAAGCGCCCGCATCGGCGGCAGCCGGGTGAAGCCGTCCCCGAACCGCTGCACCCGGCCGCCCTCCTGATCGACGGCGATCAGCAGGGACGGCGACCGCATGCCGCGGATCGCGCTCGTCAGCGCCCGCAGCTGCCCGGGCGCGGCGTAGTTGCGGGCGAACAGGATGACACCGCCGACCAGAGGATGAGCGAGCAGCTCGCGATCGTCCGGCGCGAGCTCGAACCCGGCAACGTCCACAATGACCGGGCCGAGCGGCCGATCAAGCGCCATGGCTGCCTTCCCCCTCGAGGACGACGAACGCGGCGGCCATGCCGCGCTCGTCGGTCAGGCTCACGTGGACGATCCGGATCCCGCGGCGCTCGACGAGCGCCGCCAGCGGCGCCGCCAGCTCGAGATACGGCCGCCCGGAAGCGTGGTTCACGACCCCGATGTTGAGCCAGTTGACCGGCGCGCGGATGCCGGTGCCCATCGCCTTGGAGAATGCTTCCTTGGCGGCGAAGCGCTTGGCGAGGTACGCGGCGGGCTTACGATGGCTGGCAAGCCGCCCGAGCTCGCGCGGCACGAGGACCTTGCGAGCGAAGCGTTCGCCCCAGCGTTCGAGCGCCTGCTCGATCCGTGCGATCTCGACCAGGTCGATGCCGATGCCGAGGATCACTTGGCTGCCCTCACCGCAGCGCGCATCGCGGCATTGACGACGAGCATCTTCATCTCCCGCACCGCCTCGCGCATGCCGACGAACACCGCGCGGCTGACGATCGCGTGCCCGATGTGGAGCTCGCGCACGCCGGTGAGCTGCGCCACCGGCTCGACGTTGAAGTAGTTGAGCGCATGCCCCGCGTTGAACCGCATCCGCCGCGCGCGGATCGCGTCCCCGGCCGCTGCAAGCTTCACGAGCTCCACCACGACCGCCGGGCTCTCCGCGTCGCGGCCGCGCGAATGGAAAGCGTGCGCGTATGGGCCGGTGTGCACCTCGCATACCGAGGCGCCGATCCGGTGTGCGGCTTCGACCTGGCGCTCGTCGGCATCGATGAACACGCTGACCACGATGCCGGCCTCCACGAGGCGCGCGACGACCTTCCTCAGACCCGACTCCCCCGCGACGATGTCGAGACCGCCCTCGGTCGTGACCTCCTGCCGGCCCTCGGGAACGAGCATCGCCATCTCCGGCCGGATGCGGCGGGCGATGCCGACCATTTCGTCGGTTGCCGCCATCTCGAGGTTAAGCTTGATGTGAGTGAGCTCGCGCAGCCGCCGCACATCCTCGTCCTGGACGTGCCGCCGGTCTTCGCGCAGGTGCACCGTGATGCCGTCGGCGCCACCGAGATGCGCCTCGACGGCCGCCCACACCGGGTCGGGCTCGTAGGTCCGTCGCGCCTGCCTGACGGTAGCGACGTGGTCGATGTTGACGCCGAGTTCGATCATAGGCTCGCTAGCTCGCGGAAGATGGTCCGGCTGTGCAGCGGCTGCCGGTCTAGCCGCCGTGCAATGGCGAGCCGCATCAGCTGCTTCGCCGCCTGCGCCGTGGCGGGCGCGGCATAGTCGTCGCGCGCAATCTCCAGCAACACTCGACCGGGCACCACAAGCGTGTCGTCCGGTCCGGGTCCGTCCACGACGGGAGTCGCGCCCTGTTCTGGATCGTACCGGTAGAGGCGCTCGGGCTCGATGGGAATGTCGGAGCCCGCCTCGCGCTCGAGCGGCAAAGCATATCCCAGCCCGGCGAGCAGCCGGCGCTCGAAGGCGCGCAGGAGCGGGCCGTGATCGGTGTCGTGCGCAAGGCCGGTAACCGCTTCGACGTACCAGTCGAAGAGTTGCTCGTGCGGGTCCTCGCGCGCGAGCAGGCGGAGCAGCAGCTCGTTCAGGTAGAACCCGCAGAGCAGCCGCTCCCCCGAGAGCAGCGGCTGGCCACCATGCCACTCGCACCGCACGAGCGTCCTGACCTCGCCGCGCCCCGACCAGCTGGCGGACAGCGGCTGAAATGCGAGCAAGGTGCCGCGGAGCGCGGAGCCGGGCCGGCGTGCTCCCTTGGCGAGCAGCGGCAGGCGGCCGTGCGTGCGGGTGAACGCCTCGACGAGCAAGCTCGTCTCGCTGTAGGGATAGGCGTGCAGAACGTATGCCGCCGCACGGTCGACGCGGCTGTGTTCACGCATGCTCAATACCCCAAGCGCCGAAGCGCAGCGCCGTCCCGCGTCCAGTCGGGCCGAACCTTGACCCAGACCTCCAGGAATACCTTGCCGCCGAAGAGCTTCTCCATGTCGCGGCGCGCGGCGCTAGCGACCGCTTTGAGCTTCGCGCCACCCTTTCCGATCACGATCGCCTTGTGGTTCTCCTTCTCGACCACGATTGCCGCGTGGATGCGCCGCAGCCGCTCTTCCTCCCCGAAGCGATCGATGCTGACCGCGCACCCATAGGGTAGCTCCTCGCCGAGCAGCCGGAACAGCTTCTCGCGCACGAGTTCCGCTGCGAGGAACCGTTCGCTCCGGTCGGTGAGCGCGTCCGCCTCGAACATCGGCGGCTGCTCGGGAAGATAGGGGGCGAGCGTCTTCAGCAGCCCGCCGAGGTTGCGCGCTTTCGCTGCGCTGACCGGCACCACCGCCGCGAACGTGCGCTCCTTCGACACCCGCTCGAGGAACGGCAGCATCCGCGCGGGGCCGGGTAGACGGTCGCTCTTGTTCGCGACGAGGAAGGCCGGCACGCTCGCCGGTAGCAGCGCCGCCACCACGCGGTCGTCGTCGTCGTACCGCCCGGCCTCGACGACCAGCAGCGCCACGTCGACGTCTGCGAGGCTCGTCCGGACCGCGCGGTTCAGGAGCCGGTTCAACGCGCCGCCGCGGCGTGTCTGGAATCCCGGCGTGTCGACGAACACGTACTGGAGGCCGGGCCGCGTCAGGACGCCGCTGATCCGGTACCGGGTGGTCTGCGGTCGGGCAGACGTGATACTGACCTTCTGTCCGACGAGCGCGTTGAGCAGCGTCGATTTGCCCACGTTCGGACGGCCGACGATCGCCACCGTCCCGCACCGGAAACCGGGCGCGCCCGTGTCGGTCACGCGTCCAGACGCTCGAAGGCCGCGCGCGCCGCCTCCTGCTCGGCGAGGCGCCTGCTCGTGCCGGTGCCCACGGTGCGCAGGTCGAGCTCACGCACCACGCATTCGACCTCGAAGCGCTGGTCGTGCGCCGCGCCGCGGGTTGCGATCACGCCGTACTGCGGCAGCGCGTACTTCCGGCTTTGCAGCCACTCCTGGAGCCGGGTCTTGGGATCCTTGTCCGCGCCCTTGTCGTCCAGCGTTTCCAGCAGGGGGCGATAGAGCCGGATGACCACTTCGCGCGCCGCCTCGAACCCGCCGTCGAGGTAGATCGCGCCGATCAGCGCCTCGAGCGCGTCGGCGAGGATCGACGGCCGCCGGAAGCCGCCACTCTTCAGCTCACCCTCGCCGAGCCGGAGGTAGTCGCCGAGCGCGAGGCCCGAAGCGAGCTCGTGCAGCCGCTGCTCGCGCACGAGGCTCGCGCGCAGCCGCGACAACTCCCCTTCCCTGTTGTCGGCGAACCGGGTGTAGAGCTCGGCGGCGACGATACAGTTGAGGACGCCGTCCCCGAGGAATTCGAGACGCTCGTTGTGCGGCGTACTGTGGCTGCGGTGAGTCAGCGCCTGCGCGAGCAACCGGGCGTCGCGAAATCGGTAGCCCAGGCCCGCCTGCAGGGCGTCGTGCTTCACATCAATCGACGCCCTTCGTGCTCGCCGGCTTGCTGGAGCCGACGAAGTCGATCAGGACGCTGATGTTGTGGAAGAGCGGGATGCGCTTCTCGTATGCGAACGAGATGACGACTTCGCTCCCGTCCTTGGTGATCTCGAGATCCTTCGGCCCGACCGAAGTGAAATCGTCGATCGCTTGGCGGAGCTCGAATGCCTTGCGCACGTCCGCCACCGTCGCGTTGCGGAGCTGTCCGCCCTGCGTTATCCCCGCGACCGCCTTCTTGATAGTGAAATACTCGATGTACGCCGGCACCAGCTTCATGCCGACGATGGCCAGGAAAATGATACCGACGAGCAGCGCCAGCACCCCGGCGAAGCCCATCCCGCGCTGTCTCTTCACGGCGACCCCCTGCACTTATCTGAACGAACCGAAGCGGCTCAGCTCGCTGAAATTGAACCAGATGAAGAAGGCCTTGCCCACGATGTTCTCGTCCGGAACGAACCCCCAGACGCGACTGTCCGCGGAGTTGTCGCGGTTGTCCCCCATCATGAAGTAGTGCCCCGGCGGTACTGTGCAGGAGAATCCGTCGTTATTGTATGAGCAATTCTCCCGGAACGGGAATTGCTTCACGAACGGAACCGCGGCCGGCGCGTCGTCCTCCACAAGAATGCGGTGGGTGTGGTCGCCGACCCGCTCGATGTACTGCTTGGCATACGTCGCGCGCTTGTGCAGGTACTCCCCGTCGGGCTTCAGTTCGAGCTCCTTGCCGTTGAGCCAGAGCCGTTTGCCCGCGTACGTGATCCTGTCGCCGGGGACTCCGATCACGCGCTTGATGTAGTCGACCGACGGGTCCTCCGGATAGCGGAAGACCATGACATCGCCCCGCTGCGGCGTGCCCATCTCGACGATCTTCTTGTTGAGGATCGGAATCCGGATGCCATAGGTGAACTTGTTGACGAGGATGAAGTCACCGACGAGCAGCGTCGGGATCATCGACCCGGATGGAATCCGGAACGGCTCGACCAGGAACGAGCGCAGCACGAACACGATCAGGATGACCGGGAAGAAACTCTTCGGGTACTCGATCCACCACGGCTCTTTCGTGCCGGGCAGTCTCCGGCGGGCGAAGAAGAGCCGGTCGGCGAGCGCAACGGCGCCGGTCAGGACGAGCAGGACGAACAGGATCAGCGCAAAGTTCACTTGGATTCCACCTGCAGGATGGCGAGAAACGCCTCCTGGGGGATCTCGACCGTACCGACCTGCTTCATGCGGCGTTTGCCCGCCTTCTGCTTCTCGAGCAGCTTGCGCTTGCGGGTGATGTCGCCGCCGTAGCACTTCGCGAGCACGTTCTTGCGCAGCGCCTTGACCGTCTCGCGCGCGATGATGTGCGACCCGATCGCCGCCTGGATCGCTACGTCGAACATCTGCCGCGGGATGAGCTCGCGCATCCTCGACACCAGGTCGCGCCCGCGGTACTGCGCGCTCGCGCGGTGCACCATCAGCGACAGCGCATCCACGCGCTCGCCGTTGACGAGGATGTCGAGCTTCACCATGTCGGCGGGACGGAACTCCTTGAACTCGTAGTCGAGCGAGGCGTAGCCGCGGGACACCGACTTCAGCTTGTCGAAGAAGTCCATCACGATCTCGTTCAGGGGCATCTCGTACGTGAGCATCACCTGCCGCCCGTGGTACTGCATGTTCTTCTGCGCACCGCGCTTCCCGGTGGCGAGCGTGATCACCGGGCCGACGTAGTCCTGCGGCACGAAGATGGTGACGGTGATGATCGGCTCGCGGATCTCGGCGATCTTCGACGGGTCCGGCATCTTCGCCGGGTTCTCGATCCGCGCGAGCTCGCCGTCGCGGGTCAGCACCTCGTAGACGACGGTCGGCGCGGTCGTGATCAGCTCCATGTCGTACTCGCGCTCGAGCCGCTCCTGGACGATGTCCATGTGCAGCAGGCCGAGGAAACCGCAGCGGAAACCGAAGCCGAGCGCCTGGGAGACCTCCGGCTCGTAGTGCAGCGAGGCGTCGTTCAGCTTCAGCTTCTGCAGCGCCTCGCGCAGCGCCTCGTACTGGTTCGACTCGACCGGGTACAGGCCGGCGAACACCTGCGGCTTGATCTCCTTGAAGCCTGGGAGCGCCGCGGCCGCGGGGCGGTCCACGCGGGTTACCGTGTCGCCGACGCGCGCGGCCTGCAGCTCCTTGATTCCCGAGATGATGAATCCGACCTCCCCCGCCGCCAACTCGTCCCGGGTCTCCGCCTTCGGCGTGAACACGCCAACCTGCTCGCACAGGTAGGACGCCTGCGTCGACATCAGCAGGAGCCTGTCCTTGGGGCTGAGCGTGCCATCGACGACGCGCACGAGCATGACCACGCCGACGTAGTTGTCGAACCAGGAGTCGATGATCAGCGCCTTCAGCGGTGCCTCGGGGTCGCCCCTCGGCGGAGGAATCCGCCGGATAACCGCTTCCAGGATCTCCTCGACGTTCTCCCCGGTCTTGGCGCTCGCGCGGACCGCGTCCTGCGCCGGAATGCCGATGACCTCCTCGATCTCCTGGATCGCCCGTTCGGGGTTGGCCGACGGCAGGTCGATCTTGTTCAGCACCGGCACTACCTCGACCCCCTGCTCGATGGCGGTGTAGCAGTTCGCAACGGTCTGCGCCTCGACCCCCTGCGATGCGTCGACGACCAGCAGCGCGCCCTCGCACGCCGCGAGCGAGCGCGACACCTCGTAGGAAAAATCGACGTGGCCGGGGGTGTCGATCAGGTTGAGGTTGTAGACCGTGCCATCGCGCGAGGTGTATCGCAGCGCCGCCGTCTGCGCCTTGATCGTGATGCCGCGCTCACGCTCGATGTCCATCGAGTCGAGCACCTGCGCGCTCATCTCGCGATCCGGCAGGCCGCCACAGCGCTGGATGAAGCGGTCGGCGAGCGTCGACTTGCCGTGGTCGATGTGGGCGATGATCGAGAAGTTGCGGATGTGCTGCATCTGGTCCGGCCGCGGGCGAGAGGTACAAAAAAGGGTGCCTGTGCAGCACCCTTTCGCCCTGAACCGAGGCGGGTGAGGATTTTAGCCGATTCCCGCCACGCGCGCGCCCTGTCGCGTCCCTATCCGCCGCTCGTCTCGCCGCGGATGGTTGCGAAGATGTTCGCCTCACCCCGCCGGATCTGCAGGGTGATGGTCGTGCCCTTGTCGAGGCTCGCGAGGACCTCGTTGAACTGCTTGGCGGACCTGATGTCGGTGGTGTTTCCCTTGGCAGTCAAGGCGACGATCACGTCGCCCGCGCGCACATCGCCGCGAGGCTGGTTGCGAACCTCGTCCACGAGCGCACCGCCCGAGAGGCGCAGGTCGCGGCGCTTGTCCTCGCCGAGATCGCTCACGACCAGGCCGAGCCGGTTGGCTGCAACCTCGGGCTTCCGTTCGCCGGGTCGTGCGCCGCGGCCCGCGACCCGATCGTCCGGAAGCTCGCCCACGGTCACGGTGACGTCCTTCGTCTGCCCCTTGCGCCAGAGCTGCAACGACGCCTTCGACCCCGGTTTGGTCGCGCCCACGATCCGCGGCAGGTCTGCCGAGGCGTTGACCGGCTTGCCGTCGAACCGCAGGATGATGTCGCCGGTTTCCACCCCGGCACGCTCGGCCGGTCCGCCCTTCTCGACGCCGTTGACGAGCGCGCCGACGGGTTTCCCGAGGCCGAACGAGTCGGCCAACTCCTTCGATACTTCCTGGATCACGACGCCGATGCGCCCGCGGCTTACGCGGCCGGCGCTGCGGAGCTGGCCCGAAATGTCCATCGCCACGTCGATCGGAATCGCGAACGAGAGCCCCATGAAGCCGCCGGTGCGGCTGTAGATCTGCGAGTTGATCCCGATCACCTCGCCGTTGAGGTTGAAGAGCGGTCCCCCCGAGTTCCCCGGATTTATCGCGACGTCGGTCTGGATGAACGGGACGAAGTTCTCCTGCGGCAGCGAGCGGCCCTTCGCGCTGATGATTCCGGCGGTCACGCTGTTCTCGAAACCGAACGGCGAGCCGATCGCGACCACCCATTCCCCGACCCTGAGCTTGCTCGGATCTCCGAACTTCACCGCCTGCAGGCCCGAAGCCTCGATCTTGATCAGCGCTACGTCGGTCCGCCGGTCGGCGCCGATCACTTTCGCCTTGAATTCGCGCTTGTCGTTGAACTTGACCGTGATCTCGTCCGCCTGGTCGACGACGTGGGCATTGGTCAGGATGTAGCCGTCGGTGCTGACCACGAATCCGGAGCCGAGCGAGTTCGACTCGAACTCGCGCGGCCCCTGCGGGCCCCGCGGCACGAACCGCCGGAAGAATTCGTAGAACGGATCGTTCTCGTCGAGCTGCGGCGTCTGCGGGTTGGCGCGCGCCTGGCGCTGCTGCGTCGTGCTGATGTTCACGACGGCTGCGCCCTGGCTGTCCACGATCTGGGTGAAGTCGGGGAGCCCACGGACCTGGGCGAGGCCCGGGCCGGCGAACCCGAGCGCGGCGGCGACCGAGACGGCGGCAATAAGGGTTCTCATGGGCGGCGGATCCCTGCGTCTGGCTTGGCGAATAAGCTGACAAGATAAAGACAAAGCGCCGCCCTTTCAAGGGCAAGTGCACACCTGCCCGGTCGTATCGCCGGGAAGGTCACTGAGGGCGCCGGTACTCGACATTGTCGGCGATCAGCTTGACGCTCTCGGCGGGCACCTCGCCGACGACCATGACGAGGTGGTTGTCGAGCTTGCGGGTGTACACACTGACCGCCCCCTGCCGGGAGAGGCCAAGCGGCACCTGGGCGGCTTTCTCGCCGAGCGCTTCGATGAAGACCGAGACCGCCGCCAGTCCGTCCGAGACGACGATGTGTCCGACATCGGCGCTGGCGCCGACGTTGCGCTTCATCTCGGTCACCTTCCGGTAGCCGGGCGGCAGCGCCTTCAGGAGCCAGCCGTTCCGGCCGAGATCGGCCGCCACCATGCCATTCGACTCGACCCGCCAGTCGCGGGCCTTGCCGGCGAAGCGCGATTTCACCTGCTCCCGGTCGATCCGGCCGCCAACCTGAAGCTGGGTAAAGGTGAACTGCTCGATCGCCTCGCCCTTCTCGTTGAAGGTCTTGGCCTTTACGAGCATGCCGGTGCTGACGTCCGCCCAGAGCTTGTGCCCGTAGCGCAGGTTGTCCTTGGGCTCGAGCACGATCGCCTGGCAGTCGTGGCCGGCGATACGCTCGGTCTCGCCTTTGCGGATGCTGTAGTGCTCGGCGAGCTCCCGCGGGTGGGCGCGCATCGCGGGGAACGGCCGCGTGTCGAGCTGGCGCTCGATCTTCATGGTCATCGTCTGAGGCAGGTAACAGGTGACCTGCTCGTTGATGCGCAGGATCTCCCGCGGGGTGCCGTCGAGCGCCTCGAGCCGCTCGTGCACCCCCGACGCATCGACGATCCGCGTAACGCGGGACGTTTCGACCCGCTCGCCATGTTGGTAGACGAACGTGCCCGTGTAGCTCAGTCGCTCGGTGGCCGCATAGATGCGCTGCAGCCAGCCGATGGCGTCCCCGGCCCCCTGTGCGAGCGCGCCGCCGGCCGCGACAGTCGCACCCGCCGCGAGCGCCGCAGCAGCCCAAAGCGCGCGCATCGTCAGCGCGACGCGCTTTCCTCGGCGACCGTGCGGATATACGGCGCGAGGCCGCTCATCGCAATTGCCGGCGAGAAGCGCTGGTGGGCGAGAAGGTAGTCCGCGACCCCTTGCGCAGGCGGCACGACGACAGCAACCGGTACCGGCTGCTGGGCTGGCGCGTTCGCCGTTATGCCCCGGTCAGGGCCACGCGGAAAGTCGAGAAGCGGTAGCGACATGTAGCTGACGAAGGCAACCGCAGCGACGCTCGCCGCGGCGGCGAGCGGGTACCAGGCGAGGCGTGATCCCGGGCGCGGTGGCCGCCGCGGCGCGAGGACGGTCGGTTCGTCAGCGAGCCGGGCACGCACCTGGTCGGCGACCTGCGGGGCAGTATGCCCGCGCAGCGCATCGCCGATCAGATGGTAGAGATCCCACGCGGCACGGAGCTCGTCGTCCTCCTTGAGACGCCGAACGCAGCTCTCGCGCTCGTTGTCGGCGAGCGCATCGTCCATCATTGCCGAGAGCTTCTCTTTCATCTCGCTCACCACCTCTTGTCCTTGCGCGCATCGACGAGCGGTCGCAATCGCACCGCGATCGCTTCGCGCGCCCGGAAGATCCGCGAACGTACCGTCCCGATCGGGCAGTTCATGATGCTCGCGATCTCCTCGTAGCTCAGCCCTTCGATCTCCCGCAGCTCGATCGCCGTGCGCAGTTCGTCGGGCAGATCTTCCATCGCCTTCTGGACGGTCGCCGCGATTTCCTTGGACGCCAGCACGCTCTCGGGCGTGTTGATGTCGCGGAGGTGCTCACCGTCCTCGAACGACTCCGCCTCGTCCGCGTCGAACTCCGTGGTCGTCGGCGCCCGGCGCCCCATCGCGACCAGGTAGTTCTTCGCGGTATTGATCCCGATCCGGTACAGCCATGTGTAAAACGCGCTGTCGCCGCGGAACGAGGGCAGAGCGCGATAGGCCTTGATGAAGGCTTCCTGCGCGACGTCCTCGACTTCCCCCGGATCGCGGATAAACCGTGACAGCAACCGTCCGAGCTTGCGCTGGTACTTGGAGACGAGCAGGTCGAATGCCTGCTTGTCGCCGCCTTGCGCGCGTTCGACCAGCTGCTGGTCAATGTCGCGGTCCGCCATCGCCGCCTCCCCGTAAGCCTCGTGTATTGTTATTTTTCAAACGCTTAACGGCTGGCCGCGGGAAGTATACCGCACGCCCGGGGTGGCTTTCGCCACGACCTTGCTGCTAGTGACATGGGCAAACTCGATTGGTTCAGCGTCACGTAGGGTTATTGTTGCCAGGTTCCGCGCCCGCCGCGGCCGGGGGTCGCCAACGAAGCCATACCCGCAGACGGCGGAACGGTTCGGGCGCGATCGCGTCGGGAAGCACGACTGCCGTCCGCCGCCTGCCGAGGGCGTCCCGCAGGCCGACCACTGCGAGCCACGGCACCGGGACCGCCGCGTCCACAAGACGGGCGGGCAACCAGTCGCTCGCAGGCCCGGCGACTGCAACCCGGCCGCCGGGACCCAACTCCAGCTCTGCGACCGCAAGCGGCGACCGATGGAGCGCCCGGCGGACATGCTCGATCGCCGAGGCGAGGAGCCCGGCCGCGACAATCGCCGCCGCCGGCGCTGGCAGGCTCGCCGCCGCTGCGGCGAGCGCGGTCGCGTGCGCGACGATCACCGTCGCCGCTAGCCACCGGGAGGGGCCGAGCCGCACGCGCAGGCGATCGTTCAAGCGCGGGCGAAGATCAGTGTGCCGTTGGTGCCGCCGAAGCCGAACGAGTTCGACAGCGCGGTGCGGATCGGCATCTCGCGCGCCCTGAGGGGCACGTAGTCGAGGTCGCAGGCCGGGTCGACATTGACGAGGTTCGCCGTCGGTGGCGCGAGCTGGTGCTTCACTGCCAGCACCGAGAACACCGCCTCGATGCCCCCTGCCGCGCCAAGAAGATGGCCGGTCATCGACTTGGTCGACGAGATCGCGAGCTTTCCCGCGTGGTCACCGAAGCAGCGTCTTACCGCTATCGTCTCCGCGATGTCCCCGAGCGGCGTCGAGGTGCCGTGGGCGTTGATGTAGTCGACCTGGCTGGGATTGAGACGCGCGTTGCGCAGCGCGTTCGCCATGCACCGCGCGGCACCCTCTCCGTTCTCGCAAGGCGCCGTGATGTGGTGGGCATCCGCGCTCATACCGTAGCCGGTGAGCTCGGCGTAGATCCGCGCCCCTCGGGCGCGGGCGTGCTCGTATTCCTCGAGCACCAGAACCCCCGCCCCCTCGCCGAGGACGAAGCCGTCGCGATCCCTGTCCCACGGCCGGCTCGCCGTCGCGGGGTCGCTGTTCCGCGTCGAAAGCGCGCGCGGCGCGGTGAAGCCGCCGAGCCCGAGGGGGCTGATCGTCGACTCGGAGCCGCCGGCGACGATCACGTCGGCGTCCCCGTACTCGATCAGCCGGCCGGCCTCGCCGATGCAGTGGTTGGAAGTCGTGCAGGCGGTGACCAGCGCGAGGTTCGGCCCCTTCAGGCCGTACATGATCGAGAGCTGCCCGGCGATCATGTTGATGATGCTGCCCGGGACGAAGAACGGCGAGATCTTGCGCGGGCCGCCCTTGACGTAATCGGCGTGGGTGGACTCGATCAGCGGCAACCCCCCTATCCCCGACCCGATCACGCAGCCGACCCGTTCCCGGTCGGTGCGATCGAGGTCGAGCCCCGAGTCCTTCAACGCCTGGACGCTTGCGGCGAGGCCGTAATGAATGAAGGTGTCGTAGCGCCGCGCCTCCTTCGGTTGCAGATAGGCGGCGACGTCGAAGCCCTTCACCTCCCCGGCGATCTGGCTCGGGAAGGCCGAGGCGTCAAAGCGGGTGATGCGGGTAATGCCGGATTTCCCGGCGATGACGTTCTGCCACGCCTCGTCGACCGTGTTGCCGACGGGGCAGACGATGCCGAGTCCGGTGACGACGACGCGGCGGCGGGACAAGCTACGCCTTCTTGGAGAGGTGGCTCTTGATGTAGTCGATCGCCTGCTGGACGGTGGTGATCTTCTCGGCTTCCTCGTCGGGGATCTCGGTCTCGAACTCCTCCTCGAGCGCCATCACGAGCTCGACGGTGTCCAGCGAGTCCGCGCCCAGGTCGTCGACGAAGGAGGACTCGTTCTTGATCTCCGCCTCGTTCACCCCCAGCTGCTCGGCGACGATCTTCTTGACGCGTGGTTCGACGTTGTCCATGCGGGCTCCTTCCCTTGATTCCGGTGTGTTTTCGGCTTGCCGACCCGAGGCGCGGGATTCTAGCAGAACCCCTCCGGCGTCCACCTGCGGTTCGACGGGGTCCGAATTCCGTGTCAGTTCATGTACATGCCGCCGTTGACGTGCACCGTCGCGCCGGTGATGTAGGCGGCCCCGGGCGAAGCGAGAAACAGCACCGCCGCGGCGACGTCCTCCGGCCGGCCAAGCCGTCCCAACGGGATAGCCCCGAGCAGCTGATCGCGCTGCGCGTCCGGCAGCGCGCGCGTCATCTCGGTGTCGATGAACCCGGGAGCGACGCAGTTCACGGTGATGGTGCGGCTGCCGATCTCGCGGGCAAGGGATCGCGTCATGCCGGCGATGCCCGCCTTCGCAGCCGCGTAGTTCACCTGGCCGGGATTGCCGCTCGAACCGACGACCGAGGTAACGTTGATGATACGGCCGGCGCGCGCCTTCATCATGCCGCGCAGCACTGCGCGCGACAGCCGGAACACCGATTTGAGATCGGTGTCGAGCACGGCGTCCCACTCGGCATCCTTCATGCGCAGCAGCAGGTTGTCGCGGGTGATGCCGGCATTGTTGACGAGGATCGCGACCGCGCCGAGCTCCTTCTCGATCCCTGCTACGCAGGCATCGACGCCCGTGCCGTCGGTTACGTTCAGCGCCGTGCCGCGGCCGGCGATCTGCGCCGCCCCGAGATACTCGGTGATCGCTGCGGCGCCAGCCTCCGTCGTGGCCGTGCCGACCACGGTTGCGCCGGCACCGCCGAGAGCGAGCGCGATTGCCCTGCCGATCCCGCGCGAGGCCCCGGTGACGAGCGCAACCTGTCCGCTGAGTTCGGCCACTACGACCCTTTCATCCCCGCGATCGTCTGCTCGATCGCGTCCCGGTCGACGAGCGCCGTGCCCTGCACGCCGTCGGCGATGCGCCTCGCCAGCGGAGCAAGCACCTTGCCCGGCCCGCATTCGACCATCTCGCTCACGCCCTGCGCGGCAATGGCGCGCACGCACTCCACCCATCGAACCGGATGGTCCGCCTGGCGGACGAGCGCGTCCTTGATGCGGTCCGGTTCGGAGTAGATCTGCGCATCGACGTTGTTGACGACCGGAATCCGCGGCGGGCGCACGGCGATCGACGCGAGCGCGACCTTGAGCCGTGCCGCCGCGGGCGCCAGCAGGGACGAGTGGAACGGTGCGCTCACCGGCAGCGACACCGCCCGCTTCGCCCCCCGCGCCTTCGCGACATCGACCGCGCGTTTAACGGCGGCGGCATGCCCGGCAATCACGACCTGTGCCGGCGCGTTGAAGTTGACCGCCTCGACGACCTGCCCCTGGGCCGCCTCCGCGCACGCCGCCCGCACCGCGTCGTCGTCGAGGCCGAGCACGGCGGCCATCGCGCCCTCCCCCTGCGGCACCGCTTCCTGCATCGCTTGCGCACGCAGCCGGACCAAGGGCAGCGCCTCCTCGAACGCCAGCGCGCCGGCGGCGACGAGGGCCGTATACTCGCCGAGGCTGTGGCCCGCGACCACGGCCGGCTCCGGGCCGCCGAGCGCGCGCCACAGCTGGTACGCGGCGAAGCCCGCAGTCAGCATCACCGGCTGGGTGTTCACCGTGCGATTCAGATCCTCGACGGGACCCTCGGCCATCAATTTGCCGAGGTCCTGCTTCAACACGCCCGAAGCGATCGCGAGGACATCCCGGACTTCCGGCGCATCGCCGTAGCCGGCGAGCATCCCCACCGACTGCGAGCCTTGCCCGGGAAACACCATTCCGAACTTCATCGCACTCCCCCCTAGAACTCGACCAGCGACGCTCCCCAGGTGAAGCCGCCGCCGACGCCCTGCAGCATCACCTTGTGGCCCGGCCTGATCCGCCCGTCACGCAGCGCGAGATCCAGCGCCAGCGGCACCGAAGCTGCCGAAGTGTTTCCGTGCCGGTCGACGGTCACTACGAGCTTCGCGGGGCCAAGACCGAGTCGCTTCGCCGTCGCGTCGAGGATCCGCACGTTGGCCTGATGCGGGATCAGCCAGTCGATGTCGGCGAGTTGCATGCCGCAGCGCGCGACGGTCTCACGCGCGACCTCGTCGAGCACGCGCACCGCGAACTTGAAGACCGCGGGTCCATCCATCGTCACGAACGGGCTGCCGACGATCTTTCCGCCGCAGACGTTGCCCGGGACCGCGAGGATGCCGGCAAGGTTGCCGTCGGCGTGGAGAACGCTTGCGTGGACGCCGGGCCGCTCGTCCGCGCGCAGCACCACGGCGCCAGCGCCGTCGCCGAACAGAACACAAGTGCCGCGGTCGTTCCAGTCCAGGATGCGCGAGAAGACTTCCGTCCCGACGACGAGTGCGTTGCGGGCCTGCCCGGAGCGCACGAAGCTGTCGGCGACCGTCAGGCCGTAGACGAACCCGCTGCACACGGCCTGAACGTCGAATGCCGCGCAGCCGCGCACGCCGAGCTTCGCCTGCAGCAGGCACGCCGTGCTGGGGAACACGTAGTCCGGCGTCGAGGTCGCGACGATGATGAGATCGAGATCGCCGGCGGTCGTACCCGCCGCCGCGAGCGCCGCCCGGCCCGCCTCGAGCGCGAGATCGCTCGAGGTCTGGTGCTCGTCGGCGATGTGCCGCTGCCGGATCCCCGTCCGTGACACGATCCATTCGTCGGAGGTGTCGACGCGGCGCGCGAGCTCGTGGTTGGTCACGATGCGCGGCGGCAGGTAGCTGCCGGAGCCGACGATGCGCGAGTACTTCATGACGCTGCCTCTGCCAACGCAGCCGACTCGGCCACCGCGAGCCGTTCGGCAATGCGCTCGAGCACACCGTTCCGGACCTCTTCGGCGGCCCGGTCGATCGCCCGGCCGAACGCGAACACGTCGGCGGAGCCGTGGCTCTTTACGATCACGCCTCTCAGCCCGAGGAGCGTCGCGCCATTGTAGCGGCGTGGATCGACCCGCCGCCGGAACGCCGCGATCGCCGGCCACGCGAACAGCGCGGCGATCCGCCGCAGCAGGTTGCGTGTGAACTCCTCGCGCAGGAACGTGCCCATCATCCGCGCGAGGCCCTCCGAGGTCTTGAGCGAGACGTTGCCGACGAAACCGTCGCAGACGACGACGTCGACCTCCCCGCGGAAGATCCCGTCGCCTTCCACGTTCCCGGTAAAATTGAGGTCGCTCGCGCGCAGCAGATCGCCCGCCTGCTTGACGATCTGGTTTCCCTTGATCGCTTCGGCCCCGATGTTGAGCAGACCGACGGTCGGGCGCTCGCGGTGCTCGACGGCCGACACCAGGACGGAGCCCATCACGGCGAACTGGAGCAGGTGTTCCGGCCTGCAGTCCGGACTCGCCCCGAGATCGAGCATGTAGGTCTGCCCTTTCATCGTGGGCAGCACCGAGACGAGCGCCGGCCGGTCGATGCCCGGCAGCGTCCTGAGCACGAAATGGGCGGTCGCCATCAGCGCCCCGGTATTGCCGGCGCTGACCGCGGCATGCGCCTCGCCGTTCTTGACGAGGTCGATGGCGACGCGCATCGACGAGTCCTTCTTGCGCTTCACCGCAGTCGCCGGCAGCTCGTCCATCGCCACGACTTGCGCGGCATGTCGGACGCGGAGGCGTTCCGACGTAGCCACGCGCCTCCGGCGGAGCTCCGCCTCGATCGGATCGCGCAGGCCAACGAGAACCACCGCGGCGCCGGGATTTGCTTCCATGAAACGCAACGCAGCCGGCACGGTCACCGCGGGACCGTGGTCGCCGCCCATGCAATCGATCGCCAGGGTAACGTCGCTCGCCACGATCGACCGGCCGCGGTGGACACCAGACGGCCCGGCCGCCTCCTCCGTCACACGCGCCGCATCCACGCCGGCGCGAAACGTCACTCGCTCTTGTTCTTGACGACTCTCTTGCCGCGGTAGAAGCCGCTCGGGCTGACGTGATGCCGGAGGTGGACCTCGCCGGTCGAGGGCTCGAGGGCGAGCGGCGGGTGCGCGAGCGCATCGTGCGAGCGGTGCATCCCCCGCTTCGACGCCGACTTCTTGTTCTGCTGGACGGCCATGCTGGCTCCTTCAAGTGTTCGATTTCCGGCCCGGGCCTCGCGGACCCGCGCCGCTCTCCTGCAGCCCGCGCGAGCGCCGCGAACGGCGACGCATTCTCGCGCCCGGCTCGCCCGATCGAAGTCTCGCAGCTCGCGTGCATCGGAATCATCGGCAACGCGAGGATCGTCTCGTCCTCCACGAGCGCCGCGACGTCCATCGCCTTCGACGCCAGCACCCGATCGCGCTCGTCGTCCGCGGTGTCGATCTCGGCCTGCGTAGCAGCGAGCTCCAGGACGCTCGACGTCGCCAGCGGAACGTCGAGTGCGCCCAGGCAACGCTGACAAGTCAACCGCAGTTGCCCGCTCACTTCGACCGTCAGCGTCGAACGCCGGTCGGCGTTCTCGCCACCCCGCACCGCATACCGGAGTGTTGCCGCGTCGCAGCCCATGTCCGCGAGGCGTGGAAGATCCTCGATCGCGAGCGTGCCGGTGACGGCCTCGCGCTCGATCGCCAACCGCGGGCCATCGATCGTCCCGGCGCGAGACATAGGGCGCGAATGATAGTATTTTTCGCCACTACCGTCAAAGAAATCAGGGAGCTAGCTCGCGTTTCGCGTCCGCGGGTCCCGGTCCGGATGCCTCTTCCGCGCCTCATCCTCGCCTCCACGTCGCCGTACCGGCGCGATCTCCTCATGCGCCTCCGCCTGCCCTTCGAGGCAACGAACCCCGGGGTGGATGAAACGCCGCGAGCAGGCGAAGCGCCGGCTGCGCTCGCCCTGCGGCTCGCCGAGGAGAAGGCGCATGCGATCGCCGCGCGCTATCCCGAGGCGATCGTGATCGGCGGCGACCAGGTCGCCGTGCTCGACGGACGCGCGTTGTCGAAGCCGATCACGCACGAGAACGCGGTGGCGCAACTGCGCGCGATGCGCGGCCGGCGGGTGAGCTTCCTCACCGCGGTGGCGGTGGAGCGCGCCGCGACCGGCGATCGGCATGCGCGCCTCGTGCCGTGCGACGTCCAGTTCCGCGCATTCCCCGAGGACGCGATCGAGCCGTATCTGCGCGCCGACCGCCCTTACGACTGCGCGGGCAGCGCCAAGATCGACGGTCTCGGCATCGCGCTCGTCGAGCGGCTCGACGGCGACGACCCGACGGCGCTCGTCGGCTTGCCGCTCATCGCGCTCGTCTCGATGCTCGCCGACCTGGGGCTCGACGTGCTGCGGTCAGCCTGACCGCGTGAGCGCCGGCACGCTTTGTCTGGTCCCGACGCCGCTCGGCGAGGGTGCGTCCGACGCGTCCGTCCCCGCGGTCGTCCGCCAACGGGTGCACGGCATCGTCCACTTCATCGTCGAGGATCCGAAGAGCGCGCGGGCGTTCCTGAGGGCGCTGGAGCATCCGCAGCCGCTCGCATCGCTCGCCATCGAGCGGCTGCCGGAGAAGGCGAGCACGCCGTTGCTCGACCGCCTCCTCGCGCCGCTCCTTGCGGGCGCCGACGCGGGACTGCTGTCCGACGCCGGCGCGCCCGCGGTCGCGGATCCCGGCGCCGCGCTCATTCGGAGAGCGCACGCCCTGGGAATTCGCGTCGCGCCGCTCGTCGGACCGTCCGCCATCCTGCTCGCGCTGATGGCCTCGGGGCTCGAAGGCCAACGGTTCGCGTTTCACGGCTACCTGCCGGTCGACGAAGCAGCGCTGAAGAAGCGGCTCCAGGCGCTCGAGGTCGACTCGCGCCGCGAACGCCGCACCGAGATCTTCATCGAGACGCCTTACCGGAACGACCGGCTGCTGCGGGTGATCACGGCGACCTGCGCCCGCGCCACCCTCCTCTCGGTCGCTGCGGAGCTGACATCGCCGGGCGAGACGATCGAGACGCGAACGATCGCGGCATGGCGGGACGCGCGGCCGACGATCGGCAAGCGGCCGGCGGTATTCCTTCTCCTCGCCTAGCGCAGCCCCGGCGACGCGCCGCCGAGCCCGAGCGCGGCGGCGGCACCGGCGCCGAAGCGCTTGGCAAAGCGCTCCGCGATGTTCTCCTTCTGGGTGTAGTCGACGATCTGCTCGGCCTTGACAACCTCGCGGGCGACGTAGTCGAGGCTCCCGAAGCCGTCGCTCAGCCCCAGGTCGATCGACTTGGAGCCGGTCCAGATGAGGCCGCTGAAGAGCTCCGGCGAATCCTTGAGGCGCGTTCCGCGGCCCTTGCGCACGACCTCGATGAACTGCTCGTGGATCTCCCCGAGCAACGCCTTCGCGTGCTCGACCTGACGCGGCTCGAGCGGCGAGAACGGATCGAGGAACGCCTTGTTGTCGCCGGAGGTGAATACCCGCCGCTCGACGCCGAGCTTGTGCATGGCGTCGACGAAACCGAAGTTGTCCATCAGCACCCCGATCGATCCGATGAGGCTTGCCTTGTCGACGTAGATCCTGTCCGCGGCCGAGGCGATGTAATAGCCGCCGGAGGCGCAGATGTCCTCGACCACCGCGTACATCGGAATGTCTGGATGCAGCCCCCGCAGCCGCCGGATCTCGTCGTAGATGATTCCCGCCTGCACCGGGCTCCCCCCGGGCGAGTTGATCCGCAGCACCACGCCCTGCGTCTTCTTGTCCTTGAATGCGCCCTGCAGCGCGGCGGTCACGTTGTCCGCGCTCGAGTTGCCCTTCGCGTCGATCACGCCGGCGACCTCGACGAGCGCGGTGTGCTTGTCGCTCGCCAGCTTCTCGGCCCGACCCCAGTCGAACAGCACGGCGGCCAGCAACGTGATGTAGGCGAAAGTCAGGAGCTTGAAAAAGATACCCCAGCGCCGCGCACGCCGCTGCTCCTTGAGCGCCTCGAGCGCGAGCTTCTCGAGGACGCCGCGCTCCCAATGGGTGTCAATCTTGTTGTCGGTTTCAGCCATGGCTCCGGACCTGCTCTTTCAGCATCACTACACCGTCGATTTCCTCGATCGCGATCGGGATCAATCCGCCGCCGCGGCATGGTCCGCCGAGGCAGGCGCCGGTCGCCGGGTCGTACAGCGCGCCGTGCGTCGAGCATAGCAAAACCATGCCGTCGGCATCGAAAAACCGGCCCGGCTGCCAGTCGAGCTCGACCCCGACGTGGGCGCACCGGTTGATGTAGGCGTACACGCGCCCCTCGTAGCGGACAGCGAAGGCCGGGACGGTCTCGCCGCTGCGCTTCAACTCGAAGCGCACGCCGTCGCCGCCTTCGGCGAGCGCCGCGGCGGCGCACACGACTACGCGTTCGCCGCCAGCCACCGGCTGAGCTCCGCGGTTGAATGCACGAGCTCGAGCGGCCCGAACCCGGCCAGCGCCTCGGCCTCGTGCGCGCCGTAGCTCACGCCTACCGCGGCGACGCCCGCGTTCGCCGCCATCTGCAGATCGTGGGAGGTATCGCCCACCATCAGCGCGCGCAGCGGGTCCATCGCGAACAGACCCATCAGCTCGAGCAGCATGTCCGGCGCCGGTTTGGGCGCGCACTGGTCAGCGCACCGGGTCGCATCGAAGAGGCCCGCGAGCCCGGTGAGCTCGAGCGCGCGCACGAGACCCGCCCGGCTCTTGCCGGTCGCGATCGCGAGCTGGTGCCCGTTCCCGCGCAAGCGCTCCAGCATTTCGCGCGTGCCCGGGAAGAGCGGCAGGTCCGCGTCGCGCGCGAGGAAATGATGGCGGTAGCGCTCGGCGACCCGTGGATACTCCGACGGCGGCAGGCCGGGCACCGCGTGCGCGAGCGAGTCGGCGAGGCCGAGCCCGATCACGTGGCGGGCCCGCGCCTCGTCGGGTACCGGCAAGCCCAGATCACGGCAGGCGGCCTGGATGCAGGCGGCGATCGCCCCGGCCGAGTCGATCAGCGTTCCGTCCCAGTCGAAGACCAGGAGGTCAAACCGTTTCGGCATCGGCGCGGCCCTTGATCTGCTCGAGAAATCGGTCGAGATCCTCCGGCAACCTCGCCTCGAGCTCGACCCGCCCGGCGCCGAGCGGATGATCGAACCCGAGCGCCCGCGCATGCAGAAACATCCGCTTGAGCCCGCGCTTGGCGAGCGTCCTGTTCATCGCGAAATCGCCATAGCGATCGTCGCCGGCAATCGGGAAGCCCAGATGCGCGAGGTGGACGCGGATCTGGTGCGTGCGTCCCGTGGCGAGCGTGGCCTCGACGAGCGAGAACTCTCCATAGCGCCCGACCAGCCGGAACTCGGTACGGGAGGACTGCCCGCCCTCGCGGACGCTCACGTGTCGCTCGCCGGTTGCGGTCACCTTTTTCAGCAGCGGCAGCTCGACGGTCCGCTGCGCGCGGGTCCACGCCCCCTTCACCAGGGCGAAGTATCGCTTGACCACGCGGCCCTCCCGCAACGCGGCGTGCATTGCCACCAGCGCCGGGCGCTTCTTCGCGAGGATCAAGAGACCGGATGTCTCGCGGTCGAGCCGATGGGCGAGCTCGAGGAACCGGCCCTCGGGCCGCGCCGCCCGAAGCCGCTCGATCACGCCGAAGCTCACACCGCTCCCGCCGTGCACGGCGACCCCGGCTGGTTTGTCGATGACGAGCAGCGCGTCATCCTCGAAGACGGCCCGGAAGCCCGGGTCCCGCGGTGCGGGCGGTCGGCGCGCGGGCGCCGCACTCGTGCGCACCGGGGGGATGCGAACACGGTCGCCCGGCTGGAGGCGATAGGTAGTCTCCACGCGGCGGCTGTTCACCCGCACCTCGCCGCCCCGAAGAAGGCGGTAGACGTGGCTGCGCGGCACGCCCTTCAGCTCGCGCAGCAGGTAATTGTCGATGCGCTGCATCGCCTGCCCTTCGTCGACCACGACCAAGGCTGCCCGCGCGTTGCCTAAACCCTTCATTCTTCATATACTCCAGCCGCTGTCTTCGCTCGCGGGACAGCGGCCCAGGGCGCTTCGCCCGGCCGCCAGCACGTCCCCGGCCGTACGGCCACGAAGCGGGCCCGACCCGGTTTCCGTGCGATTCCGCGCAGGGGTCAGGGGCAAGCCCGTCAGCTGGTTTCGATCGCTCACCAGAAGCAGCGATGTTAAATGAGTAGCGCGCCGGAATCCGTTACTGATTCCTCCAGCCCGGCACGGGGAGACGCGACCGGGCAAGCACACGTCCGACTCCGACTGACATCCAGCCACTTTCGAGAGCAACGCACATCACGATGCTTCGTTAACGGCACACCACAGTTGAGCGGCGTGTTTTGCAGCGGCGCGCGAGGAGAAGAACTACATGAAGCGCATGCTGTTCAACGCGACACAGGCCGAGGAACTCCGTGTCGCGATCGTCGACGGTCAGAAGCTGGTCGACCTAGACATCGAATCGGCGAGCAAGGAACAACGCAAGGGAAACATCTACAAAGGCGTCATCACCCGGGTCGAACCCAGCCTCGAAGCAGCGTTCGTCGACTACGGCACGGAGCGCCACGGCTTCCTGCCGTTCAAGGAGATTTCCCGCAGCTACTTCCGGCCCGACGCCGAGCCCGGTCGCGCCCGGATCCAGGACGCCGTCGCCGAGGGCACGGAAGTCATCGTCCAGGTCGAGAAGGACGAGCGCGGCAACAAGGGTGCCGCGCTCACGACCTTCATCAGCCTCGCCGGCCGGTACCTGGTCCTCATGCCCAACAATCCGCGCGGCGGCGGCGTATCCCGCCGGGTCGAAGGGGAGGACCGGAACGAGCTGCGCGAAACGATGGAGAAGCTGCCCGTCCCGCAGGGGATGAGCATCATCGCTCGCACGGCCGGCATCGGCCGCTCCTTCGAGGAGCTCGAGTGGGACCTCAAATACCTCCTCAAGCTGTGGGAGAAGATCGGCGAGGCGGCCGAGCCGCAACGCGACGACGGCGGGCGGATCGCGAACCCCGCGCCCTACCTGATCTACCAGGAATCGAGCCTGGTCATCCGCGCGATCCGGGACTACTACCAGCCCGACATCGGCGAGATCCTGATCGACACCGACTCGATCTACGAGCAGACGGTGGCGTTCATGGGCAACGTCATGCCCGACAACGTCCAGCGCGTGAAGCGCTACCGCGACGACGTCCCGCTTTTCTCGCGGTTCCAGATCGAGCACCAGATCGAGAGCGCGTACTCGCGGCAGGTCAGCCTTCCCTCGGGCGGCGCGGTCGTCATCGACCACACCGAGGCGCTGGTCGCGATCGACGTCAACTCGGCGCGCGCGACCAAGGGCGGCGACATCGAGGAGACCGCGCTCCGCACCAACCTCGAGGCCGCCGACGAGATCGCGCGCCAGCTGCGGCTGCGCGACCTCGGCGGGCTGATCGTCATCGACTTCATCGACATGGAGATCGCGCGCAGCCAGCGCGAGGTCGAGAACCGGTTGCGCGAGGCGCTGCGGTTCGACCGCGCGCGAGTGCAGATGGGCAAGATCTCGCGCTTCGGGCTGATGGAGCTGTCGCGCCAGCGGCTGCGCCCGTCGCTCGAGGAGACCGCGCACCAGCCGTGCCCGCGCTGCAACGGCATCGGCTTCATCCGCGGCATCGAGTCGACCGCGCTGCACATCCTCCGGATCATGCAGGAGGAGGCGATGAAGGAGAACAGCGCGGCAATTCACGTGCAGGTGCCGGTGGACGTCGCGACCTACCTCCTGAACGAAAAGCGGGCCGACATCCACGCCGTCGAGGCGCGGCTCAAGGTGAACGTCATCCTGATTCCGAACATCCACCTCGAGACGCCGCATTACAAGGTCGAGCGCCTGCGTCACGACGACCTCAATCAGGAGGGCGTGCTCCCCCCGAGCTACAACTTGGTCGAGGCGCCGGCCGAGGAGCAGACCTACACCTCGCCACAGGAAGCGCGTCCGCAGCGACAGCAGCCTGCGGTGCAGGGCGTGACCCCCGAGCAGCCGGCGCCAAGCGCACCGCCGAAACCCTTGGTCGCGCCGCAGCCGGCGTCCGCCCCGACCAGCCAGTCGGAAGCGCTGACGCCCGACCGGGGCGGGATCATGAGTCGCCTCTTCGGCTGGCTCCGCGGCCCGGAGCCTGCTCCGGTCGCGCAGGTCCCGGCCGCGCCGCCGGTTGCGCCGGCGCGGCCGGAGCCGCAGCAGCGCCGTGACCGCGGCGAGCGCCCGGAGCGTCGCGACCGCGGCGGCGAGCGGTCGCACCGCGGAGACGGCCAGGAACGGCGGCGCGACGACCGACCGCCGCGCCACGAGCGGATGCAACCGCAGGGTCGCGGTCACGACCGCGATCGCCAGGGGCGCGACCAGCAGCAGGGTCAGCAGCGCGACCGGCGCGATCAGCAGCGCGGCCCGCGACCGGACGACCGCCAGCGGCAGGAGGAGCGCCAACACCAGGGCGAGCGGCAGCCCCAGCCGGAGCCGCGCCTGCAGCAATCCGGCGGACCCGGTGGCCAGCCTCGGCCCGGTGGTGCCGGCGAGCAGGACAGCGAACGCCGGCCCGGCCGCCGCAACCGTCGCGATCGCGGCGAGCGCGGCGAGCGTCGTGAGACGCCGCAAATGCGTGATGAACAACTGCGCGAGAGTCAGCTGCGCGAAGGTCGGCTGCGCGAGGTTCCAGCCGCGTCCGACGGGATGCCCGCTGAGCCGGTAACCATGCCTGCCCCGGCCGCCCCGACGGCGGTTGCGGCCCCGGTCTTCGAACCGTCACGGGAACAGTCGGCAGCCGCCGCAGCGCCGGCCGAGCCCGAGCGGGCCACGGTGGTGCGGGCCCCGGCTCCCCCGGCGCAAACGCCGCCGCAGATGGATCTCGACCGTGCACTGCGCGAGAGTGGCCTGGTAATGATCGAGACGAGCCGGGAAAAGGTGCCGATCGCGCCGATGCCGGAAGAGACGGCGATACCGCGCGCCCGCCGGGAACGTCGACCGCCGCCGCCCGACCTGGAGACGCCGCTGCAGCAGGTCGAGACGCGCAAGACCGACGGCGACTCGTCGCCGCGGCACTGAAGCGACGGCGCTATCGGGTGAGCTCGGCTCTCAGGTGGTCGAGCAAGCCCTCGGCCGCATCTTCTATCAGATCGAGTACCAGCTCGAAGCCGTCCGGCCCGCCATAGTACGGGTCGGGCACCTCTTCGCCGCCGGTGCGACGCGCGAACTCGAGCATCATCCGCACCTTGTGTCCCGTCGATGGCGGCGCAAACCGCGCGAGTATCGCGTGATGCTCGCGATCCATGGCGACGATGAGATCGAACGCGTCGAAATCCTCGCTCTCGATCCGGCGCGCGCGCAGGGCCGAGAGGTCGTAACCGCGCCGCCTCGCGTGCGCTTGGGCGCGCGCATCGGGGGCTTCGCCCACGTGGTAGCCGTGCGTTCCCGCGGAATCCGCGGCGACGGATGCGGCGAGTCCCGCATCCGCGACGAGCTTGCGGAATACGCCTTCCGCAGTCGGCGACCGGCAGATGTTGCCCGTGCAGACGAAGAGCACTCTAAACAGCCATGGCTACCCGCGATTTTCTCTATGAAAACAAACAGCCAGCAACATACACAAACAACCCGATATACTCGCTTCGTGTCTACCCGATGTCTACCCAAAACCGACCACGAGGCAAGAAATGCAGTCAACATCTGCCGCTCCAAGGGGCAAGCCCAAGTCTACCCGGTTGACGGAGATAGCCGTCCAACGCCTGCGGCCGCGACGTGAGGATGTGCTCGTCAAGGACGGCGGAACTCCGGGGTTGTATCTGCGCATCCGAACCACTGGGCGCAAGACGTGGGTGCTGCGCCTAAGGCGCTTCGATCCCGCGAAGAGCAAGCGCGCGACGCACGTCGCAACCCTCGGCGACTGGCCCGACTACACGCTCAAGCAGGCGCGCGCCGAAGCGTATGGGCGCTCGGCCAAGCCCGCCGCGATTGCCCCGCGATACACGGTCGCCGAGGCGCTCGAAGCGCACCGGCGCGCGCACGAGGACGAGGGCCCGCCCGACAAGCGCTGGCGCGAACAGACCCGCAAGAGCTACCGCACTTACCGTGACTACCTGATCGTTCGCCTCGGGACGCGCCCGCTCGGGGACGTGCGGCGGGACGAGCTGGCCAGTGCCTTCCGGTCTTATGTCAGCCGGGGGCATGTCGCCGCCAACCGCCTCGCCTCCTTCGCGGTGTCCTTTTTCAACTGGGCGGTTGGCGAGGGTTTGATCGATCGCAATCCCGCCACCAAGCTCGGCAACAAGCAAAAGCAACCCGGTGGCGAGGAGGCATCCTGCGAACGGGCGTTGACCGATGACGAAATCCGGCTCCTATGGAATCTGGACCATCCGAACGCCCGGCTGATGCGCGCACTGGTACTCACGGGATGCCGCATTCGGGAATTGCAGCGCGCGGGTCGCGAGCACTTGGACGGTGACGCGCTCGTCGTTCCTGCTGCCCACTCCAAGAACAAGAAGGCGCATCGCGTGTTCCTCGTGCCCGAAGTGTTCGAGCAGTTCGATGGGCGCGATCCGTTTCTGTTCAGGCAGGTCAGCGCGACTGGCGTGCAGGCGTGGGCGCGACGGTTGCAGATTAACGTTGACGGTGACGAAAGCCCGCGCGAGCCGTGGGTGTCAGCCCGTCCGCGCGACGAAACGACGGGTGAGTTCATGGCTGCGTGGACGCCGCACGATCTGCGGCGCACGTTCGTAACGCTCGCCGCGCGCGCCGGCGTCCCGGAGCACATCATCACGCGCCTGATCAATCAAACGCCGGAAGGCGGCGGTGTTTCGAGAACGCTCCGTACCTACCAGCGGCACGAATACCTCGCGGAGCGAAAGGAAGCCACTGTCGCCGTCGCGAACATGGTCGCCACGATCACGAAGGGCAGCGACCACGCGTAATAAGACGTAAGCCGCCCTCCCCTGCGATCGGCAACCAGCTCGCCCGCCGCTGCGGGTAACGGTGCCGCGCGGCGTCGCCGACTGCATCAAGCGAGCGCGAGGCGGACGTTCATCGTCACCGCCGCGATCAGCGTCGGCACGCTGTTGAGCAGTACACGTGCCCCATTTGGGCACCGCACTGGATTCGGATGCGCGGATGTCGCGCTGTTATTTGCGCACGCACTAATCTACAAACCCAACATAATCAGAAGCAAGCGTTGATCATGATTAGACAGTTGCGCTTGGTAAACTACAGGTAAACGCCGCTTGTTTGTTTGTGCATCGTTCGCGGCGAGCCCGCGATCACAACATCGTGGGGGAGTCGTGAACAGCACTACCAAGTCGGAAGTCACCGCGATCTCGCGTCGAGCGTCAACGATGCGGCGAAGCTGGATCGGCGGGAACCGCAACGACGTTTACAACTTGATTGCGAACGGCGAACTTGAGACGGCGGTCCTTGGCCGCCGGCGGCTGATCTTCGTCGGAGTCGCTGCGCAAGGCGATCAAGCGGCGTATGAGCGCCGCCCCGGTCAGCTCCGCTCTTTCGGAGGAAATGGCCCGACGCGCAGCGTATGCGTCGAGAACCACGCCCCCCCCGCCAGATCATCGAGGGACGATGAACGCGTCGCTCGCCCCCGGAGACTCCGAGGCGCAGCACGCCGCCTCCGCTCCGCCGATCGCGCTTACCCTTTTCGACAGCGTCCATGCGACGAGCGCACGCGAGGTGAGCCTCCCGTTTGAGCAATTCGCTGACTACATCGAAAACCCGCCGCACCACGAATCGAAAGGGGCCTGCCCCTTAATCAAGCTCGCCCGCTTTGGCACGCATCGATCGGATCGTGGATGCACTACGCCACGACGCCAACGTGCTCGCGATCAAGCGGCATCGAGGGCGACTACGACGCAGGACAGATGACGATTGGGCAGGCGGCCGAAAAGCTGCAGCTCGCGGGCGTGCGGGCGATGCTCATACCACGCCCTCACATACCGAGGACGCGCCGCGCTTTCGGATCATTGCACTGCTGTCGCGTGAGCATCCGCCCGAAACCGCGCGCGCCTATGTAGCGCGCATAAACGGCGTGCTCGGCGGAGTGCTCGCCGCCGAAAGTTTCACGCTCTCGCAGTGCTTTTACTTTGGCCGGGTGAACGGCGCGCCCTATGAATGCGCGCAAGACGAGGGCCGCTGCATCGACGAGCTGGACGAACTCGACGACATCGCGGTCCATAACAAAGCGAAGCCGGCCGACGAGAACGACGACCCGCCGGCCGGGGGAGACGAGCGACCGAGTGCCCGACGAGACGCTGATCACACAGATCACTGACTGGGCGAGCACTACCACGACCCGCTGCGCGACCTCGCCGCGCGCTACGCGGCTGCGCGAGATGAAGCGCACGGCCATCGTCCGCACCCTCTACGGTCTCATGGACGCGCTGCCGGAGAGTACCCGCGATCAGCGCTGGCGTGATCGCCGCGCCGAAATTCCACGCCTAGTGGACAGCGCCATCGGCAAGTTCGGCAAGGCGAGCACCGGCAACACGACGGCGTTTGACCCGGCGGCGGCACGTTTGGGAGACATCTTTGCCGTCGAACCGTCCGGGCCGGCATTCATTATCGACGGCCTGCTGCCCGTCAACGTCGGGGCCGAAGTCGCCGCTGGCGGCACTGGCAAAACAACTCGACACCAATTCGAGCATGTGCACCTCGTGAACGCGCTGCCGCTCTACGGCCGCAAGATCCTGAAGCCCGGCCCCGTCCTCGTTGTGACGAAGGAGGACACGCGCGCCGAATTTGATTTCCGCTACTACCACATTGCCAACGCCATGAATCTCTCTAGCGGCGCAGCGGCGCGCGATGAGCGAGCACATCTTCATTGAAGACCTCGCCGGCGCCGATGACCGACTCGCGCGCGCTGATAAAGGCGGCAATCTCATCGCGACAGATTTCGCCGAGCGACTGAGTGACCGCTTATGCCGGTGAGGGGATTTCGCTCGTCGAGCTGGATCCGATGAACCTCTTCGGACCGGGCGAGCGGTTCGTCAACGACGGCGAGGCCAAGATCATGGAAATTGGCCGCCTGATCTCGCGCGAACTGAACTGCGCGGTGCGCTACTCGCACCACGTTTCCAAAGAGGCGGCGCGCGGCCGGTTCGTCGATGCGCACACGGGCCGCGGCGGCGCCGCCGGCGGAGATAACGCCCGGTTCGTGTGGGTGGTCGTTCCGCACGACATCAGAGGACGAGAAGCGCTATCCCATGCCCGCTGGTGTCTCGCCCGGAGCCGTCGCGCGCGGCGGGCTCTTCCGGCTGCACTTCCCGAAGATCACGGGCGCGCCACCGATACGCGACCCGGTCTGGATCGAGCGCGACGGGTTCACCTTCCGCCACATCGAAGGGGCCGCGCCCGGCGGCTGCGGAGAAGGAAGCGGCAGACATTAGTCGTCTGCAGGACTTCCTCGCAGCCGAGATTGGCCGCGGAATCAAGCACACTCGCCACACGCTCGAAAGCTCCCTCGGCGCGCTTGGTTTGTCCCGGACAGCAACTCCGCCGCGCTCTCGTCGTCGGCGAGCATCAGGGCCGGCTTGTACAGATGCCACTACCCGAGAACGAAAGACGCGGCGGCCGGACGCACTATTACACCCCCGCAACTCCGGCGAGGTAGCGGCGAAGTGGCCCCCGAAACACCCCCCAAACCTCGCCGGATTCAACCTCGCCAAACTACCTCGCCGCCCCTAAGGGAATGGCGAGGTGGCGAGGTAGTACTCGCCCCCCTCGCTTCCCCCTCTTCCTGCGCTGCAGTGGCGAAGTAGTGGCGAAGTAGTGGCGAAGTGGCGAGGTGAACAGTGGAGAGGTGATCGACGGTGAACGTTGCGAATGACGCGAGCACGAAAATGCACGTAACCAGCGGAGTCTCTTCGGCGTCGGCAGATCGGGCCGCCGCGAAGATCATGTTCACCCTCGCCTGCGAGGCATACCTGGCTCGGCGACCCGACGGCATCGGCGCGTATAGACGAAGCGCTCCGACTACTGCGCGAGGCGGAAGCGCGTCAGGGCGAGGACCCGACGTGCTCGTGATACCCCGCGCTGGCTATGGCGCGCTACAGCGGGCGATCCGTACGTGCAGACGCTGCTGAGCAGCTGCTCGTGCGCTCGACGGCTCACAGCCGCTCTCAGCGCGTCACAGAGGGGGGGGCGGGGTCGAATTCTTGACAGATCGGCGCGCTGCGAGCGCGCACGCAGCTCTGCTTTCACGCGTTAGCGCTTCTGACTCGAGGGGTATGACGACGACATGAGCTGGCGCGAACCCGCACGAGCGAGCTGACGCGATCGAAGCTCGCGAGCTGCAACCTCACTGCGCCGGCCGATAGCGATTCGAACGCAGACCATTCTGAACTAGGAGGTAATCAATGGATGACACGCAGAAAAGACGCCGCGCCACCGCGGACGACACCGAGATCGCTCGGCGCTTCTGCGAGGCCGCATCCGAGCTGATGCGTGCGGGCCTGCTCTCCGCTCGCACCGATGATCCCGGCCGCGTACGCGGAACTCAACCGTGCGTTTGCTCGAGGGTCGGGCACGCCCGCAGATCGTCGTTGAGTTCGCCCCGAGCCCGCCGTTTCGCTGCGCATGGTCGGACAGGGCGCGGAGGACGTAGCGGAATTCGCCCGCTACATCCGCGCGCCCCGCTGCGCCGAACGAGCGGCCGAACTGAGCGCCCACCGATCGTGATAAATCATGCATTCCTGTGGCGACGTGGCAGTCGCACCTGCCGTGCGATAACATCGACGGGTGCGTTGCGAGATGTGACGCACACCCTCAATTCCGCGTGCGAGACGTGCCGGAGCAGAGGCCAGGAGTAGCCGCTTTGGTGGCTGCTTGTGACTCTTTGCAGTGGAGTGCTCTCGCATGACCTGACCGGCTTTCCCTGCCCGTCCACGTCAAGGCTGCCGCCCGACGAGGGCGTGTTCGCCGGCTACGCGTCCACCTTCGGCGGGCCGCCGGACTCTTACGGCGACATCATCGAAGCCGGCGCGTTCGCGAAGACCCTGAACGAGCGACCGGCGCCGTGGCGATGCTGTGGGCGCACGACCCTTCCGAACCGATCGGTAAGTGGGTCTCGCTCATCCGAGGATCCGGGTCGGGCTCCGGGTGCGAAGGGCAAGCTCGCGCTCGACGACGCAGCGCGGCAGCGATGCCTACGAGCTGCTGAAGATGGACGCCCTCGGGCTCTCTATCGGCTACCGCGTCGCCAAGCGGCGGCGCGGCCTACGAGCGGGACGACAGCGCGTGCTGAAGGAAGTCGAGCTGTTCGAGATCAGCGCAGTCGCGCATGCCGGCAAACGCCAGAGCGCGGGTCACCTCCGTCAAGGCCCTGCGACCCGAGAACATCCGCGACTTCGAGACGATGCTTGCGCGATGAGCTGGGATTCTCGGTGCGCGAAGCCAAAGCGCTCGCATCGAACGGCTGGCGCGCGCTGAGTACGGACGCGGCAAAGAGCGAAGAACTATCACAGATCGCGGCGCTCCTGCGGGATGCCGCCGCACAATTCAATCGATAAAGGGGAGTGCAATCATGGAAGTCGAGGACGTAAAGAGCGCTGTTGCGTGACCTGCAACAGGCCGTGCACGGGAAGCTGGACAAGGTCGGCGCCGAACTCAAGGAGCGCGGCAAGCAGCTCGATGAACTGGAGCTGAAGGTCCAGCGCATGAACCTCCCCGGCGGCGTCGAGCATGGGGCGACGGCGCAGACAGCGACCCGTCATCCGCGCCTGAGCAGTGGCTCGACATCAAGACGCACCGGCTGATCCCGGTCCTTCGGCACGAGCACAAGCTGCGGGACCTCGACCGAGAGGACGCGAGCGAGGCCAAGGTGTCGGTCGGGCGCTTCCTGCGCGGGATCGCGCTCGGCGGGCGCGCGGATGATGCGGCCGAGCTTGCCGAAGAACGCAAGGAACTCGGGATCACACCGGACACGGCCGGTGGCTACACGGTGAGCGGCATCCTCGCGTCGGAGTGGATCGACCTCCTGCGTTCGGCGATGGTGCTCTCGCAGGCGGGTGCGCGCACCGTTCCGATGGACGCGGGCACCGTGACGCTGGCGCGCCTCACAGCGGACCCCACCGTCCGCTGGCACGGGGAGAACGCGTCGCTCACCGAAGGTGATCCGACGTTCGGGGCTGTGGCGCTCCGCGCGAAGACGGTGGTATGCCTCACCACGCTTCAGCGTCGAGCTGGCGCAGGATTCAACGAACCTCGACCAGATCCTGCAAAGCACGCTCGTCAATGCCACGGCGCAGGCGATCGATGCGGCGGGCTTGAGCGGCGCGACGACGGACGCGGCGGCCGCGCCCCTCGGCATCTTCAACATGTCGGGTCGGAACACGGTCACCGGCATCGGCGCGCCGACGACGTGGGACTTCCTGGTGGACGGCATGTACGAGCTGCTGGTGGACAACGTGCCGATGAGCGACATCGGGCGCATTCATCGCGCACCCTGCGGTGTGGAAGAAGATGCGCAAGCTGAAGACTGGCCTCGCCAGCGACAACACCCCGCTCGTCGCGCCCGACGAAGTGGCGCGCCTGCCGAAGCTGTGGACGACCGCGGCGCCGCTCACCGGCGGCACGACCGCAAAGGGCGTGGTCGCGAAATGGTCGGACCTGCTCTATGGGGTGCGCAAGCAGATCAGCGTGAAGCTGCTGGATCAATCCTTCATGGCCTCCAACCTGCAGCTCGCGATGCTCGTCTACGCGCGCGTGGACTTTGCCGCTACTCGCGAGGCAAGTTTCTGCACCATGGAAGGGATCACGGTCTGAACATGGTGAGCGAAACCCCGCGTCGGCCGGTGAAGAGCATCGAGGAGCTGGATTCGCTCGCCGACGCGGAGCACTACCTGCGCGAGGTGGGCGGATTGTCTCGCTCTCACGCCGTGGCATTCGTGTCGCGGGTGAAGCGGATCGCGCTGGGCAGGCGTCGGTTCTCGCTATTCCGGCGGTTGCGATTGTGGCTAGCTCCTGCGCGGGCCCGACCGGCGAAAGGGAGGTTTTCATGAGTGACACGCCGCTCGCCGGGAAGACGCTGCGCTGGCGCGTCGAGGATGTGATCGTCGTGCTCAAGGCGTGCGGCGCCGACGAGGCACGCCTGCGCGACGAATCCTATCTGCTTGAAGAGCTGCGGCGGATTGATGCCGGAGTGATGGATCAATGGCTCGACGATCCTTGCGAGCTTCCGGGCGAGGCCGCGCGTCAAGCTGTTTGCGGAGGCGCTGTCCTATCTCAGTTCACCGAACTACGACGAGGAGCGCGATGCCCTTGCGCGGGGCGGCCATATGGCGCTCGCCGACTATGTCTTCGCGCAGGCGTGGGCGCGTTCCAGCTATCCCAAGGCCGTGGCGCTGGCGCGCCGGCACGACCTGGTCGTGAATCCGGCGCTCCGGTAGCGCGCGCCGGCGGCAGGTCTGGGAGCTGTCGACCGACACGCTGGGCGGATTGTCCCGCTCTCACGCCGTGGCATTCGTGTCGCGCGTGAAGCTGGCGCGCGCGCACAACCTATCCGTGGCGCCAGGGGGCGGCGTCGCGGCCTCTGCGCTTAGGCCGTCGATGGGGGAGAGGAGAGACGTGTTTTGCAGAAGCCGCGCGCCTTTTTCGGTCTTTTGGGCTTCGCTCCATACATCGTCGGCTGAATCGATAGCGGTTTTCACTTTCTCGGCAGAGAGAGTGGTGTACTTTGGTAGGGTCTCGACGGCGCGGCCGTAGATGCCGATTAAGAAGTACACGACACTGTGCAGCATCTCTGCCGGCAGCGGATCAGTGAACCGGAGTTTGTCAACCGCGCCGTGGCGTCCGAGCAGCGTGTTGAGGTCGTTGTGGGAGAACGAACATAGGAAGCGGTAGACGCGTCGCATACTCGTCTGCCATCCCAGCTTTCTTGAACTTGTCCAGCAGGACGAAAGCGGCGTGAATCCCTTTGCTTTCAGTTCATCGAATATCTTCTTTTCCTTCGAGACCCAACCCGCCAAGCTCTTTTTCGCCTCCTCGTCATCCTGCAAATCGGGTGCGTCCAGAAATCCCTTGAATGTCTTGAGCATCTGGTCGGCATTGTCAAAGCGCATTTGGTTAGCGTATGCCGGATCTTCCACGACGTTTTTCAGATCGGCGAGAGCTTCATGCATGGAACGAACCAGCACTGGTGCGTGACTCTGCGCCCGAGAGCGTAGTGTGGCGACGACGCCAAGATTAAGTTCCGCGATCGTCAGATAGATGCATGCGGCGATGCGCGCCTCGTACCGATCTTGAACAGCTCCCTCCTTGAGCAGGGCCTCGAAAATTTCACCGATCTTCACGGCGGCGGAGACGAGTGCGGCGGGATCTGGCATGTGCGGCTAATCCTCAAGCTAATATGGAGATTAACTGCTAACGATGAGCGCGGACCGGCGATAGGGTTCGGTGAACGCAATCCGACGGTAATGAAGCTGCCCGGAGTTCGCCATGGTCCAGACCCGGTCGAAGCTCGAAGCGTTATCGAACTCTGGCGACGGCGCGTGGCAGAATAACGTTGCCTGCGCTGTTGCGCTCAAGGCGATCGTCGCTAGTAAGAACCACTAGGACACAGTCTGGCTGCTTCATGGCTTTCCACCCTTCACGCACGCCTGAATCCACGCGGATCTGTCGGTGATCTTGTCTTTGAATCCGTCTGCGCGCTCGGTGCACGCCTTGCGCATTTGTGTCGGATGGTATGGCGAGGTTTCGCACGGATACAGAGCTTCGAGCCACAAAAACGCTAGTGCTTGTTCTGTCCACTGTTCCGGTGGCCAAACTGTCCCGTCCCCTGAGTCCCGTAGGCGAATTATCGCTCGCGCTACGTCGATGGCAGACTTACCTGCAAGGCACACACGACCATTCCCGGCTAGGCCGTGCCAGTAGCCCATTACGTAATGCGTCGCGGCGTCTTCATGCGCTGTGAGTCGCTGCCCACGGAGGTCCTTTTCGTAGGCATACATACCTTTCGAGTACAGATCATCGTTGTAAGCGAGAGCGGCGGCAGAAAACGCGATTAGCAGCGCAGTAACGATTGCTCGTTTCATCGGTTCCCCCAAGTTGTGGGAGGGCGAAAAGTCCTAAGCAGACAAAGCCATCGCCTATGTAGGTCTCCTGATAGGTTTCGGAATCTATCAAGTGAGCACCGCGCGCATGAAGGAGAAATGTCCGCATGACTCGATGGCGTGATCAGCGTTCGAGCGGGTTTTTTGTCCTCACGGAGCGCAACGAAAGCGCGAATGCCGCAGATGATTTTCGGGGGTCCATTCGGCGAACTCGAACTGCCCGACCAACTCAGGCTTCACCCAACGGCATGCCGCCATCTTTGCGGCCGTGAGCCCTTTGCCCCAGCGCCCGCCCTTCGGCTCCGAGTAACTTCGCGAACGGACATGTCGTCGTCTCCAGCTTCGACTATGCAGCTCGAAGGCGTAGGCGTCACCCAACCGAGCCGACCCGGACCGTTTCAGCTACGGCTCAAGTTCGGGAAGCAGACGTACTGCGTGATCGAGGTACGGCGGGGCGAGGAGGCGGCCGAGGTCGCGAAGAAGTTGCGCGAGCTGGCCGATCAGGTGGCGCGGTGGAAAGGGATAGCGAAGGGGGCAGCAACTAGGCTACCTAAGTGTCCACCCGTAACTACTTAACTTATTGATATTTGGATAATTAAATATGTTGCCCGTGCAGACGAAGAGCACCCGCTTCATCCCGAGGCCTGCTTCGGCGCCGGCTCCTCCTCGACCTCGACGCCGAACACCTTCCTCCTGACGTCGGCGAGCTGGTCACGCACGCGCGCCGCCTGCTCGAACTCGAGGTTGCGCGCGTGGTCGAGCATCTGCTTCTCGAGCCGCTTCATCTCGCGTCCGATCTCCTTCTCGGTCATCGCCTCGTAGCGCGCCTGCTCCTCGGCGGCTTTGAGCCCGGCGCGAGCACCCTCCGCATCGTAGACGCCGTCGATGATGTCCTTGATCCGCTTCGAGACGCCTTTCGGGGTGATCCCGCGCGCCTCGTTGAAGGTGACCTGCTTCGCGCGCCGGCGCTCGGTCTCGCCGATCGCCCGCCGCATGGAATCGGTCATCGCGTCCGCGTAGAGGATCGCGGCGCCGTGGATGTGTCGCGCGGCCCGGCCGATGGTCTGGATGAGCGAGCGCTCCGAGCGGAGGAACCCTTCCTTGTCGGCGTCGAGGATCGCCACCAGCGAGACCTCCGGGATGTCGAGCCCTTCGCGCAGCAGATTGATGCCCACGAGCACGTCGAACTTCCCGAGCCGCAGATCGCGAATGATCTCCACCCGCTCGACGGTCTCGACCTCGGAGTGCAGATAGCGAACCTTCACGCCGTGCTCGCGAAGGTACTCGGTGAGGTCCTCGGCCATCCGCTTGGTGAGCGTCGTGACGAGGACGCGCTCGTCGCGCGCGACGCGCAGCGTGATCTCGGACAGCAGGTCGTCCACCTGGGTCGACGCCGGCCGCACTTCCAACTGCGGATCGACGAGCCCGGTGGGCCGCACCACCTGCTCCACCACCTGCCCCGAGCGGGCGAACTCGTAGTCCGCCGGCGTCGCCGAGACGAAGATCGTCTGGCGCATCATCGCCTCGAACTCCTCGAACTTGAGCGGCCGGTTGTCGAGCGCCGACGGCAGCCGGAAGCCGTAGTTGACGAGGTTCTCCTTGCGCGAGCGGTCGCCGCGATACATGCCGCCGAGCTGCGGGACCGTCACGTGGCTCTCGTCGACGATCATCAGCGCCGCGGGCGGCAGGTAGTCGATGAGCGTCGGCGGCGGCTCGCCGGCGTTGCGGCCGGAGAGGTGCCGCGAGTAGTTCTCGATGCCCTTGCAGAACCCCATCTCGTTCAGCATCTCGAGGTCGAACCGGGTCCGCTGCTCGATCCGCTGCGCCTCGACGAGCTTTCCCTCGCGCTGGAAAAACCGGATCCGTTCGGCGAGTTCGAGCTTGATCGCCTCGATCGCCCGCAAGGTGGTCGCCCGCGGGGTGACGTAGTGGCTCGACGGATAGACCGTGAACCGGGACACGCGTTGCACCGTCCGGCCGGTCAACGGATCGAACAGCATCAGGCTGTCGACCTCGTCGTCGAACAGCGTCACCCGCACTGCGGTCTCGGAGTGCTCCGCCGGAAAGACGTCGATCACGTCGCCTCGGACGCGGAACGTCCCGCGCCGAAAGTCGAGCTCGGAGCGCTCGTACTGCATCGCTACCAGCCGCGCGATCACCTCGCGCTGGTTGGCGTGCTCGCGCTCGCGCAGGTGCAGGATCATGCCGTGATAATCGACGGGGTCGCCGATGCCGTAGATGCACGACACGGTCCCGACGATCACGGCATCCTCGCGCTCGAGGAGCGACTTCGTCGCGGAGAGCCGCATCTGCTCGATGTGCTCGTTGATGCTCGAGTCCTTCTCGATGTAGAGGTCGCGCGACGGGACGTACGCCTCGGGCTGGTAATAGTCGTAGTAGGAGACGAAGTACTCGACGGCGTTCTCCGGGAAGAACTCGCGGAACTCCGAGTAGAGCTGGGCCGCGAGCGTCTTGTTCGGTGCGAGAACGAGCGTCGGCCGGCCGAGGCGCGCGATGACGTTCGCCATCGTGTAGGTCTTCCCCGAGCCGGTGACGCCGAGCAGCGTCTGGGCCGCGAGCCCGTCCGCGAGCCCTTCTTCGAGCTTCGCGATCGCCTCCGGCTGATCGCCGGCAGGCGGGAACGGCTGGTGCAGTCTGAACGCGCTGCCGGGGAACGTGAGGACCTTGCCCTGCTCGGCCCTGCGGGCGGCGGTGGATGCCTGGGACACGCTGAGGGAATGACTGGACCGCACAACAGCCTGGAATTCTCTCACAGCACGCACGCCGTCGGCACCGCATCGCAGGCCGGAAAGGTAGAATTCGCCATCTTCTGTTCTGCCAACTTCTCTTACCGCGATTCCCGGACATGACCGCATCGATCCTCGCCCGCGTCGAGATGGCGCCCGGCGACCCCATTCTCGGCGTCACGGAGGCCTACAACGCCGACCAGAACCCGGAGAAAGTGAACCTCGGGGTCGGTGTGTACTACGACGACCAGGGCAAGGTGCCGGTGCTCGAATGTGTCCGCCACGTGGAGCGCGACATGCTCGAAACGGTCATGCCGAAGGGGTATCTGCCGATCGACGGGATTCCGGCCTATGACCGCGCGGTTCAGCAGCTCGCATTTGGGGCCGATTCGGATGTCGTCAAGCAGGGGCGTGCCGTCACCGTGCAGGCGCTCGGCGGCACTGGCGCGCTGAAGGTTGCGGCCGACTTCCTCCGCCGCGTCAATCCCGGCGCCAAGGTCTGGATCAGCGACCCGAGCTGGGAGAACCACCGCGCGCTCTTCGAAGGGGCGGGATTCACGGTTGGCGTTTACCCGTACTACGACCAGGCGACCCACGGGCTCGACTTCGCCGGGATGACCGGTGCGCTGGAGCAGCTCACCGACGGCACGATCGTCGTGCTGCACGCGTGCTGCCACAACCCGACCGGCGTCGATCTCACGCCCGACCAGTGGACGCGGGTGCTCGAGATCGTAAGGAAGCGCGAGCTGGTCCCCATCCTCGATATCGCCTATCAGGGCTTTTCCGACGGGCTCGAGGCCGACGGCGAGATCGTCCGTCGGTTCGCAGCCGCGATGAGCCCGGTCTTCGTCGCGAACTCGTTCTCCAAATCGTTCTCGCTCTACGGCGAGCGCGTCGGCGCGCTGAGCGTCGCCACGGCGAGCCCGGACGAGGCGAAGCGCGCGCTGAGCCAGCTCAAGCGAGTGGTCCGGATGAACTACTCGAACCCGCCGACGTTCGGCGCCAAGGTCGTGGCTGCGGTGCTCACGACACCCGAGCTCCGCGAGCTCTGGGAGCGGGAGCTCGGGCAAATGCGCGACCGAATCAAGGCAATGCGCCGCGCGCTCGTCGGACAGGTCAAAGCGCGGGCGCCGGGATTCGACCTCGGCTTCGTGATGCAGCAGCGCGGGATGTTCTCGTACTCCGGCCTCTCGAAGGAGCAGGTCCACCGTTTGCGCAAGGAGTTCTCGGTGTACGCCATCGACAGCGGCCGGATCTGCGTCGCGGCGCTCAACACGGGCAACGTCGACTACGTCGCCGACGCGATCGCGAAGGTCGTCGAGTGAGCTTTGGAGCCGGCGGGCGGGCTCCGCTATAATTTGCGCCCGGCAAATCCCCGATAGCTCAGCCGGTAGAGCGACGGACTGTTAATCCGCAGGTCGTAGGTTCGATCCCTACTCGGGGAGCCATGACGAACAATAGCTTAGGGCTTTTACCTCAACCGATCTCTCACTAGCAGAATCACCGCGTAGCCGTTCTGTAGCCGTAGGCCTTCGGATGGGACTGTTACGCGCAGCATCGCGTCCGCCTCGGCGGTACCGACGCCGAAGTTGAGGAGGTGAGGACGACGAAGGCCGGGCGAGTCCCGGCCTTTTGGTTTGGTGGACTACACTCCCCCGCACGGACAGCAGCGGACCAGAGCGGCGCGTAGGTGATCGCGGACTCGTAGCGTCTGCAAACGGCTTCCCCTCGGCTCATCGTCCCTCAGAATCGTTTCTCGAGCCGTTGGTTGGTTGTTCGGGTTTGTACTCCCGTCGTAAGCTGCGCAGCGTCTGAAGAGCCGTTCGTAGGTCCTCCGGTGCATCCGTTCGTCGGTGCGCTAATGCCCCTCTTTGGGCTCGTCGGGAAAGCCCTCCAGGACCCACTCAGGGACCGTCCGAGTAACTTCGGTGGGGGCGATACGCGCCCTCGTTCCTACTCGGTACGCCGACAAAACGCTGCGGGCGTCGTGGCTTCCGCTTTCACTCTTGTGGACAGCGAATACCCTGGTAACTGTCAGTGGTTTCGAAGCGGTTGCCCTGCTCGTCGTACCAATAGAGCTTGTTGGGTTCTTCCTGGCGGGCGATCTTGTGGGTGCCGTTGCAAAAAGGCTGAGTGTTCGATAGCCCGCAGCCGCAAATGTGTTTGGTTTCACCGCCTATGGTCACTGGGTATGGGCCGCCCCGCGTTCTCTTTACGATTCTTGCCATGGTGCCTCCGTCCCAATCGTTAAAGGGATAGGAAAATCCGTCCGAAGGTGCGCGGTGCAAATCGCCGCAGGTCACCTTTCTACGAGAATCCGCGCGTCAGATTCTGAAGTCAAGCGGGTCATATCGCTTCCCTTTAGCGGGTCGCATGTGCCGCGCGCGTCAATAGACAGGGCAAGATTCAGACTGCAGGCTTAGAAGGGAACGTGCACTCGGAAAACCGCGGCTCGGACAGACAGGCAGGCACCCAGCCTCGATTCCGACAGCGTGATCGGCGATTCCGACCTCGTGACCAGCGATTCCGACAGATACGGTCACGATCGATCGGAATCCCCGGTCACGATGCGTCGGAACACGCAGTCAGGCTCCCAAATGATTTGGGGGGTGATTCAGCGGTCTTCGGCGTCCCGCATGTTTTGTTCCAACAACGCTCCGCGTCCTCGATCTGTAATTGCAAGACCGCCGAGACCATTCGGCGTTACAAAGCCGAACGTGCGAAGCTTACCCGCGATTTCCATTGGAATTGGTGGCGGATCCCGTTTCGCATCAGTAGCTGCCTGCATCTTGCGCAGCCAGTCTAAATCCTCTGGCGTCAGGTTCGGATTCGTGGCTCTCATCCTTTTCCAACTTACTTGGGTTCGCCAAGCAACATGTTGACAGGGCACGTACAGATTCGCGAATTCCTCGCTGACATCCGGGCTATGACTACGACAACCGTCCTGGTTTCGGGGGTGACGTAGCCCCCTGAATCACCGGACACGGTGTAGTCCTAAACTTAGCTGATAGGAGTACAGCCTGTGTCTATGTCGCGCAGGATGCGGCTTCAGACTGCCATGAACATACGCCGGTGACAACGAATCAAACTTCAACTTACTGCCCCGGTCTTGCGAGTTTCAATATGCCGTCAAGAGGTTTTTGCTGCACTTGTGATCAAATAACGTCGCCAGCTATCACCGGAAGGAGCATGCTTTTAGGCTGAGTCTATCTGCGGTTCATAAGACGCCCCCGACCCCGTGAAATTCCTCAAGGCCGTGCGCTTGGACGCCTCCGACACCCGGGTTTATTCCCAGGAGGGTGCTGCGCAGGATGGCGAGTGGCTTGTGTCCGGGGGTTACGCCGTGTGCGATCCCAGTGGCGCCACCCACCGTAAGCCTAATTGCCATTGCCTCACGTCATTCATCGGCGTGGTGAGCCGCGGGCGCTGCACCATCGCCGAAGTGGTGGAGATTGACAAGGTCGAATACCAACAGGTGATCGAGCGCCTGGTGCGCCATTTCGTGGACGACCTCGGCGCCCCCACTTTGGAGGCGGCCCGCGCTGTTGCGGGAGAGGAAGTCTCCTATACCGCGGAGTTGTGTGAGGGCTTCAGCTCCGGATTGTGGATCACGGTGGAGCGCACTCCCGGCGATGAAGGCATCAAGGAACATTACTCGGTGTTCAGGCGGCTGATGATCGGGGACCACAAACTTTGACCCGGCTGCCGATGACCCGCCTCTTCATATTCACAGCATGACAAGTACGATGAAGGAAGACTGCCATGGCAGGCTTGGACCAAAACACCCCCGGCCCTACTGAGATCAAGCTGCACCAGAAGTCCCGGATCCTGGAAATCTCGTTTGCCGACGGCAAGACGTTTCGGCTCCCGTGCGAGTTCCTGCGCGTCTATTCTCCGTCTGCGGAGGTGCGCGGCCACGGCCCGGGCCAGGAGGTCCTGCAAGTCGGCAAGAAAAATGTCGAGATCACGCACATCGAGCCGGTCGGCAGCTACGCGATCCAGCTCTGCTTTTCCGACGGCCACGATACCGGCATTTATTCGTGGGACGTTCTCTACGACTACGGACTCCACCAGGACGAAATGTGGCAGCGCTACCTCAAGCGCATGACGCAAGCGGGAGCGAGCCGCGAGCCCGTTGCGGGCGCGTTCGAGCAGCGTCCAAAGTCGAAGTAATCACCCGCTGCCGTTTTTCGTTCGTATCCGCTTACCGCGAAATGTTCACCGCGCCTCGAACATCTCCCGACACACTCGCCGGCGTCGCCGTGGAGCGCACCGGCAGTGTGACAGGCGAGGTGCCGTTCAAGGCGGTGCTGATCAATCCTTACGAGTTGGGGCGCCAGCCTTTCGCGCTCGCGGAGCCCGCCGCATGGCTGAAAAAGGCGGGCTTCCAGGTGGCGTGCATAGATCTTTCGCTGCAGAGCCTCGATCCGCGCACCCTCGCCGGCGCCAGCCTCGTGGCGATCTACGTCGGCATGCATACCGCCACGCGCATCGCGGTCGAAGCGATCCCGCGCATCAAGGCGCTCGCCCCGGCGGCCCACTTGTGCGTCTACGGACTGTATGCGCCGATGAATGAAACGCTCCTGCGGGGGCTCGGCGTCGGAACGGTGCTCGGCGGCGAATTCGAACCGGGGTTGGTGAGCCTCGCCGGGCGCCTGCGAAGCAACCGGCGCGCCGAGGTCCAGAGCGAGCCGCTCATCAACCTCGACCGGATCGAGTTTCTCATCCCCGACCGGACCGGGTTGCCGCCCCTTGCCCGTTACGCCCACCTGCAAATGCCAGACGGCAGCACCAAGGTCGTGGGATTCGCCGAGGGCAGCCGGGGTTGCAAGCACTTGTGCCGCCACTGTCCGGTGGTGCCCGTGTACCAGGGAAGATTCCGCATCGTGCCGGTGCCGGTGGTGATGGCCGACATCCGCAGCCAGGTGGCGAAGGGCGCGGCGCACGTCTCCTTCGGCGACCCGGATTTTTTCAATGGTCCGACCCATGCGCTGAAGCTCGCGCGGGCGCTGCACGCGGAATTTCCGGACGTCACCTTCGATGCCACGATCAAAGTGCAGCATCTCATCGATCACGCCGAGCTGCTGCCGGAATTGAAGCGCTGCGGATGCCTGTATGTCACCGCTGCCGTCGAAGCGGTGGATGACCGGATACTGGCATACCTCGACAAGAACCATACCGCCGAGGACTTCGACCGCGCGGTGGCGCTGCTTCGCGAAGTGGGCATCGCTTTCGCGCCGACCTTCGTCGCCTTCACGCCGTGGACCACGCTCGAAGGCTATGTCGAGCTGTTGCGGCGGCTGATCGAGCTCGAGCTGGTCGAAAGCGTGCCGCCGATCCAGCTCTGCATCCGCCTGCTGGTGCCGGAGGGCTCGTACCTGCTGAAACTGGCGGGCTTCCGCGACCTGATCCAGGATTTCGACGCGAAGATTTTGGGTTACCCCTGGCGGCACCAAGACTCCCGTGTCGATGAGCTGCAGAGCCAAGTTCAGGCGCTCGTCGCGCGAGCCGAGGAAGAGGGGCTTTCGCGCCGCAGGATATTCGAGAGAATCTGGGCGATGGTCCACAAGGCGCTCGGCAGGACGGCTCCGCCGCTCGAGCACCTCAATCTTGGCGCGCCGATTCCGCACCTTTCGGAGCCTTGGTACTGCTGCGCAGAACCGACCACCCAGCAGTTACAAGGCTTCTAAGCGCCGAACCGGACTCATGCAGCGCGTATTGCTCTTGCTCCCCACCACCTCGTACCGCAATGAGGCCTTCCTTGCGGCGGGAAAGAAGCTGGGCGTCGAGATTGTCACCGCCGCCGACTACTGTCACCAGTTGGCCCCGGAGTGGGGACTGGATCCGATCATGGCGGTGCATTTCGACCAGCCCGGTGAAGCGCTCGAAATCGTATTGCGCTCGCTCGAGCACAAGCCCGACGCCGTGCTGGCGGTGGACGACCCGGGGCTCGAGCTCGCCGCGCTGCTCAACCAACGCCTGGGCCTTTCGGCTAATCCGCCCGAGGCGGTGCGGCGCCTGCGCGACAAGCTGGCGTTCAGGCAGATGCAAAAAGAGTGCGGACTCCTGTGTCCCGATTTTCGCCATCTGCCGAGCGACGCCGATCCGGCCCAATTGCTTTCGCGGCTGAAATGGCCTGTCGTCGTCAAGGCAAGAAGGCTTTCGGGAAGCCGCGGCGTGATCCGGGCCGACAATGCCGAGGAATACCTGCAGGCGGTGAGCTGGGTGAAAGGCATCCAGAATAAAGCGGACCGCGACGCGGCTGAACTGGGTCTCGTCGTCGAGGATTTCATTCCGGGTCGGGAATATGCGCTGGAGGGCATCCTCGATCACGGCGAACTCACCGTCCTCGCGTTGTTCGACAAGCCCGATCCCCTGGACGGGCCCTATTTCGAGGAGACCATTTACGTCACGCCTTCCCGCCTGCCCGACCAGACCCAGGAGGAAATTCGTCACGCGGTGCAGCGCGCATGCGGGCTGGCCGGGCTAGTCACCGGACCGGTGCATGCCGAAATGCGGGTCGACGCCGAAGGCGTATGGCTGCTGGAAGTGGCGGCCCGCTCGATCGGCGGCCTGTGCGGCATGGCGCTCAAGCACACACTGGGCATGACGCTTGAGGAGCTGATCCTGCGCCACGCGCTGAATCAATCCGTGGCGTTGAGCGCATCCCGTGAAGGCGCCGGCGTGATGATGATTCCCATCCCCCGGCGCGGCGTCTACCGAGGCGTACATAACCTGGAAAGCGCGTTAGAGGTGCCCGGCATCACCGGGATCAGGATCACGGCGCAGCCCGGTCAAATCATCGCCCCACCTCCGGAAGGAGCGAGTTACCTCGGATTCATCTTTTCGCTATGCGCGACCCCGGCCGAAGCGGAGATGGCGCTGAGGCTGGCGCACGCGAAGCTGCTCTTCGACCTTCAACCGGAATACAAGGTGCAAGAGTCGGCTGCGGAACATGTTTCCAGCGGTCTGGGGTCTTGACCGCCCGGCCTCGATTATTTGCTGGATGGAGGCACGTAACCCGCCGCCACCTCGGCGCCGCTGCCAAAGAAATGTTTGTCCATCTGCTCCGCCAGGTATTTGCGCGCCTTGGCATCGGCCAGATTGAGGCGGTTCTCGTTTACCAGCATCTTTTGGTGCTCCAGCCATTGCTTCCAGGCTTCCTTGGATACGTTGTCGAATATCCGCTTTCCAAGTTCCCCGGGATAGGGAGGAACATCCAAGCCTTCGGCTTCCCGGCCCAGTTTGATGCACTTCACCATCCTCGCCATTTTCGCGCTCCAAAGAATCCTCAATTGTCACGATTTTGTTCTCGGATAGGAAGTCCCTTCCCACGCGTCACTAGGCGACGCGACCTCTGTCAATCCGCTTCCACAGTTGATAATCAACGCGCTGCTGCGGATTCACAGTCTGGTCAGCACAAGGCGATAGGGCAGGTCAGTTCGGGGTGATCTTCAACACACGGCGTCTTTCCGTAGTTCCACATTTGGGTCGTGAGCAGACTGTCGACGTCTACCCGCATGACTGTGGTCCGCAAACACTCGATCGGCGCTGCTCTGCCGTCCCAATGCATCGGAAACCAGCTATGGCATGATCGTCGCGTGGTTACTCTGCTCAAAATCACCCGTCACCTGCTGGCGGATGTGCTTTGGTTCGTCATCGTGGCATTGCGGCCTACGCGCGTCGTCGCCAACGGCGTGGCATCGAGGTCAGTCCCGGCGACATCGTCGTCGGCGATCTCGACGGCGCGCTCGTTGTGCCGCATGGGACAGCCCGCCAAGCGCTGAAGATGGCACAGGAAATCGACCAGCGCGAGCTCGAGCAGGCCCGGCTGATCGTCCACGCGCGCTCGCTCAAGGAAGGCCTGGCCAAGTACGGTCGGATCTAACCAGCTCATGCCTCGGGCAAGGAGGCCCGTGGATCTCGCAGCAAGAGACTTCGTATTCGCCGGTACGCTCGACGAGCTCAAGGCCGAGGGTCGGCGCCTCGTCCGCGGCGCGCACCCTCCGATCCTCGTCGTCTACGACCGTGGCCAGGTGTTTGCACTGGACAACCGCTGCCCGCACATGGGCTTCCCGCTGCACAAGGGGACCGTGGACGACGGCATCCTGACCTGCCACTGGCATCACGCCCGCTTTGACGTCGCGAGCGGCTGCACCTTCGACCTGTGGGCAGACGACGTGCCGACTTGCCGGGTCGACGTGCGTAACGGCGAGGTCTGGGTGAACCCCGTCTTCGGCTTCCTCGACCCGCCTGCCCACTGGCGTCGGCGCCTCGCCGACGGCATGGCGCACAACCTCGGCCTGGTGATCGCCAAGTCGGTTCTCGGGCTGCTCGCAGCGCGCGTGGCGCCGATCGAGATCGTGCGCCAGGCGGCGGTGTTCGGCGGGCGCAATCGCGACGGCTGGAGCACGGGACTGACCATCCTTACGACGCTCGGCAACCTGTTGTCGTTGCTGCCCGAGGAGGAGAGCTACCTTGCGCTGTTCCATGGCGTGCGCCGGGTGGCCACCGACTGCGACGGTGAGCCTCCCCGGCGCGAACGCACGCCGCTTGCCAGCGCGCCGGACCTCGCCGCGCTGAAGAGATGGTTTCGACGGTGGACGGCCGTGCGGCATCGCGAGGGCGCCGAGCGCACGCTGCTTACCGCGATCGCGGCACGGAGCTCGCCCGCGGCGCTTGCCGACCTCCTGTTCGCGGCGGAGACCGACCGCGCCTTCGCCGACGGCGGCCATTCGCTCGACTTCATCAACAAGGCCTTCGAGTGCCTCGACCTGATCGGCTGGGAACACGCGCCGGCCCTGCTGCCCACCGTGGTCGGGCAAATGGCGGCGGCACGCGGGGCGGAGGAATCGACTGCGTGGCGGCAGCCCGTCGATCTCGTCGATTTGCTCAACGACGCGTTCGACGAGCTGCCGGCGCTCTTCGCTGCGGGCGGGCACCATGAAGCGTGGGGCGATCACGCGGCGCTTTCGCAGGTGGTCCTCGCCGATGATCCGAAGGCGGTGGTCGAGGCACTCAAGGAGGCGATTCGCGCCGGGGCTGCGCCGGCCGACCTGGGACGGGCGGTCACCTACGCAGCGGCGCTCCGAGTGGCCCGCTTTGGTACCGCGAACGAACACGCCGACTGGGAAACGGCGCACCACGCCTTCACTTATTGCAACGCGGTGCACCAGGCGCTCAAACGGCTGGGGAACGCACGTGTCGGTGAAAACGGATACGGCGAGGCCGTGCGCGGTGTGTTCCACGGCGCCATGGCGGTCTATCTCGCCCGCTATCTCAACGTTCCGCCCGCGCGGCTGCCCGGGGAGGAGGGCGAGCCGCTCGACCACCTGCCGTCCGGCGCCGACGAGATCCAGGACGCGCTGCTCGAGGCGTTCGATCGCCAGCGACAGGTGGATACCGCTGCGAGGCTCGTCGCCCGTCATCTGCTTCTCCGCCACCCCCCCGAGGCGCTGATCGGTACGCTCGCGCACGCGCTTCTGCGCGAAGACGCGAGCTTTCATGGGTACCAGATGCTGGAGGCGGGCGTTCGCCAGTTCCGCGAGTGGGGCAACACCGACCAGGGCCGTCACATTCTCATCGCGGTGGCTCGCTACCTAGCCGCACACTCGCCGACCGAGCGAGCGATTCATCAGACGGCGGACATTGCGCGGCGCCTCATGCGAGGCGGACAACTCCACGAAGAGATCGACATCGGGACCCCGGCTTCCAAAGACTGAGGCTACTCATGACTCATTTCGATGTCGTTTCGATCGGTGAGCGGATGGTCGAGTTCAACCAGACGCGGCCGGGCGACCTGAGCTATTTGCAGGGCTTTGGCGGCGACAGCTCGAATACTCGCGAAACGGATGCGATCTAGTGTCCCCGCCATGCGTGGCGTACTCGGCCGGACGCGGAATCGCTTGTCGATCTTCGTTGCTGTCGCGCGTACCCCACCAGGAAACCCGTTAGCGCCGCCGCGGCCGGTGTTGGCGGCCTTTGAGCCAGGCGGACGATCGAAACATCGCGATCGACCTGCGGGCGTGTAAGCGGCTTCCACGCTGCCTTCGCCGGATTCACCAGCGCGCGTGCGTATCCCGGCACGATGGCGATCCCGAGTCCCTCCTGGGCCAGGCCGAGGGCAGTACCGACGTAGCTGACCTCGATCGCCGGCTCGACGTGCACCCCGGCCACCTGCAATCCGGTCTCGGTGAGCGACCGGAAGACGCTGTCCCGGGTGAGAAAAATGAGCGGCGTGCCGGCAAGATCCGCCCACGCGAGGCGCCGCTTGCGCGCAGCGGGGTGGTCGTTCGGCACCACGGCGACGAGCAGATCCCTGAAAAGCACGACGCGATCCAGGTCGGGCTCGCCCTCGGCAAAGGTGCCGAGACCGAGGTCGGCCGAGCGATTGCGCACGTTCGGCAGCACCTGCTGCGGCAGCGAGTCGTTGAGCAGCACGGTGATCGACGGATGACGAGCGCGAAACGCGGCCAGCGCCTTGGGTAGGAACGCGCTCGACAGCAGCAACGGCGCAGCGAGCACCACCCGTCCCTTCTCGCGCGCGACGAGCTCCTTCATTCCTTCGAGCGCGTGCTGCAGGTCGCCGAGCATCCGCTCGGCGCTCGGCAGCAGTGCACGTCCCGCGTCGGTGAGCTCGACGCTACGCGTCGTCCGCTCGACGAGTCGGATGTCGAGCTGCGACTCGAGTTGCCGCACGAGGAGGCTGACGGCGGATTGCGTCAGATGCAGGCGTGCGGCGGCGCGCGTGAATCCCCGCAGCTGGGCGAGGGCTACGAAGGCGCGTAGCTGCCGTACGGTCAGTCGCCGAAGAATCCGTACGACCCGACCTCGCTCAGATCGACCGCAACCGGCGGTTCCTCGCAACGATCCCTGATGTGAGCGGTGAAGGCCTCGAATGCCGCCGATTCGCGCAACGGGTTGGTGCCGTCCGCCGCTTCGAGCGATACGATGTGGACGAAACTCACGCCATCGTTCAGCTTGAAGGAGGCGTAACGTAGTCCGGCCGGCTTGTCCCGTCCGAGCTGTTTGAACACTGCGACGATGTAGCGCTCGTTTTCCGACGCGCGGTCGGCCTTGACCTTGTACCGCACCATGGTCGTTATCACGATCGGTCCTCCTTCCTGAGCTCGATTGCCGCCTCCCGCGCGATGTACGGGACGTAGCGAAAGTCGCGGATCGCGCCCACCCGGTCACCGACCAGGGTCAGCGCCATGAAGTAGCCGGGCTGCGCGTCGCGCAGGACCGCGATGACCTCGCGGCCGTCCAGCCATCCCGGGACCAGGTGCCAATCGCGGAGGCCGTCGTAGTTCGTAAAGTAGGCGCCGACCTCGCGGCGCCCCGCGCGCTTCCACCGCGAGACCAGATCGAGCTTAACGTCGTCGACGAGCATCGCGCTCACGCCGTCCCAGTCGCGGGCATTGAACAGCGCCGCGTAGCGCGTGAGCGCCGGCGAGACCGGGCGCGGCGGTGCCGTGGGCGCCGAAGCCTCGGCGAGCTCGCGCAGCCGCGCGCGTCCGCGGTGCAGCGCTGCCTTCACCGCCGGCGTGCTCAGATCGAGCAGCGCCGCGATCTCGTCGAGCGAGTAGTCGAGGACGTCCTTGAGGATCACGCAGCTGCGTTGCGCCGGGGCAAGCTCGAGGAATCGCGATACGGCGGCGCGCACCGTTTGGTCGCGCGCGAGCGCGCCATCGGGTCCGAGCGCATCGTCGGCCGCGATCTCCAGGGCGTCGTCGAGCGGGTCGCTCATCCGGCGCTCATAGCGGCGCAGGTAGTCGACCGCGCGGTTGTGGGCGATGCGAAACAGCCATGGGCGCAGGGGCGGCACTTCCTTCAACTCGGAGAGCTCGTAGTAGGCGCGGGCGAGGGTGTCCTGGACCACGTCCTCGCCGTCGGCGATGGAGCCGGTCATGCGCGCGCAGTAGCGGTGCAGGTCGGGGCGCACCTCGTCGACGAGCGCCAGGAACTGCCGGCGCCCGTCCTCGAGCCTGGAGAAGATCGAGTCGCCCAAGTTATCCGGTCGCCTGTTTCAAGGCCTCGACGAGCTGCAGGTTCTCCGACTGGAGGCGCCCGGCCGCTGCGGCGTTCTCGAGCGGGTACTCGTTGATGAGAATGAGGATCTCGTCGGTGTTCACCATGCCCCGATAGGCATCGGCGAGGGCGGCGTTGATCCTCTCTACTAGCTTCCTCTTCGCGTCGATGCGGGGCCACCCCGGCCCTTCCACGAAGCAGACAGGCCTGATTTCGGTCTGCAGGCGCCCGTCCTGGGCAACGTTCTCGAGCGGGTATTCCCGCAGGAAGATCCGGGTATCGTTGAATCGGTAGGTCTCCTGGAGCGCGGCGGAGATCTGTTCCACCAGTCTCTTCTTGGCGTCGATGCGGATGCCCTGGGGGGCCTCGATGAAGCAGGTCGGCATGTGGTCTCCGTGTCGTTTGGGGTCGGCAACACTAAGACGATCGAGCCCGCCAAAAGGATGCGCTACTGCGCCTGGATCTGTCCGGTGGTCGGTCGCCTGCACGGGCGCTGTTCGGGGTAGATCGGCAGCGCCACGATGCGCTCGCGCTTCATCGCGCCGTGGTTGGACAAGGCCGCGGGTGGGATAAGGGTGTCGGGTCCGGGACCTACCCGTATGCGCTACCGGGATTGATGAAGAGCGCGAGCGTCAGCATCCCCGCGCAGCTTTAATCAGGATGTGAAAAGGTCACCGGCCATACTCAAGCTTCGGATACCAGTCGGTCCCGCGTCCTTCCGGCGTCGAATCGAGGATGGTCCATATCGGCATGAGGTCGGGCGCGCCACGCGGATCCTGGCCGGGATCAGCTGCGTCGAATCCCATCTCGCCGCTCCAGAAGTGGCGAATCGTTCCGTCGCGACGTGTGAACACGTTGAAGGCCGCATCGTCTCCGCCTTCAGGGGTCAGCGCGTGATAGTCGCGGCTGAACTCGCCCGTCGTGTCGGAATAGAGTTTGAGGTTGCGCCAGCGGCGTTCCTTCTTGAAAGCGACAAGCCGCTCGATCGGTGAGCGCGCGACCACTGCCAATGCGACGCGTTGCTCGACGTCACGCGCCTCGCCATCCCACGCGCTGAGGAGCGAGGTGCACATCGGGCACGGTCGCTCGCGTTGCGGCCCGAACATGTAGCTGTAGACCACGAGCGTTTGCTTGTCGCCGAAGAGATCGGCAAAGCTGACGGGCCCGCGCTCACCCTCGAATCGATAATCCTTCTCCACCTTGCCACCCGGTGGCAGCGCGCGGCGCTGCTCTGCCACGCGCTCGATGTGACGCCTGAGTTCGATTTCCTCTGCCAGCAAAGCTTCGCGCGACCGCCGATATTCCTGGCTCTCGTTCGGAAAGCGACCCGTATTCCTTCTCGCCAGCTCACTTGCCGGTGTAAGCACTTTGTTGGCAGACATGATCTCTCTCCTTCAATCCAAAAAAAACGAGTGGATGTCGTAAGGTTCCAGGCCTCTAGGGGCGGGAACCGACGTCAACCGTCCCGCGCTTGAAACAAATGCCCCAATGTGCTTCGGGTGGGCCGTGGCGCTCCCCGCGTCGTCAGCGCCTTGCGAACTTGAGGTGCGTCACCTTTGGCGCGGCCACCGTCCGCACGAACTCGAGCCCGTGGGCACGTCCCTACCTCCGCAATTGCTTCCGAAGCTCCTCGCCGAGCCTCTGGAAGAGATGGGGTATTTTTCTTGCATGGCCGTGGGGCGGCTAGGCGCTTGCTTTCTGCATCGCCTGCTGCATTTCTTCCATGCTCACGTCGCGGATGTGCGTGCCGACTGACCAGTGATGGCCAAACGGGTCGACGAGCTGGCCGTAGCGATCGCCCCAGAACATGTCTGCGACCGGCATGGTGATCTTCGCTCCGGCCTTGACCGCGCGTTCGACGGTGGCGTCGACGTTGTCGACATAGAGATGGATGGTGACCGGCGAGCCCTTGAGCGACTTCGGGCCGAGCGCGCCCATCTCCGGAAATTCATCGGCCGCGCCGGCGCAAACAAGGTGCGGCGTGACGGTGCGCATTCCTTCGGGAACGGGCTTGACTTGCGGCATGGCTTTCTCCTTGTCGATTACCGGCGCAGCGCAGCCTCCAGGTCGTCCACAAGGTCGCGTGTGCCCGTCGCCGGCGACGCGACGCTGTTGTAGCCGTCGAGGAAACCTCTCCGGCGGCATGACGCCGGCCTCCGAGTCTTTCGTTGCCGTGACCAGAATCATGAATCGCACGGTCCTATCTCCTTGAAATCTAAGGGTCGGGGCGCGCCTCGGGAGACTTTTCGTGATCGCCGATTCCGTTCTCTAGTCGATTGGCGGGACGCCGAATCGACATCGGTCCAGTCCAGTTCTTTTCAGCTGGTTTGGAGGTGCGTCGAAGAAGCAAGGTGCAAGGGTCGGTGGCGCGCTTGCGACCCGCTGCGAGGATCGGCGGGTTGTCGATCTCGGGATCTGCCAGACGACTATCTGGCGCGGACGTCGAGTCCGCCACAGATTGGAGGCAAGATGAATCGTCCAAGAGTCGTGGCGCGGGAGCGGCGTTCCATCGCTCACCTGGTCAGCAAGCTGCGCGTCGCGCACCGCGCAAACTGGGGATTGCAACTCGCCATCGTGATCGTCGTGCCGGGCGGTTTGGTGGCCCTGGCATTGCTCTGGTGGCTCGATCGTCACCAGGCGCTTCGGCGCGCGCCGATCTCGTGGACAACCTTGGCCAGCCAACGATACAGAGGAGAATGACGGGCCGTCGATCTCAAGCGTAGAGAGGCCGATCTCGCGGTCCGCATCGGCCCCGTCACCGACGAGGATCTGGTGATGCGCAAGCTCTGCGAGGTAGGGTGGTCGCTGTATGCATCCAAGACCTACCTCGCGCGTCGTCCGGTGGCGGCGGATCCCACCGATCTCGCCGGCCACGAGGTCGACATGCGCGCCGCAGCGACCAAGGCGAGGACCATCGCGCCGCAGGTCACAAGATCGAGCGGTAGTCTCAACAGGCTTCGACGCGTCGGTGCCGCTGGGCGCCGCCCCGGCCGATCCGGCCCGGATCCAGGCTCCTGCTCGTGCGCCGGCGGACGAGGGACTTGCCTAACGACTCAGGAACCGCACGACCTCGGCGATCACCTGCGGGTCGCTCAGGATGCGGTAGTGACCGAGCCCGTCGGTGGTGAGCACGCGGCGCCCGCGCCACGCCGACGCGTAGTCGTTCACCGCACGGTACGGCACCGTCCGATCGCTCCGGTCGTGAACGAGCAACGCGGGGACATTCACGCGCGGCGCCACCACGGCCGCGCGCAGCTCGGCGAGCCTGACGCCTTCCGCCGCCTCGATCGCGCGCTCCATTTCGGCCCGAACGCGCTCCGGGATCCACAGGAAGCGCGCGAAGCGCTCGACCTCGAGCCCGGGGTCGGACGGCGCGGCGATGAGGACCGCGCGCGCCGCCGCCATCCCGCGCGAGAGCGCGAATGCCGCGGCTGCGCCGCCGAGGGAATGGCCGACCACGGCGAACAGCGGGCCGAAGGATTCCGCGACCAGCCGGAGCACGCGCGCGAAGTCGGGCAGCGTCGCGGTCCGGCCGGTGCTCGCGCCGTGCGCCGGCTGATCGACCGTCATCACCTCGAAGCCGGCGTCCACGAGCGGCTCGACGAAGTGCGCGAGCTGCAGCCCGTGTCCCGCCCAGCCGTGCGCGAGCAGCACACCCGGGCGATGCCAGCCGGCGCCCCAGGCCTGGCCGCGAATCGTCTCGGTCCGATAGCGGAGCGCGATCGGCTCCGAAGGCGGCAGCGACAAGAGGCGTTGTCGCGCACGGCGCTGGCCGCGCGGCGTGCAGAAGAGCCGGCGCGCGAGCGGCGCGGCGGCGCGCGGCGCGATGTGCGACGACAGCGCGAAGAAGCTGCGGAGCGTGGCGAGCGACAGCGCGTCGGCGACGCGCCCGGGCAGGGCCGCTGCGATAGCCATTGCACTCTCCCGTGCGAAACCGTGGCTGACAGGATAGGACCGGCGCGGCTAGAATGGCAGTGGCAGGAATGACATCGAGAAGGTGAGAAATGACAAAGCCCGTTCTCGTCCGGCACGTTCCCCGCAAGACGGTGCGAATCGGCGTGCTTGCGTTCGAGGGCTGCATGGCGTCGTCGGTCGCCGGTCCGCTGGAGCTCTTCGGCGTCGCCAACGTGCTCGTGAGCCTGATCGACGCCGCGCCGGCGGCGGTGCGGTTCGAGTCATGCATCGTGACGGCGGCGCGGCGCGAGGTCGTTTCGGGCAGCGGCATCGTGCTCAACGGCGGCCGGCCGCGCGGGCGCCTGGACGTGCTGGTCGTGCCGGGGATCTGGCACGAGCGCGCGCACGACCTCGCGGTCGAGGCCGAGCGGCTGCGCCGCGAAGTCTCGATGATCCGGTCGGCGTACGAGGGCGGGGCGATCGTCGCGGCAGAATGCAGCGGCACGGTGCTCGCCGCCGAAGCGGGGCTCCTGAACGGCCATACGGCGACGACGAGCTGGTGGCTGGGCGAGTTCTTCCGCCGGCGCTATCCGGAAGTTCGGCTCGCGCTCGACGAATTGGTGACGGCGGACGGCCGGGCCTGGTGCTCCGGCGCCACCACCTCGGCGATCAGTCTCTGCCTGAAGCTCGTCGAGCACTTCGCCGGCGCAGACGTCGCCGCGCTCGTCGCGCGCTTCATGCTCACCGATCCGAATCGCGGCTCGCAGACACCGTATGCGGTGGAGCCGCTGCGTCCGGTCGCGAGCGATCCGGCGATCGCCAGGATGCAGGGGTGGATCGGCCGCAACCTCGGGCGCCCGGTCGGCCTGGACGAGATGGCGCGCGTCGCGGCGATGAGCACGCGCACGCTCATTCGCAGGTTCCGCGCCGCGACCGGCGACACGCCGCTCAGCTACGTGCAGCGCCTGCGCGTGGAGCGCGCCAAGGCGCTGCTCGCGACGACCGGCCTAGCGGTGCAGACGGTGATGGACCGCGCGGGGTACGCCGACATGAGCTCGTTCCGCAAGCTCTTCCGCAGCCACACCGGCCTCGTGCCGAGCGCCTATCGCGAGCGCTTCCAGATCCGCAGGCGCCGCGCGGCACCGGCCGCCGCGCGGGCTTGACCCCGAGCTGACCGATCCGATCACGGCCTGGCCTCCGCATGCCCGCTTGAGCGGCGGTCATGCTTCATCGACCAAACCAACCTTCACTGCCTGCTCCTGATTCCGGAAAATGGCCATTGCCGTGCGCATGCCTTTGAAACCGAGCTCTTTGTAGAAACTTTCTTTTCCAGGATGCGTACAGGATGATCTTCTTGTGTCCTGCTGCCAGCTCCTTGAGTTTGGCTACACTCTCGCCCACTTCATGTCCCGCACGGCCGGAAAATCCCTCGCGCTCACCAAATCCCACGCCAAACGCATCTGGCTGCGCGCCCAAAGGCTCGACGAATACGCGCCGTTCGGCGGCGGGCCCGAGGCGACGCGCGCCGCGGTGGAGCATCTGGGCTATGTGCAGATCGACACGATCAATGTGATCGAACGCTGCCATCACCAGATCCTCTATACGCGCATTCCAGGATACCAACGCGACCATCTGCGCCAGGCGCAGACCGTCGACAAGACGGTCTTCGAGTACTGGACTCATGCGCTGTCATACCTGTCGACGAGGGACATGCAGTTCTACATCAGCGCCATGAAGCGAGACTGGCAGCGCCGGAGCACCTGGTTCGCCGCGGTGCAGAAGGAGGACCTGCGCAGGGTCCTCGCCCGCATCAGAGAGCATGGCGCCCTGACGATCCGGGATATCGACGATGACGTGCTGGTGGAAAAAGACCATGCGTGGGCGAGCCGCAAGCCATCAAAGCGGGCGCTGCAGCTTGCCTTCTACAGGGGCCTCGTGACCGTCAGCCAACGCACCGGCATGCTGAAGACCTATGAGCTGATGAACCGGCACTTCGGGTGGGAACGGCCGCCGAAGCCCGCGTCGGAGAGAGCGATCCTGAACTATCTGCTCGACCGCGCGCTGCGATCACAGGGCATCGTGAGCGTCGATTCAGTTTGCTATCTCGACCCCCAGCGCAAGCCGGGCATGCGGCGATTGATCGAGACGAGAGTGCGCCGCAAAGAGCTGGTGCCCGTCGACCTCGAGGGGGCAGGGAAGCTGGAGCACTGGGCGCGGCCGGAGACGCTCGAGACCACCTTTGATCGCGCCGAAGCGATGGTCCATATCTTGTCTCCCTTCGACCCGCTCATCCATCAGCGCAAGCGGCTGCATCTCTTCTTCGACTACGAGCACCGCTTCGAGGCTTACGTCCCCAAGAAGAAACGGCTATTCGGCTACTTTGCCCAGCCCGTGCTCGTCGGTGACGCAATCGTCGCCGCCGTCGATCTCAAGACAGATCGCGAGCAGCAGAAGCTGCTGGTGCGGCAATGGACCTGGGTCGGCAATAGCTCGCACCGCTTGCACAAGAAACGGATCGAAGAAGCGTTGCACCGCTTCGAGCGCTTCCAACTCGCGCGCTGAACGCCGCGCAATCGGCGCAGTTCACACCATGACCCCGGACCTGCAGATACTGATCATCGGCGGGGGTCTCTCGGGCTTGAGCGCCGCGCTGCACCTTGCGCGCGCGGGGGTCGAGGACCTCTTCGTGCTGGAGGCCGAGCGGATCGGGCAGGGCGGCAACGTGTACCTGCCGGGCACGCCGGGGCCGGTGTTCCCCGACTACACGAAGATGGTGCTGACGCCCGATGACCGCGGCTATACCTATCTCTCGCGCCGTTTCAACCGCGAGGTGGCGCGCAACCTGCTGCGGGTCAAGCGCCGCGGCGTGGAGCTGCAGCTCGCGCTGGCGCGCGAGTTCGACCCGCGCCTCGTGCGCCAGTACGGCACCCTGATCGTCGGCGAGCCCGACGACGATCGCAGGCTGCGCGAGGAGCATCGCGTGATGCGCGACCTCGGCATCGACGCGGACATCGAGAGCTACGGCGCGGAGCGCATCGCGGCCCTTTACGGCACCGCGCCGGGCAAGTACGTCCAGGGCCTGTTCGTCACCGAGGACGCGATCGTGGACTCCACGCGCTACGTCCAGGCCATCGCGCGCACGCTCGGCGAGACCCGCTACCGCGAGCGCTCGCGCGTGGTCGAGCTGCGCGAGGAGGGCGATGCGGTGCGGGCGCGCTTCGAGGACGGCGAATCGGTGACCGCGGCGCACGCGGTCGTCGCGACCAACGGCTTCATCATCGACCGCGACGCCAACCTGCAGGGCAGGATGCGCTCGTACTGGACGTTCCTCGTCGCGTTCGACGACCCGGGCGAAAACACGCCGAATGCCTATTACTTCGACCCGCACGCGCACTACTGGGCGCGCCAGGACGACAAGCTGATCGTCGGCGGCGAGGACACGCCGGTGGTCGAGGATAACTTTCGCGCGCCGCCGGACGCCGGGCGCTCGGCCGAGCGCCTGGCGCGCTGGTGCGCCGATACGTTCCCGCGCCTTGCCGGCCGCAGGCAGCGGGCGCTGCACTACAGCGTGTTCGGCGAGACGCGCGACAACCTGCCGATTCTCGGCCGCTTCGCGCCGCAGAGCCACGTCTGGTATGTCGTCGGCGACAATGGCGACGGCCAGAGCACGCTGAGCTGCATCGCCTACCTGCTGCCGCGCGCGATGGGCCTCGCGCAACCGAGCGCGGAGGAAGAAGCCCTGATCACGTTTCTCTCGCCCGGCCGCGAGAGCCTAAAGGAACCGGCTGCGAGGCCGGCAGCGACGCCTGAGCGCCAGGCTGCTGGATGATCCCCCACGCTCGGTGTAACCGCGCCGCAAGCGTGGGGGGGCAGAATATTTCTCCCAACCGCGAAAGGAGACGAACGATGAAAAGGAAGAAGGCCGCTGCCGGGAAGGCCGCGACGAAGCCGGCAGCGTCAAGGAGGAAGGTGGCGCCGATCCCCGCCGGCTATCATGCCGTGACGCCCTACCTCAGCATCCGCGGTGCGGCCGAGGCGCTCGAGTTCTACAAGAAGGCGTTCGGCGCGAAGGAGATCATGCGCATGCCGGGCCCCAAGGGGGATATCGGCCACGCCGAAATCCGGATCGGCGATTCGCGGATCATGCTTGCCGACGAGTACCCGGAGATCCAGTTCCTCAGCCCGGCGTCGCGCGGCGGCACGACGGTCAGCCTCCATCTCTACGTCAAGGACGTCGACGCCATGGTGGAGCGTGCGGTGGCGGCGGGCGCGAAGCTCACGCGGCCGGTCGCGGACCAGTTCTACGGCGACCGCACCGGCTCGCTCGAGGATCCCTTCGGCCACATGTGGCACGTCGCCACGCACAAAGAGGACCTCTCGAAGGCCGAGCTGCGCCGGCGCGCGGAGCGGGCAGCGAAGCAGCAGCCGGATTGAAAAACCTTCAACGCCGGGCGAGAAGGAGAGAGCCTGCCATCGCGCCGGCGGCGCAGATGCTGATCCGCCCGTAGCGCGCGTCGCGGCGCGCCATTCGCTCGTGTTCAAAGTCGCCGTCGACGACGCGAGCAAACACGTCCGCACGGGGCGCGGGAGCCGTTTGCGCTACGAGCGGGGCGACACTTTGCGGAAACCCGCGAACAACGCAACGTCGTAAGCGATCTTCAGCAGCCCGCAGGCGATCAGCGGGGCGCTCATGAACCCGGTCGCGAACATCGCGCCGGCGAGCGAAGGACCGATCGCGGACGCCAGGCTGCGCGGAACCGCCGTGAAGCTCGCCGCGGCGGGACGCTCGTCCGGCGTGACGACGGACATGACGTAGGCGCTGCGGGCGGGCACGTCCATCTGCGAAAGCAGGCTACGAACGAGCAGAAGCCCGAGTGCAACTTCGAGCGATGACGCACAGGCGGCGCCGATCAGGCACAGGCTCGCCGGGATGTGCGTGAACACCATCGTATTGACGAGGCCGACCCGCCGGCGCGAGCGCCGGTGCCGCCAACTGCGACACGGCGCTGAGCAACCCGGTCCAGAAGAAGAAGGCACCGGCGCCGGTAA
>CAVUSZ010000018.1:0-58594 GCA_963744255.1 uncultured beta proteobacterium
GATCGACGGTGACCGGCAGCATGCGCATCGAAACCGCCTCCGCAATGGAAATCCCGGGGTCTGCGCTCGTCCGCCAGGGCGCGCAGTCCGCGGTATGGGTCGTGGATCCCAAGACCCAGACCGTGTCGATGAAGCAGATCGAGGTCGCCAGCCATGATGCGAACCGAGTCGTCGTCGCCGGCGGCCTCGAGCAGGGCGACCTCGTCGTGACCGCCGGCGTCCAGGCCCTCCATTCCGGCCAGAAGGTGCGCCTCCTCGGAGCCGCGAAGTGATCGGCCCGAACCTGTCGGAATGGGCGATCCAGCGCCGGTCGCTCATCGTCTACTTCATGATCGCCGCGGTCGTGGCCGGGACGATCGCGTTCCTGCGCCTCGGCCGGGCCGAGGACCCCCCCTTCACGATCCGGACCATGGTCGTCTTCGCGGCCTGGCCCGGCGCGACGATCGAGGAGACGCTGCTCCAGGTCACCGAGCGGATCGAGCGGAAGCTCCAGGAGACGCGCCATCTCGACCAGGTCCGGAGCTACACCAGGGCGGGCGTCACCACGATGTTCGTCGAGCTCAAGGACTCGACGCCGCCGAAGGAGGTGCCGGACATCTGGTACCAGGTGCGCAAGAACATCGGCGACATCCGCGGCACGCTGCCGCAGGGGGTCGTCGGTCCCGGCTTCAACGACGACTTCGGCGACACCTACGGCATCATCTACGGCTTCACCGCCGACGGGTTCACGCACCGCGAGCTGCGCAACTACGTCGAGGACACGCGCTCGCGGCTGCTCGCCGTGCCGGACGTCACCAAGATCGAGATTCTCGGCGCCCAGGACGAGCAGATCTTCCTCGAGTTCTCCACCGCGCGGCTCGCCGGCCTCGGCCTCACGTATTCCGCCCTGCTCGGCCAGCTGCAGGCGCAGAACCTGGTCCGGCCCACCGGCGTCCTGCAGACCGGCGACGAGCGGATCTTCCTGCGCGTGGCCGGCGCCTTCGAGTCCGAGGACGACATCAAGGCGGTCAACCTGGCGGTGGGAGACCGCCTGATACCGCTCCGGGACATCGCCGAGGTCCGGCGCGGGTTCTCGGACCCGCCGCTGCCGCTCTTCCACGTGAACGGCAAGCCGGCGATCGGGCTCGCCATCGCGATGCGCGAGGGCGGCGACATCCTCGCGCTCGGCGCGAACCTGAAAAAGGAAATGGCGGACGTCCGGGCGAACCTGCCGCTCGGCATCGAGCCGTTCCTCGTCTCCGACCAGGCGGTCGTCGTCGACCTCGCGATCAACGATTTCATGACCTCGCTGTGGCAGGCGATCCTCATCATCCTCGCGGCGAGCTTCGTCAGCCTCGGCGTGCGCCCGGGCTCGGTCGTCGCCCTGGCGATCCCGCTGACTTTGGCGATCGTGTTCGCGGTCATGCTGATCGTGGGCATCGACCTGCAGCGCATCTCGCTCGGGGCGCTGATCATCGCGCTCACCCTGCTGGTCGACGACGCGATGACCACCGTCGACGCGATGATCCGGCGCCTCGCCGCCGGGGACTCCAAGGAAGTCGCGGCCACCTTCGCCTACAAGACGCTCGCCGCCCCGATGCTGATCGGTACGCTGATCACGATCGCGGGCTTCGTGCCGATCGGCTTCGCCAGGAGCGCGGCCGGCGAGTACACCTTCTCGATCTTCGCGGTGGTCGCGATCGCGCTCGTCACGTCGTGGCTTGTCGCGGTGACCTTCGCCCCGGTGATCGGCATCGCGATCCTGAAGGCGCCCAAGACGTCGGGCGCGGAAGAGAAGCCGAGCGCCCTCATGCGCGGATATCGCGGCCTGCTCGTCGGCGCGATGCGCGCGAAGTGGCTGACCATCGCGGTGACGGTCGCCGCGTTCGTGGCGGCGGTCTACCTGCTGCGGTTCGTGCCGGAGCAGTTCTTTCCCGCGTCCGACCGGCCCGAGCTCCTCGTCGACCTGACGCTGCGGCAGAACGCATCGATCTATGCCTCCGAAGAGACCGTCAGGCGGCTGGAGACGGCGCTCGCCAAGGACGAGGACATCGATCACTGGAGCGCCTACATCGGCCGCGGCGCGATCCGCTTCTACCTGCCGCTCGACGTGCAGGGCGCGAACCCGTTCTTCAGCCAGCTCGTGGTCGTCGCGAAGGGATTCGAAGAACGAAAACGGATCCAGGACCGCCTGGAGAAGCTGCTCGCCGAGGAGTTCCCGGACCTCGTCGGGAGCATCCAGCCGCTCGAGCTCGGTCCGCCGGTCGGCTGGCCGATCCAGTACCGCGTGCGTGGCCCGGACAAGGACGAGGTCACGCAGATCGCGCAGCGACTCGCGCAGGTCATTGCGGCGAATCCGGAAACGCGGCGCGTCAACTTCGACTGGATGGAGCCCGCGCGGCAGCTCCGCCTCAAGATCGACCAGGACCAGGCCCGCAGCCTCGGCGTCAGCTCGGCGACGATCGCCGCGGTCCTGAACGCCGCGATCGCCGGCTCGACGGTGACGCAGGTGCGCGACGACATCTACCTCGTCGACGTCGTCGCGCGCGCCGTCGACAAGGAGCGCGCGACGGTGGCGACGCTGCGATCGCTGGAGGTCCCGATCCCCGGCGGGCGCACCGTGCCGCTCAGCCAGTTCGCGAGCCTCGAGTTCGGGGAGGAGTACCCGCTCGTCTGGCGCCGCGACCGGGTGCCGACGCTCACCGTGCGCGCGGCCATCGTCCCCAGCACCACGCCGGACACCGTGGTCGACGCACTCGAGGCGCCGATCGCCGAGCTGGCGAAGAGCCTGCCGAAGGGCTATCGCATCGATCTCGGCGGCACCGTCGAGGACAGCGCGGTCGCGCGGGCGTCGGTGTTCGCCGTCGTGCCGGTGATGATCCTGCTCATGCTCACCGCGCTGATGCTCCAGCTGCAGAGCTTCCGCAGCGTCTTCGTCGTGCTCGCCGTGCTGCCGCTCAGCATCATCGGCGTCGTGCTCGCGCTGCTCGTCTTCAACCGGCCGCTCGGCTTCGTCGCGATCCTCGGCATCCTATCGCTGCTCGGCATGGTGGCGAAGAACGCGGTGATTCTCGTGGTGCAGATCGAGACCGACCGCGCGGAAGGCAAGAGCGTCTGGGACGCGGCGATCGCCGCGGCGAGCTCGCGGTTCCGGCCGCTGACGCTCACCGCGTTCTCGACCGTGCTCGGCCTCATCCCGATCGCGCCGACGGTGTTCTGGGGGCCGATGGCGTTCGCGATCATGGGCGGTCTCCTGATCGGGACGCTGCTGATGCTCGTGTTCCTGCCGACGCTTTACATTACGGTGTTCGGCGGCAGGCGGGACGCGGCCGCGCCCGTCGGGCCGACCCGGCCCGGCGCGCGGCCGCGACAGCCGATTCGAGATTGCGAAAGGAGGGCGAGCGATGAAACTCGACGCAAATGGATCTCGCAGCGGCAACGGTTCTCGCCGCGCTGCTCGCAGCGGCCGGCCCGGCGCAAGCGCAGGAGACGCCGCTGGCGGCCGTTCGTTTCGGTGACGCCGACCTACGAGGGCGACGCCGATCTCGACCAGGGCGGCGATTTCAACGTCTGGCGCGCGATCGTGAGCGCGGGCATGGCGGGAGGATCTCGGCGGCGTGCAACAGCGTCGGCGTGACGCTGAACTACGGCTACTCCGACTACTCCTTCTCCAACCCGGCCGCCTTCGGCGGCGTGGCGCCGTGGAACATCGTGCAGCGCTACGGCGTCGCGGTCCCGCTTTCGTTCGAGCTGCGCGACGGGTGGAGCCTCGGCGTCGTCCCGTCGGTCGACTGGTTCAAAGAGAACGGCGCCGACACCGGCGACTCGCTCGTCTGGGGCGGCATCGTGTCGGCGACCAAGCGTTTCGCCGACGGCAATCGTCTCGGCTTCGGCGTCGGGGTATTCGACCGCATCGAGGAGACCAACGTGTTCCCGTACCTGCTCGTCGACTGGCGGCTGAGCGACCGCTGGCGCCTGATCAACCCGATCGCCGCCGGCCCGACCGGGCCCGCCGGCCTCGAGCTCGACTACCTGCTCGGCGGCGGCTGGACGATGGGCCTCGGCGTGGCGTATCGGAGCACGCGCTTCCGGCTCAGCAACAGCGGACCGGTGCCGAACGGGGTCGGTGAAGAGCGCGGGGTGCCGGTGTTCCTGCGTGCGACGCGCGATTTCGGTCGGGAGATGTCACTCCACCTCTACGCTGGCGTCGTCGCGGGCGGCGAGCTGCGGGTCGATGACTCCTCCGGCAACAATCTGCGCAAGGAAGACTTCGACCCGCAGCCGTTCCTCGCCGCGACGTTCGTGGGACGCTTCTGAGCGGGGTTCCGGCTCGCGAAAGCTCGCAGCGGGCCAACCTCTGACGTTGCCGTCCTGACTGTGGCGGAAATCGTTGCCGTGTCGTCGAGCGTTTCGACGGCGCGCCGACAGGAGCGCCCCGCCCGATGATCAAGCGCAGCTTCGAGTCCATCGCGGCCACTTGGCTCGCCGGACTGCTGGTGCTGTTGCCCATCGCCCTGACGGCGGCGGTGCTCGTCTGGGCGTTCAGCCCGCTTCGTCGGGCCGGGCTTCGTCGCCATCCTCGGCATTCTGTCGCTGCTCGGGATGGTGGCGAAGAACGCGGTGATCCTGGTGGTGCAGATCGAAACCGATCGCGCGGAAGGGAAGAGCGTCTGGGACGCGGCGATCGCCGCGGCGAGCTCGCGGTTCCGGCCGCTGACGCTCACCGCTTTTTCGACCGTGCTCGGCCTCATCCCGATCGCGCCGACGGTGTTCTGGGGGCCGATGGCCTTCGCGATCATGGACGGCCTCTTGATCGGGACGCTGCTGATGCTCGTGTTCCTGCCGACGCTCTATGTGACGGTCTTCGGCGGCAAGCGGGGCGCGGCCGCGACCGCGAAAGCGGCGTCGCCCGCTCCGGCGTGAACGGCCGCGATCGCGAGGCCATGATTTACCAACACGCGCCTCGTCGGCGCGGAAGGGAGGTCTGCATGAAACCGCAAGCAGCGCACTGCGCGGCAGCGCTCGTCGCCGCGGTCGTCCTCGCCGCCGGCCCGGCGCAAGCGCAAGAGGCTCGCTGGCGGCCGTTCGTTTCGGTGACGCCGGTCTACGAGGGCGACGCCGATCTCGACCAGGGCGGCGATTTCAATGTCTGGCGGGCGCTCGTGAGCGCGGGCGTGGAGGGAGAGATCGCTCGCGGCGTGAGCGGGGGCGTGACGCTCAACTACGGCTACTCCGACTACTCCTTCTCGAATCCGGCCGCCTTCGGCGGCGTGGCGCCGTGGAACATCGTGCAGCGGTACGGCGTGGCGATACCGCTGTCGCTCGAGCTGCGCGACGACTGGAGCCTCGACGTCGTCCCGTCGGTCGACTGGTTCAAAGAGAACGGCGCCGACACCGGCGACTCGCTCGTCTGGGGCGGCATCGTGTCGGCGACCAAGCGTTTCGCCGACGGCAACGAGCTCGGCTTCGGCGTCGGGGTATTCGACCGCATCGAGAAGACCAGCGTGTTCCCGTACCTGCTCGTCGACTGGCGGCTGAGCGACCGCTGGCGTCTCATCAACCCGCTGGCGGTCGGCCCGACCGGGGCCGCGGGGCTCGAGCTCGATTACCTGCTCGGCGGCGGCTGGACGATGGGCCTCGGCGTGGCGTATCGGAGCACGCGCTTCCGGCTCAGCAATAGCGGGCCGGTGCCGAACGGCGTCGGCGAAGAGCGCGGGGTGCCGGTGTTCCTGCGTGCGACGCGCGATTTCGGTCCGGCGCTGTCGCTCCACCTCTACGCCGGCGTCGTCGCGGGCGGCGAGCTGCGGGTCGAGGATCCGTCCGGCAACCTCCTGCGCAAGGTCGACTTCGATCCGCAGCCGTTCCTCGCCGCGACGTTCGTGGCGCGCTTCTGAGCGGGATTTCGGGATCGCTAACTCTCTCAGCGGGCCAATCTCTGACGTTGCCGCTTCCTTGACTGCGGGTCGACGGCGTGGCAAATCGTTGCCGCGTCGTCGAGTCTCTCGACGGCGCGCCCGACAGGAGCGCCCCGCCCGATGATCAAGCGCAGCTTCGAGTCCATCGCGGCAACCTGGTTTGCCGGCTTGCTGGTGCTGCTCCCGCTGGCGTTGACGGCGGCGGTGCTCGTCTGGGCGTTCAGCCTGGTGAACCGCTTCGTCGGGCCGGGCAGCTTCGTCGGCGGGTTGTTCGCGGCGCTCGGGTATCCCTTCTCCAGGAATCCCGGTCTGGCGTATGTGTTCGGTGCCCTGGTGCTGATCGCAGCCATCTATCTGCTCGGGCTGATCGTGCAATCCGGTCTGACGCGGCCGTTGCGAAGGCTCGTCGATCGCACGCTGCGACGCATTCCGCTGATCGGTCGCGTGTACGCCCTCGCCGACCGCTTCGTCGGCCTGCTGGATCAGAAGGAGGAGGCGGATATCGGCGCCATGAGCCCGGTGTGGTGCTTCTTCGGCGGCGACGGCGCGGCGGTGCTGGCGCTGGCGCCGAGTCCGCAGCCCATCGACATCGACGGACGGAGCTACATCGCCGTGCTGATTCCGACCGCGCCGGTCCCGTTCGGGGGTGCGCTGCTCTATGTACCGGCCGAATGGGTACGGCCGGCGAACATCGGCGTCGACGGGCTGACCGGGATCTACGTCTCGATGGGCATCACGCCGCCGCCGGCACCCGATCGGACAGATCCGGCCGACCCTCGGCGCCTCTCGGAAAGGTCACAAGCTGGGTGATGGCCGCCGCCCGATCAGGCTCGCGCCCAGGCAAGCTGCGCGCGCCGATCACTTCGCCGTTTGAGCAGTCGGCGCGTCGTTCGGGAGCGCCGTTTCACTTGCGCGCGCCGGACTCGCTGCGGCTTTCGGCGGGCGCCCGGCTGGGCCGCCGATACCTTCCTCGATCCGCTCGAGCATGTAAGGGAAGAACGGGTTGGAGGCGACGCGGACCAGCGAATCCAGCGGGAGGATCAGCACTCCGACCTCGCCACGCGTGGTCATCGTGCCGAGGTTGACGCCGAAGTCCTCGTCGGTGCCGGGGGCCATCCCGTACAGGGCATCTGTCACCGGGAACGGGATGGCGACGTGCGAGAGCGAATACACCTCGCGCGGGTACGCGAGCCCCAGCATCCGCGACCGTTCCGTTGTCGCTCCCGCTTCGACGACGCGCTCGACGACCTCACCGGTGTCGGGGCTCGCGTTGGTAACGATCGTGGTCCTGAACCGTCGCGGCGGGGCCGGCAGGAGGCGGTCGAAAGCGGTTTCGAAGCCGGCGCGCAGGAGCGGACTGACCTTTGCGTTCCGGTTCAGGTCGAACAACACGAGCTCGCTGCCGTTCGCGGGGAGCTGGGCATACAGCGCAGTGACGATCGCACGCGTGCTGACCGTGAAGTCCACCACCGACTGGAACGTCAGGACGGGCGGCAGCTCGGCCAGCCGGTTCTCGCGTGCGTAACGCGCGATCTGGCTCTGCAGCACGCGCGTCAGCAGAGAGGACTGCCGGGCGCCGTTGATCGGGAACGAGTTGTACTTGAACGGGTTGAACTCCGGCGTCACGCTGAGCCACGCTGCCCTGGCGAACCGCGGGAAGACCGCCGGCCAGCCGAACACCCCGGCGAACCGTGCGAGCTCGGTGATCCCGATCATGGGCGAGATCAGGATGAGTCGGTCGGGCCGGGTCAGCTTCGCGTCGCCGAGGGCGTCGAGCGCGTACTTCATCGCCAGCGCGCCGCCGTTGGAGAATCCGACCAGATGCAGCGGCCGTGACGGGCCGATGCGGCGCCTGGCCTCTCTTACAGCGAGACGGGTCGCCTCCGACCAGTCTTCCCAATCGACGTCGGTGAGGGCGGCCGGCACGGTGCCATGGGCCGGCAGCCTGATGGCGACCGCGACATAGCCGTGCTCCCGGTACCGGCGGGCGACGTGGCGCAGGCTGTAAGGCGAGTCGGTCAATCCATGCAGCAGGACGACCGCACCGACGGGCGCACCGGGCGGCTCCAACACATAAGAGCGATTCCAGTCGGTCGCGAACTTTCCGGGGTAGATCGGGCTGCCGTCGAAATAGCGGTTGGCCGGAATCCGCTGCTCGGGCTCGAGCTTCTCGGTGACCTTGGCGCGGACCTCGTCGAAGAGCGCGCTTTCGGCCTTGAGATAGCCGCTCCAGTCGAGCTTCTCGATGTCTCCGGCGGTCAGCTCGTGCGGGGCGTAGGTGTGCCAGACTGCGAGCGGCGGGCCGCGCTGCGCGTCCCAGGTGCGGATTCCCAGCAAGCCGATGACGCCGATGACGAGCAGCACCGCCACCAGCGTGAGGAGCTTGAACAACCAGGCGCGCATCGCGTCGTTCCGTTCCGTTCCGGACTCGGCCGGCATGTTGCCCGAATGGGCGGGTTCGCGCTTGACACACTCGACGACCGGGGACGCGGGGCAATTCCGGTTGCTCGCGCAATTGACGGCCCGCCGGCGAGCCGATACGGTCCCGCCTGGAACAGGCGCTTCCGGTGCGTACTCGCGCGCACTGCCACTTTCGCAACGGCACGAGGTCCGACATGCGTTTCATCTTCCCCGTCATCTTCGCCTTGTGCGCCGCGCCGGCCGCCGATGCGCAGACCACTGACCAGACCATCGACCGGTGTCGCATCCGGCCGGGTACGGCCTGCCTGTCCGCCAACCTGCGCGGCGCGAACCTGGCCAAGGCCGATCTGGTGCGAGCGGACCTTTCCCGCTCCAATTTGAGCGGCGCGGACCTCACCGACGCGCGTCTTGATCGCGCCGTGCTCCAGCGGGTGGATTTCCAGCGCGCGAACCTGACGCAGGCGTCGCTCGAGCGCGCCAATCTGCGCGGAGCGAACCTGACCGGCGCGACGCTCGCGCGGGCGAACGTGAGCGCGGCCGATCTGCAGGGTGCCAATCTCGGCGAGGCCGATCTGAGCGAAGCGCTCGTGAGCGGTACCAGCCTACGGTACGCACGGATGGAATCGGCGAAGCTGCGCGGCGCCAATCTCGAGCGGGCGGATCTGACCGGGGCCGACCTGCGCGGCGCCGATCTGGAAGGGGCCGACCTGCGGGGCGCGCGCTTCGAGAAAGCGAACCTCACTGGCGCCAATCTCACCGGTGCAAGACTCGAGAAGGCGACGTTTCGGCACGCGCGTCTGGAGGCGTGCACCGGTTGCCCGAAACCGGCCGCGCCATAGGCGATCCCCACGCCCTCGACGCTTCTCAGTCGAGCGTGGTGCGGTACCGGGCGAGCGCGACCGCCGTCGCGACGAGCAGGAACGCGCCGATCGGCCAGAGCTCCGGCAGGATCTCCGCGGCCTCGTTGCCCTTGAGCAGGATGCCGCGCACGATCCGCAGGAAGTGCGTGAGCGGCAGGATCTCGCCGAGCCACTGCGCCCATTCGGGCATGCCCCGGAACGGGAACATGAACCCCGACAGCAAGATCGAGGGCAGGAAGAAGAACATCGCCATCTGCATCGCCTGCAACTGGTTCGTCGCCACGGTCGAGAACGTGAATCCGACTGCGAGGTTCGCGGCGATGAAGAGCACGCTCGCCAGGGAGAGCAGGGTGAGGCTGCCGACCATCGGCACCCCGAACAGGAACTTCGCCGCGGCGAGGATCAGCGTCACCTGCACGTAGCCGACGATGATGAACGGAACGAGCTTGCCCGCCATCACCTCGATCGGCTGAGCTGCGCTCGCTTCTCCCGGACCTCCGCGCGCGAGCGTGCGACCTGGGTGCGCGCATCGTCGAGCCGCTCGAGCGAGATGAACTTGTCCCGGAAGAGCTCTTCCTGGCGCTTGAGGTTCGCTTCGGCGAGCCTGAGGTTCGCTTCGGCCTGCGCGAGCTCGGCACGCACGGCCTCGATCTCGGGCGGTCGTTTCGCCTTCCGCAGGTTCTCGAGCTGAGCCTGGGCGCGAGCGAGCCGGTCCGCGGCTTCGCGCCGCTGCGCCGCCTCGTTCTGCTGCTCGAGCGTGAAGAGCTCGCCGCCCGACCTCACCTGGTCGCCGCGCTTCACCGCGAGTCTCGCGAGCTGGCCGGCGAACGGCGAGGCGACGCGGACGTACTCGCCCTCGGCGTAGCCCTGGAGGCGCTCCTGCGGCGCGTCGTTGCAGCCGGCGGCGAGCGCGGCGGCGGCGATGGCGAGTGCGTGCTGCACCGTGGAGCGTCCGGCGCGCCGCATCGGTCCTTCTAGCTCGTGCGTTCTGCGAACTGTTTCAGCGCAAGTCCGGTCGCCTCGAAGCTCCGCTTCACCGGGCCGTCGAGCACGCGGCGTACGAGCGGCACCAGCAGTCCGCGGAAGCGCTTCTCGTGGATCAGGCGTGACCGCGTCGGGTCGAGGCTCTCGACCACGAAGCGCTGCTCGCCGACGAAGAGCCCCGGCAGGCGCGCGAGCCAGCGCAGTTCGCGCGGCGGCCGGAAGGTGACGATCCGCGGCCGCAGCCGCAGCGCTCTCGCGCCGTCGGGCTGGACGAGCACCTCCAGCTCGGCGCGTCGCGCCGGCTCGCCCGCCACGCGGGGCATGAACGGGTTCCACTCCGGGTAGCGGCGGAAGTCGGTGAGGATCTGCCAGACGCGCTCGGCCGGCGCGTCGATCTCGATCATCTCGAAGAGCTCGGCGAGCAGCATGGTCAGGCCGTTCCCTCGATCATCTGCGGCGCGACCTGCGGTGCCGCAGCAGGAGGACGCGACGCGCGCTTCGCCGGCGCGCGCGCCGGCGAAGCCAAGCGGAACCACGCGGCGTAGAGCGCCGGCAGGAAGAGGAGCGTGAGCGCAGTCGCGACGACGAGGCCGCCCATGATCGCGACCGCCATCGGCCCGAAGAACGCGCTGCGCGTGAGCGGGATCATCGCCAGCACCGCTGCGGCAGCCGTGAGCACGATCGGCCGGAAGCGGCGCACCGTCGCCTCGACCACCGCCTCCCAGGGGGCGTGGCCGGCGCGGATGTCCTGATCGATCTGGTCGACGAGAATCACCGAGTTGCGCATGATCATTCCGGAGAGCGCGATGGTACCCAACATCGCGACGAACCCGAACGGCTGGTTGAAGAGGAGCATGAATGCCGTCACGCCGATCAGCCCGAGCGGCGCGGTCAACACCACCATCGCCACGCGCGAGAAGCTCTGGAGCTGGATCATCAGCACCGTCAGGACGACGAGGACGAAGAGCGGGAACCCGGCCGCGACCGACTTCTGGCCCTTCGCGCTGTCCTCGACCGCGCCGCCGGTCTCGAGGCGGTAGCCGGGCGGCAGGCTCGCCTTGATCGCGGCGAGCGCCGGCTCGATCTGCGCGGTGACCGCGGGCGCCTGCATATTGCCGTATACGTTCGCGCGCACCGTGATCGTCGGCAGCCGGTTCCGGCGCCAGACGATGCCATCCTCGAACCCGTACGAGATGGTCGCGATCTGAGACAGCGGAACGGACTTGCCGGAACGCGTCGGCACCGCGAGGTCCTGGAGGTAGGACAGCTTCGCCCGCTCGTCGATCGCGCCCCGCATCAGCACCTCGATCAGCTTGTCGCGCTCGCGGTAGTAGGTGACCGTCAGCCCGTTGAGCGAGGTGTTGAGGAACGTCGAGAGATCCTGCGACGAGAGGCCGACGAGGCGCACCTTCTCCTGGTCGATGTCGACCTTGATGACCTTCGCCTTCTCGTCCCAGTCGAACTGGACGTTCGAGACGTTCGGGTTCTCGCGCATGCGCTCGGCGACGCGCTCGGCGTACCGGCGCACCGTCGGGATGTCCTCGCCCGACACGCGGAACTGCACCGGGAAGCCGACCGGCGGGCCGTTCTCGAGCCGGGTGATGTTCGCGCGCAGTCCCTGGAAGTCCCGGTCGAAGAGCTCGATCAGCCGCGCGCGGAGCCGCTCGCGCTCCTTGATCCCTTTGGTGAGGATCACGAACTGCGCGAAGTTCGCGTTTGCGAGCTGCTGGTCGAGCGGCAGGTAGAAGCGCGGGCTGCCCTGGCCGACGTAGCTCACGTAGCTCTCGATCCCCGGTTCGCGGTCGAGGACTTGCTCGAAGCGCTTCACGGTGCTCTCGGTCGCCGCGAACGACGACCCCTGCGCGAGCCGCAGGTCGACGAGCAGCTCCGGCCGGCTGGAAGCGGGGAAGAACTGCTGCGGCACGAAGCGGAACGCGAGGAGCGACGCCGCGAAGAGCGCGACCGTGGCGACGAGCACCGTCTTGCGGTGCGCGACGCACCAGTGGATGACGCGGCGGAGGCGCCGGTAGAACGGTGTCTGATAGATCGCGTGCTCGGGATCGACGCTCGCCTGCTTGCCATCGTCAGGGCGGCGGGCCAGAGCGGGGACGAAGCGCCGCAGCAGGCGCGCGAACCATGAGGGCTTGGCCGACGCGCGTTGCGCGAGGTCGGGCAGCAGCTTGTAACCGAGGTAGGGTACGAACACGACCGCCGCGACCCACGACACCGCGAGCGCGATGGCCGTGACCTGGAAGATCGAGCGCGTGTACTCGCCGGTGGACGAGGCCGCGGTCGCGATCGGCAGGAACCCGGCGACCGTGACCAGCGTCCCGGAGAGCATCGGCATCGCGGTGCTCGAGTAGGCGAAGCTCGCCGCGCGCAGGCGGTCCCAGCCCTGCTCCATCTTGGTCGCCATCATCTCGACCGCGATGATCGCGTCGTCGACGAGCAGCCCGAGCGCGAGGATCAGCGCGCCGAGCGAGATCTTGTGCAGCCCGATGTCGCCGATCCGCATGAAGAGGAAGGTCGCCGCGAGCACGAGGGGAATCGAGAGCGCGACCACGATGCCGGTGCGGAGACCCAGTGACAGCAGGCTCACCGCGAGCACGATGATCACCGCCTCGGTGAGCGAGCGCACGAACTCGTTCACCGAGCGCTGCACGGCCTGCGGCTGGCTCGTCACCTGCGCGAGCTCGAGGCCGACGGGAAGCTCCCGCCGCAGCCGCTCGATCTCGCGGTCGAGGTTTCCGCCGAGCTCGATGATGTCACCGCCCTTCACCATCGAGACGCCGATGCCGAACGCTTCCTGCCCCTGGAAGCGCATCTTCGGCTGCGGCGGGTCGGCGTACCCGCGCTGCACGCGCGCGATGTCGCCGAGGCGGAAGAGGCGGCCGTTGGCGCGGATCGTCGTCTCGCGGACCGCCTCGACCGAGTCGAAGTCGCCGGTGGTGCGAAGATAGATCTTGTCGCTCGGGGTCTCGAACGCGCCTGCCGGCGCGATCGCATTCTGCGTGGCAAGCGCATTGACGATGGTGGGCACGTCGACGCCGAGCGTCGCGAGCTTGGTGTTCGACAGCTCGATGTAGACCTTCTCGTCCTGCTCGCCGAAGTATTCGACCTTGGCTACGTCGGGTACGCGCAGCAGCTCGGCGCGGATGCGGTCGGCGTACTTCTTGAGGTCGGCGTAGGAGAAGCCCTCGCCGGTGAGCGCGTAGATGTTGCCGTAGACATCGCCGAACTCGTCGTTGAACGACGGGCCGGTGATGCCGGCGGGCAGCGTGTTGCGGATATCGCCGATCTTCTTCCGCACCTCGTACCAGGTGTCGGTCACCGCGGACGGCGGCGCCGTGTCCTTCATCTGGAAGAAGACGAACGATTCGCCCGGCTTCGAGTAGCTGCGGATCCAGTCGACGTTCGGCGCCTCCTGCAGCTTGCGCTCGATCTTGTCGGTGATCTGCTCCTCCACCTGGCGCGCGGTCGCGCCCGGCCAGCCGGTCCGGATCACCATGACCTTGAAGGTGAACGGCGGGTCCTCGGACTGCCCCAGCTTGGTGTAGGAGAGCACGCCGAAGAGCCCGAGCACGAGCATCGCGTAGAGCACCAGGCTGCGGTGCCCGAGCGCCCATTCGGAGAGGTTGAAGCCGCGCATGAGGAGTCTCCTCAGTTCCGGGCCGGCTGGCTGGCCGGCCGCAGCGCCGCTTCCAGCGCCTGCTGCGAACGCGGGCTCGCGAGCGTCTCGCTCACGACGCGGACGGTCTCGTCGGGAAGCAGCTTGTGCACGCCCGCGGTGACGACGATTTCGCCCGCCCGCAGGCCGTCGCGGACGGTCAACGCCGTCCTCGCGGTAGGCGCCGATCGCCACCGGGCGGAGGTTGACCTTGCTCGTGTGCGGGTCGACGACCCACACCGAGGGCTTGCCCTCCACCTGCGCGAGCGCGGTGAGCGGGAGCGTGATCACCTCGCCGGCAGTACGCTCGCCGAGCGCGACGTTGGCGGTCATCCCGAGCTTCACTGCCGCATCCGGCGCGACGAACGAGATCTTCGCCGCGAACGTGCGCGTTGCCGGATCGGCATTGGGCGCGATCTCGCGTACCCGGCCGAGGTAGGGCCTGTCCGGCGCCGCCCAGACCGCGATCAGGATCTTGCCTGCTTCGCGGAGCTCGCCGAGGCGGCTCTCGGGAACGCTGATCGCGACCTCCTTCTCCTCGGGGCGCGCGAACCGCATCACCGCCTGCCCCGCCGACACGACCTGGCCCGCCTCCACGTTGACCGCCGTGATCACGCCGTCGGCTTCGGCCACGAGGGTGGTGTAGGACGACTGGTTGCGGGCGGTCGCGAGTTGCGCGTGCGCCTGCTCGAGGCGCGCCTTCGTGGTGTTGAACGTCGTCTCGCGAGCGTCCAGCACCGCCTGGCTCACGAAGTTCTTCGCGTACAGGTCGCGATAGCGCTTCAACTCGGCCTTGGCGAGCTCGTGATCGGCCTCCGCGGCGGCGAGCTGCGAGCGCGCCGATTCGACGCCGAGCTGCGCGTCCTGCGGGTCGAGGCGGGCGAGGGTCTCGCCCTTCTTCACCGTCGCGCCCACGTCGACGAGGCGCGCCACGACCTTGCCGGCGACGCGGAACGCGAGGTCGTTCTCGTAGCGCGCGCGCACCTCGCCGGAGTAGACGTTCGCGCTTTCGGCCGGCTTCGCGCCGACGACCTGCGCGATGACCGGGCGCGGCGCCGGCGCCTGGGCCTCCTGTTTGGCGCAGCCGACCAGGGCGGCGGCGAGCACGGCGAGGAGAATCGTTCGGAACATGATGGTTGGATGTGCAAACACGGCCAGCTCCAGCTTCGAGGGTGTCAGTGTCCGATGCCGCGCGCCATCAGCACCGCGGCGAGGGGGATTAGCGCGAGGAGGTGCAGCTCGACGAGGACGAGGCGACGGGCGCTCCTCGCCTCGGCCTCCGGGACCGCGTAGACGGGGTTGTCGCGAGCGGCGCGGCGCCAGCGGAGGAACGCGATCGTCGGTTTGATCGACACGAGCCCGGCGGCGAGGAAGAGCGCGAGCTTCGCCCAGAAGACCGGGTTGCCGGCGTAGAACGCAACGCCCTTCGGACCGAGGAACACCCGGGCAGCACCGGTGGCGAGCGTGAGCGCGGCGGCGACGGAATAACCGATGTCGCTCCGGGACACTACGGCGACGTCGCGCCGCCCGAGGTCGCCGCGCAGCAGCATCGCCTCCGCCACCAGGAACCCGGCGAGCAGCAGGATTGCGGTGAAGTGCAGATACGCTAGGGTGGCGTCGAGCAGCACGCGTCACCTCTTCCGGAGGCCGTCGAGCACCAGGCCGAGCGTGTGCTCGAAGTATGCCGGGACGTCGAAATCCTCCGGGCCGGCGCAACGGAGGAACGAGTGCTGCAAGAGCGCGCGCATTATTAGCGGCGCGACCACCGCCCGCACGGCGTAGTCGATATTGACCGGCCGGAACTCGCCGCACTCGACGCCGCGCTCGATCGCGCGTGCGAACAGCCGCGAACCCCGCTGGATGACTTCCTCGTAGTAGAAGCGCGCGAGCTCCGGAAAATTCTGCGCCTCCGAGATCATGAGCTTCGGAATCCCCGAGAGCTTGGTGCCGCCGATGTTCTGCCACCACCCGGCGTAGATCTGGCGCAGGAGTTCCGCCGAGCTGCCTTCGAAGCCCGACACCAAGTTCTCGGCCTCCTCGATTGCGCGGACGATTCCAGAGCGGATGACCGACTTGAACAGGTCCTCCTTGCTCTCGAAGTAGAGGTAGACCGTGCCCTTCGACACACCCGCGCGCTGCGCGACGTCCTCCAGCCGGGTGGCGGCGAAGCCCTTCTCCACGAACAGCTCGAGCGCGGCGTCGAGGATCTCGCCTGGCCGCGCCTCCTTGCGGCGCTCGAATCGCGGTTCGTTCCTTTGTGCTTGGTTGTCCATGATTTCAAATATGACTGACTGGCCGGTAAGTTACAGATTACTGACTAGTCAGTCAAGTAGTTTCGATTAATGGGGATATAAACGGCGCGAATTCTCGCTGGATGTGAGCGCACGCTCACATTTGCCGACGCGCCGGTGCCGCGCGCCGCACGCTCGACGCCGCCGGGCACTACGCGCGGCCAGACGTGTTCCAGCTGCGCGTGAACGCCAAGGCGTTAAAGCCGGTCGTGTTCGACTAGGCCCGGACGCCGCCGCAGAGGTCGGCGGCCGCGCCGCCCGCAAGCCGGCCCAGCGCCACTGCCGCGAGCAGGCCGTTGCCGGAAAGATAGCCCCAGACGTGCGCGCCGGACACGCCACGCGCCGCGCCGCCGCCGGCGAAGAGATTCGGCAGCGGCGTGCCGTCCGCGCGGAGCACGCGGGCATGCGCATCGACCTCGAGGCCGCCCTGCGTGTGGAAGAGCGCCCCGGTGACCTTCACCGCGTAGAACGGCGCTGAGAGCTTCGGACGGGCGGTGAAGTCGCGGCCGAACGGGTCGCGCGCGCGGCCACCCGCATACGCGGCGCAGGCATCGAGCGTGCGAGCGAGCGCATCCGACGGCGCGCCGATGAGCCGCGCGAGCGCCCTGGCGTCTGGCGCGCCTCGGATCGCCCCCGCGGCTTCGGCTTCGCGGTAATCGGGAAACGTCATCCCCAGCGCGTGCAGCCGCCCGTCGTAGACGTTCCACGCGATGCGGCCCGGCTGCTCGATCACCTTCGCGCACTGTTCGGAGTAGCCCTCGTGCTCGTTCGAGAAGCGCTCGCCGCGGGCGTTCACCTGGATGCCGCCTTCGGTCATCAGCGCCCAGGTGATGAGGACGCCGTGTGGCGTCGCGACCGAGCCGTGGCCCTGGTATGCGGTCATGTCGGCGAGCTTCGCGCCGAGTGCGCGGCCCCACTCGGCGGCGTCACCCTGGTTGCCGACGTGGCCGAAGTAGTCGACGCCGGCAAGCTCCGGAATGTGCCGCTTCACCATCCCGGCGTTGCCGCCGAAACCGCTGCAGGCGAGGATGAGCGCGTCGCAGCCGACCGATTCGATCGAGCCGTCCGGCCGCGCGACGCGCGCGCCCAGAACGCGTCCTTCGCGCGCCGCGTAGAGACCGGTCACGTGCGCATCACAGAGCAGATCGACATCGGCGCGGTTGGCTGCGCGCAGAAGCTGCGCCATCAGGGCGGCGCCCGTCTTCTCCGGCACGGCATGCATTCGCTCGACGCTGTGTCCTGGGTACAGGAAGCCCGTGAGCAGCACGAACGGGATGCGGTGCCGGTCGGCCAGCCAGTCGATGGCCGGGCCGGAGGCGTGCGCCACCGCGTCCACGATCCGCGGGTCGGCCTCGTCGTGGTTCTTCCGCCGGATGTCGGCGGCGAAGCGTCCGGGCGAGTCGTCGACGCCCGTTTCGCGCTGCAAGCGCGTCCCCGCCGCGGGAACGAAACCCGACGAGAGCGCGGTCGAGCCGGAGGCAGAAGCGTCGCGCTCGAGCACGAGCACCGCCGTGCCCGCGTCGCGCGCGGCGAGCGCGGCGACCAACCCGCACGCGCCCCCGCCGACGACTAGGACCGGGACGTGAAACGCGAAGGCCGGAGCGTCGTCGACGATGACGTTCATCGGCCCACGAGCGCGGCGCCGATCACGCCGGCCGAATCGCCCAGGCGGGGTCGCACGACCGGCGTCTCGAGCGCATCGCTGAAGACGCGCATCGCGATCTCCTGGACACCGCGCGTGTAGAGCTCGTCCACGTTCGAAAGTCCCCCGCCGAGCACGACGATGTCGGGATCGAGCACCGCGATCAGGTTGGCGAGCGCCTGGCCGAAGCGCGCGAAGTAATCGTCCATCGCCGCCGCGGCTTGCAACTCGCCCGCGTGCCAGGCGGCGATGATCTCGGTCGCCATGCGCCTAGACCCCGTGCGCTCGGCGTAGCGGTTCTCCAGTCCCGAGCCGCTGATGAAGGTCTCGACGCAGCCGCGCGCGCCGCAGTAGCACAACGGTCCGGCCGGGTCGATCGCGGTGTGACCCCATTCGCCGGCGATCGATTGCAACCCGGCGTGAACGCGGCCGTCGATCACGATCCCGCCGCCGCAACCGGTACCGAGGATGACGCCGAAGACGACGCGATGGCCCCGTCCGGCGCCGTGGAGCGTCTCGGCGAGCGCGAAGCAGTTGGCGTCGTTCTCGATCGCAAGATCGCGTCCGAGGCGAGCCGGCAGGTCGCGCGCGATCGGGGTGCCGTTCAGGCAGGTCGTGTTGGAGTTCTTCAGCATCCCGGTGCGCCGGGACACTGCGCCCGGCGTACCAAGGCCGAGCGTGTGCGGCGCACCGCGCACCTCGCTCGCCATCCGGCGATAGAGGCGCTCGATGCCGCCAAGCACCGTCTCGTAGCTCGAAGAATCGGTCGGGAAGCGCGCGCGGAAGACTTCGCGCCCGTCGGCGTCGAGGATCACGCCTTCGGTCTTAGTGCCGCCGAGGTCGATGCCGCACCGTAACATACGATCAATATCAATTATAATGTAATAAGGATGGCTCTGGCTACTCGCCTGGCTACACACCCCTCGATCTTCGCCCCCGGAATCCGCCGTCTGGCGCGCGCGATTGTTAGGAGGGGGCAGCCGACGATGGCCACCAGCACGTAGATGGTCACCGCGATCCAGACTTGGTCTTCACGGCGTTCTCCGAGGTGCCGAAGAACGCTTTGATCCGCAGATGCTGCTTGATCCATTTGAAGAACAGCTCGACCTGCCAGCGGCAGCGGTAAAGCTCGCACGATGGTCAGCGCGGGCAAGCGCGAAGTTGTTGGTCAAGAAGACCAGCGTCTTGCCGGTCTCGCGGTCGATGAAGCGGATGCGGCGCAGCGGCGTCGGGATAGCCGCTGCGAGTAGAAGACCGGTCGAGCGTCGATGGTCTGATCGCAGATCAGGCCGGTGTTGCCGATCCACCGCGGTGCGAGTAGCGGCGCTCGAACGTTGAGGTTGCGCTTGGCGCGCGTGACGAAGAAGCTGCCGCCTCGTGCAAGCGCGTACAGCCGCTCGAAGTCGAGGTAGCCGCGGTCCATCACGTAGAAGGCGCCCGGCCTCGGGCAGCAGCACGTCGAGCACGTTGACGTCGTGCAGCTTGCCGTCGGTGATGTGGATGAAGCTGGGAATGTTGCCGCGCAGATCGAGCAGCGTGTGCAGCTTGACCGCCGCCTTGGTCGAGCGAAACGGGGCCCACGGAAACAACGTCAAGCACAGATCGATGGTCGTGGAATCGAGCGCGTAGACCGTCTCGTTCAGATCGACGCCAAGGGCTCGTCGGCGTACAGCCGGCGGGCGACGCCGATCAAGCTCTGGGCGAAATCGGCGTAGATGCGCCAGTCGCGCGCTTCGTTGGCATCGGCCAGCGTGCTGCGCGCGACCTTGCCGCGAATACCCAGGTGATAGAGCTTGGCCGGCTGTGCACGCAGGCACGCCTCGATGTCGCGCAGACTCTCGCGATAGGTCAGCTGTGCAAAGGCCAAGCAGAGAAACTGATCGGCGCAACGAGCTCGCGCACCGATGATCGCCGCCGTAGCGAGTCACGATGCGGTGGCGGCAAGGAGGTCGCCATTCCGGTCTATGAACGGGTGCAGGCCGAGCCGCGGCTGGGCGAGCGCATCCGCGACATCCTGGTGCGGGGTGTATCGACGCGCAGGTACGCCGAGGTACTGCCGCGCATGGCCGGGACCGTAGGGATTGCCAAAAGCTCGGTGTCGCGGCGGTTCATTCGGGCCTCCAGAGACGCACTGGAAGCGCTGATGGGTCGTCGCTTCGACGAGGTCGACATCCTGGCCGTCTGGATCGACGGGATCGTCGTCGACGATCACCACATCCTGGCCGCCGTCGGCGTCGATGCCGAGGGAAGCAAGCATCTGCTGGGGCTCGCGCAGGGTCGAGCGAGAACGCGCGGTGGCCAAGGACCTGCTCTCGAGCCTGATCGAGCGCGGGATCGGTCCGGATCGGGTGCGGCTGTTCGTCATCGACGGCTCGAAGGCGCTTCGCAGCGCGATCGAGGAGCTCTTCGGTGGGCAGGCGAAGGTACAGCGCGGCCGCATCCACAAGATGCGAAACGTCAACGAGCGGCTCCCCGAGCCGATCGCCGCGCAGGTGCGAGCCGTGATGCATGCGGCCTACACGCTCGCCGAGAAGGACGGGATCGCAAAGCTCAAACAGCAAGCGAACTGGCTCAGGACCGAGTACCCCGACGCCGCGGGGAGCCTGCTCGAGGGGCTGGAGGAGACCTTCACGGTCAATCGCCTGAAGCTCACGCCCGCGCTGATGCGCTGTCTCGCGAGCACCAACGTCATCGAGAATCCGAACGGTGCGGTGCGTCGGGTGACTCACCGGGTGAGCCGCTACCGCGACGCCGAGATGGCGCTGCGCTGGACGGCGACCGGATTCCTGGAAGCCGAGAAGTCGTTCCGCAAGATCCAGGGCCATCGCCAGCTGTGGGTGCTCGCGGCTGCACTTGGTCGATCGATCGACGAAGTTGACGTGAAGACGCGCGCTGCTTAGCCTGTGAACCGACCGCCGTCCAAAGCTTCAACTAAGAACGGGACAACGCCTCATGAGTGCCAGAGGCTCTTCGCACTGCTCTGGCCTTAAAAAACACCTAACGGAAGGAGTCTGGACGGAATGAACAACCATGACGTGAGAAATGTGATGGGCGATTTACCGTGTATGACACCGGCACAGGCAGAAACAATAACTTCCTTCATTGCCGAACATCAGGTGGCAGACATCTTGGAGTTGGGTTTTTACGATGGTGTCTAGACCGGCTACATGGCCGCGGCTCTTTCGGAGTTGGGAGGGGGTTCAATCACGACCATTGATCTCCTACGGGCACGCGAACTGACACCGAATATCGAGACACTGCTTGATCGGGTCGGACAGAGACATCGCGTGAACGTGTTTTACGAGCCAACCTCATACACCTGGCGACTGATGAGGTTTCTCGAGGAGGACCCCACTCCCCGGTTTCATCTCTGCTATTTGGACGGTGCCCATAGCTGGTTCGTTGACGGGTTTGCATTTTTTCTGGTGCGCCGGGTTCGGAATCTAGAGTTTGACTGTGGAAATGGACTCGTTGTGTGTGCGCCTGGAATCCCCCACCGAGCGCGGCATCCGCACAGCGGGAGAGACGCGCCGGCTGCGAGAGAAGGGCGCTTGCGAGTCCCGCGGCCGTGAAGGGGCTACGTGCGTCTCGGATGAGAGAGCGTCTCTCCGCATGGTGCAGCGGCGGGAGAGGTATCAACGCCATCGTTTGCCGCACCGAGTAATTCTTTCAACGCCATCCCGTCGGCCGGGACGGCCGCGATAGGCGAAGGAGTCCGCTCCTAGTTAGATGGGATTCACCCCAGAGGGAACCGCGCCGGAGCATCTGACTCAGTACCGAAGCGTGCTTCCCTTGTCCGCAAACGGATTGTCGTTGCGCGACGATCATTGACTTCAGCGCCATATCGCATAGCATCTGCTCTCATCGGGTCGTTGACAATGTCGTCGGTAGCGCTCGCGGCCCGGCCGAGGGGTCGCAGCTGGGTCGCGTCAACAAGCCCCGCGCCGGCGCCCGAGCAAGGCACCCACATGCCGGGGAGCCGAGGGGTGACGGAGACCACGCGGTTTCGACTGCATGAATCAATGACAACAACACTGAAGCGCCTCTTTGCCGCCATCGCTTTCCCGAGGACGTTAGATTCGGCTCAAGCGCAGACGAGCGGTGGCTCCCCTCGCTTAGACACCTTTCCGAGCGGCGTTGCGCGCGCTCTCCGTTTTTTCCGAACCGTGTATGGGCAGGCCACCGCGAAGTTCAGTCGCAGCTCGGGCGCGAACCGGCGCGCACTTCGAGTCATCGCATCGCCTGCGTTCAGCAACGAAACCCTGAACCCATACAACGCGATGCTGTACCGGCATCTCGAAGCGATCGGGCTGGAAATTCAGGAATTCTCGACCATCGCTCTAACGTTTAGGCAGGTTGACATCTGGCACGTCCACTGGCCCGAGTTCTGGCTTACTGGGCCCAATGTGCGCATACGGCTGGTGCGCGCCGCAAGCTTCCTTGCGAAACTTCTAATAGCACGGGCGCGTCGAGTGCGGGTCATATTGACCGTGCACAACTTGAAGCCTCACGACTGGACGATGGATCGCGTCCCAAAATTCGCCTATGAAGCGCTCCTGCGATCGCTCAGCGCGTTCGTTAGTCTTTCGCATTCGGCCAGGAAGGCGGCTGAGGCGCAGCATCCGATTCTTCGTAAGATTCCAGGCTTCGTGGTCCCGCATGGTCACTACCGAGGAGTCTATCCTGATACCGTCGGTCCATTCGAATCGCGACGAGCCTTCGCACTTCCACCAACGGCCAAGACTTACTTGTTCTTCGGTCTGATTCGTCCCTACAAGAATCTGCCCGCGCTGATCGAAGTCTTCAATGCCATCCGAGATCAACAGTCGCATCTGCTAATCGCCGGTTACGCCCCCGATCCTAGCTACGGAGATGAGATCATCGCGAAGGCAAAGCGCAATAGCAGGATCCGATGCGAGATCAATTTTGTTTCGGCCGAACGGGTGCAGGAATTCATGCGAGCCGCGGATGTTGTCGTCCTCCCTTACGAGGACGTATTGAACTCGGGTACGGCGCTGCTCAGTCTCAGCTTTCAAAGACCAGTTGTCGTGCCCGATCTCGGATCGATGGGCGAGCTTCAAGCGCTATTCGGCAAGGACTGGGTGCACACCTACCGTGGGCATTTGACTCACGCCGTCCTTACGTCCGCAATGGACTGCGCGCGGAACCTCGACGCGAGTAAGCTTCGCCGTCTTGAGCAATCCATCGAGGCCCTGGCTTGGCCGAGAATCGCTGAACTTACTGCACAGGCCTACCTGGCAGTTCTCAAGCGGTAGTGATCACTAAGATATCGATTGAGGATCATCGATTCAGGCAGACATCGACGTTCCCAAGCTAGCTCGGGGCGTGGCTGAATATGTCACTAAGGGGCTCACGCCGTCTCGGGTTTCCGATGGTCCGGTGCGGCGATGGTCTTGCGCCGCCTCACGATGTTCGGGAGCGCAGTCGTCCTCGCACGATTAGTGTCGCCAGAGGACTTCGGCGTCGTTGCGATGGCAATGGTATTCGTCGGATTCGTTGATCTCCTGCGAGACCTGGGGACCGGTGTGGCAATTGTTCAGCGCGAGGTCATTTCACCCGAGCTCCTCTCGAGCATCTTTTGGTTCAATCTCGGATTCTCAGCAATAGTTGCGTTCGCGCTCGTGGCCGCAGCGGAAGGAATAGCGATTCTCTACGGTCAACCACGCGTCACCCCGATTCTTCAAGCGCTCTCGGTTGGCGTACTCGCATCTGGGGCAAGCGTGGTTCACGCAAGTTTACTGACGAGGGAAATGCGCTTTGCGCGGCTCGCAGCGGCCGAGACTGCTTCCACAGTTAGCGCAGCCCTAGCTGCAGTGGTCCTCGCCGTCGGAGGTCTCGGCATCTGGAGTCTTGTGTGTCAAACGCTGGTTACCGCCGTTGCCACATGCTTTCTCGTTTGGAGCCTCAACAGATGGCGCCCTCAAGCGGTCTTTGACTTCAGGGCCTTGAGATCCATCCTTCCGTTCAGCATGCATTTGTTCGGATTCACGGCCGTTAACTACTTCGCGCGCAACGCAGACAACTTTCTCGTAGGACGGTACCTCGGCGCCCAGCAGCTCGGGTACTACGATCTCGCGTATCGGCTCTTCATGTACCCACTTCACGTGATCTCCGGGCTAGTGATGTGTGTCATGCTGCCTATTTACGCGAGGTTGCAGGATGACAACGAGGCTTTCCGGCGCGCTTTCGTGCGCGCGGCGGGGGCGATCGCTCTAGTCTCATTTCCCGCGATGTTCGCTCTTCTCATAGTCGCGGATTTTCTTGTCCTTGCACTCTTCGGCGAGACTTGGCGACCGGCTATCCCGGTGCTTGCAATTCTCGCCCCGCTGGGCGCAGTCCAATCTTTGGGTACCACGGGGGGCTCAATCTATCAGGCGAAGGGGCGGACAGATATCCTCTTTCGCTGGGGTCTCTTTGCCACTCCTCTAGTGGTTCTTTCGTTCATCATTGGGCTGCAGTGGGGGATAGTTGGTGTTGCCGCGAGCTACGCGGTCGTAGCGCTGGGGCTGCGGTATGCCGCGCTTTCCATCCCGTTCCGCCTAGTTGGCCTGAAGATGTCGGAGTTCATCAAGGCGTTACTCCCGACGCTAGCGTGCAGCATCGGGATGGCGCTCTCCATGCTGTTGGGACGTCTGGTGCTTCCGGGCACATCTCCACCGCAGGTGAGCTTAGCGAGTCTCGCCGTACTCGGGACGATCGTTTATTTGGGGCTGAGTTGGATGCTTAACCGACAGGCACTCCTCGATGCCGTTGAGGTGTTGCGGAGGCGGCAGCGAGGATCTCGGCCGGCTCCAAATTCGGGCGAGGCCTCCGGTTGAATCGACGTGGCTGAGGGGCTCGGCCGCTTTTCGCAAGGAGAAGATCAGGGCGTCGTAGCGTCTGCTCCTGCTCTTGCGGCGCCTTTCGCAACTCCCGCACCATGGCCCCGCAGCCGGCCTTTGTAGGCGTTTCGGCTAACGCGGGCGTACCCGTCCGCGTCGCGGGACTTAATCCTCTGATTTTGCGAGCCTCCATCTACTAACTCGTGATAACCGGAAATGAGCCGTGACAGCGTTGTGCCAAAGGACTCGTCGGGTAGCTGTGCAGCAACGAGCCCCAGGAATGCCTCGCTATCCAGGTACACGTCGAGGCGACGCACACCAGCCTCTTCTTTGCGCTGCCTGTAGCTTTGAACGTTCGCGCCGCGTTCGCGCTCGCGCGGCCTTGCGTTCGATTCTCTGAAGACGTGCTAGCCAGGAATTTAGAGACACAGTTCGCCTCCCGATCGGCCCCGATCCAGCTGCGCAGTCGAACAGCACCGGATCGTGTTGAGTCGCCCCGTCGATTTGCGGGATACGCCCACCTTGGGTACTGACAAAACTGACGGAAGGGGGCCTTTGTCGGCTTTGTCGGTTCTCTAACTGGGCGCTTCTCCGAAAACTCGGCCTTCAATCGGGCAAGGTAGCTCATGATTCAATCCCCCTCGGGTTCACCTCATAAACCGTCGCCCTTCGGCCTGGCGTGTCCTGCTCATAGCTCGCCAGCCATTCCAGGTCCACAAGCAATTGCAGCGCGTCTAACACTTGCTCCCGGTCGGAGAGGTGCGCCCATCCCTGCCGGTAAACATCGCGCGCGGCGAAACGTTGCCGCAGCTCACCACGCCGCAGCTTTTCGAGGATCGCTTTGGCCGCGGTCAGTTCGGGACTTGCCACGCTCGCATATGCCCGGCGCGCATGGGTTTCGAGATATTCAGTCCATGCGAGCGCCTGCAGCGTCGCCCGCCCACCTACCGGACCGCTCGCCCCGACGCGACCGACGTTCTGATCCGCGACGGCTTTCGGCCGCTCCGCGTCGAAGGCAAGAATCCCGGTGCCGGGCGGCATGGTCATCAGCTTCTCTTGCGCCGACTTTCATCCTTCGCGCCCCGCGCCTTCGCGCGCAGGAGCTGGCCCGCCTTCCGGATATCCTTGGGCTTGACCCAGAGGATCGCTCCCCAGCGCCCTTTGCCGGCGGATAGACCGTCCACGGCCGTCACATTGACGCGCCCCTCGGCGAGCTTCTGCAGATTCGACGCCAGCGCCCCGGGCCGATCGTCGCCCTGGATCAGGAAACCGGTCTTCTCGGGGTTGAACTTGAGCCCTGCTTTCCTGGCGGCGGCTTTGAACTTTCGCGTGTCGTCGGGGACGACATCGATCTGGGCGCGCCGACCGCGCGGGAAACCGGTGCAAGCGAGCAGGTTGATTCCCGCGCTCACCAGCGTCGACAGCACCCGGAACGTTTGTCCCGGCGTGTTGGGAACTTCCGTCGAGAAGTAGTCTACTTTCCGTATCGTGTCAGCCATGGTCGTCCTTTCGGCTGCTCCCGGAGTCAGCTGCCGGCGTCCGCGCCCAGAACCGCCGCGCGCAGGCGGCTCCGCAGGTACGGCCCATCCCGCGGCGCGAGCTCGATCGTGGTCGGCGTGGGCGAGACCTTGATCGCCGCGAACAGCGGACCGGGCGCAGCGTACGCCGCGCGCGCCAGGGCATCAAGCTCGGAAAGCGTGCGCACCGTCGCCGTGTGCTCGAAGCCGCACGCGCGCGCGACGCCTGCGAGGTCGACGCCGTGCGCAGTGTGCGTCGCCTGCATCCCCGTCTCCGCGTACAGCCCGTTGTCGATGACGACGATCGCGAGGTTCACCGGCCGCTGCACACCGATCGTGGCCAGCGACCCGAGGCCCATCAGCATCTCGCCGTCGCCCGTGACCACGACGACGCGGCGCCCAGGCTGCGCCAAGGCGAGGCCGAGCCCGACCATTGCCGCACCGCCCATCGCGCCCCACAAGTAGAAGTTGAGCGGCGAGTCGCCGGCTGCGTAGGCATCGTAGGTGGTCGAGCCGAGGCCGGTGATGACGAGGGCGTCACCGCGGCCGGCGAGGAGGCGGGCGGTCGCAGCGCGGCGTTCGAGCGCGGTCATTTGGTGAAAACCTTCGCGCCGATCGCGCGCTGGCCGATCAGCACCGCGACCATCCGGCCGGAGTCGAACGCGAGCACCGACCGCGGCGCGCACGGTCTCGACGATCCGGTCGGTATCGTCGGCGCGCAGCACGATCGCCCCCATCGCCTCGAGCACCGCCGGAGTGGCCTGTCCCATCGTCACCTGCCAGGGATTGAACTCGCCCCATTCGCCGCGCATGGTCACGAGCATCAGCAGCGGCACGCGGCATTCGGCCGCGAGCGAGAGCATGTTGATGCAGTTGCCGACGCCGCTCGATTGGAGGAGCAGCACGCCGCGCTCGCCGCCGAGATGCGCGCCGACGAGCAGCGCAACGCCCTCCTCCTCGGTCGTGAGCACGACGCTCTTGAGGCCCGGGTTCGCGTGCGCGAGCTCGATCAGCTGTTTGTGCCCGGCGTCGGGGACATAGGCGACCTGTTTCACGCCGGCGGCGAGCAGCATCTAGAGCGCGTCCACCAGGCGGTGGGCGTGGTCATACGCGCGGGAACAGGGGGGCGGCCCCTGTAAGTCCCCGGCCAGGCGCCGGGAGCCGAGCGCGGATAGAGTCCGTGATTGCGGCGCTCATATGGTGGCAAGCTCGTCGGGCGGCGGATGTAGCGCCCGCGCGCGGGGCCCACGCTCCTGCCCCGGTCGTAGATCAGCTCACCGCGCAGAAAGGTGGTTTTCACCCGGCCGGCGAGCTCCATGCCCTCGAACGGCGTGTAGCCCTGCTTCGATTCCGAGTCCGCCGCGCGCACGACGAACGATTCGTGCGGATCGACGAGCACAAGATCGGCGTCGTACCCGGGCGCGATGTCGCCCTTCTGGAGCAGGCCGTAGCGGCGGGCCGGGTTCCAGGCGAGGAGCTCCGCCATGTGGTTGTAGGACATGCCCCGCTTCGCGCCCTCGCTCAGCACGCCGGAGAGCAGGTACTCGGTCCCGCCGAAGCCGGATTTTGCGAGCCAGATGTTCCCGGGGAACTGCCGGCTGTACTTCTGCTCGGCCGCGCAGCACGCGTGATCGCTCACGATCCAGTCCACCTCGCGGTCGAGCACCGCCGCCCATAGCGCTTCGACGTCGGCGCGCGGACGGATCGGCGGATTCACCTTGGCGTGCACGCCGCACGCGCAATCCGTGTCGAGCAGGAGATGGCCGACGGTCACCTCGCGCTTGAAGTTGATGTGCGGGAAGAGGTCCTGCATCATCAGCGCGGCGTCGATCGCTTTCTTCGACGAAAGGTGCAGCAGGTTGATGTTGAGGCACTCGGTCTCGTAGGCGAGGTAGGCCGCGATCCAGATCGCCAGCCCCTCGGAATGCGGGGGCCGCGCGGCGCTGTAGGCGGCGAGTCCCTCGAGCCGCCCCTCGCGTTCGACGAGCTTCGTGTAAGCGTTGAGAATGTCGGCGAACTCGCAGTGCAAGCTCACGCTGATGTAGTCGGCGATGTCGGGGCGCGCGGCCATCAGCCGGCGCGCGGAGCGCATGATGAACTCGAAGTGCGCGACGTCGTAGCGGTCCTCCGGCCCGATCATCAGGAACTCGTTCTGCGCGTCGGACCTGCCGTGCAGGCCGTACCCGCCGTAGAACATGAAGATCTTGTACGACGGGACGCCCCAGTCCTCGAGCAGGAGGCCCATCTCGTCGATGTGGCGGCTCTCGATCGGCGCCACGTGATAGGCGTAGTCGACCCAGAAGTTGCCCTCGGAGAGCCGCATCACCTCCGGCATGAACTCGCGGTAGGACCCGCCGCGGTTCAGGTAGTACTGGCCGGTGCGCATGTAGTTGAGGCTCGTCGTCACCCCGCCCATCGCCGCGGCCCTGCTCTCGCTCGGCGCGTCGCGATCGAGGCGCTGGTAGATACCGACGTGCATGTGCGCGTCCACGAGGCCGGGGAAAGCAAGCAGGCCCCTGCCATCGAACATCTGCTTCGCTTCTTCCGGCCGAATGTCGGGCGCGAGCCGCGCGAACTTCCCGTCTCTGACCCCGACGTCGAGAAGATCGACCGAGTTGCGGTTCGGCCGCACGACGCGGACGTTCTTGACGACGAGATCCAGCGACGGGGTCATGCGGGCGCCTCGCAATCAGCCCGCGAGCCGCGCGGCGAGCGACGGCGCGGCGCGGGCGAGATCGTAGCCGGGGCGGCCTTGCAGCCGGTCGAGCAGGCGCCAGGCCCCGCAGAGATTCGCCGACAGCACAGGCACGTTCATTTCCGCGCCCACGGTGACGAGCGCGTCGACCGTCCTGACGCCAGTGCCGGCGATCACGATCGCCTCGGCGCCCGGCGTGTTCACCCGCCGCACTGCGGCGATGACTTGGGCGGTGGTGAGGTCGTAGGCGCTCGGTCCCACGGGCAGGTTGACGACCTGCGCGACCCGGATCCCGGCGCCCTGCAGATATGCGACCGATTGCGCGACCGTCCGGTCCGGATCCGGCGAAACGAGCGCGATCGTCCGCGCCCCGATCGTCCGCAGCGTGTCGAGGACCGCGAGGCTCGGCAGCTCGACCGGCGTGCCGGCGGTGTGCGCGAGGGAGTCGGCGAGCTCGCGGTCCTTCGCCTCGCCCAGCGCATAGCTCGGACCGGCTGCGCCGATGTAGAGCGCATCGAGCGCGAGGGAACCGAAGCTCTTCACCGCGGATGGGTAGTGGAGCGGGTACCCTGCCGCCCCCGATTGCGGGGCGCCCGAGAGCACCGGCAGGCGGGTCGCGTACAGCCCGAACTCCGGCGGCAGCAGGCGCCGCAGCTCCGGCTCGACCGTCGGGTTGGCGGCCGGCACGACGACGCCGATCCGCTTGGGGCGCTCGCTGGGCTTGATCATCCGGCCGGGTTCGGAGAGGGCGGATGCCCCGATCATAGCCCGCCGCCGTCGTAGCGCTTTCCCGCCGCGAGCATGTCGGCGGTGCCCAGGAGGTGCTGTAGCGCATCGAAATCGATCATCCGGTCGCGGAACGGCGCGGTAGTTCCGTGCGCCTTGAGGCTCGCGAAGTACTCGGCGAGCGCGAACGCGGCGGCGCGCGCCGTACCGCCGGGGAAGATCGCGATCGCGAAGCCGAGCCGCTCGAGCTCCGCCGCCGGCATGAGCGGCGTCCTGCCGCCTTCGACCATGTTGGCGAGCAGCGGCGCCCGGCCGGCGAAGCGCGTCGTCGCGGCGAGCATGTCGGCCTCCGAGCGCAGCGCCTCGACGAACAGGATGTCGGCGCCTGCCGCGAGGTAGGCTTCGGCGCGCTCGAGCGCGGGTTCCAGGCCCTCGACTGCGACCGCGTCGGTGCGCGCGACGATCAGCGTCGCGGTGCTCGCGCGGGCGTCGACAGCCGCCTTCACTTTCCCCGCCATCTCGCCCGCGGTCACGAGCGCCTTGCCTTCGAGATGACCGCAGCGCTTCGGGGAGGTCTGATCCTCGAGCTGGATCGCCGCCGCGCCGGTGCGCTCCAGGCGCTTCACGGTGCGCTGCACGTTCAGCGCGTTGCCGAAGCCGGTGTCGGCATCGACGATCACCGGCATCGCGACGCGCTCCGTGATCCGCGACAGCGTCTCCTCGAGCTCGGTCTCGGTGACGAGCCCGATGTCCGGTCGGCCGAGCCGCGTGTAGGCGACGCTCGCCCCCGAGAGATAGAGCGCGGCGAAGCCCGCGCGCTCGGCGAGCATCGCGGTGAAAGAGTCGTACACGCCCGGGGCGAGGACGATGCGCCCGCTGCCGAGCCGGTCCCCGAGCGTCATGAGCGCTCCTTCGCGAGCCGTTTCTCGAGCTGCGCGAGGAGACCGCCGTCGTGCACCAGCGTCATGAGATGCGGCGCGATTGGCTCGCACGCGAGCGTCTCCCCGGTGGTCAGGTTGTCGATGCGGCCGGCCGCGGGGTCGATGCGCACCGCGTCCCCCGAACGGATGCGGTCGGACTGCGGGCAGGCGAGGGCGATGAGGCCGACGTTGAACGCGTTGCGGTAGAAAAGGCCGGCGAAGCTCCTGGCGATCACCGCGACGACGCCGAGGTGCTTCAGCGCCGCCGGCGCCTGCTCGCGCGAGGAGCCCATGCCGAAGTTGCGCCCGCCGACCAGCACGTCGCCGGGTTTTACCCCGGGCGCGAAACCGGGATCGACCGTCTCGAGGCAGTGTCTTGCGATCCCGTCGATGTCGAGCTTCATGTAGCGGCCCGGCGCGAGGGCGTCGGTGTCCAGGTCGTCGCCGTAGACCCAGGCTCTGCCGCTCACAAGAGCGCCCGCGGATCGGTGATCCGCCCGGTCACGGCGGCGGCGGCGACGGTGTACGGCGAGCCGAGGTAGACCTGCGACGATGCGGCGCCCATGCGGCCCCTGAAGTTGCGCGCCGTGGAGGAAATGGCGACCTCGTCCTCGCCGAAGCGGAGCTCGCCGTAGCCCGCGCAGATCCCGCAGGCGTTCGCGAGGAGCTGCCCACCGGCGTCGAGCAGGGCGCCGAGCGTCCCTTCGGCGCGGGCGGTCTCCTGGTCGCGGAGCGAAGCGGGCGCGATCAGGAGCCGGACGGTATTCGCGACGCGCTTGCCTTCCAGCACGCGGGCGGCCATCCGCAGGTCGGCGAGCTTCGCGCCGGTGCACGCGCCGATATATGCGGTGTCGATGCGGACATCGCGATACGCGTCGACGGGCTGGCTGTTCGCCGGGCTGTGGGGCGCGGCGACCTGCGGCGCGAGGCTTCCGGCATCGAAGCGGTGATGCGCGGCGAACCTCGCCCCGTCGTCGGTTCGCCAGGTCGCCACATCGACATCGCTGACGCCCACCGCGGCGAGGTAGTCGCGGGTCACCTCGTCGGGCGCGATCAGACCCGCCTGGCCGCCGAACTCGGCGGTCATGTTCGCGAGCGTCATCCGTTCCTGCATGCCGAGCCGGGCGATCGCGGGTCCGGCGTACTCGACCGCCTGGTATTGTCCGCCGTCCATGCCGAAGCGACCGCAGAGGAAGAGCATGACGTCCTTGGCCGAGACGCCGTCGCCGAATGCGCCGTTCCAGTCGATCAGGATCGTATGCGGCACCTTGAGCCAGATCTCGCCGGTGACGAGCACGCCCAGCATCTCGGTCGCCCCGATGCCGAACATGTAGGCGCCGAACGCGCCGCCGGTCGGCGAGTGGCTGTCGCCGCCGACGACGAACATGCCCGGCCGGAGGTGGCCCTGCTCCGGCAGCACGACATGGCAGATGCCGACCCCGTCGTGGAACCGCCGCACGCCGGCGCCCTTCACCCACTCGCGCGCGGTGGCGATGATGCGCCTCGAGTCCGCGTCGTTGGCCGGCAGGTAGTGGTCGGTGATCACCACCACTTTCTCCGGGTCCCAGACCTTGGCGCCGAGCTTCTCGAGCATCGGCTTCACCCGCCGCGGACCGCCCGAGTCGTGCATCATCGCGAGATCGACCTTGCAGGTCACGATCTCGCCCGGCGTGACCGACGCGCTTCCAGCGGCGCGTGCGACCAGCTTCTGCGCGAGCGTCTGCGGCGTGACTCTCATGTGCGGTCTCAGATTCCGAGATAGGCGCGCTTGAGCTCGCTCGTCGCCAGCAGCTCGGCCGGCGTGCCGTGAAACGCGATCCCCCCATTCTCGAGCACGTACGCGCGGTGCGCGATCTCGAGCGATTGTCCGACGTTCTGCTCGACGAGCAGGATCGAGAGCCCGCCGGCGTTCAGCCGCTGCACGAGCGCGAACATCTCTTCCACCAGCAGCGGCGAGAGACCGAGCGACGGCTCATCGAGGATCAGCAGGCGCGGCTCCGACATGAGCCCGCGGCCGATCGCGAGCATCTGCTGCTCGCCGCCGGAGAGCGTGCCGGCGCGCTGCGCCGTGCGCTCCTTCAGCCGCGGGAAGATACCGTACACGCGCTCGAGGTTGGCCGCTCGGCCGGCCCGCCCGCGACGGTAGCTCCCGAGCTCGAGGTTCTCGCGCACCGAGAGGTTCGGGAATACCCGCCGGCCCTCGGGCACCTGGATCAGGCCCGCGGCGACGATCTCGCGGTCGCGGGCGCGGGTGACGTCGGCACCGTCGAACGCAACGGTGCCGCTGAAGGCCGGGAGCAGCCCGCACAGGGTGTTGTTGAGCGTCGACTTGCCGGCGCCGTTGGAGCCGAGTATCGCGACGATCTCGCCCGAGCGGATCCCGAGGCTCACGCCGCGCAACACCTCGACCGTGCCATAGCCGCCCCGGAGCTCGCGGACTTCAAGCATGCGCCGCCGCCTTCCGGAGCCGCTCCGCGGTACCGTGACCGAGGTAAGCCTCGATCACCTGGGGGTCGTTCGTGATCGCGGCCGGCCGGCCGCGGGCGATGACGCGGCCGTTGTTGAGGACAAAAACCTCATCGGCAAGATTCATCACCGCCTGCATCACGTGCTCGATCATCAGCACCGTGACCCCAGACTCGCGGATCTCCCGCACCACCGGGATCATCCCAGCGAGCTCCTGCGGGTTGAGGCCCGCGAGCACCTCGTCGAGCAACAGCAGCTTCGGTCCGGTTGCGAGCGCCCGCGCGAGCTCGAGCCGCTTGCGACCGGCGATCGTGAGGGTCAGCGCGAGCTTCTCGAGCTCGCCCGCGAGACCGACCCGGCGCGCCACTTCTTCGGCCCGCGCGAGCGCCGCGGCGCGCCTGCGATGATGCAGGTGCGCGCCGACCGCGATGTTCTCGCGCACGGTCTGGGCCGCGAACGGCTGCACGATCTGGAACGTCCGCGTCATGCCGAGGCGGCAGATCTCGTGCGGCCGCATCCCGGTGACGTCGCGGCCCTCGAGCGCGACCGTCCCGTTGAGCGGCTTCAGGAACCCGGACACGAGGTTGAAGAGGGTCGTCTTGCCGGCGCCGTTCGGGCCGATCAGCGCGACGATCGCGCCGCGGGGGACCGAGAGGCTCACGCACTCGACGGCCCTGAGGCCGCCGAAGCTCGCCGACAGGTCGCGCGCCTCAAGCATGCGCGAAACGCCCGCGGAAGACGCCGATGATCCCGCTCGGGAGGAACATCACCATCATGATCAGCACTGCGCCGTAGATGACCAGATTGAGGCCGGGCGCATCGCCCATCAGTCCGCGGGTCGCCTCGCCCAGGAGGTGCAGCACGCCGGCGCCGAGGAGCGGGCCCCACACCGTGCCCATGCCGCCGACGATCGGTCCAAGAAGCGCCTCGACCGACACCGCGGGGCCGTAAGCGATGTGCGGGTCGATGTAATGGAGATACTGGACGTAGAACGCGCCGCCGGCCGCCATCAGGCTGGCCGAGATCATGATTGCCGCGAGCTTCACCCGGAACGCGTTCACGCCGAGCGCAGCAGCGGACTCCTCGTTGTCGCGCACCGCCTGGAGCCACGCGCCGTAGCGCGAGCGCTTGAGCCACCACGAGACGAGGAGCCCGACGAGCACCAGCGCAAGGATGAGCCAGAGATAACCTGCCCGGCTCGCCGGCTGCAGATCGGCGATGCCCGCCGCTAGCGGCACCATCATGCCGACACCCGCGCCGGTGAACTGGAACGTGTTGGCGAGGATGCGGAACACCTCGGCGAAGGCGAGCGTCACGAGCGCGAAGTACGAGCCGCGCAGCCCGTAGCGGAACGAGAGCGCGCCGACGAGCGCGCCAACCGCGCAGCCGGCGGCGAGCGCGACCGGGAGCGCGGCCCACGCGTTCCAGCCGAGCTTCACCTGCGCGACCGCCATCGCGTAGGCGCCCGAACCGAAGAACGCCGCGTGGCCGAACGAGAACTGACCGCCGAAGCCGCCGAGGATGTTCCAGGCCTGGCCGAGGAGCGCGGCGTAGAGGGTCATGATGATCGCGTTCAGGGCGTAGCCCGAGCTCACGAAGATCGGCAGCGCCGCGACCGCGACACCGAATACGCCGATGCCGGCGAGGCTGCCCATCAGACTTTTGCGCCGAACAGGCCCTGCGGCCGGAACAGCAGGACGGCGATGAAGATCAGGAAGATGCCGATCTGGCCCAGGCTCTCGCCGAGCCAGAGACCGCCGATCGATTCGACGACGCCGATGATGAAGCCGCCAAGAAGCGCGCCCGCGAAGCTGCCCATGCCGCCCAGCACGACAATCGTGAATGCGATCAGAACGAAGCCGTTCCCGACGTCGGGATTGACGTAGTAGGCCGGGAGCAGAAAGCAGGCCGCTGCGCCAAGGCAGGCGAGCCCGATGCCGAAGCTCATCGCGAACACGTGGCTCACGTCGATGCCGACGAGCCGGGCGCCTTGGCGCTCTTTCGCGATCGCGCGAATCGCGCGGCCGAGGTCGGTCCGTCCGATGATCGCGAGCAGGCACGCCGCGGTCAGGAGCGCGCCCCCGAAGGCGACCACCTTCGGCGTGGAGATGAGCGCGCCCGCGATATCGACGGTGGAGAGCGTGTAAGGCGTGTCGATCGTCCGGGTGTCGGACTTGAACCAGTAGAGCGCCAGGTTCTCGAGCACGATCGCGAGGCCGAGCGTCACCAGCAGGATGTTCTCGTCCTTCCCGTGACTTGCCGCCCCGATCACGAAGCGTTGCAGGCCGTAGCCCAGCGCGAACATCGCCGGCACCATGATCGGGAGCGAGGCGTAGGGGTCCAGCCCGAGCTTCTGGTGCAGGAAGTAGACGCCGTAGAGCGCGACCATCAGCGCCGCACCATGCGCGAAGTTGATGATGTGCAGCACGCCGTAGATCAGCGTCAGGCCGAGCGCGATCAGCGCGTACACCGCGCCGGTCGTCAGCCCGTTGAGGATGGAAGGGAAGAGGATGGAGAGCTCGAGCATTGGCCTCCCGTGCCCCTTCCCGCGGTCGCGGCTATGCGCGCACCGGATAGACCGGCTCGGTCTCCGCCCAGGTGTTCGGCAGCACCACGCGGATGTCGTTCTTCAGCACCTGCATCATCAGCGGCGCCGCGCCCTGGTTCTGGCCGTTCACGAACCTGGTCGGCCCGTAGGGCATGAAGTGCCGGTCCCAGGTCGAGTTCGCGAGCGCGTCGACGATCGCGCCGCGGTCGCGCGATCGCGCGCGCTCGATCGCGTCGGCGAGCAGGTACACGCACTGATAGTTGAGGAACACTTCGTACGTGTAGTACTGGTCCTTCATCGCCTCCACTCTCTTCCGCAAGGCGAGCGCGCGCTTGTCCTTGGGGTTGTACCAGTGGTTGACGTCGAGGATGCCGTTCGCGACGTCGGGGAACTCCTTCACGAACTTGAACGAGGAAGCGGCGCCGCCGAGCACCGAGAAGATCGCCTTGGGCTGGACGTTCTGCTGTTTCATGGTCCGCACCAGCAGCGCGTACTCGTTGTAATAGTTGGCGGGGATCACGACGTCGGGGTTGAGCGCCTTCATGCGCAGCACGATGTTGTTGAAGTCGCGTGTGGGATTCGCGTGCTTCACGACCTCGACCACCTGGTAGCCGAGGCCGGGGAGCTGCTGCGACAGGAGGTTCGCCGTCCCGGTGCCGAACAGCGACTCCTCGTGGATGATCATGACCGTCTTTGCCGGCTTGCCGGCGAGCGTGTTCATGATGTGGAAGTAGTTGACGCCGTTGGTGGTGATCAGGCGGTAGCCGGGGCCGAAGCGGAAGGTGTTCTTCAGGCCCCGGTCGACGATCTGGTCGGCGACGCCGACATCGACGACGTGCGGCAGGTTGTGCTTCGCCGCCGCCTGGGTGGTCGCCAGGCAGATCGCGCTCGCGTACGCCCCGACGATCGCGGCAGCCCCGGCCTCGTTCATCTTCTCCACCTCGGCCACGCCGACCTCGGGCTTCGACTGCGCATCGCCGTAGATCGGCTCGATCCTCGCGCCGCCGAGCGCCTTGATGCCGCCGCCCGCGTTGATCTCGTCGACGGCGAGTTGCGCCCCGACCCGGCAGAGCTGGCCCGAGTAGGCAAGCGGCCCCGTGACCGGATGGAGGATCCCGATCCTGACCGGCCCCGCCTGCCCGCGGACGATCGCGGGAAAGCCCAAGGCTCCCGCCGCCGCGGCGGCCGAGAGCGCCGCGCCATGCCTGATGAACTTTCTACGCTGCTGCGCCGGCTTGGTCATGTCCGCTTCCTCCTCGTGGGTCTGTCCGACGAGACATTCTATCGGGACCGCGCACCACGGCCACGGGTCCGCGATCCGGTAACGGCGTTGAAACCCCGCTTGCATTGGAGTACCTTAGCGGCATCGACGTGGGGGTCCTGTTCCCGAGGGAAGAAATCGGGTCCGGGTGAGAGAGTCCCTTCGAACCTGATGCGGGTAATCCCGCCGTAGGAAAGCGTCGGCAGTCCGCCCCGCCTGCCCCTGCTTCTCCGTTCAGAGGAGCGACCAATGGTTGCCAATCCTAAATTCAGCGCCGCGCTCGCGCACGTCGACGAAGCGGCGATCCAGCCGTTGCCGCGCTCGCGCAAGATCTATGTGCACGGGTCGCGCGCCGACATCCGCGTGCCGATGCGCGAGATCGCGCAGGCGGACACGCCGGCGTACACCGGCGGTCAAAGGGACGGGGCGGAGAAGAATCCGCCGATCTTCGTCTACGACACGTCGGGCCCGTACACCGATCCCGAGGTCCGGATCGACATCCGCCAGGGCCTCGCGGCGCTGCGCGGGAACTGGATCGCCGGGCGGGGCGACACCGAGGAGCTCGCCGGCCCGACGTCGCGCTACGGGCGCGAGCGGCTGGACGACCCGAAGCTCGCGGAGATGCGCTTCAACCTGAAGCGCAAGCCGCGCCGCGCAACGCGCGGGCTGGCGGTCACGCAAATGCACTATGCGCGCCGCGGCCTCGTGACGCCCGAGATGGAGTACATCGCGATCCGCGAGAACGGCCGGCGGAAGGAGTACCTCGAGTCGTTGCGCGCGAGCGGCCCGACCGGCGCGAAGATGGCCGAGGCGCTCGGCCGCCAGCACCGCGGGCAGCTCGTTCGGCGCCGCGATCCCCGACGAGATCACGCCGGAGTTCGTGCGGAGCGAGGTCGCCCGCGGGCGCGCGATCATCCCGGCGAACGTGAACCATCCCGAGAGCCGAGCCGATGATCATCGGCCGCAACTTCCTCACCAAGATCAACGCCAACATCGGCAACTCGGCGGTGACCTCGGGGATCGCCGAGGAAGTGGACAAGATGACCTGGGCGATCCGCTGGGGCGCCGACACGGTCATGGACCTTTCGACCGGCAGGCACATCCACGAGACGCGCGAATGGATCATCCGGAACTCGCCCGTGCCGATCGGCACCGTGCCGATCTACCAGGCGCTCGAGAAGGTGGACGGCAGGGCCGAAGCGCTGACCTGGGAGATCTACCGCGACACGCTGATCGAGCAGGCGGAGCAGGGCGTCGACTACTTCACCATCCACGCCGGCGTGCGCCTGCCCTACATCCCGCTGACCGCGAAGCGGATGACCGGCATCGTTTCGCGCGGCGGCTCGATCATGGCGAAGTGGTGCCTCGCGCATCACGAGGAGAGCTTCCTCTACACGCGCTTCGCCGAGATCTGCGAAGTCATGCGTGCATACGACGTCTCGTTCTCGCTCGGCGACGGCCTGCGTCCGGGTTCGATCTACGACGCGAACGACGAGGCGCAGCTCGCCGAGCTGCGCACCCTGGGCGAGCTGACGAAGATCGCCTGGGAGCACGATTGCCAGGTGATGATCGAAGGCCCCGGGCACGTGCCGATGCAGCTCATCGAGGAGAACATGGCGCTCGAGCTTCGCGACTGCCACGAAGCGCCGTTCTACACCCTCGGGCCGCTCACGACCGACATCGCCCCCGGCTACGACCACATCACCAGCGCGATCGGCGCGGCGATGATCGGCTGGTACGGCACCGCGATGCTCTGCTACGTCACGCCCAAGGAGCACCTCGGCCTGCCGGACAAGAAGGACGTCAAGGACGGGATCATCGCCTACAAGATCGCCGCGCACGCGGCCGATCTCGCGAAGGGCCACCCTGGCGCGCAGATCCGCGACAACGCGCTGTCGAAGGCGCGCTTCGAGTTCCGCTGGGAGGATCAGTTCAACCTCGGCCTCGACCCGGACACCGCCAAGGCGTTCCACGACGAGACGCTGCCGCAGGAGGGCGCGAAGCTCGCCCACTTCTGCTCGATGTGCGGGCCGCACTTCTGCTCGATGAAGATCACCCAGGACGTGCGGGACTACGCCGCGAAAATCGGGGTGAGCGAGACCGAGGCGCTCGCGAAGGGAATGGCGGACAAGGCGAAGGAGTTCGTCGAACAGGGCGCGGAGATCTACCGCAGGGCCTGAGCGCGCGGGCTGCCTCGAGCGGTGACCATGCTGCCGCAGCTGTCGGAGCTCGAGACGCGCGTCCTCGGGGTGCTCGTCGAGAAGGAGCGCACGGTCCCCGACACCTACCCGCTATCGCTCAACGCGCTCACCGCGGGCTGCAACCAGAAGAACAACCGCGATCCGCTGATGCAGGCGACGGAAGGCGAGGTGCAGGCGGCGATCGACGCGCTGCGCCCGCTGTCCTTGATCATCGAGTCGAGCGGCTCGCGCGTGATGCGGTACGCGCACAATCTCGAACGAGTTCTTCATGTCGACGTTCCGGCCGTCGCGCTGCTCGCGGCGCTGATGCTGCGCGGGCCGCAGACGCCGGGCGAGCTGCGAACCGGCACCGATCGGCTGCACCGCTTTCCCGATCTTGCCGCGGTCGAGGCTGCCCTGCAGGCGCTCGCCGCCCGCGCCGTATCCGCCGGCGGGCCGCTCGCCGTTCAGCTCCCGCGGCTGCCGGGCTCGCGGGAGAGCCGCTGGGCACACCTGCTGTCCGGCCCGGTGGACGTGGCCGCGGTCCAGACCGTCAGGGTCGGCAGCCCGCAAGGGCTGCCGACAGTCGTTCCCGCGGAGGAGTTCGCCGCGCTCAAGGCCGAGGTCGCCGAGCTCCGCGTCCTCGTCGAGGGGCTGGTCCGCAACCGCGGCGAAAGATGAGCGGCGTATCATCGGTCGTTGGGCGGTAGGGGCACGTGCTCCGTCACACACTGGAGGTCACATGGGTCTTCTCGACGAACTTCTCGGCGGGCTCGCGCAAGGTGGGCTTGGCCAGGCGATGGGGCAGCAGCCGCAACAGCAGCCGCGGGGCGGCGGGGTGGGAGGACCGCTGGGTGCCGGCATGGGCGGCGGGACGAGCGGCATCCTGATGGCGCTCCTGCCGGTCGTGCTCGCAATGCTGTCCGGCCGCCAGGCCGGCGGCGGTCAACAAGCGGGGATGGGCGGAATGGGTGACCTCGGGGGGCTGCTCGGCAGCGTGCTCGGCGGAGGTGGCGGCGGCGGCATGGGCGGCCTCGGCGGATTGCTCGAGCAGTTCCAGCGCATGGGCTACGGTGAACAGGCCAACTCCTGGGTCGGTACTGGCCAGAACATGGCGATCTCACCCGAGGTCGTTGCGCAGATCTTCGGTCGGGACGGTCTGTCGCAGATCGCGGCGCAGGCGGGTTTGAGCGAGGCCGACGCCTCGGCCGGCCTGTCCGAGCTCCTTCCGGGCGTCGTGGACAAGCTGACCCCCCAGGGCACGGTGCCCGATCTCGACGTCCTGGCCCAAAGCGTCGCGGATCTCCAGCGGCGGCTGGGTTAGCGCGGCGGCGCGCGTCACTCTTCCCGAGCGGCCGCCTGCGGGCGGCCGAATTCGCTTTTGGCGCAGTGCAAAGCGGCTAGGACGTTGTCATCGGGCACGGCGGTTGCTGCGTTGTTCGTGAAGAGCGCCGCGCGTTGACAATTCTTCACACCCGGATGTCCGGCAGGCGCCTAGACTCGTAGTGAACGAAAGGATCGGTACGCCGGTCCGACCAAGGGATAAAGGTCTCGCAGCAGGCGACAGACGTGATCGACGATGTGAACCTCCATGAGTGGGCCGAGTTCAACGTGCCTGCGGAGCTGCGGGACCGTTCGATTGTCCTGTCGCCTCTCGCCCGCCGGGTGCTGAGCCCGACCGCTCCGAGCGCGGGGACGGATGTCGTCGCAGAGCGACGGCTACCGACCCTGAGCTCGCTGCTGCTGCCGGCCTTCGGCTTCCGGACGCTGCCGAAACCCTGACACGTCTGCCGCAGGGCGGTCGATCCCGCCCTGATCCGTTCAGCCCCTGCTTCTTCGCGCCGCGAAGAGCGACGTCGTCGCCAAGTAAAGCGTCCACGCGCTCAGGAAGTGCCACACGAAGTGGGTGCCCGCCGGCCAGGCCGCGCACACCACCGGGTCGCTCGTCCGGAACGCGAGGCCCACGACGAACACAGCCACAGCGGCGGCGAGACGCGCCGCCGCCGGGCTCTGCCGCCGCCACGCGAACACGGCCATGGCGGCCAGCGTCGCGAGCGCCGGCAGGTACATGATCGAGCCGGCGAGCGTTCCCGCGGGAAACATTGCCAGCACCACCCGCTCGAGTACCCAGTAGCCGGCGAGCCCGCCGAGGATCGCGATCCGCCTCAAGCCGCCGATACGCGCCAGGAACCGGGCGAGGAAGAAATAGACGAACACGGCGATGAAGGCGACGTCCAGCCAGGCGCCCCAGACCGTGGCGAAGGTATGGAAGAGAAAGCTGCCCACGCCGACCAATGCCGTCAGGGCGGCCAGCACGCCCGCATCCCAGGGCAGCCGGCCTTCTTCGCGCCGGACCCGCGCGACGATCAGCGCTGCCGCCAGCAGGAACGCGAGGTTCGTGAGTGCGTTCAGCGGCTCCGACCAGAAGCTCCAGTCGGTGCGCTCGCAGTAGAGGTCGATCTGCGCGGACGGGTTCACTGCCCGATTGTCGCAGCGCCGGCCGGTAGAATGCCGGCGGCATGGATGTCGCACTCCTCATCAAGGCGCTCGTGCTCGGCGTCGTCGAAGGCCTCACCGAGTTCCTGCCGGTCTCGAGCACCGGCCACCTGATCCTCGCCGCGGATCTGCTCGGCTTCAACGGCGAGAAGGCGAAGACGTTCAATCTCGCGATCCAGACCGGGGCGATGCTCGCGGTCGTGTGGGAGTACCGCGCGAAGTTCCTCGCGGTGCTCGCGGGGCTCGGCTCGGATCGCGCCGCGCAGCGGTTCGTCGCGAACCTGATCGTCGCGTTCATCCCGGCGGCGGTGCTGGGGCTCGCGTTCGGCGGCCTGATCAAGGCGCACCTCTTCAGGCCGGTGCCGGTGGCAACCGCGTTCATCGCCGGCGCATTCGTGATCCTCTGGGTCGAGCGACGCGCGCGGCGCGCGCGCATCGAGAGCGTGGACGACATGACCTGGCGCGATGCGCTCAAGGTGGGTTTTGCGCAGTGCTTCGCGCTGATCCCCGGCACGTCGCGCTCCGGCGCGACGATCATCGGCGCCATGCTGTTCGGCCTGTCCCGGAAAGCGGCGACCGAGTTCTCGTTCTTCCTCGCGGTGCCGACGCTCGTCGCCGCCGGCGCCTACGACCTCTACAAGCACCGCGCCGACTTCTCCGCCGACGATCTCGGCATGCTCGCGGTCGGGCTCGTCTCGGCGTTCGTGTCGGCGTTCGTCTGCGTGCGCTGGCTGATCCGCTATGTCGCCACCCACGACTTCAGGCCGTTTGCGTGGTACCGGATCGTGTTCGGCGCGATCGTTCTCGTCACTGCCTACGGCGGTATCGTCGATTGGACGCAAGCGTGAACCTCGCCGTCACGCACAATCCGGCGGCGAGCCGCTTCGAGGCGTTCGTCGACGGTGGGCTCTGCCGTGCCGACTACCGGATGGCGGGCGATGTGATGCAGCTCGTTCACAGCGAGGTCCCCCGCCATCTGGAAAACCGTGGGCTCGCGGCGCAGGTAGTGCGCGCCGCGCTCGACTACGCACGTTTGAACGGCCTCAAAGTCGTGCCGGTCTGCGGGTACGTGCGGGCCTACATGCGGCGGCACAAGGACAGCCACGACCTGCTTGCCGCGGGGTACTCGTTGTAGCTACCCGGCGCGGCTGCCGCAGCGCTAGAACCCCGCCACGGCGCCGTCGCTGCGGGGGTCGGTTCCGCCCTCGAAGCTTCCGTCCGCGTGCCGGATCACGCAGCCGGCGTGACCCATCGTCTCGTCGAAGTCGGCGAAGACGTCGACCTCGTGCCCGCGCCGGCGCAGCTCGGCGACAACTTCGTGCCCGAAGCGTCCCTCGAGCTTGAGCGTCTCGGTCGTCTGCCCCCAGGTGCGTCCGAGCAGCCAGCGCGGCGCGGCGATCGCCGCCGCGGGATTCATGCCGTGCACCAGCGTGCGCGTGAACACTGCGCTCTGCGTCTGCGGCTGGCCGTCGCCGCCCATGTTGCCGTAGACCATCGTGCGGCCGTCGTGGAGCAGGGCCAGCGCCGGATTGAGCGTGTGGAACGGCTTGCGGCGCGGCCGCAGCGCGTTGAGCGCGCCCGGGTTCAGGCTGAAGGAACAGCCGCGGTTCTGCCAGCACACGCCGCTTTCCTTGAGCACCACCCCCGATCCGAACTCGTGATAGACGCTCTGGATGAAGCTCACTGCGCGTCCTTCGCCGTCGACGACGCCCATCCAGATCGTGTCTGCGGGCCCCTTGCTCGCGCCCCACGGCGCGGCGCGGGAGCGGTCGATCTTCGCCGCGAGGTCGTCGATCGCCGGCGGTGCGAGGAAGTCCTGCGGGTCCACGCGCATGTGGGCCGGGTCGGTGATGTGCCGGTCGCGGATCACGAATGCGCGCTTCGCGGCTTCGACGCAGAGGTGCACGTAGTCCGCGCCGAGCGGATCTAGCGTTCCGATGCCGAGCCGGTCGAGCTGGCCGAGGATCAGCAGGCTGACGAGCCCCTGCGTCGGCGGCGGCATGTTGTAAACGCGGCCGAGCGAATGCTGGAGCACGAGCGGTGCGCGCCACTGCGCTTGGTGCGCCGCCAGATCGGCGAGCGCGACTGGCGAGCCTGCGGCCGCGAGGTCCGCGGCAAACGACCGCGCGAGCTCGCCGCGATAGAAATCGTCGAGCCCGGCTGCGGCGAGGCGCTCGAGCGTCGCACCGAGCGTCCTCTGGATGAACAGCGTGCCGGTCGGCGGCGCGTCGCCGCCGGGCATGAAGAGCGCCGCGAAACCCGGCTGCGGGGCGAGCTCCTCGCGCTTGGCCGCGGTGTTGACATGCTGACTCCGCGTCACCGGGATGCCCGCATTGGCGTAGTGGATCGCGTCGGCGAGCAGGCGCGAAAGCGGCAGCCTCCCGCCCGCCTCCTTTGCCGCTTCGACCGCTAGCCCCCAGCCGGAGATCGTGCCCGCCACCGTGTTCGCCGCGACGCCGCCGCGGAACGGGATCGAGCCCGTGATCCCCCGCTCCCGGTACCAGTCGATCGACGCTGCCTGCGCCGCCGCTCCGCACGCATCGATGCCGCGGACGTCGCGCCCCGGCACGCGCACGAGCCAGAACGAGTCGCCGCCGATCGAGTTCATGTGCGGGTACACGACCGCGATCGTCGCCGCGGCGGCAACCATCGCCTCGATCGCGTTGCCGCCTTCGCGGAGCACGGCGAGCGCCGACTGCGAGGCGAGCGCGTGGGGCGCGACCGCCATGCCGCGCGTGCCTCGGATCGGATTCAACATGATGGGCTCATCGCGAACAGCGAGCCCGGATTCTACGGGCGGTCGTTCGCCCTCCGGCGAACGAATGAACGCGGGGCGCTCAGTACGTCTTATATGGCAGGAACTTCCCGTGCATCACGATCTTGACCCGGTCGCCCTTCGGATCGGGCAGCCGCGTCATGTCCATCTCGAAATCGATGGCGCTCATGATGCCGTCGCCGAACTCCTCGTGAATCAGCTCCTTCCACATCGAGCCCCGCCAGCACGTTGAGGATGGTCGTCTTGCCGCAGCCGGAGTGACCGATGATGCAGCCGCTCGCTCATGCTCGGCTTGCGACCGGTGCTCGCCGCACTCGCACGCGCCGAGCGTGACGTTCGGGTCGAATGGGTCCTTTGAACGCGGACATCGCGCATCCCTCCTGTGGCTGATCGGGATACGTGCCGCACCAAGCGTCCCAAGCGTAGTGCGAGTGGAAACCCGGCACGGCTCAACGAGTTATGCGCGCTTCAGGCGAGGGGATTGGGGTACGCGTGCACCCCCGGGCGTCGAGTCAGTGCGTGCAGGTACCGTGGCGGGGCGGGTTTACGAGTCGCCGGCTGGATCCCGGCGTTCGCCGGGATGACCTCGCTACGCGCGGCGGTGCCGCGCGGCGCGAGGTCAGCTTTGCACCCACGGCAACCCGGCGACCTTCCATCCGCCGACGGTCGCGCGGTGGCCGGTCGCGTCCTTGTCGCCTTCGAAGCCCTCGAGGACATTCACCGCGTGCGCATAGCCAAGCTGCGCGGCGGCGACCGCGGCGTGATGCGAACGCCCGCCGCTGCGGCAGATGAAGAGCAGCGGATGGGTCTTGTCCGGGACCTTCGAGAGCAGCTCGCGCTCGAAATCGGGGTTGCGCACGCCGCCCGGCCAGCTGTTCCACTCGATGAGGACCGCACCGGGCACCCGCCCGACCCATTCCCATTCGGCGCGAGTCCGCACGTCCACGAGCTTTGCCCCGGGCTCGGCCTCCAGCAGCGCGAACGCCTCCTCCGGCGTTAGCGCACCGGTGTAGGGCAGGCCCATCTGGAGCGCACGGGTTCGCGCCCGATCGAGGATTTGCTTTGGCGTTTCCATGGCTTGCGTCGCTCTAGGAGTCGCGTCCTTTCGAGTGTAGCTCCGGAGTCGTCCAACCGCGACCCGTCCGCTAGCAGGGGTTTAACCGGCGATCCGCACCCTGATAGTGCACAATACGGTGCGACGCACCAATAGCGTGCGATCTTGCCCCGAGTCACATTAACTGCTGCTTGCCGCACAGGGACCTACCGCCTTCGTGACTCGTGGCACGCTTTTCGCACTGAGGCCAACGCTTTGTTTCGCTCAGGGATCGCTCTCCCAAACATCCGATAGGAGAACAACATGGCAATGACTGCCACCGACGTCATCAAGCTGATCAAGGAAAAGGAGGTGAAGTTCGTCGACCTGCGCTTCACGGACACCCGCGGCAAGGAGCAGCACGTCACCGTGCCCGCGAGGTACTTCACCATGGACAAGTTCGAGAACGGCCACGCGTTCGACGGCTCGTCGATCGCCGGCTGGAAAGGGATCGAGGCCTCCGACATGCTGTTGATGCCCGACCCGGTCAGCGCCCGGCTGGACCCCTTCACGGACGAGCCGGTGCTTAACGTCAGCTGCGACGTGATCGAGCCCACGGACATGAAGCCCTACGACCGCGACCCGCGGTCGATCGCGAAGAAGGCGGAGGCCTATCTCAAATCCACCGGCCTTGGCGACACCGCCTATTTCGGGCCGGAGCCCGAGTTCTTCATCTTCGACTCGGTGACCTGGACATGCCGACATGTCGGGCTGCTCCGTCAGGATCAAGTCCGAGGAAGCGCCGTGGTCGACCGGCGAGGAGTACGACGGCGGCAACATGGCGCACCGCGCGCCGGTGAAAGGCGGTTACTTCCCGGTGCCGCCGGTCGACACCCTGGCCGACATCCGCAACGCGATGGCCCTCGCACTCGAGCAGCAGGGGGTCGAGGTCGAGGTGCATCACCACGAGGTGGGGGCCGCCGGCCAGAACGAGATCGGCACGCGCTTCGCGCCGCTCGTCCAGCGCGCCGACTGGATGCAGATCCTGAAGTACACGGTCTGGATGACCGCGGCCTCCTACGGCAAGACCGCGACCTTCATGCCGAAGCCGATCGTCGGCGACAACGGCTCGGGGATGCACGTCCACCAGTCGGTCTGGAAGGAGGGCAAGAACCTCTTCGCCGGGAACGGCTATGCCGGGCTCTCGGACTTCGCGCTCATCTACATCGGCGGCATCATCAAGCACGCCAAGGCGCTGAACGCGATCACCAACCCGGGCACGAACTCGTACAAGCGGCTGGTGCCGGGCTTCGAGGCGCCGATCAACCTCGCCTACTCGGCGCGCAACCGCTCGGTCGCGTGCCGCATCCCGTACGTGTCGAGCGAGAAGGCGCGGCGCGTCGAGGTGCGCTTCCCCGACCCGACGACGAACCCCTACCTCGCGTTCGCCGCCATGCTGATGGCGGGCCTCGACGGCGTGCAGAACAAGATCCACCCCGGCGACCCGCTCGACAAGGACATGTACCACCTGCCGCCCGAGGAGGCGAAGAAGGTCCCGAACGTGTGCTCGTCGCTCGACATGGCGCTCGAGCACCTCGAGAACGACCGCGAGTTCCTCACCCGCGGCGGGGTGTTCTCGAACGACATGCTCGACGCCTACATCGCGCTCAAGATGGACGAGGTGACGCAGGTTCCGGATGACCACCCATCCGATCGAATTCGACATGTACTACAGCTCGTAGGCGGCGCTCGCTTGCCCAGGGACGGGGGCGCTCGGCCCCCGTCCCTTTTTGAGTGTCCCGGCCCGGCCCGCCGCCGGGCGTGAAATAGGCCCCTGGAGGCCCAGAAAGTGTTACGTAATCAGGGCGCTCTTACCCTAGACTTGAAACCCCTTCTAGATCCGGACGGTCTCCATGGCATACGCAACTCGATGGCTGGCCTGCGCTGCGTTCACCGTGGCGGGGGGCGCGTATGCCCAGCAGGGCGCCGGCACGGTCTGGAAGTGCGTGGAGCAGGACGGCGGCGCCCACTACACCAACATCAAGAAGGAGACCGAGGGCAAGCAGTGCACCGTCGTGACCAAGGAGGTCTCGGTGTCCGGGCCGCCGCCGCAGCAGCGCGCGGCCGCCACCCCGACGCCCACGAACTTCCCGAAGGTCGACAAGGACACGCAGAAGGCGCGCGACGACGGCCGGCGCAGGATCCTCGAGGACGAGCTTTCCACCGAGGAGAAGGGTCTCGGCGATGCCAAGGCGAAGCTGGCCGAGCAGGAGGCGGTGCGCTTGGGCGACGAGAAGAACTACCAGCGCGTCCTCGACCGGCTGAAACCGTACCAGGACGCGGTCGAACGGCACGAACGCAACGTCGCCGCGCTCAAGCGGGAAATCTCGACACTCCGCTAGTTCTTCTCGCGCGCCGCCAGGCGGCGCGCGCCGGCCGGAGCGGCACATGAGCGCTCCGGGTTTCCCCGGCCTCGATCTGCTCGGCACGGCGGTGGTCGTGCTCGATGCCGAGCTTCGCGTGCTCTACGTGAATCCCCCGGCCGAGCACCTGCTCGAGGCGGGCGCCAAACAGCTCGCCGGCCAGCGCTTTCCGGACCTCTTCATGCAGGCGCGGCAGTTCGACGCGAAGCTCCGGCATGCGATCGCGAAGAACTGGGGCTTCTGGGACCAGGCGATCGGTCTCGAGCGCCAAGGGGCGCTCCCGCTGCACCTCAACTGCCTCGCGACGCCGGCAGAGCATGGCCGCGCGCGGCTCGTGCTGGAGCTGCGGTCCATCGACCAGCGCCTCCGCATCGAGCGGGAGGAGCGCAGCCTCACGCAGGCCGTCGCCAACCGCGAGCTGATCCGCAACCTCGCGCACGAGATCAGGAATCCGCTCGGCGGGCTGCGCGGCTCGGCCCAGCTCCTCGAGCGCGAGCTCGACCGGGCCGATCTGCGGGAGTACACGCAGGTCATCATCAAGGAGGCCGACCGGCTGCAGCTCCTCATGGACCGCCTCCTGACGCCCCACCGGCCGCCGCACATCGGTCCGGTGAACATCCACGAGGTGTGCGAGCGCGTGCGGAGCCTCATCCTCGCCGAGTTTCCGGCGGGCGCGCGGATCGTCCGCGACTACGACACCAGCCTCCCCGAGATCGAGGGCGACCGCGAGCAGCTCATCCAGGCGGTGCTCAACATCGTGCGGAACGCCGCCCAGGCCTGCGCCGGCGGACACAAACGCGCGGACGAGGGGGCCGGCGAGATCGTGCTCCGCACGCGCATCGAGCGTTCGGTCACGATCGCCCGGCGCCGTCACCGGCTGGCATTGGAATTGCAAGTGGTCGACAACGGTCCCGGAATTCCGCCCGAGCTGCGCGAGCGGGTGTTCCACCCGCTCGTTTCCGGGCGCGAAGGCGGGACCGGGCTCGGACTGACGCTCGCGCAGACGTTCGTGCAGCACCACCACGGCTCGATCGAATGCGAGAGCCAACCGGGACGGACGACGTTCAGGATCGTGCTGCCCGTCACGCGCAAACCGCAAACCGAAGACTGACTGGTGCCCGATGAAGCCGGTATGGGTGATTGACGACGACCGCTCGATCCGCTGGGTGTTCGAGAAGGCGCTCACGCGTGAGGGGATTCCGTTCAAGACGTTCGGGCTCGCACAGGACGCGCTGACCGCGCTCGAGAGCGATACGCCGCAGGTGCTGGTCTCCGACATCCGGATGCCCGGCACCTCGGGGCTCGAGGTGCTGCAGAGCGTGAAGCAGAAGCATCCCGCGCTGCCGGTGATCATCATGACCGCCTACTCCGATCTCGAGTCAGCGGTGGCCGCATTCCAAGGCGGGGCCTTCGAATACCTGCCCAAGCCCTTCGACGTCGACCAGGCGGTGGAGCTGATTCGCCGAGCGCTCGACGAGAGTCTGCACGAGGGGGAGACCGAAGAGGCGGCCACCGCCTCGCCCGAGATCCTCGGCCAGGCGCCGGCGATGCAGGAGGTGTTTCGCGCCATCGGGCGGCTGTCGACCTCGACCGCGACGGTGCTGATCACCGGCGAGTCCGGCACCGGCAAAGAGCTGGTCGCCCGGGCGCTCCATCGCCACAGCCCGCGCGGGGCGAAGCCGTTCATCGCGATCAACACCGCCGCGATGCCGAAAGATCTCCTCGAGAGCGAGCTCTTCGGCCACGAGCGCGGCGCGTTCACGGGCGCGCAGGCGATGCGCCGCGGCCGGTTCGAGCAGGCCGAGGGCGGCACGCTCTTCCTGGACGAGATCGGCGACATGGCGCCCGATCTGCAGACGCGGCTCCTGCGCGTGCTGTCCGACGGGAACTTCTACCGGGTCGGCGGTCACCAGCCGCTCCGCGCGAACGTGCGCGTGATCGCCGCGACGCATCAGGACCTCGAGTTGCGCGTGCGCGAGGGTACGTTCCGCGAGGACCTGTACCACCGGCTGAACGTGATTCGCCTGCGGCTGCCCAGCCTGCGCGAGCGCCGCGAGGATGTCCCGCTGCTCGCGCGCCATTTCATTCTCAAGAGCGCGCGCGACCTCGGCGTCGAGCCGAAACGGCTCTCCGAGGGCGCGATGAACTATCTCGTCGCACAGGACTGGCGGGGCAACGTGCGCCAGCTCGAGAACGTCTGCCACTGGCTCACGGTGATGGCACCGGGCCAAACCGTCGACGTCGGCGACCTGCCGTCGGAGTTGCGCGAGGACGCGGTCGCGGGTGCAGAGGCCGACTGGACAGCTGCCTTGCAGCGGCACGTCGAGAAGGCACTGATGCGCGGCGAATCCAACATCATGGACGTGCTCTCGCGCGAGTTCGAGAAGGTGCTGATCGCGCGCGCGCTCGTGCATACCGGCGGGCGCCGCATCGAGGCGGCGAATCTGCTCGGCATCGGGCGCAACACGATTACCCGCAAGATCGCCGAGTTGCGGCTCGAGGACAAGGATCTGCCCGCGGACCCGCCCGTGGAGTAGCCCGGCGCGCGGATCCCAGGCCGACCGCATCGATGAAGCGCGCCATCGCCCTATCATGCGCGGTCTCATTGCCGTACTGGCAAGCGCCGTTGCGGCGCAACAGAAACCGGCCGCGGCCGAAGCGAAGCGCGAAAGCGCCTGGAAAGCGACCTCGACGAGACGACGACGAAGCGCCGTTGATCGGCGCGCTCGTCCCGTTCTCGAAGACGTCTAACTACGTCGAGCGCGGCCCCGCGCGCGCGGTGTCTCCACGAGATCCTGAACCAGTTCGAGCAGGACTTGAACAGGAAGCTGAAGACCAAGCACCTCCAAGTGCGGGTCTCGTTCCTCCCAGTCGGGCGCGAGTAGCTGATCCAGCGGCTCGTCGACGGCTACGGCGACGTCCATCAACGCCGACCTGAACGCGATCCGAACCGGTCCGCGCGTTTCGCGATCCGGGAAGGATCTTGCGTTGCGGCGCGGTTGTTGCGACGCATAAAATAGCGGTCTCGCCACCGTTCTCCCAGGACGCTCCATGAACGCATCCGCTGCGGCCAAGACTCTGCCCGCCGGCGTCGAGATCACGGCGCCGATCACCCCCGGATACTGCCGGGATTCTCACGCCCGCAGCGCTTGCGTTCGTCGCGCTGCTCCACCGCAAGTTCGAGGACCGCCGGCAAAAGCTCCTTGCGCGCCGTCAGGCGCGGCAGAGCGAATTCGACGCCGGCAAGCTGCCCGATTTCCTGCCGGAAACGAAACCGATCCGCGAATCGGCGTGGACGATCGCCGCCCAGCCGCAGGACCTGCTCGATCGGCGCGTCGAGATCACCGGTCCGACCGACCGCAAAATGGTGATCAACGCGCTCAACTCCGGCGCCTCCACCTTCATGGCGGACTTCGAAGATGCGAACTGCCCGACCTGGGCGAACATGATCGAGGGCCAGATCAACCTGCGCGACGCGATCCGCCGCACGATCACGTTCGAGCAGAACGGCAAGCAGTACCAGCTGAACGACAGGACCGGGGTGCTGATCCCGCGCCCGCGCGGCTGGCACCTCGACGAGAAGCACGTGAAGGTCGACGGCAAGCTCGTGTCGGGCTCCATCTTCGACTTCGCGCTGCTGTTCTTCCATAACGCCAAGGAGCTGCTCGCGCGCGGCTCGGGGCCATACTTCTACCTCCCGAAGATGGAGTCGCACCTCGAAGCGCGGCTCTGGAACGACATCTTCAAGACCGCGCAGGACGCGCTCGGGGTGCCGCAGGGGACGATCCGGGCAACCGCGCTGATCGAGACCGTCCTCGCCGCGTTCGAGATGGACGAGATCCTCTGGGAGCTGAAGGACCACTCGGCCGGGCTCAACATCGGGCGGTGGGACTACATCTTCTCCTGCATCAAGAAGTTCCGGTCCAATCCCGACTTCTGTCTCGCCGACCGGGCGCAGGTGACGATGACCGCGCCCTTCATGCGCGCCTACGCGCTGACCCTGGTGAAGACCTGCCACCGTCGCAACGCGCCGGCGATGGGCGGGATGGCGGCGCAGATCCCGATCAAGAACGACCCGGCCGCGAACGAGGCCGCGCTCGAGAAGGTGCGCCAGGACAAGCTCCGGGAGGTCACCGACGGCTGCGATGGCACCTGGGTCGCGCACCCGGCGCTGGTGCCGATCGCCAAGGCGGTCTTCGACGAGCGCATGCCGACGCCGAACCAGTACGGCAGGCAGCGGCCCGACGTCAATTACACGGCGAAGGAGCTTCTCGACTTCCGGCCCGAGCAGCCGATCACTGAAGCAGGCCTGCGCGCCAACATCAGCGTCGGGATCCAGTACCTCGGTGCCTGGCTCGCCGGCAACGGCTGCGTGCCGGTGTTCAACCTGATGGAGGATGCCGCCACCGCCGAGATTTCGCGCTCGCAGATCTGGCAATGGATCCGCTCGCCGAAGGGTGCGCTCGACGACGGCCGCAAGGTCACGACCGGCCTCTTCCGCCAGCTCCTCGCCGAGGAGCTGCCCAAGGTGAAGACCTACCTCGGCGACGAGGCCTGGCAGGCCGGGAAGTACGAGGAGGGGGCGCAGCTCTTCGACGAGTTCACCACCGGCGAGTACGTGGACTTCCTTACCCTGCCCGCGTACGAGCGGATCGACTGACCCGGCGCGGCGAGCGGGGCCAGGCCGGTAGCGCCGCGCGCGCCCGCGGCGCATACTCCGCGGCGGTCTGAACCATATCCGCCCGGGGAGGAGGATGGTCGAGCTCCAGCCGGACGGCGTCGTGTTCGTGCGCCCGTTCCTCGCGGTCACCGCGGGGATCGTCGTGCTCTTCATCGGCAAGGCGCTCAATCGCCGCTTGGCGCCGCTCCGCGAGTACAACATCCCGGAGCCGGTCACTGGCGGCCTGCTGTTCGCGCTCGCCTTCTGGCTCGTGTACGTCGTCTCGGGCTACAAGGTCACCTTCGAGCTGACCGCGCGCGATGTGCTGCTCGTCTACTTCTTCACCACCATCGGCATCAACGCGCGCGTGAGCGACCTCAAGGCTGGCGGGCGGCCGCTCGTCATCTTGCTTGTCGCCGTCGCGTTGTTCATGGTGCTGCAGGACGCCCTCGGCGTCGCCGTCGCGACCCTGCTCGGGCGACCTCCGGCGATGGGCATCCTCGCCGGCAGCGTGTCCCTGCTCGGCGGGCACGGCACGGCGATCGCGTGGGCGCCGGCGTTCGCGGCGCAGCGCGGCATCGCCAACGCGCTCGAGATCGGTGTGCTCTGCGCGACGGCGGGGCTGGTGCTCGCGAGCGTCGCCGGCGGCCCGGTGGCGCGTTTCCTCGTGCAGCGTTATCGGCTCGAGGGGCCGGCCGGCGATGCGCCCGAGGTCGGGGTGCACTACGGCGACGCGCAACCCGGCATCGACTACCTCTCGTTCCTGCACGCGATCCTCGCGATCCACGTCTGCGGGTTGATCGGTATTCTCGGCCACCAGTGGCTCGCCAGCGTCGGCTTCAACCTGCCGCTCTTCGTGCCCTGCCTGCTCGCCGGCATCGTGCTCACCAACCTGCTGCCGCGCGTCGCGCCGCGCATCCCGTGGCCAAGCCGCGTCCCCGCGCTCGCCCTCATCGCCGAGGTGTCCCTAGGGGTGTTCCTTGCGATGTCGCTCATGAGCATGCAGCTGTGGGCGCTCGCCGATCTCGCCGGCCCGCTCTTCGTGCTGCTCGGCCTGCAACTCGTGCTCGCCGTCCTGTTCGCGCTGTTCGTGATCTTCCGCGTGCTCGGCCGCAACTACGATGCTGCGGTGATCAGCGCCGGCTTCATCGGGTTCGGGCTCGGCGCCACGCCGACCGCGATGGCGAACATGACCGCGGTCACGCAACGGCACGGCGCCTCCCACGTCGCGTTCCTCGTCGTCCCGCTCGTCGGTGCCTTCTTCATCGATCTCCTGAACACGCTCGTGATCCGCCTGTTCCTGGCCGTGCTGTAGGCCGGCACGTCCTTCCTCTCCCGGGCCGCTATGATTCCGGCCGTAGTCCGATCGACAACGGGGCCGTCAGTTGGAAAGCCTGTTCGAGACGGTCGCGCATCTGCTGTCCACGAGCTGGAAGGCGCGCGGCGTCCCGCGTCACTCGCGCACCTTCCGCTGCCGGTGGCCCCCCTGGCCACGGCGCCTCGGACGCAGCGCTCCTCATCGTGCCGCTGGCCGCCCTCCGGACCGGCCGCGGCAGGTAACATTCGACACCTCTCCTCGGCGCGGCCATGACCACCGACCTCCAGCGCGACCTCACGCGCACCGTCTTTGCGGTGCTCTCCATCTGCGCGCTTATCTTCGCGTCGGTCTGGATCCTGCGGCCGTTCCTCGCCCCGATCATCTGGGCCACCATGATCGTCGTCTCGACCTGGCCGCTGATGCTCGCGGTCCAGGGGCGGCTCTGGAACAAGCGCTCGCTCGCGGTGACCGTGATGACGCTCGCCCTGCTGCTCGTCTTCGTCGCGCCGTTCTCGGCTGCGATCGGCACGATCGTCTCGCACGCCGATGAGATCGCGAGCTGGGCGAAGGGGTTGCGGGGCTTCAAGCTGCCCGTCGCGCCGGAGTGGGTGCCGAAGGTCCCGGTCGTGGGCGGGCAGGCCGCGGCGCTCTGGAACGAATACGCGGCGAAGGAGGTGGAGGACCTCGACGAGGTCGTCGCGCCGTACGCCGGCCGCGTCGTCCGCTGGTTCGTCGCCGAGGTCGGCGGCTTCGGCCTCGTCAGCGTGCAGTTCCTGCTGACAGTCGTGATCGCGGCGATCATGTACGCGATCGGCGAGTCGTGGGCCCGGTGGGTACGGCGCTTCGGCCGGCGACTCGCCGGCGAGCGCGGCGACAACGTCGTTCAGCTCGCCGGAAAGGCGATCCGCGGCGTCGCTCTCGGCGTCGTGCTGACGGCCTTCGTCCAGGCGCTGCTCGGCGGTATCGGTCTCTGGGTCGCCGGCGTGCCGTTCGCTGCGGTGCTCACCGCGGTCATGTTCATGCTGGCGGTGGCGCAGATCGGCGCCGTGCCCGTGCTCGTGTGTGCGCTCGTATGGCTGTGGTTCCAGGGCTCGACCGGGTGGTTCGTCGCGCTTCTCGTGTGGACGATCATCGTTGGCAGCATGGACAACGTGCTGCGCCCGATCCTGATCAGGAAGGGCGCCGACCTGCCGTTGCTGCTCATCTTCGCCGGCGTGATCGGCGGCCTCGTCTCGTTCGGGCTGCTCGGTCTCTTCGTCGGCCCGGTCGTGCTCGCGGTGGCCTACACGCTGCTCGACGTCTGGGTGTCCGAGGCACCGGACCACCCGGCACCGCCGCTGCCGCCCGGGCCCAACACCTGATGGCGGACATAACCGGTGCGGAAGCGTTCGTCCGTACGCTTCAGCTGCACGGCGTGAAGCACGTGTTCGGCCTCTGCGGCGACACGAGCCTGCCGCTCTACGACGCGCTGTACCGTCTCGACCACGGCATCACGCACGTCCTGACCCGCGACGAGCGCTCGGCCGCCTATATGGCGGACGGCTACGCGCGCGTGTCTGGCCGGGTGGGCGTGTGCGAAGGGCCGAGCGGCGGCGGCGCGACCTACATCCTCCCCGGCGTGGTCGAGGCGAACGAATCGTCGATCCCGGTGCTGTGCTTCACCTCCGATGTCTCGGTTTCGGCGCGCGGGCGGTTTGCGCTGACCGAGCTCGACCAGGCGGCGCTCTTCCGTCCACTCACCAAGTGGAACGCGGTGCTCAATGCCGCGGCGGACATTCCCCGCACGCTGCGGCGTGCGTTCTCCGAGCTCGCCACCGGGCGGCCGGGGGCGGTGCACATCGGCTGCCCTACGATGTGCAGCGGCAGCCGGTCGACGAGGCGGAGCTCTGGGCCGACGCTTCGCTCGGCGCGTATCCGGCGCGGCGGTCCGTCGCCGACGCGCAGGCGGTCGCCGAGGCCGCGAGGCTGCTCGCGGCGGCCGAGCGGCCGCTCCTCATCGTCGGCGGGGGTGCGGTGATCTCGGGCGCCGAGCCCGAGCTCGCCGCCTGCGCGGAGGCGTTGGGCGCGCCGGTCGCAACGACGATCAGCGGCAAGGGTTCGATCGCCGAGGACCATCCGCTCGCGGTCGGCGTCGTGGGATCGAACGGCGGAACGCCCTCGACGCGCGCCGTAGTCGAGGCGGCGGACGTCGTCGCGTTCATCGGCTGCCGGGCCGGGTCGGTCACGACCGAGCGCTGGCGCTTCCCTGCGCCGGGCAAGATCACCGTGATCCATATTGACGTCGATCCGCGGGTGATCGGCGCAAACTACCCCACCGCAGCCGGTCTGACCGGCGATGCGAAGCTGACGCTTGCCGCGCTGCGCGATGCGCTCACGCCTCGATCCGGCGGCTGGGGACGCGTTGCCGCGGCGAAAGCGAACCGGGAGAAGCGCGCGGCGTTCGAGCCGCTCGCCCGCTCGGACGAGCGGCCGATCCGCCCGGAGCGCGTCGTCGCCGAGTTGAGCGCGGCGCTGCCGGACGATGCGATCGTCGTCGCCGACCCCGGGACGCCTTGCCCGTATCTCTCGGCGTATTACCAGGTCGCCCGGGCAGGCCGCCACTATTTTTCCAACCGCGCGCACGGCGCGCTCGGTTACTCGATGGCCGCCGCAGTCGGGGCGCATTTCGGCCGGCCGGGCGCGAAGGTCGTCGCCGTCATGGGCGACGGCAGCTTCGGCATGACCGCGGGCGAGCTCGAAACGATCGTGCGCTATCGCGTCCCGGTCACGATGGTCGTGGTCTCGAACGCGACCTATGGCTGGATCAAGGCCGGGCAGAAGTCGGGCTTCGGCGAGCGCTACTTCGCGGTCGATTTCGGCGCCACCGATCATGCCGCGGTCGCGTCGGCGTTCGGGGTGAAGAGCTGGCGCGTGGAGGACCCGGCGAAGCTCCGGGAGGTGTTCGCGGGCGCCGTCGCGTCGGGCGAGCCGGCGTTCGTCGACGTCGTCTGCCAGCCGCTCCACGAGGCGCGCGCGCCGGTCAGCGAGTGGATAGCTTGAGCTCGACAAAGCGCCGGAGCCGGCCCTGCACTGTGAGGAACACCAGCGTGTCGAGCATGCAGTAGAACGCCGCGACGGAGAGCGGCGGGTTCGTCGTCGCGAGTCCGAGCGCCGGCGCGCGCGGCGCCCAGGCCCACGTCCCGAGCGCCGTGCCGACAAGCTCGAGCGTGAGCGTCACCAGGAACATCGTCGCCAGCAATGCGCGCAGGTCTGGCTTCAGCCGGTAGACCAGCAGGTAGACGGCGAAGAGGAGCACGCTGAGCTCGTCGCCGAGAAATACCGCCGCGCATGCGGTCAGCACTGCGTACGCCGCGGTCAGCCGGTCGGCCGCGGCCGGCGTAACCGCCCGGGCGAGCTGCATCCCGGTCAGGAAAACGAGTACGTGGCCTGGCGGGACGAAGTGCGGGATGTTGCCGAGCCGGTAGGCGTAGAGCCCCCATACGAGCGAGCAGAAAAGCTCGCCCGCGGTTGCCCACGCGAGAACCGCGAAGAGCATCCGGCGCCGCGGTCCCGAGGCACGTTCGAGGACCACGAGCGCGAACGCCCAGACGCCGAATCCGGCGGCGATTTGTCCCCACATCGGGGACAGGCGGTCGAGGGCAAACGCAACGGCGAGCACCGCCGCGCACGCGGCCGCCTCCGCGACGGCCGGCGGACCGACGTGCAGCGCGGCCGCCTCGCGGCGCCCGCCGGTCAGGGCATCGTCCAGCCGTGCCCGCATTTCCGGCAGCGCACTCGCAGCCAGGTGTCCGGCTCGCTCTCCGGCGTAGCCGCGCCGCCGCCCGACTCGAGAATGTCGAACTTCGCATAGGCGTGGCACTGCTCGCACACCGAGCGGTCGCCGAAGCGTTGGGCCGTGCGCATGATCGTCCCGTAGCGGAGCAAGGAGAACACTCCGACGAACCCGCCGCCGGCGATGAGAGCGAGCATGAGGAATGGCTTCAGCCAGGGCGCGCGGAAGCTCACGTCCTCCATAAGCGCGGCCACCAGGATCATGCAGAGGAAGCAGGTGACGAGATACGCGTGGCACTCGATGAGCTGGCGCTCGTACCACTTCTTGAAGCCGCGCTTGCGGATGTCGTCGGCGAGTTCCACGCCGGGAAGCTCGTGCGGAGGGGGGTCACGCGGATTCTACGCTCCGAATCCGTCGCCAGATGCGGCGTTTCGGACGGGGCTCGCCCGGCTCAGAGCGAAAACTCCGCGACGGCCGGCGCGTGATCCGACGGCCGCTCGAGCCGGCGGGGCGCGAGATCGATCGCCGCACCCGTGCACCCCGCCACGAGCGCGGGAGCGATGAGGATGTGGTCGATGCGGAGCCCCAGGTTCCGTTTGAACGCGTTTAGCCGGTAGTCCCACCAGGTGAACGATTTCTCGGGCTGCTCGAAGAGCCGGAAGCTGTCCTTGAGCCCGAGGCCGAGCAGGGCGCGAAACGCCGCACGCTCGGGCCCGCTGCAGAGCACCTGGCCCGCCCAGCGCTTCGGGTCGTGCACGTCGCGGTCCTCCGGCGCGATGTTGTAGTCGCCGAGCACCACGAGGTTCGGATGCGCAGCGAGCTCGCCGCGTAGCCAGTCGGCGAAAGCGCCCAGCCACTTCAGCTTGTACTCGTACTTCTCGGTGCCGACCGCCTGCCCGTTCGGGACGTACGCGCAGACGACGCGAACATCGCCGGCGGTCGCGCTGAGGACGCGCCTTTGCGCGTCCTCGAAGCCGGGGATGCCGGCATCGATCGCGGCCAGCGGCGCGCGCGCAAGGATGGCGACGCCGTTATAGGTCTTTTGACCCGAGAAGACCGCTCCGTAGCCGGCAACCTCGAGCGCCGCGGCGGGGAAGTTGGCGTCCTCGAGCTTGGTCTCCTGAAGACAGACGACATCGGGCGAGCTCGCCGCGAGCCAGTCGAGCAGGTGGGGAAGGCGGACCTTGAGCGAGTTGACGTTC
>CAVUSZ010000019.1:0-78125 GCA_963744255.1 uncultured beta proteobacterium
GGCGCGGGCAGGTTGAAGACCTCGCGCTGGGCGAGCCGGTCGATCTCGGTCCGCACCAGACGCAACACCTCGTCCATCGCTGCACCGCCCTGCGGCGGACCGGCGTGGGCGAGGACGAGCATGCGGTGCAGGTTCGCATCTTCGATCGGATAGGCCGCGCAGCGGCCGGCCACGATGTCATCGTGGAACGTCGAGACCGGCAGCACGGTGATGCCGGCGCCGGCGAGGACCATGCGCCGGATCGCTTCGATCGAATCGATCTCGGCCTCGATCGCGAGCTGAGCGCCGAACCGCGCCAGCTGCCGGTCGACGAGTGCGCGGATCGCGGAGGTCACGATCACCGGCGTCCGGCGCAGCTCGGTCAGGCTGTAGCCGCGCTTCATGCCGCGCTCTGCGGCGCCCGCGAACACGACGATCGGCTCGGCGAGGAGCGGCGACATCGCGAGGCTGCGTGAGTGCGGCGGATTGGTGAGCACGGCCACGTCGACCTTCGCGCTCAGGAGGCCGTCGAAGAGCTGCGAGCTGAACTCCTCCACGACCTTGAGCGTCACCGACGGGCACTCGGTCCGGGCCCGCGCGACGCAGCCCGGCAGGAGCATCGGCGCAAGCGTCGGCGAGGTGCCGAGCACGACCCGGCCGCGCACTGCGCTTCGGGCGCGCTTGACCTGCGCCTCCGCGAGCGCGACCTCGCGCAGGATCCGCCGCGCATGCTCGAGCAGCTCGCGCCCTGCTCCGGTCAGCCGGATGCCGCGCGGCCGCCGTTCGAGCAGGCCGACGCCGAGCTCGGTCTCGAGCTGGAGGATGCGGCGGGTGAGCGCGGGCTGCGTGATCCCGAGGTCGTCGGCCGCGTGTGTAATGCTGCCGCGGTCGGCGACCTGCACGAAACACTTCATGCTCCGGATGTCCACGGCGCTGCGAGCCATGCAAGGCGAGCATGGCGATGATAACCCGGGCGCATTTGTGCGCGGTTTGCCCGTATGATTCCATCGCGGTGCGGACATCCGCGACCTGCCGGAGGCAGAATGAAGAGAATCGGCGTGGGAATCATCGGCACCGGCTGGTGCGGCGGCATCCGCGCGGAGACCTGCGCCCATCATCCGCTCGTGGAGAGCCTGCACGTCGCGGAGACGCGACCCGAGCGGTTGCGCGAGATCGCGGGGAAGACCGGAGCGAAGACCGCGACCGCCGACTACCGGGAGCTGCTCCGCCTCGACGGCATCGACGCGATCATGATCTCGGCGACGCCCGAGTCGACCCATTTCCCGATGGCGCGCGACGCGCTCGCCGCGGGAAAACACGTGCTGCTCGAGAAGCCGATCGCGATCGAGCTCGCCGAGGCCGACGAGCTCATCGCGGCTGCGCGGCGGAGCAGGCTCAAGTTCACGATCGGCTACTCGCAGCGCTTCAATCCGAAGTACGCGTACGTGAAGCAGTGCGTGCGCGACGGCACCATCGGCAGGCCGGTGAGCGCCCTCGTGAGCCGTCACATCACCCGCGGCCTCGGGACGAAGATCACCGGCCGGTCGAAGCTCTCGCCGGCGGCCATGGAGTCGACCCACGATCTCGACTTCGTGCTCTGGTGCCTGGAGCCGGCGAAGCCGGTGCGGGTGTACTCGCAGCTCGCCTTCGGCGCGATGCAGGCGACGACGGGCGCGGCGATCCCCGACTGCCAGTGGATCACGGTGACGATGGACAGCGGCCTCGCGTTCGTGGTCGGCGGCGGCTGGAGCCTGCCGCCCGGCTATCCCAATTTCTCGACGACCTGGATCGAGTTCCTCGGGACGGAGGGCGCGCTCCTCATCGACGACAGCCACAAGGACGTCGTCCTGAACACGATGAAGACGGGCATGCAGCTGCCGATGTCGACGATGCCCGGCGAGCCGGTCGAGCATGTCTACGCCGGACCGATGGCGGCCGAGACCGTCCACTTCCTCGAGGCGGTCGCGTACGACCGCCCGCTGGTGGTGACGCCCGAGCACGCGCGGATGGTGATGGAGGTCTACATGGCGGCGGACCTCTCGGCCGAGCGCAACGTGCCGGTCGATCTGCCGCTCGCCGGAGCGCCGGCGAAGCGCGCGGCGGCCTGAAGGACATGCCGCGGAAGAATCCCAGGCGGATCGGCCTTGCGATCGTCGGCGGCGGTCGGATCGGCCTGATCCGCGGCGAGATCGCCAAGCGTCACGCGCAGGTCGACTGGATCGGGCTCGCGGAGAAGAACCCGGAGCGGGCGCAGCTCGTCGCCGAGCGGATCGGCGCGGATTTCGTCACCGGCGATCATCGCGAGCTGCTCGCCCGGGCCGAGGCGACAGCCGCGATCATCGCCACCGACGAGCATCTGCACGTCGCGCCGATCCTGGCGGCGCTCGAGCGGAAGCTCGCGCTCTTCATCGAGAAGCCGCTCGCCACGGAGCTCGCCGAGTCGGCGCAGGTACTGGAGGCGATCCGGCAGGCCGGTGTCGACGCGGTGGTCGGCTATACGCAGCGGTTCCGGCGGCGCTGGCTGGTGGCGAAGGAAAAGGTCCGCACCGGGAGCCTCGGCGACGTCTCGCTCGTCACCTCGCGCGCGTTCATGAACCGGCTGGTCGCGCTGGACAACTACAAGCGGACGAGCGACCCCAGCCGCATCTCGCCGATGGTGATCTCGGGCACGCATGCGCTCGACATCGTCATGTGGATGATGGAGGGAAGTACGCCCGTCGAGATTTACGCGCGTTCGGTCGACAAGGCGCTGGGACCGGCATGCCGCGGCATTGACGCGACGGTGGGGACGATCGCGTTCGCCGACGGCGCGCTCTACCACTCAGCCATCTCCTGGGCGCTCCCGGTCGTCTGGCCGGGCGCTGTCTACAGCCTCGAGGTCGGGATTGTCGGCACCGACGGGGTGCTGACCATCGACGACACGCATCGCGACATCGTGCTGGCGACGGCGAAGTCGCAGGCGGAAGGCTATGCGCCCGACGAGTCGCGACGGGTCGATTTCCTCACCAGCTATCCGCCCGGCGATATCGCGCTCGGCGAGCTGCGCGGGCCGATGCGGGACGAGACCGAATCGTGGCTCAACCGCCTCGCCCTCGGTCTGTCCACGCAGCACGCGACCGCGGCCGACGGTCACAGCAGGCTGATGCTCACCAAGGCGTTCGATCTCTCGGCGCGCCTGCGGCGGCCGGTGAATCTCCCGATCGCACCGGAGGACGTTCGATGAAGCTCGCGATGTTCATGATGCCGCTGCACCCGCCGTCGCGGCCGCCCGCGGAGACACTCGCCGAGGACCGCGAGGCGATCCTGCTCGCCGACCGTCTGGGCTTCGCCGAAGCCTACGTCGGCGAGCACGTCACCGACCTCGCCGAGAACGTGACCTCGTGCCTCATGTTCCTCGCGAGCGTCGCGCACGACACGAAGAACATCGTCCTCGGCAGCGGCACGATCAACATGCCGAACACCCACCCGGCCGCGGTCGCGGCGCAAGTGGCGATGCTCGACCACATGCTGAAGGGCCGCTTCATCATGGGCATCAGCCCCGGGGGGCTGATGTCGGATGCCGAGGTGTTCGGCAACTACCAGAAGGACCGCAACGCGATCTTCCTCGAGTCGATCAACATGGTGCTCGACATCTGGAAGGGCGAGGCGCCCTACAACCTCGCCGGGCAGTACTTCAACGTCACCACCGACAAGACCAAGATCCTCGAGATCGGGCAGGGCGCGATCCTGAAGCCCTACCAGCAGCCGCACCCGCGGATCGTCGTCACCGCCGTGGCGCCGCACTCGAAGGGCGTGACCGAAGCGGCCAAACGCGGGTGGCAGCCGATCTCGGCGAATTTCCTGCTGCCGGAATGGGTGGCGAGCCACTGGCCGCGCTACGTCGAAGGCCGCGCGGCGGCCGGCGCGCAGGCCGACCCCGCGGAGTGGCGGGTGGCGAAGTCGATCTTCGTCGCCGACGACGAGGCGACGGCCAGGCGCTACGGTCTTTCGGCCGAGGGTCCGTACCACTTCTACTTCAAGCAACTCGTCCGCAAGCTCGTCATGTTCGGTCGATCGAATCTCTTCAAGCTCGACCAGAGCGAGCCGGACGAGAAGATCACGCCGGAGCACGTCACCAACAAGCTCGTGATCGCCGGCACGGTCGACAGCGTCGTCGATCAGCTGCTGGCGTTCCGGGAAAAGATCGGCGACTTCGGCACGCTGGTGTACGCGTGCCACGACTGGATGGATCCCGCGCTCGGGAAGCGGTCGATGCAGCTCCTCGCCGAGCAGGTGATGCCGCGGCTGAACGACGCGATCGATCGCTCGCGACCGGCGGCAGAGTGGCGATAGTCGGGCCGCGCGCAGTCAGAACGGGAACGAAGTAAGCAAGGTAAGGCCCACGAGGTCCTTGCCGCCCCGAACCCCGATGCCGGCCGCCACACCTCGGCTCGGCGCGCCTTGGTCAATCTGCGCGACGAGGGTGCCCGGCTGGTCGTGGAGTTCATCAACGATCGGGCGCCAGACCGGAACGCGAAGCAGGTCTTCTTCCCCGCTCGCTGAACGAGCGCGCGATGGAGCTCGGCGGTCGTGTGGACGTGGAACATCGCGACGACGGGCGAACGAAAGTCGCCGTCGTGATCCCCGTATAGGGAAGCATGCGATGCCTACGACCGATCACCGGTCGATTCGCGTCCTCCTGGTCGACGACCACCGGACGGTGCTATGGGGGCTCGGAAAGCTGATCGACAGCGCGAAGCCGCGCATGCATGTCGTCGGCACGGCCGTCAGCGCGGATGAGGCACTTGCCTTGGCGGCGGCGGAGCGGCCGGACGTGGTGTTGCTGGATCTAGATCTCGGAGGTTCCAGCGGGCTCGAGATTCTGTCCGATCTGTTGGGACGCTGTGACGCCAAGGTTCTCATCCTCACGGGAGCGCGCGACCCGGAACTCCGGGAGCGCGCCGTCCTCCAGGGTGCGAGCGGCATGGTGCATAAGGCGGAACCTGCGGAGGTGATCCTCAACGCGGTCGAGCGCGTCGCCTACGGCGAGGTCTGGCTCGATCGGGCGACGACCGCGAAGCTGCTTGCGAGCCTGACTGACGCAGCGAATGGGAAGCAGAGAGCCGGGAACGACGCGATCGCTGCGCTGACGCACAAGGAGCGCGACATCATCATTGCCGTCGTGCGGCACAAGGGCGCGCCGATTAAGGTGATCGCCGACACGCTCTGCCTCAGTAGTCACACGGTGCGCAACCACCTCGCTTCGATCTATAACAAGCTCGGCGTGCACAGCCGACTCGATCTGTTCATGTACGCGAAAGAGCGCGGGCTGGACAGATCCGCCGCTTGAGCAATCCCCTCAGGTAGCTCCGCATCCGGCGCCAACTGGCACCGGATATTCCCGCGCCTGCTCCTCCTGGTACATCCGTACTAGCGGCCCTAGTCTTTTCGAGCCATCGAAATCGGTCTGCTCGTCTCATGCGCCGCGTCGACGCGGTTCGTATCGTACGCACCGTAGCCAGACGATACTGATCCGAACGCGCGTGCGAAAAGAGAAGCCGATGACCCAGCCGACGACGCCGATCCGAATCCTCCTGGTGGACGACAGCGAACACGTGCTTTGGGGTCTGGGAAAGCTCATCGATGCAGAACGGCCGCGGATGGTGGTCGTGGGCAAGGCTCGCTGCGTTGCCGAGGCGCTCGCCGCGGTACGCGAGCATCAGCCCGATGTAAGTAAAGGAAGAATAAACGCCCATTCTGCGCCGGGCAAACCTGACGGCTCAGGTAGCTCAGGTAACGACGGCGCTCGAGCGCCGTCGTTGTGCCCGTCCCTGATCGGTTGGCGCTTTGGAGATCCTGCCCGACAGCGCGGGCTCGAGTGGGTGATCTCGACGCAGGGGGCCCCTGTCGGCGTGCGATCGGCCAGCCGATCGCACGCGGCCTTCATCGGGAGGGCTGCAAAGCGGATCGGGCGATGCGGAGGGGTCCCACTCAGCCGAGCGCCGGCGGCGCCCGGCTCGGCGGCGGCCGGGGCGCGCGCGACGCCGCTTGCCACGTCCGTCTAAGGAGCATTCGTCATTCATGTGTGGATTTGTCGCCCTCCTCGCCCGGGACGGCCATCAGCCGGATTCCGCCCTGCTCGTCCGCATGACGCATCTGATTGCGCATCGCGGTCCCGACGATCACGGTTTCTTTCTCGACGGTTCCGTTGGTCTTGGATTTCGGCGCCTTTCGATACTCGACCTTGCTCCGTCAGGTCACCAGCCGATGACGAGCGCGGACGGCCGCCACGTCATCGTTTTCAACGGCGAGATCTACAACTACGTTGAGTTGCGCGAGGAACTCCTTGTGCGCGGTCACAACTTCCGCTCGACGCGGCGATACCGAAGTGCTGCTTGCCGCCTATCGGGAGTGGGGTCGCGACTGCCTCGATCGGCTCAACGGGATGTGGGCGTTCGTCATCTACGACCGGGTCGAACGGCGCATTTTCGGCGCGCGCGATCGCTTCGGGGTGAAACCGCTGTTTCTCTACCGCGGCGCTACGTGCTACCGTGCTGGCCTCGGAGATCAAGGCCGTGCGCGATTCGGGATGCGCGCATCTCGAAATCGACCGGCACGCAATCGCCGACTATCTGCTGGAAGGCAGGCTTGATTCGACGCAACGCACGTTCTACGAGCGCGTGACGCGCATTGCGCCGGGACCGGGTTCGAGGCCGATGCATCGGGCGAGTTGCGGTTCTTCCGTATTGGTCAGTATTGGACGCGGCTGCCGGAGTTGCTGAGCCTCCGGAGCCGCCTGCGGCCTATGCCGCGTTGTTCGAGGACGCGGTGCAGCTGCGCATGCGTGCGGACGTTCCGGTGGGCGTGCTGCTCTCGGCGGATTGGATTCGACCTCGATCATGTGCGGGATGGCTCGGGCTGGTGCAGCATCGCAGCAGCGGTTCGTCCTGAATGCCTTCTGTTGATCATGTCGCCGGAGTTCGATGAACGGAGCTACATCGATGCGACGCTTCAGCAGACGAGCGCACGCCTCTGGCGCCTGCAGGACGAACCTCGCTGACTTGTGGGCGGACCTCGAGCGTCATCTGTGGTTCCAGGACGAGCCTGTCCACTCCTTCACGTTTGTCCTCGTGTATCAGTTGATGAAACTGGCTCGCTCGCACGGCGTGAAGGTGCTGCTGAATGGACAAGGCGCAGATGAAGTGCTTGCGGGATATTCAAACTACTTCGCTCAGTACTGGGGCGATCTCATTTCGGCGGGCCGACTGTGGCGGACGCTGCTGGAGAGCCGAGCCTATGGCAGGGCGCATGGACGCAAAGCAGTACGGCGACAACTTGAGCAGGCGGTGCAGAGGGCCATCGGGAGATTGGCGCACTGGGTGCCCATCCACAAGCGGGCATCCCAGCAACGCCGCGCAGCGCGCGTCCATGGTGATCCGTGGGTCTCCGGCGATGTAAAACGGGACTGGGCCCCGGAACTGCACGCCACGATCGACTCGTTGCAGTCGAGCTTGCAGCACTCGCTCGAGCACGAACCGCTACCGCTGTACCTGCGTGTCGAGGACCGCAATTCGATGGCGCATGGGGTCGAGGTCCGCTCGCCATTCATGGATTTTCGTCTCGTCGCACTTGCTTTCCGCCTTGGCTCACATTGGAAGCTTCGTGGCAAGTACGGCAAGTTCGTGCTGCGCGAGGCGATGAACGGTCGGATCCCAGCGACGGTTAGAACCCGGGTGGACAAGTTCGGCTTTCCCAACTCGGCGGACAATTGGTTCCGCAACGAGTTGTATCAGCCGTTCCGTGACCTGCTTTCCAGCCGCAGCGTGCGCGAGTCGGGTTTGTGGCAGGTCGATGTGATCGAGCGCGCGCTGGAGGCGCACCGCCGCGGTGAGTGCGCGATCGGGGCCCGACTGTTCGATGTCGCGCAACTCTGCATGTGGCTGGAGGGTTCCCGGCGCTGGCCACTCGAGAGTCGGCATCGACCAGCGCGGGACGAGCAGTTAGCAGTTGCGTGAACCACATCTCCAAGCCGGCGACGCCAAGTCGCTCATGCCGGCGACCCGACTGCGGATTTCCTTCGAATGAAGTCAGCAAGGTCAGATGCCGTCGCCGTGCTCGGTCACTACGGGCAGCTGAATCTTGGCGATGAATCAATCACCGCGGCCGCGATTGGTGGGGTCCGCTGCTGGCGCCCGGGCGCCCGGGTGATCGCCATAAGCCTCGACCCGGCCGACACGCGGGAGCGCCACGGTGTCGACAGCTATGCGCTCCGCCGAGACGTTTTCCGCACTCCGCTGGAGCCGCCCGAAGCCAAATCCGCGCCGACCCATACGCCTTCAGAATCGAGCGGCCTCCGTTCGGTGCTTCGGCGCGTCCCGTTCCTCACGACCGCTGTGAGGGCGGCGAGGCACCTAGCGAGAGTCTCGCAAGCACTCGTTCGCGAAGCAGCGTCTCTGCCGAAGAGCTGGCGCGCGCTCGACGGGGTCGACCTCGTAATTGTCGCCGGTTCGAACCAGCTGCTTGACCAGTTCGGCGGTGCGTGGAACTTCCCTTACACGCTCTTGCGCTGGACTGTCCTTACGCGACTGCGAGGCGCCCGCGTCGCGTTGCTCAGCGTCGGCGCGGGTCCGTTGGCTGGCCGCCTCGCCTGCCAGTTCATCCGATGGACGCTGCATCTCGCCGACTACGTCAGCGTTCGGGACGAGGGTTCCGCAAGGCTGGTCGGCGAGATCGGCTGGAAAACGCCGGTTCCCGTGCGGCCGGACCTCGCGTTCTCTTTCAATGCGGGTCGACAGTTGGCGCCGGTGGCGAAGACAGGCAAGACCGAGTCCCTGCTGGTTGCAGTCAACCTAATGCCCGTGCACGACCCGCGTTATTGGCCGGGTGCGAAGCCGCAAGTGCAGGAAACTTATCTCGCAGCCGTCGCCGGGTTCGTCGAGCACCTGCTCGCGCGCGGCCACCGAGTCGAACTCTACGGAACCCAGCCAGCCGATGAGTGGGTCGCTCGCGACCTTATGGATCGTATCCCGCGGACCGCCGCCACGGATCTGATGGCGCTCGCCAAGGTACGATCGCTTGACGATCTGACCTGCCTGTACCAGCGCTGCGACGTGATCGTTCCGACACGATTCCATGGCATTCTCCTCGCGCTGCGCTTCGCTCGACCGGTAATCGGTATCTGCTATTACCGCAAGTCGCGCGAACTGATGCGCGACTTCGGACTCGAGCGTTATGCGTTCGATCTCGATAGCGTGACCTCAGATCAACTTGCGGCCGCGTTCTCAGACATCGTAGTCGAGCGGCCCCGCGTCGAGGGCCTTGCGTGTCGTGTCGCGGCCGAGCGTGCGAACGAGCTCGCTGAGCAGTATCGGCAAGTGTTGTTGCCGCAGGAGTTGAGGCTGATTCGAGCATGACTAACAGCACGCGCGTCAGTATTGGCATGCCGGTTTACAACGCATCGGCCTATCTCCGAACCGCGCTGGACGGTGTCCTCTCTCAGACTTTCAAGCACTTCGAACTCGTCCTGGCGGACAACGCTTCCACCGACGATTCGGCTTCCATCTGCGAAGAGTATGCCGGTAGAGACCCGCGTATCCGCTTCTATCGAAACCCGGTGAATATTGGAGCGAACGGGAACTTCACCTACACGCTCAAGCTCGCGCGCTACAACTACTTCATGTGGACCTCGTCCAACGACTACATCGCACCGACGTACATCGAAAAGGCAGTGGCAATGCTCGACGCGCGTCCGGACGTGGTGCTGTGCGTCGCGCGTCCCCGCTACTTCGCCGACGATATTGACAAGTTCCAGGAGGTGGAAGATCCGATGGACATCGGAATGAACTCTCCCATCGAGCGTTTCAGGACCTTGCTCCAGCGCGTTACGATCAACAATGCGATGCACGGTCTGATTCGCACCGAGGCGCTGCGCGCGACGATGCCGTTGGAGAGCTACAGCTCGTCCGACAATGTAATGATTGCGCAGCTGAGCCTTGCGGGGAAGTTTGTTCAATTGCCCGAGCCCTTGTTCTATCGTCGCTTCGAACAGGCGGCAGCGACGGAATTGATGACGCCCGAGGAGCTGCGGCACTTTTACGCGCCAGGACGCAGATCACCCATGCGTTTTCAGGTCTGGAAACTGCACGCCGGTTTCTGGTCACTACTGTCAAGAGCGCGCCTTTCGCTAGGTGATCGCTTCGAACTCGCTGTCTATCTCGCAAAGATGATGTATTGGGATGGACCGAAGCTCATACGCGATATTGACGAGGCGATGCGAGCCGTTTCGCCGGTATCCAAGTAAAGGAAGAATAAACGCCGATTCTGCGCCGGGAAGTAAAAAGTAAAGGAAGACGGTGCAACCCGCCCAACTCGACTACTACCTGGATGAATTCACATTCCGGTTCAACCGCCGCACCTCGCGTTCGCGGGGACTGCTGTTCTATCGGTTGCTGGAGCTTCTCGAGATAGATGCCGACCCGTTCACCACGTTGCAGCCCGAGCGCCGTCAGGCCGTTGGCAAAGCGGCTCATGCCGTCAGCGAACTGTGCGTAGGTTAGCGTCGTGTCGTCGTGCGTGAGCGCCGACCGCTCGGGTGTCGCATCGGCCGAGCGCAGCACCAGGTGGTGCAGCAAATTCACATCTTCTTTCATCGCTCGCTCATTACTGCTCAGCGGTCGCCGACGGTATCGACTGCGATCGTCATCGGGGAATCTTGAAACAGGGACGGCACGATGGACGCGAACGATACCTGCAATGTTTCGGCGGAAAGCTCTGCCGCGCTTATCGCGAAAAGAAGCGGTTGAGCCGCAAGGCGAATCAACCGCAGCGTGAGCCAGAAGCTGTGCCTTCTGAAGCGACCATGACTTGCGGCACTGTCGCTTCGATTTCGTGTCTCGCGCTGAACGACCGATGGCGACGTGAACCGCGGTGATGACGCCGCAGGTCGTACGCCTCTCCCGCGCTTCAAATCTCTGCCACCTCGTGTCTATGCGGCAGAACGAAGCAGGCAAAATCCGCTGGCTCTGTCCACGGTGGGTGCCGATGATGACGGTGCTTTTCAGCCTCGTTCCCTCGCATTGCGCATCCCAAACTTACGCTACGGTTTGTATACTAGCGGCCCCCGTGCGGATTGGCGAGCAACGCGCAGCAAGTGCCTGGGTGCATTTCAGTTGCGCGCGCGGCGATATCTGACGATCTGCATGGGAAACACCGTCGAAAGAGTTAGCGTGGGACGCGTCTTGCTGGCGAAAGTCATCAGCGCGTCTCAAGCGCTTTCGCGCAGCAACGGCGCCGATAAGGGTTACTTGCTGGCGGCGGGACCCCTAATCTCAAGCAAGCGTGCGGAGCATCGGCGATGAAGGCCGAGATCGCCCGCGGCGCGGCGTGGATGATGCTGTTCAAGATCGTCGACCGCGCGGTCGGCGTGATCAGCACGGTTGTGCTTGCACGACTGTTGGTGCCCGCAGATTTCGGTCTTGTGGCGATGGCGATGTCGGTCATCGCACTGATCGAACTCGCCACCGCATTCGGATTTGACGTTGCGCTTATCCAGCGCCCGTCTCCTACGCGGACTGATTTCGACACAGCGTGGACGCTCAACCTGCTCATTGCGGCTCTGGTCTCCATGCTCACGGTTGGACTGGCCTGGCCGACCGCGAGCTTTTACAACGAACCTCGCCTGGTCGAAGTGATGTTGGTGTTGGCTGCCGGTTGGCTGCTTACCGGCTTCGAGAACATCGGGATCGTGGAGTTCAGGCGCCGCATGGACTTCCGCCCGGAGTTCATCTTCATGGCGTCGCGACGAGTGATCGCGTTCGTGATTGGGCTGGCGGCAGCGATCCTGCTTCGCAGCTATTGGGCGCTCGTGATCGGCATGATCGCCGGCCGCGCGGCCGGCGTCGCTCTGAGCTACTTGATGAACGGATATCGGCCGACACTGAGTCTCGGTTCGGCGCGCGATCTCGTCGGTTTTTCGAGTGGCATCCTCGCCGTCAATGTGCTCGCCGCGGGTATTGCGCGCGTGCCGCACTTCTTCGTCGGCCGCCAGTACGGGCCTCAGGCCCTCGGTGCCTACACGATCGGCTCGGAACTGGCGTACATGCCGTCAAATGAGCTCATTGCACCGATCAATCGCGCCGTGTTTCCCGGTTATTCACGGCTGACTCACGATGTTGCAAAGCTTCGTGAGGCTTACCTGAGTGTGGTGTCCGTAATCGTCCTTGCCGTGCTTCCGGCAAGCGTGGGAGTTGCTGTGATCGCAGATCCGCTGGTGATGGTCCTGCTTGGATCCCAGTGGATGGGCGCCGTTCCGGTGATTCAGGTTCTTGCCGGAGCCGGCGCGATTGCCGCTATTGTGTCCAACAATGGTTCCGCTTACATGGCGCTGGGTCGCACGTGGATCCTGCCCGCGGTACTTGCGTCCCGGCTGGCGGCGATGTTCGCGCTTTTGTTCACCCTGCCGGCAGGCCTTGGTTCCCTCGGCGTGGCGTATGCCGAATTGGGCGCCTACGCGCTCAGCCTCCTGGTCGGCCTTCCCGTGCTCTTTAGGGCGATGCAAATCTCTCTCGCCCAATATTTCGCCGGCTTTTGGCGTCCCGCCGTCGCGAGTGCTGTCATGGGGTTCGGCGTTGCGAAAACCATCGAACTCATCGGTAGTGGTGCCGGGTCGTTCGATACTCTGCCGCAACTGCTAGGCGGCGTTGCTGTCGGCGTCGTCGCGTACGTCGTGCTGGTGGCCATACTTTGGCTGTTATCGGGCCAGCCGCCCGGTGCCGAAGCATTTGTCGTCTCGCGCGCGAAGGCGCTCATGGGCCGGCTTCGGCCACAGCACAGTTGAACGCAACAGCTTCAGCTGGACCCGTCAGGCTCCTGTGAAACAAGGCGCTTGACACACCAGGCTACAAGCACCGAAAGTGGACCGCAAAGCGCGGCTCGCTGCTGCGACCGCGACTCAGCCGAAATGCGCGTCCTGCTGGCGCCGTAACTCATCGCTAAGGCGGCCCCCGGGAACTTTGACGTCGTCGTAGCCGATGGCTCTGTCCTTCGGAATGGCGCGACGCAGCTTGCAACCCTCCGCCAATCCCATCGGCAGCAGCCGCTGCGCGCGGCTTGTCTCGTAGTTCTCGAGCAGGGCGTAGGCGGTAAAACCGCCGATGCCATCGAGGGTCTCGCCTTCCTTCAGGTCGCGTTTCGCGACCGCGACCGAATCGCAGGATGGTGCGCCAATCGGTGCCACAGTGGCGTCCTGCAACAGTGCAGTGCGCGCGGCAGTCAGCGGAATCTCGAGGTGAGGCAGGTGAAATGGTGTGTAGAAGACGTAAAGAGGGCCGTTGCCCATCTTCAGGTACTTCAAGTAGTCCATGCGCATCGCATCTTCCGTATGGCCCACCACGAAGGCGCCGTTCGATGGTGCCGCTCCGACCGTAAAGTCGACCATACCGCCGCCAATGAGGCGCTCGCTGTAATAGGCGGCGGCCTCATTGACATGCGCCAGCGACGGCCCGTACATCCCACGCTTGCCGACCTTGAAGCCGGTCCCGTTGGCGAGTACGTTCAGCTCCATCGACAGCTTGGTGCCGTCGGCGAAATGGGTCATCGTGGTCGCCTTTTGCTTGGCGCGCCCCTAGTATCTAACCGCCGGCCGCTACTTTTTCTTCGCGGTCCGCCAGCTAGTTGCGGCCAGCTCTCCTTGGCGCGCGTAGTCGAGCGCCTCTTCCAGGACCATCGCCGCCTCCTGCGAGGCTGGGCGGGCAGTATCGGCGAAGCATGTAGCGGGAGGCGCCACCTCCGCTGGGGGCGCTCGCGGCCGGGCCGTGCGATAGATTGTATGGGGATAAGGGCTATCCACTCAGCTCCACTGCCTCAATATGTCGTGGTCACGTCCCGTGGGCTGCGATGCGCTGATAGGTCACCGGCTGCGTCACCACGGCCTGCGCTTCGAGATGGTTGCGGCCGCGTTTGGGGCGCCGGCAGCCGGCGGCGTTTTTGTGCCGATCAACCCGCTGTTGAAGGCGGAACAGGTCGGCCACATGCTCCGCGACTGCAACGTGCGAGTGCTGGTTACCTCGCCCGAGCGGTTCGGCGATCGCGGTCACGTCGCTCGCGCGATAGACGAACGCCAGCGCGATCGCGCTGCCGGCAGCCGCGAGCGCGCAGATGGCGAACAGCAGGTGCTCGGTCGCCCTGGCGCCGCGACCGGCGATGAAAAGATGGTTGAGCGCGACCGCGATGAACGCGGCGCCGATCATGAACTGCGCGATGCTGACTGGATCCATCGAAAGCCGAGGATGTGCGAGCGGCGTCTGCCGGCTACGAAAGGGCGACGCCGGATTCTAACAACGCAGGCCCGCACGACGCCGCGGCCGGACGCCGTCCGACGTCCGGAGGCGCCGCATCAGCCGCCCAGCGCGACCTTGCATGGATACGCCCGAATCGCGTGTCGCAACAGCGCGCCCGCGAGCATCGTGAGGCCGCCGGCACCGACACTCAGTCGGGCGATTGCCGCGCCCTGAGCGTTCACGCCGACCTGGGGGTTACCTAGGTGCGAGCGCGAGGCCGATACCGACCTCCTTCAGCCTCGGCATTTCCGCACGCGTGCCGGCCGCCATGTTGGCCAGCGTCACGTCGCGCATCACCACGCTGACGCGCGGGTAGGACCCGAACTGGGGCCGGCACCGATGGTGAGCTTGCGGCCAGTCGACTGCTCGACCGCGCTCTCGACGCGCGCGACGACGATCTTGAGATCCAGCGAGCCGAGGATCAGCCAGGCGGCGATAGCGAGGCCCGCCGCGACGACCGCGATCGCTGCCGCGATGCCGATCGCCCACCGGAGGAAGGAACGTTTCATCGAGCGCGCGCGTCGCTGCGACTTCCTCTACGATGACGGGCGAGGGACCATGACCGTACGAGAACTCTCGACCCCCGCTGGCAGGCGGCGCCATGCGGCACATCCTGCTGATCGGCATGGGCGGCATCGGCCGCCACGTCGCCCACGCGCTGCAGAACGAGGCAAACCGCGTGCGGCTGTCGATTCTCGTGCGCAGCCAGTACGTGCGTGAGGTCAAGGCGCGCGTCGAGGACGTGGCACGGGGAGAAGTGCAGGTGGTCGACCAGTTCGAGAAGCTCACCGATATCCCGGAGCTCGCGGTCGAGTGCGCCGGCCACGCGGCGGTAGCCGAGTACGGCGAGACGTGCCTGACGAGCGGGGCGGATTTCCTCGTCACGTCGGTCGGCGCGCTGACCGACGCCTATCTGCTCCGCCGGCTCGAGCGGGCGAGCCGGACCCACATCGGCAAGGTGCTGATCCCGGCCGGCGCACTCGCCGGTATCGACGCGCTCGCGGCGGCGCGCCACGGCGGGCTCGAGCGCGTGCGCTACACGTCGCGCAAGCTGCCGCTCGCGTGGGTGGATACGCCGGCGGAGAAGATGTGCGACCTCGGCTCGCTCACCACCTCGACCGAGTTCTACGCCGGAAATGCCGGCGATGCGGCGCGGCTTTTTCCGCAGAACGCCAACGTCGCGGCGACGATCGCTCTCGCGGGGCTCGGGTTCGACCGGACCGAGGTGTCGCTGAACGCCGACCCCGAGGCGCCCGGCAACGTGCACATCATCGAGGCCGAGGGCGGGTTCGGGCGGCTCCGCGTCGAGATCGAGAACAAGCCGCTCGCCGACAACCCGAAGACTTCCACGCTCGCGGCGCTATCGGTCCTGCGCGCGATCCAGAACCGGATCGGCGCGATCCAGATCTAGGCGGGCAACGGGGCGGCGGCAGTCGGTGCCGGGGTGGCCTGCAACGCCTTCAGCTCGTCCTCGTTCAGCGTCTCTTTCTGCAGCAGCAGTTGCGCGCCCCGCTCGAGGATGGCGCGCCTGTCGTTGAGAATTCCGATCGCCTTGGCGAGCGCGCGGTCGACGAAGCCCTTGACCGCGGCGTCGATCTCGCGCGCGGTCTCCTCGCTGTACTCGCGGCTCTTCAGCGCGCCGCCCGGCAGCGCGAGAAACGGGCTCTGCTCGGACTCGTACGCAATCGGACCGAGCTTCTCGACCATGCCGAAGCGCGTGACCATGCTGCGCGCGATGTTGGCGACCTTCTGCAGGTCGTCGGCCGCGCCGGTGGAGATCTCGTCGAAGACGACGTGCTCCGCCGCACGGCCGCCGAGCAGCACCGCCATCTTGTTTTCGAGCTCGCTGGTCGTCATCAGGAACCGGTCCTCGAGCGGGCGCTGGATCGTGTAGCCGAGCGCGCCGATGCCGCGCGGGATGATCGAGATCTTGTGCACCGGATCGGCGCCGGGCAGCGTCATCGCCACGAGCGCGTGTCCCATCTCATGATAGGCGACGGTGCGCCGCTCCTTCTCGTTGAGGACGCGGTTCTTCTTCTCCAGCCCGGCGACGATGCGCTCGATGCCGTCGTGGAAGTCCTTGAGCGAGACAGCCGTAGCGCCGTGGCGCGTGGCGAGGAGGGCGGCCTCGTTCACCAGGTTCGCGAGATCGGCGCCGGAGAAGCCGGGGGTCAGCGCGGCGATCTTCTCGGGATCGACGTCGTCCGCGAGCTTCACCTTCTTCAGATGCACCTGCAGGATCTCGATCCTGCCTTTCTTGTCGGGGCGGTCGACGAGCACCTGGCGGTCGAAGCGGCCGGCGCGGAGCAGCGCCGGATCGAGGATTTCGGGCCGGTTGGTCGCGCCGATCAGGATCAGCCCGCTCGAGGAGTCGAAGCCGTCGAGTTCGACCAGGAGCTGGTTCAGCGTCTGCTCCTTTTCGTCGTGACCGCCGACGCCGTACGCGCCGCGCGCGCGCCCGAGCGCGTCCAACTCGTCGATGAAGATGATCGCCGGCGCGAGCTTGCGCGCCTGGTCGAACAGGTCGCGCACCCGCGCCGCGCCGACGCCGACGAACATCTCGACGAACTCCGAGCCGTTGATCGACAGGAACGGCACCCCCGACTCCCCGGCGACCGCGCGGGCGAGCAGCGTCTTGCCGGTGCCGGGCGGGCCGACGAGCAGGATGCCCTTCGGAAGCCGCCCGCCGAGGCGGCCGTACTCCTTCGGGTTCTTCAGGAACTCGACGACCTCCCTTAGCTCCTCCTTCGCCTCGTCGACGCCGGCAACGTCGTTGAACGTCACCTTGACGTCCTTTTCCATGTAGATCTTGGCCTTGCTTTTCCCGATCGACAGGAATCCGCCGCCCATGCCCTGTTTCTCGGCGAACTTGCGCATGACGAACCACCACAGGCCGAAAAAGACCATCGCCGGCAGCACGAACCCGAGGATGTCGCGCAGGAACGTGCTCTCGAGCACCCCGGTGTACTTGACGTTGTACTGCTCGAGGTCCTTGGCGAGCCGTTCGTCCACCCGCACCGCGACGAACCGGGTGCGCTTGTCGGGGAGCGGCTCCTTGAACTTGCCCTCGACGGTGTTCTCGCGCACCACGACCTCCTCGATCTTGCCCTGCTTGAGGTAGTCGACGAACTCGCTGTAGGTGATCGGCTCGACGGTGCGCATCTCGACCCACACGCTGTGGAGCCACATCACGGCGAGTGCCGCGAGGACGAAGTACCAGAGGTTGATCTGCGTTTGTCGTTCCATGGGGGTGAAAAGCGATTGCGCGATGCGGAGCGCGATTTTCCGGTTGCGGACGGCGTCGGCCGGGATCAGAATTCTCGCAGGCGTCCTACCTGACGTCGATCGCGTCCGGACAGCTGACATGGGTCCGCCGGACGCGGATTCAAGGAGCGAGAGCCATGGGCCGAGCGATTCCCGAGCCGCCGCGGGACTTCGAGAAGACCTGCATCATCGAACGCCCCGACGGGTTCTATTGGCAGTCGGATGCGACCGGCGAGGGGTACGGTCCGTTCCCCACCCTCGCCGAAGCCGAAGCGGACATGGAGTCCGGCGGCGAGGTCGAGGATCTCGATCTCGAAGACAGGCTGGAGGAAATGGAGGCCGAGATCGGCGTGTCCGGCTGGGTCGATCCGGACACCGGCGACCTCGGCGAGAGCTGGACTCCGCGGCTGGAAGACCACTAGCCTGCCGCCCGCGGCCCGCCCGCAAGTCTGCCAAGCACCCGCTTCATCGCCCGGAAGAGCTTCGGCACGAGCCACGCCGCGGCGATCAGGAACGCGGCGAGCAGCACCAGGAACACGACCGGCGCCTTGATCGCCGCGAGGAAGCCGGCCGGCACCAGCAGGTCCTCCCCCAACGACGCCACCCAATTCGAGAACGGCTCGGGCGACGTGTTGATCACCGCCCGCGCGCCCGCCTTCGTCAGGTGCGCCCCCGAGGCGATCGCCCCGCCGAGGATCGCCGCCACCATGACCCAGACCGGATCTGCCTGACCGAGCGCCGCGGCGGCGAGCACCGCGCCTGCCGGTACGCGGATAAACGTGTGCACTGCGTCCCACACGCTGTCGAAGGCCGGCACCTTGTCGGCCACGAACTCGCCGAGCGCCATCACCCCCGCGGCGGCGAGCACGAGCGGATGCTGGAGCACCTCGAGCGCCGGGGGCAGGTCGAGATAGCCGAAATGGGCCATCGCGCCGGCGATGAATAGCACCGCGTACAGGCGGATGCCGCTCGCCCAGGCGAGCCCGGCGCCGAGCGCGATGCTGTGCAGCCAGTCCATTGCGGCATTATAGGAACGTGCGCGTTTGCGTCGCCCCGGCCGCCGATGGGACAATCCGCGCCGGCCGGCGGCCCCGCCTTCGAGCGGGCGCTGGCAGAACGGTCGCCGCGCGCCTGCGTTCACGTCCGAGGAGCGAAGTCCATGAGCACCAGCCAGACGGTCCGGGCATCTAAGCGTCGCCGCGTGCTGCAGGCCGCCGCCGCGTCCGCAGCCCTGTCGAGTCTCGGCTTTCCGGCCATCGTCCGCGGACAGGCGTCCACACTCAAGGTCGGAGTGCTGCTGCCGCGCTCGGGCTTCCAGGGATTCATCGGACAGTCGTGCCAAAAGGGCGCCGACCTCGCGCCCGGCGTGATCAAGGGACTGCTCGGCCTGAACGTCGAGTTGATGAACGCCGACACCGAGACCAACGTCGACACCGCGCGCACCCGCGCCGAGCGCCTGATCCAGGAAGGCGCGAACGTGCTCGTCGGCCCGTTCGACTCGGGCGCCGCCTCGGCGATCGCGCAGGTCGCCGAGCAGCGCGGCGTGCCGTTCGTGATCAACATCGCCGCTGCGCCCCAGATCACCGAGCAGGGCTACGGCTACGTGTTCCGCAACTTCCCCACCGCCCCCGAACTCGTCACCAACGGCCTCGCGCTGATCGGCGACCTGTTCCGCGCGACCAGCACCGTGCCGCGCACGGCCGTGTACATGCACGTCAACGATACCTTCGGGCAGGCGAACACGCGGGCGATCCAGGCGATCCTGCCGCGCCTCACCCAGCTCCCGTTCAAGGTCGTGGAGACGATTTCCTACGACCCCGCGAGCAAGGACCTGACTGTCGAGGTCTCGAAGGCGCGGGCGGCGAAGGCCGATTTCGTGCTGCTCGTCTCCCGGCTCAACGACGCGATCATCCTGCGCCGCGAGATGGTGAAGCAGCGCTGGAACCCGATGGGCGTGGTTAGCCCGGGCTCGCCGGGGATGTACGAGGAGCAGTTCTACAAGGCCCTCGGCAAGCTCTCCGAGTACTGCATCTCCAACGTGCCCTGGTACGATCCGAAGGCGCCGCTCACGAAGACCGTCGAGGCGGCGTTCAAGAAGCAGAACCCGAACGACTCCCTGAAGTTCCATGCCCTCAACGTCGGCTTCACGTTCGAGGCAATCCTCATCGCTGCGGACGCTTTCCGACGGGCCAAGTCGACCGACCCGAAGGTGCTGACCGACGCGATCAGGCAAACGAACATCACCTCGCGGATGATGCTCGGCGGCCCGATCAAGTTCAACGCGAAGGGCCAGGTCGAGGGCAACGCCTCCGCGTGCATCCAGAACCTGAATCTGAGCCCGACCGTCGTGCTGCCGGCGAGCGCCGCCGAGACGAAGCCGGTGTTCCCGGTGCCCGACTACAGGCCGGCGTAGCTCGCGCTCGGGGAGGGCCGGCCCCTCATGGATCCGGTCAACGTCGCGAATCTCGCTCTCGCTGGCGTCCTCACCGGCCTGGTCTACGGGCTGATGGCGCTCGGGCTGTCGGTGATCTTCGGCGTCGTGCGGGTAGTGAACTTCGCGCACGGCGAGATGATGACGATCGCCATGTACGCGACCGTCGTGCTCTTCGCCGCGCTCGGGCTCGACCCGTTCCTCGCGGTCGTGCCGGTGGCGATCGCGTTCTTCGTCTTCGGGTACGCGCTGCAGGCGGCGCTCATCAACCCGTTCATCACCCGGCCCGAGCACTCGCAGTTCATGCTGCTCGTCGCGGTCGCGATCATCATGGTCAACGCGCTGCTCATGATCTTCGGCCCGAGCGCGCGCAACGTCCAGCTCGACTACCTGCTGGAGTCGGTCGAGCTCGGCCCGCTCCTGCTCGATCGCGGCAAACTGTACGGAGCGATCGTGGCCTGCGTGACGTCGGGACTGCTGTTCGCATTCTTCAGGTTCACGCGCACCGGTACGGCGATCCGCGCATGCGCAGACAACTATCTCGGCGCCAAGGTGGTGGGCCTCAACGTGAAGCGCTACTACGCGTTCACGTTCGGTCTCGGCGCCGCGTGCGTCGCCGTCGCCGGGTGCGTGATGTGCCTCCTCGTCGACGTAACCCCGGTCCTCGGACCCGCGTACACGCTGCTCGCGTTCGTGATCGTGATCGTCGGGGGCCTCGGGTCGATGGGCGGGGCGCTTCTCGGCGGCGTCCTAATCGGCGTGTCCGAAGCGCTCGCAGGGCTCTTCATCGCACCGTCGGCGAAGAGCATGATCAGCTTCGCGCTGCTGATCCTCGTGCTGCTCTTTCGCCCGCAGGGTCTGCTCGGAAAGCGGTCGTGAACCGGCGCGCCGGCGTCCTGCTGGGAATCCTTGCCGTGGCGCTGTTGGCGCTGCCGGCTGTGGCGAACAGCTACATCCTCTCGGTGGCGACGCTGATCCTCTTCTTCGCGTACGCCGGCCAGGCGTGGAACGTGATGATGGGATTTGCCGGGCAGCTCTCGCTCGGGCATTCGCTCTACGTCGGGGTCGGTGCGTACGCCGCCGCCGGACTCTTCTTCCACTACGGGATCGGCCCGTGGGCCGGGATCTGGCTCGCAATCGCGCTGTGCGTGGCGCTCGGGGCGGCGATCGGCTTCCTCGCCTTCCGGTTCGGGATCTCTGGCGTCTACTTCGCGCTGCTCACGATCGCGTTCGCCGAGTTCACGCGCATCGGCTTCGACCACATCGCGTGGCTCGGCGGGCCAGGCGGACTGTTCATCAAGGTTGCGCAGCGCGAGCAGCTGGACCTAGCAAACCTGCGCGGACCGCCGGCGATGTTCTACTACCTGATGCTCGCCCTCACGGCGGCCGCGCTTGCGCTTTGCGCGTGGCTCCTCAGGAGCCGCGCCGGCTACTACTGGCAGGCGATCCGGGAGGACGAGCAGGCGGCCCAGGCGCTCGGCATCAACACGTTCCGCTGGAAGATGCTCGCGGTGGTGATCAGCTCGGCGATGACGGCGGTCGCGGGCGTGTTCTTCGCGTTCTACTACAACAATCTCTTCCCCGAGCAGATCTTCAACATCAGCCGCTCGATCGAGATCATCCTCGGGCCGGTGATCGGCGGCGTCGGCACGCTGTTCGGGCCGGTGCTGGGCGCGGCCATGCTCACGATCCTCGCCGACGGGATTACCGAGCTGCTCGCCGTGATCGGCATCGAGATCCCGGGCGTGAAGCAGGTGTTCTACGGCCTTGTACTGCTCGTGGTCGTGATGTTCCTCCCGCACGGCATATGGCCGGCGGTCGCGAAGAAGCTGGGTCTCGAGCGACGGGCCTGAGCGTGGCGCTGCTCGAGGTTCGCGAGGTCTCGAAATCCTTCCGCGGGCTGCGTGCGGTCTCCCGCGTGTCGTTCGACGTGGGCGAGGGGGCCATCGTCGGGCTGATCGGACCGAACGGAGCGGGCAAGACGACGACGTTCAACATGGTGGCCGGCGTGTTCGGGCCGGACGGCGGCGAGATCCGCTTCGTCGGCCGCCGCATCGACGGCCTGCGCGCGGACCAAGTGTGCGCGGTCGGGGTCGGCCGGACATTCCAGATCGTGCGGCCGTTCGCGGGTTTGAGCGTGCTCGACAACGTCATCGTCGGTGCACTCAAGCGGACGTCCGGCGTGGCCGCGGCACGGCAGTCGGCGGCGCAGATCCTGGACCAGCTCGGGCTCGGAGCGAAGCGCGATCTGCCTGCGTCCGCGCTGACGCTTCCGGACCGCAAGCGGCTCGAGGTCGCCCGTGCGCTCGCGACGCGGCCGCGGCTGTTGCTGCTGGATGAGGTGATGGCGGGGCTCCGGCCGACCGAGTGCGACCAGATGGTTGCGGTGTTCCGGGATATCAATCGCAGCGACGGGCTGACGGTGCTGCTGATCGAGCACGTCATGCGCGCGGTCATGGCGCTCGCCCGGGAGCTCGTGGTGCTGCATCACGGCGAGGTCCTCGCGCGCGGCGCGCCGGAGGAGGTCGTGCGGAACGCGGCGGTGCTCCAATGCTATCTCGGCGAGGAGACCGTGATATGAGCGCGCCAGCGCCGCTGCTCGCCGTCGACGGCCTGGATCTCTACTACGGCGATGCGCAGGCGCTCGCCGGCGTCGCGCTCGAGGTGCCCGCGGGCGAGATCGTGGCGATCGTCGGGGCGAACGGTGCGGGGAAAACGTCTCTCATCCGGGCGATCGCCGGTATCGAGACGCCGCGGGCCGGCCGCATCCGGTTTCGGGGCCGCGACGTGACCGGGCTCGGCTCGCATGCGACCTGCGAGCTCGGCATCGGGCAGGTTGCCGAGGGACGCCAGGTGTTTCCTTCGCTCACGGTGCTCGAGAACCTGGCGATGGGCGCGATGCTGCCGCGGGCGCGGGGACGAACGAATCAGACGCTGGGCGAGGTGTACGCTCTCTTTCCGCGGCTGGCCGAGCGCAGGCAGCAGGTCGCGGGGACGCTTTCAGGCGGCGAGCAGCAGATGCTTGCGATCGGGCGGTGCCTGATGGGACGGCCGGAACTGGTCATGTTCGATGAGCCCTCGCTCGGACTCGCGCCGACCATCGTGCAGGAGGTGTTTCACGCCGTTCGCATGCTGCACGAGCGGGGCCTGACGATCGTCCTCGTCGAGCAGAACGTCGCAGTCTCGCTCAAGCTCGCGCAGCGTGCATACGTGCTCGAGAACGGGCACGTTGTGATGCAGGGGACCGGCGCCGAGCTGCTCGCCGATGACCGGGTGCGGCAGGCTTATCTCGGGCTTTGAGCCGTGGCATGACGGAGTGCGCGTCTGGGTCGCGTGCATGCAAGGCTGGCACGGCTCCTGCTCTGAGTAGGATAACTTTCGCCTTTTTCCTCCTCCTTTGGGGTGAAAGTCGTTTACCTAGGGGACTTCGGTCCCCTTTTTTTTGCTATACCGAAAGCTATACCGCGGGCTGGCTCAGCCGGTGAACAATTTCACGGCGACCAGGGCGGCGCGGTGGTCGGGCGTCCAGCATACGTGCGGAGCCTATGCCAGATTGCCGACAGCGGGGCAAACATTGACGCTGGACGGCGTCGGTTCACCCAGCGGGCTCCTCGCGCCGCCGTACTTCGATCACGCTTCAATGGTCCGCCGGGAACCTACAGCGCGCTTGGCGCGAGCAGCACGCTGATATCCGTTGATCCCTCGCGCCAGGGCGTCGCGGTCTTCCTGACCCAGTTCATGCCCGGGGCAGGCCCGAGCGGTCGACGCGATCGCCTATCGCAACGAGTTCAACGCGGCGGTCGATACCGACCTCACACGCTAGTGATCCTCACGCGCCGCAGTGCGCGGCTTCGGCGCGCTTTCCTTCATCCAGCGCTGCGAAAAGCCGATCGCGGCGGATCAATCCGGCGCCCGAGGGACGCGTGAGCTTCGCGGGAAGAGGTGCCTTCGTCGTCTTTACGATACGAAGAGCGCGAGTCCCGCGCTCCACGGGATCGGAGAATGTCTGTGCGCTCCTTTCTCTGGACATTTCGCGAGCGAAGGCGGGTCGGCGCCAAGCGCGATGCTATACCGATCAGCGCCGAGCTCCAGCTTGCGGCGTGAGCGGCGAGATTTCGATACCGCAATGATGCAGGCCTAGTTCAAACAGCGCTCGTCCGTACGGCATAGGTGCGCACTTCGGAGGCTTAGCGCGCATTTGGCATACCTAGGGCATGACCGCTCGCTGCGGGGGAAACGCGTGGCGAGCGGCCGACCCTGCTCTTCGGCTTAGAACCTCCGGTCGATTGTCCGCACTCGCGCCCGTCGCCACACTTTGCTTCGTCACGTGTCAAGCGATACCCATACGTGGCGATACACGACTCAAGCAGTCTCTTTCAACTTTTCTAGGAGAACGCATCATGAAAGACCTGGACGAAGCGAAGCGCATCAAGTCTTGCGAGGTCGCCGATCTCGCGAGCGAAGGTGTGCAACGCGCCTTGGCGGCGCGCAAGGCCGCGCTCGAGCTGACACCGGCGCAAACCGAAGAAGTGAGCGGCGGCATCGGGTTTGTAAACCCGATCATTTACGGCGGACCCTTCTTCACCAGTGCCGTCAATCCGGCCAGTATGCCGGGTCTCGGGGCCGGCAAGACCGTCGGTTTCTAAGGACGACACCAATGCCCGCCAAAACCGAGACGCTTTGCCCCAGTGCCCAGCCTGATTGGGAAGGGGCGCGGCTGTTCGCGGTGGTGGGCGGCACGCCGGAAAAGCCGGAAACGGCCTATCTCGATCGGACTCAGCCGGTGACGCAGGAAGTGCTCGAGCTGGCTGGGCCGGTCGCGCCGGCGGAAGTTTTCCGCTTCGCAGCTCCGTGCGTGCAGCGCGGTTGCGGTCATTACGACGGCACCGAACACAAGTGCCGTCTAGCCGAAAAGACCGTGCGATGGATGCCGGTCGCGGTCGAGAAGCTTCCGCCGTGCGCAATTCGGCCCTCATGCCGCTGGTGGCAGCAAGAAGGTCGCGCGGCATGCCGGCGTTGCCCACTCGTCGTGACCAATAACTACGCACCGACCGACGCGATGCGCGATGCAGCCGATTTCAATCTGAAGTAACGCGAGGCTTGTCAGGGCGTTCGGACAGTTCGCAGCCGCTCGACAAGCGTCTCGCTCGATTCAGATGACTACCCAACTCTTCAGACAGGAAGCTTTAACCGCCAGGGCAGACTGCCTTCACGGCAGCACGCTCGCGACCTATTCGCCATCGCTTGCCTTGCTGACGATCGCAGCGGCCCTGATAGCCGTGGCAATCGTCAGCTTTGCCGTTTGGGGTGAGTACACCCGCAAAGAACATGTCACCGGATATCTCGCGCCAACAAAGGGTTTGATCAAGATTGTTACGCCGCAGGCGGGGACCGTGATCGAGAAGCACGTTGCCGAAGGGCAAGCAGTTGTGCAAGGCGACACCTTGCTGGTTATCACCAGCGAACGCGCGACTTCGACCACACATGAGGCGCAAGCAGCAGTGCTGCTCGAGCTTCGCCGCAGGCGCGACAGCTTGCGCAGCGAAGAGGCTAACCAGGCCGAGATCGACGCTCTAGCCGCGCAGGGGCTCGCCGAGCGCAGACGCCATCTCGAGATGGAGCTCGCGCAGGCGCGAGAGCAAATGGAACTGCAGCGCCAGCGCGTTGCGAGCGCCGAGCGCACAGTCAAACGATACGAAGAGTTGATCGCGGCCCGTTTCGTCGCCCCGGCGACACTTCAGCAGAAACAAGAGGAGTTGCTGGAAGCGCGCGGCCAGCTCTCGAGTCTGCAACGCGGCATCACCACCCTCGCTCGCGATATCAACGCCGCGCGCATGGAGATCGCATCGAGCGGCCTCAAGCGCGCCAACAATTCGGCTGCGTTGCAGCGGCAGATTTCGGAGCTCGAGCAGAATCTCACGGAGGCCGATACGCGCAGGCACGTGGTGCTCACCGCGCCGGCGAACGGCACGGTGACGACAATCCTCGCCGAGATCGGGCAAGCTGCGAGCCCCGGCACGCCGCTTCTTTCCATCCTGCCCGACGGTGCGGAACTGGAGGCGCACTTGCTTGTGCCGACCCGCGCCGCGGGCTTCATCAAATCGGCGCAGCCGGTTGCGCTGCGCTATCAGGCATTTCCCTACCAGCGGTTCGGCCATTACTTGGGCGAGGTGAGCGAAGTCGGCCGCACCGTGATCCAGCCGAACGAATCGAACCTTCCTCTGCCGGTGCAGGAACCCGTGTATCGCGTCACCGTGCGTTTGCCCGCGCAGCTTGTTCTCGCATATGGACAAAGCATTCCGCTGCAGGCAGGTATGGCGCTCGACGCCGACGTGTGGGTCGACCGGCGACGCGTGATCCAGTGGGTGTTGGATCCTATCCTTTCAGTCACGGGGCGCGTCTAAGGGACAGCGATGCTCGATCTCTCGATCGCGCGACGCACGCCCATAGTTCTACAAACCGAGGCCGCCGAATGCGGCCTCGCCTGTCTCGCGATGATCGCGAGCCACCATGGGCACCGCATCGATGTCGCCAGCTTGCGCGCCCGCCACGCGATCTCGCTCAAGGGTGTCAGCCTGGCGGACCTCATGCGAGTCGCGGCAAGTCTGCAACTTGCGCCGCGTGCGCTGCGGCTCGAGCTGGAACACTTGCGCGAGCTCAGGCTGCCCTGCCTCGCGCACTGGGACTTCAACCACTTCGTCGTGCTTACCCGGGTACGCGGTGACCGAGTGACTTTGCACGATCCGGCGATCGGCCGGCGCGACATGGGCATCGCGGAGTTTTCCAAGCATTTCACCGGCGTCGCGTTGGAGCTTTCGCCGACGCACGAGTTCGCGCGGCGGCCGCAAGCGCCGCGTGTGCGCCTCGCCTCGCTCATCGGCCGCTTACCGGGACTGCCTGGGACTGTCACTCAGGTGATCGTCCTCGCGCTCGTGCTGCAACTCGTCGCGATCCTTGGTCCGTTCTACATGCAATGGGTGCTCGACCATGCGATCGTCGCCCAGGACCGCGATCTCCTCGTTGTGCTCGCCGTCGGATTTCTCGCGCTCGCGCTGATCCAGACTGGCGTCAATGCGCTGCGCGCCTGGGTGCTGATGGTTCTCGGCACTACGCTCAACCTGCAGCTCGCGTCGAATCTATTCCGCCATCTGATTCGATTGCCGATGGCGTGGTTCGATCGCCGCCATATGGGCGACGTCGTGTCGCGCTTCGAATCGCTCAACACCATTCAACGCACGCTGACCGTGGATTTACTCGAGGCAATGATCGACGGTGTGATGGCACTCGTCACGCTGGCGATGATGCTGCTCTATAGCGTCAAGCTGGCGTTGGTTGCCATCGTCGCCGCGACGTTGTACGCGGCACTGCGGTTGGCACTCTACCGGCCGCTGCGGCTCGCGACCGAGGAGCGAATCGTGCGTGGGGCGAAGCAGCAAAGCCACTTTCTCGAGACGGTACGCGGCATGCAGAGCATCAAGCTTGCCGTGCACGAGAACCAGCGCACCAGTGGCTGGCAGAACCTGATCGTGGATCAATTCAATGCCGGCATCCGGACGCAACGGCTGGGAATCCTCTATCAATCGCTCAACGGGCTGCTGTTCGGAATCGAGAATGTCGTCACGATTTCCCTCGGCGCAGCGCTGGTCCTCGATGCACCGAAGGGTGCCGGCTTCTCGGTGGGGATGCTGTTGGCTTTCGTGGCCTACAAGACCCAGTTCGTCCAACGCGTGGCGGGTCTCATCGAAAAGGGGTTGGAGCTCCGTATGCTGACCCTGCATTCCGATCGCGTAGCGGACATCGCGCTCGAACCGGCCGAACCCCATGCTGACCTCGCGCCCGTCGGTGCCGTCCCCGTAGCCGGATCGATCGAATTGCGAGGTGTGTCGTTCCGCTACGCCGATTCGGACCCGTTCGTGCTCGAGAAACTCGACCTACACATCGAGGTGGGCGAATCGGTAGCGATCGTCGGGCCCTCCGGGTGTGGGAAGACGACGCTGGTGAAGCTCATACTTGGCCTGCTGCAGCCGCTCGAGGGAACGATCGCTGTTGGCGGCGTCCCCCTTGCGCGTCTTGGCCTTGCGCGCTATCGCGGCGATGATCGCGAGCGTGATGCAGGACGACCAGCTCTTTGCCGGCTCGATCGGTGAAAACATCTCGTTCTTCGACCCGCAACCGGATCATGCGCGCATCGAAGCTTGTGCGCGGCGTGCCGCCGTGCACGAAGACATCGCCACGATGCCGATGCAATACAACACGCTGGTCGGAGACATGGGAACGGTCCTCTCGGGTGGACAAAAGCAGCGGGTCTTGCTTGCGCGGGCGCTGTACCGCGAGCCGCGGATTCTCGTTCTCGACGAAGCGACGAGCCATCTGGACGTCGCGCGCGAGCGCAGCGTCAATGAAGCGGTGCGCGCTCTCAAGCTCACCCGCATCATCGTCGCTCATCGACCAGAAACCATCGCTACCGCCGACCGCGTCGTGGCACTCGGAGGTGGACGCATCGTCCACGACATGGAAGTGGTGGAAGGAAAGGCCGCTCGCGCGGAAGCGGCCTGAACGAGAACACTGCTGCTGATTCACGCCGTGCGCGGTGCGCAGGACGCGCTACTCGACTCGGAGGAGCTCGACGACGAGGCGCTCGACCGGATGCGCGCGCGGTACGCCGCCCTCGCCGAGCGCGCATGCGCTGCAGGCGGCGAGGTGCCGGCGCCGGTACCATCGACTGCAGGGCAATCGCGTCGCCAGCGACGCAGCCCGCGCGAGCGACGGCGGGGCTAGGCAGTTTTAACGAAGCGAGGGGCCACATTCCCTCGCGCTTCCCAAAGCCCAGGAACGACGCGTTCGCCGGCGGTTTCTTCCAAGCCTCAGGGCCAGCACGGCGCCGTCCCGGGTCATCGCCGGAGCGGCCGCATCCGGCGCGCCCGGATCTCCAGCTTTCATCGTGGCTTTTTTGCGTCGTCGCCACGGACAACGGTAACTCTTACTGCAGGCCTCCAGCGACGACTTTCCCTCAAGGTATTGATTCCACACGCAGCCTCGCCCGGGTACGGCTGTTGCAGTGAGGGCGACAGCAGGACCTTAGCTTAGCAGCACCGTAGCAACTAGCGCTCGCAGCCGGGAATACCCCGACGGCGAGCCCGAGCGAAGTGTTTAGCTAGGAGTCGATCATGTTTTCATGGGCAGTGACGTTTCTGGTGATTGCGCTGATCGCGGCGGTATTCGGGTTCACCGGGATCGCGGGTACGGCGGTCAACATCGCCTGGATCCTGTTCGTCGTCGGACTGATCCTCGCGGTCGTGTTCTTCGTCTTCGGGCGGCGTAGCCCGCCCCTGTAGCCATGAACCTCATCGATACGGCGGAGCTCGAGCGCCTCGTGCGGGAAACTTTTCCGCAGAGGAACCAGTTCTCCACCGAGGCGGATCTCGGCCTCGCACCGGGCTCGCGGCCCCCGGTCGCTTTCGTGCACGGCGGTTGCGACCCGTTCCTCGACCGCCACTTCGAGGCTTGGCTCTGCGGTTCGACGGGGTTCGTCGCCGTGCACCAAGTACTCAACCGACTCTGCCGCGCCGGCGTGCTCGCGCCCGGCGACTACGCGGTCATGCGCCGGCCGTCATGAAACGGTTGGACAGAACGGTCACGGCCTGCGTCGTCGCAGCAGTTGCGATGTGCGGCCTCGGGACGGCGCGAACGCTGACCGCAGCGGGACCAGCGGTCGCTCCGGTCGAAATGGCGACCGCACCCGACCCGGCGCGCGCTGCTGTCGCGGCCTACCTCGCCGAGCGCTACGGCCGGGATGCCGGCGCGACTCGCGTGTACGTGGAGGAGGCGCACGCGGCCGCCGAGGCGTTTGACGTCGATCCACTGCTCGTGCTCGCGGTGATGGCGGTCGAGTCGCGGTTCGATCCGCGTGCGCGGAGCGGCTATGGCGCTCGCGGACTCATGCAGGTCGTGCCCCGCTTCCACCGCGAGAAACTCGCCGACCACGGCGGGGAGGCGGCGCTCGCCGACCCCAGGGTCAATGCGCTGGTCGGCACGCAGATCCTGAAGGAGTACCTCGGGCGGGCAGGCGGCGTGCGCGGCGGTCTCCAGCGCTATGCTGGGTCGAACGACCACGAACAGCGCTATTCGCGCAAGGTGCTCGCCGAGAAGGAGCGACTCCGCCGCGTGGCCGTGCTCGCCGAGCGCGATGGCCGGCTGGAAGGAAAGTCCTCGTGATCCGCTTCGGATCGGCGGTTGAGAACCGCCCGAGGGTCAGGTGAGGCAGTCGCCGGTGGCGCAAGCGAACGAGCGCTATAGCGATACCGCCGGTACCGGCGGCCAAAGTCGCGCCAGCGGTTTCCGCCCGGCCTTCCTCGATCGTGCGACGCGGATCGTGTACCCCTCTCGCTACGCCGATGGACGGCTCGCGCCGTTCCACGTGCTCGACGGCCTGCCGCGTCCGCTCGTCGTCACCCGGCACCGCGACGGCGTGGTCGTCGGCGTGAAGACGGCGGTGATGGCTGGGTTCGTCAGGAGCGGACGCTTCCACACGCACGCGCAGGCGGCGCGTGCGCTCGTCCGGGCATAGCTCGGACGCCGACCTCTTTTCCAGACGTCCTGCGGTGCATCGTCCAGGGTCTCCTTCGGGCGAGGAACCGCGGCTCGAATCTTGCGTCGCTGATACTCTCTGGCGCCTTGGCGCGGCGCCTGCTTTCCCGGAGTTTTCCGGACGCGGCTGCGACGCGTCCCAGCACAAGCGGCGTATCCGCGCGGCAGACGCCATCGTGTTCGCCACGCCGGAGTACAACTACTCGATGTCGGGCGTGCTGAAGAACGCGCTCGATTGCGCCTCGCGGCCCCACGGCGACAACGCATGGGCCGGGAAGCCCGTCGCGATCATGAGCGCCTCGATGGGGCTCTTCGGTGGCACCCGGGCCCAGCACCACCTCCGGCAGTCGCTGGTTTTCCTCGACATGTGCCCGATCAACCAGCCGGAGGTCGCGATCGCCAACGCGGCGAAGGCGTTCGGGCCGCAGGGCGATCTCGTGGACGAAACGAGCCGCAAGCTGATCCGCGAACTGCTCACCAACCTGACGCGCTGGACGCGCCGGCTCCAGGCGACCGCGGAGGGCGACAAAGCGGCGCCCGGCGATGAAGGTGCACCTACCCAGGGGCGGCGTGCGCCGGTCGCCGCTCGCTCGGCCGCATCCTGACCGGCGGCTCCCGACTCCTGGACGGCCGCGTCGGCACCTTCATCAGCCTTGCATCGCGCATGCCCAGTTACCAAGGCTGGACCCGACGTGCCGTTTCAGACGGGGCTCGCGCCCCCCGATCCCCCGCGCGCCTTCTACTCCACGATCTCAGCCGCGCTCCGCAGCGTCTCCGGTAGGCGCGCCTCCACATGCGGAAAAAGCCGCGCTTCCTCCTCCTCTATGTGCTCTTGCACGGCCTCGATCAGCCACGCCATCATGGCCTCGTGCTCCGGGTCGTAAGGGGACAACTCGGCGAGTTCGTCCAGGCCGGCTCGCACCGCGGCATGCACGTTTGCCGCGCGCCGCACTGCTTCCTCTGCCTCGTGCCGGAGCACCTGGTGCAGGGTCTCCTCCTCCAGGCTCAAGTACAGCCGGAGCTCCAGGCAGATCTCACGGGTCAGCGCCTCCCGGGTGCCGTCTGCGGCGTCCACGTACTGCGCGAAGAGCCGACGGAGCGCCGCGTGGTGAGCGCGAAGGAGATCGGTGGCCGACCGATGGGCGGATTCGCGTTCTGCCGTCGTCAGGGGATTGAGTTCCATGGTCTTCAGCGGACATGAAAAAGAATGGGCGAAGAGCAAAACCAAGCATCAAACGTGCCGGCTGATCGACCCCGGTGCCCCGTAGGGCATGATGATTGCACGGGGTCGGTACGGGTTTCGCTGGAGAGATCACCCATGACGAGATGCGAACGCCTCAGGTTGCCCAGCTTGGCAACGATCCTCATCGCTGCCTTCGTCGCGGCTTGCACCAACTCTGCCCGGTCCCCGGTCTCGCTCGGGATCGGCGCAAATCCCACGCTGCCGCCCCCGGAAAAGTCGCTGATTCCATCGGTGAAGGTCGCGCCCGCCAAACCGTGGCCGGACGGGTCCAAGCCCGCGGCTGCCGCGGGACTCGTCGTGAATGAGTTCGCGAGCGGGCTCGACCACCCCCGTTGGCTGTACGTGCTTCCCAACGGCGATGTGCTCGTCGCCGAGACCAACGCCCCCGAGCGACCGCTGCGCAAGGAGCTGCTCGGCTTCAGGGGCTGGGTCATGGGCAAGGTGATGGGGCGCGCCGGCGCCGCGGTGCCGAGCGCGGATCGCATCACGCTGCTCCGCGACGCGGATGGCGACGGCACCGCCGAAGTCCGCTCGGTGTTCGTCGAGCAGTTGAATTCGCCGTTCGGCATGGCGCTCGTAGGCAACGAGCTCTTCATCGCCAACACCGATGCGCTGGTGAAGCTGCCGTACCGGGACGGCGACACGAAAGCCTCAGGCCCGGTCACCAAGGTCGCCGACCTTCCCGGCGGTCCGCTGAACCATCACTGGACCAAGGGCCTGATCGCAAGCGCCGACGGGTCGAAGCTCTACGTCGCGGTCGGCTCGAACAGCAACGTCGCGGAGCACGGCATGAAGCACGAGGAGGGTCGCGCGGCGATCTGGGAGTTCGACCGCGCGAGCGGCCAGGGGCGCGTTTTCGCGAGCGGCCTGCGCAACCCGGTCGGCATGGCCTGGCAGGGCGACACGCTGTGGACCTCGGTCAACGAGCGCGACGAGCTCGGCCCGAACCTCGTTCCCGACTACATGACCTCGGTGCGCGATGGCGGGTTCTACGGCTGGCCGTACAGCTATTTCGGGAAGCACGTCGACGAGCGCGTGCAGCCGCAGCGGCCCGAGCTGGTCGCGAAGGCCATCAAGCCCGACTATGCGCTCGGGTCGCACACCGCCTCGCTCGGCCTCGCCTCCGCCAGGGGTTCGACGCTCCCCGCGCCGTTCAGCGACGGCATGTTCGTCGGCCAGCACGGTTCATGGAACCGCGACCCGCCGAGCGGCTACAAGGTCATCTTCGTTCCGTTCAGCAGCGGCCAACCGAGCGGAGTGCCGCTCGACGTGCTGACCGGGTTCCTCGGCAGCGAAGGCGAGGCTTTCGGGCGTCCGGTCGGCGTCGCGATCGACCGGCGGGGCGCGCTGCTCGTCGCGGATGACGTCGGCAACGTCATCTGGCGGGTGAGCGCCGCGCGCGCGCCCGCGACTGGCACCGGATCAGCGCCGCCGCGCTAAAGACGGAACGCGAGCGCAACGCGCCATGCCGCAGCGAGATGGCGGACGCGCACGCAGAGCGGTTCCCCCGATCCGTCGGGCGGGCGCAGCAGCGCGACGCCACCGGCAACCCGTCGGCTTCACCGACCCAACCACCCCGCTCGATGTCGAGCGGCCGGTCGAGAGGCCAAGGCGCCGGTGACAGGTCGCAGCAAAGCGGGTCCGCCGATTCGTCGGGCCGGGTGCAGCAGCGCGACGCCACCGGCAACCCGTCGGGCTCACCGACCCAATCGCCGCGCTCGATGTCGAGCGACCGCTCGATGGGCCAGGGCGGCAGCGATCGGCTGCAGCACGGTCAGTCCGGCGCGAGCACCGTGCGCGACGTCCAGCAAGCGCTCGAGAGGAAGGGCTACGACGTCGGGCCGATTGACGGCGTCATGGGCCCGCGCACGCAATCGGCGCTACGGGAGTTCCAGCAGCAGCAGGGCTTGGCCCAGTCCGGCCAGATCGACCAGCAGACGCTGTCGGCGCTCGACGTGGAGCCGAGAGGGGCCGGCGACCGCACCGGCATGGGTGGCAGTACCAGCGGTCGTAGCGGCGGCTAACCGAGCGCCCACGACGAGCGAGCGGCGGAGACTTATCTCCGCCGCTTTTTTTCCGCGCTCGCGGGCCCGCGACTTGCTGAACCGGGGCGCGCTTCGCACTTTCCGAGGAAACGCTCAATGAGTCAGGCCAAAACCCACGCCGCGCAAGTGGGCGGCGCCACTGCCGAGAAGCAGCGCGCCATTCAGCGCGAGCAGGACGCGCGCGACCGGGCGAAGTCGCGCAAGGGCGGCAAATCCGGTGGCGACAAGCCGGTGCAGGCCGGTACTCGCGAGCAGCCGGAGGGGCTGCCTGCCCAGCATCTCGAGAAACCCGGCCGGGAAGCTGATCTGGAGCTTGCGCCGCGCTTTCTGGCGCCGGACTACAAGGGCAGCGGCAAGCTCGAGGGCATGGCCGCGATCGTGACCGGCGGCGACTCGGGCATCGGGCGCGCGGTCGCGGTGCTGTTCGCGCGCGAGGGCGCCGACGTCGCGCATCGTCTACCTCGAACGAGCACGAGGACGCGAAGGACACGCAAGCGCACGTCGAGGCCGAGGGCCGCCGCTGCGTGACCATCTCCGGCGACGTCAAGGACATGCGCGTTCTGCGAGCAGGCGGTCGAGGAGGTGGTGCGCAAGCTCGGCCGCCTCGACGTCCTCGTCAACAACGCCGCATTCCAGGAGCACGCCGCATCGCTCGAGGACATCACCGACGAGCGCCTCGACGAGACATTGCGCACCAATGTCTACGGCTACTTCCACATGGCGCGCGCCGCGCTGCCCGCACCTCAAGCGCGGCGCATCGATCATCAACACCGGCTCGGTCGTCGGCCTGGAAGGCAGTGCGCAGCTGCTCGACTACTCGACCACCAAGGGCGCGATCCACGCGTTCACCAAGTCGCTCGCGCAGAACCTGCTCGACAAGGGCATCCGCGTCAACGCGGTTGCGCCCGGCCCGGTATGGACGCCGCTGAACCCGGCCGACCGACCGGCCGAGAAGGTCGCGCAGTTCGGCCAGCAACACCGACATGAAGCGCGCCGCGCAGCCCGAGGAGATCTCGCCCGCCTTCGTGTTCCTCGCGTCGCCGGTCTGCTCGGGCTACATCACCGGCATCGTGCTGCCGATCACCGGCAGCGTCGGCGCCATCTAACGCAGGACAACCTCGAGGTTGCCGACCAGGCGGGCGAGGAGGACAGAGCATCGATCGAAAGCGAGTGCTCTACCGGTTCATTGCGTCTTATCACAAGGGACAGGCCTCTCCCGGCGACTGACCCGGACGCCGCCCCGGAACGCCGTTTGCAGGTCATGCTGCGTCGGAACTCGACCGCGATCGTCGTGGCGCGGACACGGCGGCCGTAGTCGGCTCGCCTCATTGACCTCGGGCCGGCGCGGAGCCATCCGGACGTCCTGGCCTCTCTAAGGTGCATTCCCGCGATGCCACGGGCCGCCAAACGCGCCTTGGTGCTGCGAGGGATAGCGTCCTCTCGCGCTCTGGCGATGACCCGGAGCGAATCGACCTCACCGGATACGAGTCGCTCGTACCAGACATAGCTGCGTGCGATCGCCTTGATCGCGCGCGCGGCGAGCATCAAGAGCGCGCACATCCCCGGCTCGGGCGCAAGCCCGTGTACGTGGACCGCGGCAATGCCAAATCGTGTAGAGGGCCAGTTGGCGGCACAGATGCGATTCTCAGCGTCGATCGACCGCCTGGGTCTGATCGCAAGCAGCGCCAAACTGACGAGATCGGAGCAACAACAGAACGATCCGCGCGCGAGGCTATCGCGCGCGGATCGTGTCACACCAGTCCGGGCCGTCGTCGTCCTGAAGCTGCCGATCGCACGATTGCGGACCACAACAGCGAGAGGCCGGCCTGCAACGTTACGTGGCACACGTGTGCTACCACGGCGCCATCAAGTAGCGCACGGTCATCCCTTCCTCGGAGAAACGGATGCTGGAGACCTCGCCCACCCGCGGGTCGAGGTGCTTCTGCTCGATGTATTGATCAGTGAGGTCCCGCAAGAGACCCAAGAAAAGCGCCCGCTTGTCCTCGGCATTGAGCCGGTTGCTCGCCACCTCGGCGAACACGCCCTTGAGAACCTGATCGACCACGACTTCACCGGCCACGACCGTCGAGAAGTGGCCCTCGAGCTCACCCTTGGCAATGACTGCCACGGGGCCGAACTTGGCCATGCGCAAGGACAATTTGAGGCCAAGGTCCTCCACGGAGACATCCGGTGCGTTATCGCAGGGAATGCCCGGGCTTCCGGCCGTGCCTGGGATGCGCAGCGTCAGGCCCTCGGTCGAGACGCTGACCTCGTGCTGCCTACCGGTACTCGTGTTCGGTTCGGCGCGGAACTGGAAGCGATTGATCTTGCAGGTGATGTAAAACTTGGGCGCGGGCCACGGATCCACTAGCTTGCGGAAGACGTTCACCGGCAAGTCCACGTCGCGCAGACTGGGCACCTGGGTCGCCGGCACGCAGGCGGGACAGGTGCTGGCGTCGCATTGCCGCTTGCGGCTTTGGGCCTTGGCATGCGGCCCCCATTGCAGGTAGCTCAACGAGGTATACGGACCACACACCGACTTGCAAGTTTGATTGTGGTTCCTGCACTGGTCCAGACACCTGCCGAGCTGCTTCGGGGGAGTGTCCTTGCACCGGTCCTGGCACTCCGCGGGACCGGGGTTCGGCGCCGGCTGGCAGCGCTGCACCATGTTCCAGAATGTGAGCTGATCACCGTCGGTGTGCGAGACCTGAAGTACGGTTCCGGAAAGACCGAGCCAGATCGTATTGCTGATGAATTGGGCCGGAACGGTGATCGTTCGAATGATCTCCGGCGGAGGCGGCGTCGGCGGCGGATTGTCGGGATCGGTAGGTTCGTCCTCGGGCGGGTCTGGCGGGCCGCAATCGCCGCCCGGACAATCGAGGCGGGCGAGCTGGAGCTGACCCCGGTGGTTGTCGTCTGCGGCGCAGTTGATTTGCTCTGCGTCGGTAAGGTCGCTGGTTTCTACCTCATCGGGTGTTATGGCATGCACGGTCATCATGCTCAACAAGAGAGTGGACAAACCGAGCGATCGTAAGATGCCAGGCGATATTCGTAACATGATCGAGATCTCCAAAAAAGTTCGCATTCGAAAAGCGTCGCGCGTTGCGGTCGCCTCAGCTCACAAGCAAATGGCTTCCGCTTGCACTACCGCGGATCGCAAGTGGCATGCCAAGTGAACACTGGGCCATTTGCTCTTGTTCATGAGGAAGTTAGAGAGCTGCTCGATGACGAGGCCGGTGCAACGAAACTTGCTTGACGTACGCCGACCTGAGCCGGCCGCCTCGAGAGTGAAGTCAGGGGTTTTTCGGTAACGCGCGCGCAACGACCGTTGCGCCGCCACCTGACGCGGGCTTGCAGACGAAACGTTTGCGTCCGCTGCCCTTACCCTCGCGCGGACGGGTAGGCTTGCGTGCGTTGCATGAGGTGTCGGTCGTGGGCTGGCTGCCGCACACTCCGCAAACGGCGCCGAGCGGCGAGTACGCCGGGGCGCACGGCGCTCAGCTGCTCCGAGCTCGACTACGGGGCATTTCCGAAAGCTTCAGAGCGAGGGGGTTCATCCGGGAGCTCACGCACAGGTACGGTTGCGCGCCGTCGACAATGCGTAGTGATATCTCGTGACACGCGTTGTGGACGTTCACGTCCGCCACCGTGCCCAAGCAGCAGACGCAGGCTTCGCCGGTCTCCGAGTCCTTGGGGTGAAAGTCATTTCGGCGGCCTGCGGCCGCCGTTTTTTTTCACGTTGGAACCCGTTTTCTGTGACGTGAATTAGCGCTGAACGACCGGCGCTGGCGGGCGCCGTCTGTAGCGGTTTCGACAAGGCCGTCGAGCCCGCTACGGCTACGGTTGAACCGGGCGTGCCCGGCCCCATAACTGGGCCATGAGCGCGCATTCCTTCGACGCGACCACCGCCGATTTCGACCGCGACGTCCTCGAGGCCTCGAAACGGATTCCGGTGGTGGTGGACTTCTGGGCGCCCTGGTGCGGCCCGTGCCGGGCGCTCAAGCCCGTTCTCGAAAAGCTCGTCGCCGAATTTGAAGGCAAGTTCCTGCTGGCGAAGCTCAACACGGACGAGAACCCCGAAATCGCCGCGCGCTACAACGTCCGCGGGATCCCGAACGTGAAGGCATTCGTCGACGGCAACCTCGCAAGCGAGTTCACGGGCGCGCAGCCCGAGTCGGCGGTGCGACGGTTCCTCGAGTCGCTCGTGCCATCGCCGAGCGAGGTGCTGCGGCGTAGCGCGCAGGGCGAAGTCGCCCAAGGCGAGTTCGACGCCGCCGAGGCGAAGCTGCGGCAGGCGATCGCGATCGACGCCGGCAACGACGCGGCGCGTATCGATCTCGCCGAGTTGCTGGCCGCGCGGCGGGATCTCGCGGGTGCCGAGGCCGAGCTCGCGGCGATCCCGGAGGGTCGGCGCGAGGGTCGTGCCGCAAGCCTTCTCACGCGGATCGCGCTCGAGCGGAAGCGCGCAAGCCTGCCCGAGGCGGCGACGCTCAAGACACGCGTCGATGCGCAACCCGACGACCTCGACGCTCGCGTTGCCTACGCCGAACGTCTCGTCGCCGACGGACGATACCCCGCGGCGCTCGACGAGTTGGTCGAGGTCGTGCGGCGTGATCGAGGCGACCGCCGCGAGCAGGCGCGCAAGGCGATCCTCGAGGTCTTCGGCCTGGCCGCAGACGACCCAGACCTCGTAGCCGAATACCGTCGAAAGCTCGGCTCGGCGCTGTACTAGCGACCGGCTGGCGGCGAGGATTTCCAAGGGGCCTTGGCCACCCTGTTCCGGCATGAGAGGTATGCAAGGGAAGTCTTCCCTTGTTCGTGCGACCGTACCAGGGGGTAGCCAGTCGCCTGATTCTTCAGGCACAATCGGCCGCAACCACCGTCTGCCGCCGATGGAAGCGCCGCTCATCCTCACGCTCGACTCGCACGGGGTCCCGCACCGCTGGGTCCCGTGGCAGCAGGCGTGCTTCTACTACGCCAAGAACCTCGTTGCCTGGACCCTTGGGGAGGTCGCGTTCACCGCCCACGGCGGTATCTCGCGCCTCACCGGCGAGCGCTCGAGCATCACCGGACACTCCATCATCGCCATCAAGGGCAAGGCGATGGCGATGAAGGGCTTCAACCAGGTCCCGCCGCTCAACAACCGGGAGCTCTTTCGCCGCGATCGGCATGTCTGCGCGTACTGCGGTGGCGAGTTCTCGTTCCTGCGGCTGACGCGCGACCACATCCTGCCGATGTCGCGCGGCGGCCGGGACTCGTGGATGAACGTGGTGACTGCCTGCCGCCACTGCAACGGGGTCAAGCGCAACCACTCGCCGGAAGAAGCCGGGCTGCAGCTCCTGTACGCGCCGTACGTGCCGAACAAGGCCGAGTACCTGATCCTCACGAACCGCAAGATCCTGTCCGACCAGATGGAGCTTCTGCTCCAGCACGTCTCGTCGCACAGCCGCGTGTTCGATCTGGCCCTCGCGACCCGTTAGCGCGGCGGGCTCGTCCCGCGCCTCACCGCATGGCCCAGGACTTCTGGCGCAATTCCGGGTTCCATCTGCTGGAGCGAAACGGCGCAGGGCGCCTGCGCGTCACCGACGACTTCCTGCGCGCCTACTTGCTGCGACCCGAGCTCCGTCCGGTGGAGGAATCGGGGCCCGCGGAGATCGCCCTGCACGACCGGTTGCTCGGCGAGCCGCGCCGCCCGGTCGCCGCCGGCGAACTCGAGGCCGTCGAGGACGCCGACGCGCGCGCCAACCTGCGAGTCTGGCTCGACTTCCGCGCGCGTCTGCTCGGCACCGACTCGCTCGAGGCCTGCTATCGCGGTCTCTTCGACGCCGACGTCCGCACCCCGCCGCTCTTCATCGATCAGCTGGTGCAGATCATCCTGCGCAACGTCCTCGACGGCGTCGACGATCCGCTCGAGGCACGCGCCGCCGAGCTCTATTATCGCGAGCAGAAGGCGAGCATCGACGAGGGGCGGATCCTGCTCGCCGACCTCGAGACGGTGGAGATGCACGCTTCCGGAGGCAATTATGGCAGCCTCGGCCGCCTGATCGTCGAAGCACAGACGCCGGTGAAGGCGGTGAATCTCGATGTGCTCGATGCGGACAACGGCGCGCTCTATTGGCTGCGCGACCAGCGGCATGATCTCGTCTTCAACGTGAACTACGGGCGCGCCGGTATTGCGGCGCTGGGTCGCGTGATCGCGCGCTGGGTGCGGCACTTCCTCGACATCGAGCTCACCGTCACGCCGCTGCGACAGATCCAGGACGCGCAGTGGGTCTGGCACGTCGGCCTCGACGCCGAGGCTACGTCAGTCCTGAACGACCTGTGGCGCGGCGAGGAGGTCGAGCCGGGCCGGCTGGCGCGCCTGCTCGCGCTGTTCCGGTTGGACTTCGCCGACCCTGCCGTCCTGCGTCCGGACGTCGCCGGCAGCCCAGTGTACCTCGCGCTCGCGATGGACGAGGAGAATGTCGTCCGCATGAAGCCGCAGAACCTGCTCCTCAATCTGCCGCTCGCCTCGCCATCGTGACCGCCGCGCCTGAATACTGGGCACGGGCAAAGCGTGCGCTCGCGCGCCGGGATCCGGTGCTCGCGCAGATCATGCGCGATTGCCCGCGCATCGCGTTGCAAACCCGCGGCGACCCGTTCCAGACGCTCGCACGCTCGATCGTCGGGCAGCAGATCTCGGTGAAAGCGGCGCAGAGCGTCTGGAACCGGCTCGCGGCGACCGTGCCGGCCGTCGCGCCGGAAGCGGTCCTGGCAGTCCGTCTTCACCGCCTGCGTTCGTGCGGGCTCTCGGGGCGCAAGAGCGAGTACCTGCGCGATCTGGCGCGCCATTTCGTCGATGGCACGATCCAGGTGCACCGCTGGCCGGAGATGGACGACGAGGCGGTGATCGGCGAGCTCGTCGAGGTGCGCGGCATCGGGCGTTGGACGGCCGAGATGTTCCTGCTATTCAGTTTGCTCCGTCCCGACGTGCTGCCGGTCGACGATCTCGGCCTGCGGCGCGCGGCGAGCCGCCACTATTTCGATGGGGCGGACGTGGGCGCTGACGACCTCCGCGTGCTCGGCGCCGGGTGGGTGCCCTGGCGCTCGGTGGCAACCTGGTATCTATGGCGCAGCCTCGAGCCGGTGCCCGTGGAGTACTGAGGCCACGCGGCAGTGGTTTAAAATCCGGGCGCCCGCCATGAAAGCCGCTTTTCTCGACTTCGAGCAGCCGATCGCCGAGCTGGAGGCACGGATCGACGAGCTGCGTTTCGTCCAGGACGATTCCGCCGTCGACATCTCCGAGGAGATCACGCGCCTGCAGAAGAAGAGCCAGGCGCTCACAAAGGAGATCTACTCGAAGCTGACGCCTTGGCAGGTTGCGCAGGTGGCGCGCCACCCGCAGCGCCCTTACACGCTGGACTACGTCGGCGCGCTTTTCTCCGACTTCGAGGAGCTGCATGGAGATCGCTCGTTCGCCGACGATCTCTCGATCGTCGGCGGGCTCGCGCGCTTCAACGGCCAGACGGTGATGGTGATCGGCCACCAGAAGGGGCGCGACACCAAGGAGAAGCTCGCTCGCAACTTCGGCATGCCCCGCCCGGAGGGGTATCGCAAGGCGATGCGGTTCATGCGGCTCGCCGAGAAGTTCGGGCTCCCTGTGCTGACGTTCGTCGACACGCCGGGCGCGTATCCCGGGATCGGCGCGGAGGAGCGCGGCCAGGCCGAGGCAATCGGCCGGAGCCTGTACGTGCTCGCGGAGCTAAAGGTGCCGATCGTGTGCACCATCATCGGCGAAGGTGGCTCGGGCGGCGCGCTGGCGATCGCAGTCGGCGACACCGTCATGATGCTGCAATACGCCACCTACTCGGTGATCTCGCCCGAGGGCTGCGCCTCCATCCTGTGGAAGAACGCGGAGATGGCGCCAGAGGCAGCCGAGACGCTAGGCATCACCGCCAACCGACTGAAGACGCTCGGCCTGATCGACAGGATCGTGAACGAGCCGCCGGGCGGCGCACATCGGGACCATGCCACCGCGGCGCAAAGCTTGAAGAAGGCGCTGCACGACGCGCTGCGTGGCCTCGCGGACAAGAGCCCGACGGAACTCGCCGAGGCGCGGTTCGAGCGGCTGATGGGCCATGGCAGGTTCAAGGAAGCGGCCACGAAGTGAGCTCGCCGAGCGCGTCGCCGCGGAGCTCCGCCGCCACGTCCCGCGCGGCGCGAAGCTGACGCTCGCGCTCTCGGGCGGCGTCGATTCGATCGCGGCGCTCGACATCCTGGCAGGCCTCGCGCCGTCGTATTCGTTTGCGCTCGACTGCCTCCACGTCAATCACCGGATCAGCCCGAACGCCGGAGCATGGGCGCGTTTCGCGCGCGCCGCGGCCCGTCGCTACGACCTGAAGTGCACGGTCAGGACGGTCGACATCGCGCCTTTCCGCCGGCTCGGCGTGGAAGGCGCGGCCCGCGCGGCACGGTACGCGGCGTTCGAGCGCGTCCGGACCGATTTCCTGGCGCTGGCGCAGCATCGGGACGACCAGGCGGAGACGGTGCTGCTGCAGCTCGTGCGGGGCGCCGGCGTCGCCGGTCTCGCGGGCATGGCGCCCTCGCGTCCCGCCGGGAGGCGCGGCCCGATACTGGTGCGTCCGCTCCTCGGCGCGTCGCGTGCCGAGCTGGAGGGGTACGCGCGCGACCGGGGCCTCCAGTGGGTCGAGGACGAGTCGAACGCGGACGAGCGGTACGCGCGGAACTTCGTTCGCCGGCGAGTGATGCCGCTCCTCGCCGACCTGAACGACGCGGCGGCGGCGAACCTGGCGCGAAGCGCCGCACATCTCGCCGAGGCGCAAGAGTTGGCGCGCGCGCTGGCGGCACTCGACGCGGGCGACGCGGTGCAGGACGGTCGACTGAGCGCGGCAGCGCTCGCCCGACTGCCGCGTGCGCGAGCCAAGAACCTGCTCCGGTGGGCGATCGCGGAAGCGGACTTGACCACCCCGGACGCGCCCCGCCTCGACGAGATGCTGCGTCAGCTCGCCACCGCGCGAGGCGATGCGACAGTCCGTTTACCGCTCGACGGCGCGGAGGTGAGGCGCTACCGGGACGCGATCTGGATCGTCCCGGGTTGGACGCCGCCGCCGCGCGGCTTCCGCGCGCGCTGGGACGGCCGCTCGGCCTGGCCGTTGCCTGAACTCGGCGGCACGCTCAGGTTCAAAGCCACCATCGGGGCCGGTGTCGCCGCCCGCGCTCTCGCCCCCGACCGGCTCGAGGTCAGGCTGCGGACCGGCGGGGAGCAGTTCCGGCCGGATCGCCGGCGCCCCCGTCGGCTGCTCAAAGCGCTGCTCCAGGAGCGCGGCGTGCCGCCGTGGGAGCGCGCGCGCCTCCCGCTCCTCTATTGCGCAGGAAAACTGGTTGCGGTTCCGGGAATCGGCGTCGCCGTCGCGGCCGCGGCCGAGCCCGGCGAGCCCGGCTGGGCGATATCGTGGGCACCCGACCGGCTCAACCTGCCGAAACCCGCGAAAGCGATGTTAAAATAACAAGTTATTCACAACTTCTCGAACGACGAACCAATGGCGGTAGAACGTACGCTATCCATCATCAAGCCGGACGCAGTGGCGAAGAACGTTATCGGCCAGATCTACGCGCGCTTCGAGGCGGCCGGGCTGAAGGTGGTCGCGGCCCGGATGATGTGGCTCTCGCAGAACCAGTCGGAGGGTTTCTACGAGGTGCACCGCGAGCGCCCGTTCTTTCGCGATCTCGTGAAGTTCATGACCACCGGGCCGGTCATGGTGCAAGTGCTCGAAGGCGAGAACGCGATCGCGAAGAACCGCGAGCTGATGGGCGCAACCGACCCCAAAAAGGCGGCGAAGGGCACGATTCGCGCCGACTTCGCGGAGTCGATCGACGCGAACGCCGTGCACGGCTCGGACGGGGCGGACACCGCGCTCACCGAGATCGCGTTCTTCTTCCCGAGCGGCGAGATCCACTCGCGCTAGTGGCGGCTGCACGGATGAAAGTCAACCTTCTCGGACTCGACGCCGACGCGCTTGCCGGCTTCTTCGCCGAGCGCGGCGAGAAGCCCTTTCGTGTGCAGCAGGTTCTGCGCTGGGTGCACCAGTTCGGCGAGTCCGACTTCGCGCGCATGAGCGACCTCGCCAAGGGCCTGCGCGAAATGCTCACGGCGGCCGCCGAGGTCGTGCCGCCGCCGATGATGAGCGACACCGTCGCCGGCGATGGCACCCGGAAATGGCTGCTCGACGTAGGCAACCGCAACGCGGTCGAGACGGTGTTCATTCCGGAAGCGAACCGCGGCACGTTGTGCGTTTCGAGCCAGGCGGGCTGCACGATGGCCTGCCAGTTCTGCTCGACCGGCCGGCAGGGGTTCAACCGCAACCTCGCCACCGCCGAGATCGTAGGCCAGCTCTGGCATGCGAACCGGGCGCTGGGTGCCGCCCGCGGTGGCAATCGCATCATCAGCAACGTCGTGCTGATGGGCATGGGGGAGCCGCTGCTCAACTTCGACAACGTCGTCCGGGCGCTCCGCCTGATGCTGGACGATCGCGCTTACGGGCTGTCGCGCCGCCGGGTAACGCTCTCGACCGTGGGCGTCGTGCCGATGATGGATCGCCTTCGCGACGAATGCCCGGTCGCGCTCGCGGTGAGCCTGCACGCCCCCGACGATGCGCTGCGCAGCCGGCTCGTTCCGGTAAACGAGAAGTATCCCCTCCAGACGCTGCTCGCCGCCTGCCGCCGCTACCTCGAGCGCAGCCCGCGCGACTTCATCACCTTCGAGTACGTCATGCTGGACGGAGTCAATGACGGCGACGCGCACGCGCGCGCGCTCGTCGACCTGGTCGCCGACGTACCCTGCAAGTTCAACCTCATTCCCTTCAACCCTTTCCCGCACTCGGGTTTCCGGCGTTCGTCGCCCGGCGCGATCCGCCGTTTCGCCGACCGGCTGCTCGCCGCCGGCATCGTCTGCACGACGCGCCGCACGCGCGGCGACGACATCGATGCCGCCTGCGGCCAGCTCGCGGGCCGGGTGCAGGACCGGACGAGGCGGGCGGGCGCGCGACTAGCGAGGGCAACCCAATGAGCACCATGCTTCGCGCGGTTTCGCTTGTCGCGATCGCCGCGATTCTCGCCACCGGCTGCGCAAACAGGGGCGAGACCCAGGCGGAACGAGTGCAGCCGACCGATCCCGGTTACGGCCCGGTCATCGGCGACGTCAAGGACGGCCGCACCCGTGCGAAAGCGCACACCGATCTCGCCGGGGCCTACTACGAGCTCGGCAACTTCGGGGTCGCGCTCGAGGAGGCCCGCATCGCGCTCGCCGCCGACCCGAACTATCCGCCGGCGTATAACGTCCAAGGCCTGGTCAGCATGGAGCTCAAGGACGACGCCGCGGCGGATGCGAGCTTCCAACGCGGCCTCAAGCTCGCCCCGCAGGACCCGGATCTCAATCACAACTACGGCTGGTTCCTGTGTCAGACGGGAAAGGAGGAGCAGTCGGTGCAATGGTTCATGAACGCGATCAAGAACCCGCTGTACGCCACGCCGTCGAAGTCGTACGCGGCGATGGGCCGGTGCCTGCAGAAGCGCAATCCCGCGGAATCGGCGCAATACCTCGAACGTGCGCTGCGCCTCGACCCCAACACCATCCAGGCGATGATGCCCTATGCGGAGCACCTGTATCGCCGCGGCCAGTACGTCCAGGCGAAGGAGCTCGTCGGTCGCTATAACAAGATGCTCCCCGAGCCGTCGCCCGAGTCGCTGTGGCTCGCGCTCCGGATCGAGCGCAAGCTCGGCGACCGGGGCGCCGAGGCCAGTCTCGCGACGCAGCTGCGTCGTCGCTACAGCAACTCGAGCGAGTACCAGTCGCTGCTGCGCGGGGACTTCGATTGACGATGAGCAATTCCGCTACCCCGGCGCAACCGGACGAGCCTCAGCGCCCGGGCGCGCTGCTCGCCGCGGCGCGTCAGGCGCGCCGGATGACCGTTGCCGAGGTCGCGTCGCGGCTCAAGTTCTCGGCGCGGCAGTTCGAGGCGCTGGAGGCTGACCGATACGACGCGCTGCCGGACCCTTCCATTGTGCGCGGGATGATCCGCAACTATGCGCGACTCGTTGGCATCGATCCCGGTCCGGTGCTCGACGCGCTGCGTCAGCATCTCAATGCCGGGCCGGTGACGATGCTGCCGGACAGGATAGAGGTACCGTTCCCCCGCGTGACGCGCCGGGGCTCGTTCGTCTACGTCCTGCTGTCGGCAATCGTCGTGATCGCGGTCGTAAGCGTGATCGTCGAATGGGTCCTGCGTCCCGGCACACCGGACGTGGCCGCTGCCGGGCAAAGGGCGCCGCTGCTCCGAGCGCCCGAACCTGTCGCGACCCCGGCCCCGGCGCCGGTCCCGACGCAGATCGCACTGCCCGAGCAGCGGCGCCCGGCCGTTGTCCAGCAGGAGACCGTGCTGAGCGTGAAACGCATCGAACTCGTGTTCGACCGCGAGTCGTGGGTCGAGATCAAGGACGCCGACGGCCGAGTCGTTTTTTCCCAGCTCAATCCGCCCGGCACCCGGCGGAACGTCGTCGGCGAGGCGCCGTTCGCGCTCGTCATCGGCGCCGCCAGCGGCGTGAAGCTGCGTTACAACGACTCCGACGTCGACCTGGGGCCGTTCACGCGCACCGACGTCGCGCGTCTGACCCTCAAGTGACGCAGTGAAGCGCCGCGGCTCGCGCAAGGTCTGGATCGCGCACGTTCCGCTCGGGGGCGATGCGCCGATCATGGTGCAGTCGATGACCAATACCGACACCGCGGACCCGGTGGCGACTGCCCGGCAGGTGCTCGAGCTCGCCCGCGCGGGGTCGGAGGCAGTGCGGGTGACGGTCAACACGGCGGAGGCCGCGGCGGCGGTGCCCGCGATCCGCTCGCAGCTCGACGCCTGGGGCTGCGATGTCCCGCTCGTGGGGGATTTTCACTTCAACGGCCACAAGCTTCTCACCGAGTTCCCCGGCTGTGCTGTGGCGCTCGCGAAGTACCGCATCAATCCCGGCAACATCGGACGCGGCGCGAAACGCGACGAGCAGTTCGCGACCATGATCGAAACCGCGTGCCGCCACGCGAAACCGGTGCGGATCGGCGTCAACTGGGGCAGCCTCGACCAGGAGCTGCTGGTGCGGCTGATGGACGAGAACGCCGCGCGACCCGAGCCGCTCGATGCCGACGCCGTGATGCGGGAGGCCCTCATCACCTCGGCGATCGAAAGCGCGGCTCGCGCCGAGGAGATCGGACTCCCCGGAGACCGGATCGTCCTGTCGTGCAAGGTTAGCGGCGTACAGGACCTGATTGCCGTATACCGCGAGCTCGCGCGTCGCTGCGACTATCCGCTGCACCTCGGGCTCACTGAGGCGGGGATGGGCTCCAAAGGGATCGTCGCGTCGACCGCGGCGATGGCCGTGCTGCTACAGGAGGGGATCGGCGACACGATTCGAGTCTCGCTCACACCGGAGCCGGGCGGCGACCGCACGCGGGAAGTCCTGGTGGCGCAGGAGTTGCTGCAGACGATGGGCCTGCGTTCGTTCGCACCCCTCGTGATCGCGTGCCCGGGGTGCGGCAGGACGACGAGCACCTTCTTCCAGGAGCTCGCGGCGAAGATCCAGAGCTATCTCCGCGCGCAGATGCCGGCGTGGCGCGAAGGCTATCCCGGCGTCGAGGGGATGCATGTCGCCGTGATGGGCTGCGTGGTGAACGGGCCGGGCGAGTCGAAGCACGCGAACATCGGCATCAGCCTGCCCGGGTCGGGTGAGCGGCCGGTCGCGCCGGTCTACGTCGACGGCGTCAAGACCGTGACGTTGAAGGGCGAGGCGATCGCCGAGGACTTCCAGCGCATCGTCGAGGACTACGTGCGCACGACCTATGGCCCCGGCGGGAAGGGGCGGCGCGAGGCTGCGGACCACGAAGAGACCACCAAGGCCGTCGCTTAGAACGGCCCGCGAGCCTATGACCCAGACCATCCAGGCGGTGCGGGGGATGAACGACATCCTCCCGGACGAGGCCGAACTTTGGGAGTGCCTCGAGGAAACGGTGCGCTCCTGGGCGCGGAGCTACGGCTACCGCAACATCCGCACGCCGCTCCTAGAGCACACGGCACTCTTCCGCCGCGCGATCGGGGAGGCGACCGATATCGTCGAGAAGGAGATGTACAGCTTCGTCGACGAGCTGAACGGCGAGCATCTGACGCTCCGTCCCGAGGCGACCGCGTCGACCGTGCGCGCCTCCATCGAGCACTCGCTTCTCTACGGCGGGCCGCAGCGGCTCTGGTACATGGGGCCGATGTACCGGCACGAGCGGCCGCAGAAGGGGCGCTACCGGCAGTTCCACCAGGTGGGCGCGGAGGCGCTCGGCGTTCCCGGGCCCGACGTCGATGCCGAGCTGATCCTGATGTGCGCGCGGCTTTGGGACGACCTCGGCCTCGAAGGCATCCGGCTGCATCTCAACTCGCTCGGCAGCCTCGAGGAGCGGCGCGCGCACCGCGAGGCGCTGGTCGGTTATCTCAGGCGGCACGAGGCCGACCTCGACGAGGATTCGCGGCGGCGTCTCGTCAGCAACCCGCTCCGCGTGCTCGACACCAAGAACGCGGTGCTGCAAGCGGTCGTCGCGGGTGCTCCGAAGCTCCTCGACTACCTTGGTGAAGCGTCGCTCAGGCACTTCGACGGCGTGCAAGCCGTGCTGAAAGACGCCGCGATCCCGTACACGATCGACCACCGGCTGGTCCGCGGGCTCGACTACTACAACCGCACCGTGTTCGAGTGGATCTCGGACCGGCTCGGCGCGCAAGGCACCGTCTGCGGCGGCGGCCGCTACGACGGGCTCTTCGTGCAGCTCGGCGGCAAGGCCTCGGCGGCGGCCGGGTTCGCGATGGGCGTCGAGCGGTTGATCGCGCTCGTGCAAGACGCCGGGAAGCCGTCAGCGGCCGAGACTTATGACGTCTACGTCGTGCACCAGGGCGAAACGGCCGACCGGTTCGCGTTCACCGTCGCCGAGCGGCTCCGGGATCACGGCTTCTCGGTGGTCCAGCACTGCGGCGCAGGCAGCTTCAAATTGCAGATGAAGCGCGCAGACGCGAGCGGCGCCGAAGTGGCGGTGATCGTCGGCGACGACGAGGCCGCCGCGGGCGAGGCGAGCGTGAAACCGCTGCGGGCCGACCGCGGCCAGGTGCGCGTGCCGCTCGAGCGGCTCCCGGCCGCACTGACCGACATGATCTACCCGGACGAAAGCGAATGAGCACCTACGACCTCGAAGAACAGGAACAGCTCGCCGAGCTGAAGGCATTCTGGAAGCAGTACGGCAATCTGATCGTGCTGGCCGTTGCGGCCGCGGTTGCGATCTTCGCCGGCTACCGGACCTGGCACTGGTACCAGGGCTCGCAGTCGACGCAGGCGAGCGCCGTCTACGGCGAGCTGCAGAAGGCCGTGTCGGCGAACGACGGCAAGAAGGTGCGCGACCTCAGCGGTACCTTGATCGAACAGTACCCGCGCTCGGTGTATGCGCCGCTCGGTGCGCTGATCTCGGCCAAGGCTCATTTCGCCGCCGGAGATCTCAAGACCGCGCGCGCGCAGCTTGCCTGGGTCGTCGAGAACGCGCGCGATCCGGGTGTGCAGGCGGTTGCGCGGTTGCGGCTCGCCAACGTCCTCATCGACGAGAGAGCGCATGACGAGGCGCTCAAAGTGCTTGCCGTCAAGCTCGAGCCCGCGTTCGAGCCGCTGTTCGAGGATGTGCGGGGCGACGTGCTCGTCGCGCAAGGCAAGCCCGCGGAGGCGAAGGCCGCCTACCGGTCGGCGCTCGCCAAGCTGAAGCCCGGCGACGATGCGGCCCGGGAGCTCATCCAGCTCAAGCTCGACGGGCTCGGCGACAAATGACGCGAACGGACGGCGCGACCCTGCGCCGACTGCTCTCGCCGTTCCTCGCCCTCGCGCTCGCCGGCTGCGGGAGCATGAGCTGGAATCCGGTGGACTGGTTCACCCGCTCGGCACCGCCGCCGCCGGCGCCGCTCGCCGACATCCGCAGCCCGGTGCCCGCACGCGTGCTGTGGCAGGCATCTGTCGGGCGCGCGCGCGACGCCGCGTTCACCCCTGCGGTTGCGGGCGGCAGCGTGTTCGCCGCCGGCGCAGAGGGGCTGGTGACGCGCCTCGATGCGGCCACCGGCAAGCAGATCTGGCAAGTGAAGCTCCCGAGCATGCTGTCGGGTGGCGTCGGCAGCGACGGGAAGCTGGTCGTCGTCGGCTCGACCGAGGGCGAGGTGATCGCGCTCGACTCGGATGGGCGGACGCTATGGCGAGCGCGCGTGTCGAGCGAGGTGCTGGCGCCGCCGGAGATTGCGGGGGATGTGGTCGTCGTCCGGAGCGCCGACAGCCGGATCTTCGCGCTCGACGCGCGCGACGGACGGCGGCGCTGGCTCTATCAGCGCGCCGCGCCGGCGCTCGCAGTACGCAACCCCGCCGGGCTCGTGGTGCGCGGCGGTTACGTCTTCGCCGGTTTCTCGGGGGGCAAGCTTGTCGCGCTCGCGCTCGCAAACGGCGGCTTGCGCTGGGAGGGTACGGTGTCGATCCCGAAGGGCACGACGGAGCTCGAGCGGGTGACGGACGTGATTGGGCTGCCCTGGGTCGGGGAGCGCGAGACCTGCGCCGTCGCGTTCCAAGGTCGTGTCGCGTGCTTCGACCTCGGGAACGGCAACCAGATCTGGGGACGCGACATGTCATCGTCGAGCGGGCTCGGCGTCGATACCCGGTACGTATACGTGAGCGAGGACCGCGGCGCGGTCTCGGCGCTCGAGCGCACGACCGGCCGCAGCCTGTGGCGCCAGGATCGGCTCGCGAACCGCAATCTCTCCGCGCCTCTCCCTGTTGGCGCCGAGATCGCGGTCGGCGACGTACAGGGATACGTCCATCTTCTGGCGCAGGACAGCGGCGCGTTCGTCGGCCGGATCGCGACCGATGGCTCGCCGGTGCGCGCCGCGCCGGTGCCGCTCGCGAACGGCTTTCTCGTGCAGACTTCGGGTGGGACCGTCTACGCGTTCGCCACGCGTTGATCGCAACCACGGCGCAATGATCGCGCGCTGGCAGCAGTGAAACCCACCATCGTCATCGTGGGCCGGCCGAACGTCGGCAAGTCGACCCTTTTCAACCGTCTCACGCGGTCGCGAAATGCGCTGGTCGCGGACGCGCCGGGCCTCACCCGCGACCGCCACTACGGCGACGGCCGCCTTGGGGACCGGCCGTACTACGTCGTCGATACGGGCGGGCTCGAGCCGGTGGCGAAGGAGGGGCTCCTCGGCGAGATGGCAAGGCAGACCGCAGCCGCGATCGCCGAGGCCGACGCGGTCATCTTCCTCGCCGACGCGCGCGACGGCGTCACGCCGCAGGACCGACGAATCGCTAACGAGCTGCGGAAGGCGCGCGCCGCGGTATGGCTGGTGGCGAACAAGGCCGAAGGGCTCGACGCTTCGGTCGCCACCGCGGAGTTCCATGAGCTGGGACTGGGCACGCCGCATGCGATCTCCGCGGCGCACGGCGATGGCGTGGGCGGGCTGATGGATGCGATGCTGGCGGACTATCCGGCCGACCCAGAGGCCGAAGAGGATCCCGCGGACGACGTGCCCCGAGTCGCCGTCGTCGGGCGGCCGAACGTCGGCAAGTCGACGCTGGTAAACCGCCTGCTCGGCGAGGACCGCATGATCGTGTTCGATTCCCCGGGCACGACGCGCGATGCGATCGAGGTGCCGTTCGAGCGCGACGGCCGGCGCTACGTGCTGGTCGACACCGCGGGCGTCCGAAGGCGCGGGCGGGTGTTCGAAACGATCGAGAAATTTTCCATCGTCAAGACGATGCAGGCGATCGACCGCGCGAACGTGGCGATACTGGTCGTCGACGCTGCCGAGGGTATCGCCGATCAGGACGCGCATCTCGCCGGGTACGTTCTCGAGCGCGGACGCGCGCTCGTCGTCGCGGCAAACAAGTGGGACGGCCTCGACGAGTACGCGCGCGAGAACGCGAAGCGCGCGATCGAGCGCAAGCTCGCATTTCTCGCCTTCGCCCGTGTCCACTTCGTCTCGGCGCTCGCCGGCGAGGGCCTGCGTTCGCTGATGGCTTCGGTCGACGAGGCGTACCGGGCGGCAATGGCGAAGCTCCCGACGCCGCGTCTCACGCGGACGCTGATAGACGCAGTGGCACGGCAGGCACCACCGCGCGCCGGCCTGGTGCGGCCGAAGCTGCGCTACGCGCACCAGGGCGGACGCAACCCGCCGATCATCGTGGTGCACGGCACGGCGCTCCGCGCGGTCCCGGCAAGCTATCGCCGCTACCTCGAGGGCGTCTTCCGCAAGGCGTTCGGCCTCGCCGGCACGCCGCTGCGCATCGAGTTTCGCACCGGGCGGAACCCTTTCGTGCGGGAATAGTCCCATCGGGCGAGGGGGTGTGCGATGGCGGCGGCCCCCGAAACGCGCTAAAGTAACCGCTGATAACAAACGCCGGAGCGGCCATGAGCAACAAGGGACAACTCCTACAAGACCCCTTCCTGAACACGCTGCGCAAGGAGCACATCCCGGTGTCGATCTATCTCGTCAACGGGATCAAGCTCCAGGGGCAGATCGAGTCGTTCGACCAATACGTTGTCTTGCTCAAGAACACCGTGACCCAGATGGTGTACAAGCACGCGATCTCCACCGTGGTCCCCTCGCGTCCGGTCAACCTCAGCCTGGACCACGGCGGCGACTCCTGATGTTCCGCGGGTAGTGGCGGGGAACGCGCCTCGCCTCAGCAGCAGCCGCGTGAACGGCGTTCGGCCGGGCGGCGCGGTGCTCGTCGCGCTCGACTTCGGCCGGGATGACCAGGCCGAGAGCCGCGACGAGCTGCGGCTGCTCGTGACCAGCGCCGGTGTCCGGGTCCTCGCGGTCGTAGAGGGGCGGCGCACGCGGCCTGATCCGGCGCTGTTCGCGGGCTCGGGCAAGGTCGACGAGGTGGCGCGGATGCGCGCCGAGACCGGTGCGACGCTGGTGATCTTCAACCACGAGCTTTCGCCGGCGCAGCAGCGCAATCTCGAGCGGCGCCTCGAGTGCCGCGTCGTCGATCGCACTACGCTGATCCTCGACATCTTCGCCCAGCGCGCGAGCTCGCACGAGGGCAAAGTGCAGGTCGAGCTCGCCCAGCTCCAGCATCTCGCGACGCGGCTCGTGCGCGGCTGGACGCATCTCGAACGCCAGAAGGGCGGGATCGGGCTCCGCGGGCCGGGCGAGACGCAGCTTGAGACCGACCGGCGGCTGATCGGGCGGCGGGTACGGGTGCTGAAGGAGCGCCTGGCGAAGCTCGGCCGGCAGCGCACCGTGCAGCGCCGGGCGCGCATGCGCGGCGAGGTGCTCGCGGTTTCGATCGTCGGCTACACGAACGCCGGCAAGTCGACGCTGTTCAACGCGCTGACCCGCGCCGGCGCGTACGCGGCCGACCAGCTGTTCGCAACCCTCGACACGACGACGCGGCGGTTGTTCCTGCCTGCGCTCGGCGCGATCACCTTGTCGGACACGGTCGGCTTCATCCGCGGACTGCCGCACACCCTGGTGGCGGCGTTCCGCGCGACGCTCGAGGAGACCGTGCACGCCGACCTGCTGCTGCACGTCGTCGATGCATCGAGCCCGAGTCGCGACCGGCAGATCGACGAGGTCAACAAGGTTCTGGCGGAAATCGGTGCCGACGCGATTCCGCAGCTCATCGTCTGGAACAAGATCGATCTCAATGGCGTCGGGCCGGGAATCGACCGGGACGAGTGTGGTAACATCGCGCGCGTCCGAATGAGCGCCCGAACGAGCGCCGGACTCGACGATCTACGCCAGGCGCTCGCCGAGGCGGCAGCCGCGAAAACCGAATCCCGACGGGCAACGACCCCAGCCGACACGATCGACCTTCATGTCACTTAACGATCCGCAGTGGGGCCGCCGCGGCGGCGGCGGGGGCGGGGGCGGGAACCAGGGCCCACCGGATCTCGACGAGCTGTGGCGCAACTTCAACCAGCGCCTCGCGGCGATCTTCGGCCGGCGCGGCGGAGGTGCCTCGGGCGGCGAGCCGCCGAACTTCCGCCAGCTCGGCGGCGGCGCGGGCTTGCTCATCTTCCTCATCGTCGTGGTCTGGCTCGCGAGCGGGTTCTACATCGTCGACGCGAGCCAGCGCGGCGTCGTGCTCACGTTCGGGAAGTACTCGCAGACGACGGAGCCCGGCCTGCGGTGGCGGTGGGCGTACCCGATCCAGTCGCACGAGGTCGTCAACATCAGCCAAGTGCGGACCATCGAGGTCGGCTACCGCAACAACGTCAAGTCGAAGGTGCTGCGTGAGGCGCTGATGCTCACCGACGACGAGAACATCGTCGACATCCAGTTCGCGGTGCAGTACACCATCAAGGACCCCGAAGATTACCTGTTCAACGTCCGGCGGCCGGACGAGACCGTGATGCAGGTGGCCGAAACCGCGTTCCGCGAGATCGTCGGCAAGTCGAGCATGGACTTCGTGCTCTACGAGGGCCGCGAGGAGATCGCCGCCCGCGCCGAGAAGCTGATGCAGGACATCCTCGACCGCTATCAGACCGGGGTGCTGGTCAGCAAGGTCACGATGCAGAACGCCCAGCCCCCCGAGCAGGTGCAGGCCGCGTTCGATGACGCGGTCAAGGCAAAGCAGGACCAGGAGCGGGCGAAGAACGAAGGCCAGGCGTACTACAACGACGTCGTGCCCAAGGCGCGCGGCGCCGCCGCTCGCCTGCTCGAGGAGGCGAGCGGCTACCGTCAGCGCGTGGTCGCCGCGGCGGAAGGCGAATCTTCACGATTCAAGCAGGTCCTCGTCGAGTACAACCGGGCGCCGGCGGTGACGCGCGAGCGGATGTATCTCGAGACGGTGCAGCAGATCATGACGAGCACGAGCAAGGTCATGATCGACGCCAAGGCGGGCGGGAACCTGCTGTTCCTGCCGCTCGACAAGATCGTGCAGATGTCGGCCGCCGCGCTGCCCGACGCCATGGGTACCGGCAAGTCGTCGTCCGGCGACGCCGCGCCGGGGCCCGAGGCGACCGGGCGCTCGCGCGAGGCATTGCGCTCCCGCGAGCGGGAAGGGCGGCCATGAGGCTCGGCCTGGGCGCGTTCGTCGGCGCGGTCCTCGTCGCCGCGGTGCTCGCGAGCCTCGCGCTCTTCATCGTGGACCAACGCGAGAACGCGATCGTCTTCCAGCTCGGCGAGATCAAGGAGGTGATCACCGAGCCGGGACTGCGCGCGAAATGGCCGCTCATCCAGAACGTGCGCTACTTCGACAAGCGCATCCTGACCATCGACGAGCCGGATACCGAGCGCTTCGTCACCTCCGAGAAGAAGAACCTGTTGGTCGACTCGTTCGTGAAGTGGCGAATCGAGGACGTGCGCCAGTACTACGTCACGATGAACGGCGACGAGGCGCGCGCGCGCTCGCGTCTCACGCAGGTCATCAACTCGGTGCTGCGCGAGGAGATCGGCAGGCGCAATGTCCAGGACGTCGTGTCCGGCGAGCGCGACAAGATCATGCAGGTCGTGCGCGACAAGGTGCTGCAGGACGCAAAGCCCTTCGGCATCCAGATCGTCGATGTGCGGCTGAAGCGCGTCGAGCTGCCGCAGGACGTGAGCGAGTCGGTCTACCGCCGCATGGAGGCCGAGCGCCGCGCGGTGGCGGCCCAGCTGCGGTCGCAGGGCGCCTCCGACGCCGAGAAGATCCGCGCCGAGGCCGACAAGGACCGCGAGGTGATCATCGCCGAAGCCTATCGCGACGCCCAGCACGCGAAGGGCGAGGGCGACGCGAAGGCCGCGGCGATCTATGCCAAGGCATATAGCGAGAACCCCGAGTTCTACGCGTTCTACCGCAGCCTCGAAGCGTATCGGGCGAGCTTCCGCAGCCGCTCCGACGTGCTCGTCCTCGAGCCGAGCTCCGACTTCTTCAGGTACTTCAGGAACCCCGGCGCGCACCGACCGGCCGGCAAGTGATTACGACGGTCCTGATGGCGGTCGGGCTGATGTTCGTGATCGAGGGTGCGCTGCCGTTCCTCGCGCCGCGCGCGTGGCGCGACATGTTCCGGCGCATCCTGCAGTTCAGCGACGGCCAGATCCGGTTCTTCGGCCTAGCGTCGATGCTCGCCGGGATCGTGCTCATCTCGCTCGCCCGCGCCTGACGGGTGCACCGTCATGCGCGCCTGGCTCCTCCCCGAGTTCGTCGAGGACATCCTGCCCGACGAGGCGCGGGCGATCGAGACCTACCGCGGCCGGCTGCTCGAGCTGTTCCGCGTCCACGGCTACGAGCTCGTGCTGCCGCCGATGCTCGAGTACATCGAGTCGCTCCTCACCGGCACCGGCCACGACCTGGATCTGCGCACGTTCAAGCTGATCGACCAGATGTCGGGCCGCACGATGGGCCTGCGCGCGGACATGACGCCGCAGGTCGCGCGCATCGACGCGCACCTGCTGAACCTCGAAGGCGTAGCGCGGTTTTGCTACTGCGGGACCGTGCTGCACACCCGGCCGCGCAGCCTGACGGCGACGCGCGAGCCGCTGCAGATCGGCGCCGAGATCTACGGGCACGCCGGGATCGAGAGCGACGTCGAGATCCAGCGGCTCCTCCGCTCGGCACTCGCTGCATGCGGCGTCGCCGACGTGCGCCTCGATATCGGCCACGTTGGGGTGTTCCGCTCGATTGCGCGGCGCGGCGGCGTCGACGCGGAGCTCGAATCCGAGCTCCTGGAAGCGTTGCTCGCGAAGGACCGGCCGGGCCTCGACACGTTGACCACGGGGTTGCCGGCGGCGACCCGCGACGCGCTGCGTCTCCTTCCGGAGCTCTACGGCGGCGCAGAGGTGCTGCAGCGTGCCGGCGCCTCGCTCCCGGCCTATCCCGAGGTCGCTGCAGCGCTCACGGAGCTTGCCGCGCTGGTGCAAGAGAATGGCATCACGATGGGGATCGATCTCGCGGACCTGCGCGGCTATCGCTACCATAGCGGCGTGGTGTTTGCGGCGTACTGCAGCGGCCTCGCGAGCGCGATCGCGCGCGGCGGCCGCTACGACGAGGTCGGCAAGGCGTTCGGGCGTGCACGACCCGCGACCGGGTTTTCGCTGGATCTCCGCGAGCTCGTGCGCGTTGCGCCACGCCCATCGCGGCGTGGCGCGATCCTCGCGCCGCACGGCGGCGGGACGAACCTGCGAAAGGCGATCGAAAGCTTGCGCGGTGCGGGCGAGGTCGTCGTCCAGGAGCTCCCGGGCCATGATGTGACGCGCGGCGAGCTCGGCTGCGACCGGCGGCTGATCCAGCGCGGCGGAGAGTGGGAAGTCGAAAAGGTCTGATGGCCAGGAACGTCGTTGTCATCGGCACCCAGTGGGGCGACGAGGGAAAGGGGAAGGTCGTCGACTGGCTCACGCCGCACGCGCAGGGCGTCGTGCGCTTCCAGGGCGGGCACAACGCTGGCCACACGCTCGTGATCGGTGGGCGCAAGACCGTGCTGCACCTCATCCCGTCGGGGATCCTGCACCCCGCGGTTACCTGCTACATCGGCAACGGCGTCGTCCTCTCCCCGCACGCGCTGCTCGAGGAGATGGACGAGCTCGAGCGCGCCGGGGTCGAGCTCGCAGGGCGCGTGAGGATCTCCGAGGCCTGTCCGCTGATCCTCCCCTACCATGCCGCGCTCGATCTCGCACGGGAAGCGGCGCGGGGCGCAGCGAAGATAGGCACGACCGGCCGCGGCATCGGGCCCGCGTACGAGGACAAGGTCGCGCGCCGCGCGATCCGCCTGCAGGATCTCCTCGTTCCCGATCGTTTCAGCGCCAAGCTCGAGGAGTTGCTCGACTATCACAACTTCGTGCTGACGCGGCGGCTGAACGCCCAGGCCGTCGACTTCGTCTGCACGCGCGACGAAGCACTCGCGATGGCCTCCCGTCTCGTGCCAATGGTGACCGACGTGCCGCGCGCGCTCTACGAGGCCAGTCGCGCCGGCAGGAATCTGCTGTTCGAAGGCGCGCAGGGCGCGCTCCTCGACATCGACCACGGGACCTACCCGTACGTCACGTCGAGCAATTGCGTCGCCGGCGCGGCGGCCGCGGGGGCGGGCGTCGGCCCGCAGATGCTGCACTACGTGCTCGGCATCACCAAGGCCTACACGACGCGCGTCGGGTCCGGGCCATTCCCGACCGAGCTGGAAGGCGACACCGGCGAGCGGCTCCGCGCGCGCGGGAACGAGTTCGGTGCGACCACCGGCCGGCCGCGCCGCTGCGGCTGGTTCGACGCTGCGGCGCTCAAGCGCTCGATCCAGATCAACGGCGTTTCCGGGCTGTGCGTCACCAAGCTCGACGTGCTGGACGGCATGGACGAGCTGAAGGTCTGCGTGGGCTATACGATAGACGGGGAGTTCAGCGATCTCCTGCCCGCCGGTGCCGACGACACGGCGCGCTGCGAGCCGGTCTACGAGGACCTGCCCGGGTGGCGCGAAAGCACCGTCGGGGCGAAGCGGCTCGAGGATCTGCCGCCGGGCGCGCGTGCGTATCTCGACCGCATCGAGTCGATCTGCGGCGTGACGATCGACATGATCTCGACCGGACCGGACCGCGAGGAAACGATCGTCCGGCGCCACCCGTTTCAGTGACGTGACCCACGACGATGGGCGACCTCTACGTGAGCTGGACCGATTACCACCAGGCTATCGAGCGTCTCGCGGCGAAGGTGCACGAGTCGGGCTGGCGCTTCAACCAGGTCGTGTGCATCGCCCGCGGCGGCTTGCGGGTAGGGGACGTCGTGTCGCGCATCTTCAAGCTGCCCCTGGCAATCATCTTCACCAGCTCCTATGTGAGCGAGGGCGGCACGGTGCGCGGCGAGATCAGGGTCTCCGAGCACATGTCGATGATGACGCCGGAACTGGGCGACCGGGTGCTGCTCGTCGACGATCTCGTGGACTCCGGCGTGACGCTCGAGGTCGTGAGGCGCCACATCGCCGAACGTCATCCCAACGTGAAGGAGATCCGCAGCGCGGTCCTGTGGCACAAGGCCAGCTCGAAGGTGAAGCCCGATTACTGCGCCGACTACTTCGCCGAAAGCCCGTGGATTCACCAGCCGTTCGAGCCCTACGACACCATGACGGCCGGCGATCTGCGCTCGCGCGCCGCCTAGCTTGGCTCGGCCGGAGCGTTACGCACGGGAGCGCCCGGTGAGAAGTGCTGGTGCCGCCGGAGGGACTCGAACCCCCACACCCTTTCAGGCACATGGACCTGAACCATGCGCGTCTACCAATTCCGCCACGGCGGCAGGAGGCGCGGATTCTAGATGAATCGCGGTCCCGCTTCAATTAAGCGCCGCCGCGCCCGCGCCGCCCCGCGATCGCCGGCGGCGAGACGGGCGGCCGATCCGCAGCGCGCGCGCGAAGCCGAGCGCTACGCCGAGCCGTTGCCTAGCCGCGAGCTCATCCTGCAGACGCTGGAGGAGGAAGCGGTCCCGCTCGACGAGCGGCGGCTCGCGCAGCTTCTCGGCGTACGCCGCAAGGAGGCGGAAGCCTTTGCCCGCCGCCTCGCCGCGATGGAGCGCGAGGGCCAGGTCCTGCGCAACCGCAAGGGCGCGATCCTCGTCGCGGGCAAGGTCGACGTGGTGCGGGGGCGGATCGAAGCGCATCCCGACGGGTACGGTTTCGTGGTGACCGACGACGGCAGCGCGGACCTGTATCTCGCGCCCGGCGAGATGCGCCAGGTGATGCATGGGGACACCGTGCTCGTGCGTCCCGCCGGCGTCGACCGCCGCGGCCGCCGCGAAGGGCGCATCGTCGAGGTCGTCGAGCGCGCGCACGCCCGAGTCGTCGGGCGGCTGCATACCGAGCGCGGCGTCGCGTTCGTGGCCGCCGCGGACCGCAGGATCCACCACGACATCCTGCTCGAGCCCGGGGCGACCGCCGGGGCCAAGCCCGGGCAGATCGTTACCGCCGAGATCGTCGTCCAGCCGGGGCTGCAAACCCAGCCGATCGGCCGCGTCGTCGAGGTGCTCGGTGACTTCGGCGATCCCGGCATGGAGATCGAGATCGCGCTCCGCAAGCACGATCTGCCGTTCGAATTCTCGCCGGCCGCGAAGCTGCTCGCCGCGCGGCTGCCGCGCGCGGTGCGGGCCGCCGACCTGAAGGGTCGCAAGGATCTTCGCGCGTTGCCGTTCGTCACGATCGACGGCGAGTCGGCGAAGGATTTCGACGATGCGGTCTACTGCGAGCCCGCCGGCAAGGGCTTTCGCCTCCTGGTGGCGATAGCCGACGTGAGCCACTACGTCACTGCCCGCGACGCGCTCGACGATGACGCGCGCACGCGCGGCAATTCGGTGTACTTCCCGCGGCGGGTCATCCCGATGCTGCCCGAGAAGCTCTCGAACGGGTTGTGCTCGCTCAACCCGGAGGAGGACCGGCTCGCGATGGTGTGCGACATTGCGGTCGGCGCCCGGGGCGAGCTGACGCGGTACGAGTTCTATCCGTCGGCGATCCGTTCGCACGCGCGACTCACTTATACCCAGGTGGCACGAGCGCTATACGAGACGCCGGCGCAGATCGAGCCGGCCGTCGCGCCACTCCGCGAGCGCCTGCAGACGCTGGACGAAGTGTTTCGCGCACTGCTTCACGCGCGCGGCCGCCGCGGCGCGATCGACTTCGAGACGCTGGAGACCGAGATCGAGTTCGACGATCACGGCAAGATCGCGCGCATCGTGCCCCGGCCGCGCAGCGACGCCCACCGGCTCATCGAGGAGTGCATGCTGGCGGCCAACGTCTGCGCGTCCGACTTCCTGCACCGCAGCGGCCACAAGGCGCTCTATCGCGTGCACGAGGGACCCACGCCGGAGAAACTGGAAGCGCTGCGCGGTTTCCTCAGAAGCTTCGGGTTGTCGCTCGGCGGCGGTGACTCGCCGCACGCGAAGGACTACGCCCGGCTGCTGGAGAGCGTGAAGGCGCGTCCCGACGTCCAGCTTCTCCAGACCGTGCTGCTGCGGTCGCTGAAGCAGGCGATGTACAGCCCGGAGAATGTCGGGCATTTCGGCCTCGCCTACGAGGCGTACACGCACTTTACGTCGCCGATCCGCCGCTACCCCGATCTCGTCATTCACCGATCGATCAAGGCGGCCCTCGAGGGCCGCGCGTACGATCCCGGGGACTGGGCGGCGCTCGGGCTGCATTGCTCGAGAACGGAGCGCCGGGCCGACGACGCCTCGCGCGACGTCCAGGCGTGGCTCAAGTGCTACTACATGCGCGACCGCGTCGGCGACGAATTCTGGGGCAGCATCAGCGCGGTGACGAGCTTCGGCATCTTCGTCGCGCTCGACGACGTCTATGTCGAGGGACTGGTGCACATCTCGGAGCTCGGCAACGACTACTTCCAGTTCGACCCCGTCGGACATCTGCTGCGCGGTGACCGCACCCGCCGCCAGTTCCGGATCGGCGACCGCGTGCGCGTGCGCGTCGTGCGTGTCGACCTGGAGCTCGCGCGCATCGATTTCGCGCTGGCATGAAGGAGGCGCGGGTGCTGATCGGGTTCCACGCGGTGCTCGCGCGCCTGCGCGCCGATCCGGAGTCGGTGCTGGAGATCCTGGCCGACGAGACGCGTCACGACGCACGGATCGGGGACGCGCTCGCGGCGGCGGAGACGCGCGGCGTGCGGGTGATCCGCGTCCCGCCGCGGCGGCTCGATGGCTTCTATGGCGGAGGTCGGCACCAGGGGATCGTGGCCCGGGTTCGCCCGCGCGACGAGCGGGTCGATCTCGACGAGATTCTTGGCCGCGTGCGGGAACCGCCGCTGCTCCTGGTGCTCGACGGCGTGACCGACCCGCACAACCTCGGGGCCTGCCTGCGCGTCGCCGACGCGGCGGGCGTACATGCGGTGATCGCGCCGAAAGACCGGAGCGCCGGGCTCTCCCCGGCGGTAACCAAGGTGGCGAGCGGCGCGGCCGAGTCGGTACCGTTCGTCGCAGTAACCAACCTCGCACGGACGCTCGACGCATTGAAGGAGCAGGGCGTATGGGTCGTGGGAGCTGCCGGCGACGGACCCGACGACCTGTTTGCTGTCGATCTTCCGGGGCCGGTCGCCTGGGTGCTGGGCTCGGAGGGGGAGGGAATGCGGCGCCTCACGCGCGAGCGGTGCGACCGTCTCGTTCGCATCCCCATGCTCGGGCAGGTCGGCAGCCTAAACGTAGCCGTCGCGGCCGGGATCTGCCTGTACGAGTCGCGGCGTCAGCGCGGGGCCGTTGCGAAGCCAAGTCGCTGATTTTGTTGCACACGCGGAGGCCGTTCGACTATACTCCCCCGCTTCCTTGCCGCACCGGTTCCGCATACCGGGCGGCCAAACGGGAACCACGCCGAATCGAGCGGGGGCCCGATCAACCATAAGGAGATCCGCCAGCATGCGGCACTACGAAATCGTCTTCATCGTCCATCCGGACCAGAGCGAGCAGGTCCCGGCGATGATCGAGCGCTACCGCACCACGGTCGGCTCGCGCCAGGGCAAGATCCACCGCCTCGAGGACTGGGGCCGCCGCCAACTCGACCTATCCCATCGAGAAGGTCCACAAGGCGCACTACGTGCTCATGAACATCGAGTGCGACGGCGAGACGCTCGGCGAGCTCGAGCACGCGTTCAAGTTCAGCGACGCCGTGCTGCGCCACCTCATCGTCAAGATGAAAGGGCCGGTGACGACGCCCTCGCCGATGATGAAGGAAGAGAAGGCGAAGTCGGTCCTGCATCCGGAAAGCAGCAAGGAAAGCGCAAAGCCGGCGGAAGTGCCGGCCTGACGCAGAGCGCGGACCGGATTTGGATCGGAGCAGCCGGATATCGACCAACGAACTGACGTTGGCCGGCCGGCTCGCCGCGCGAGACGCGGTGCGCTACACGCCGGCGGGCGTGGCGGTACTGAGCTTCAGCGTCGAGCACGAATCCCGGCAGCCCGAAGCCGGCGCAGACCGCGAGGTGAGGATCGAGGTGACGTGCGTCGCGTTCGAGGCCGAGGCGAAGGCGGTCGCGGCGGCGCCGCTCGGGATCGGGTTGAAGCTCGGCGGGTTTGTCGCGCCGAAGAGCCGGCATAGCCGCCAGCTGGTGCTGCACGTGAACGAGATCGAATTCTTGGAAGGAGTCAAGTGATGCCCCCACCCAGCAGAGGCCGTAGCGGCGGCCGAAAAGGCAAGGACGGCCGCAAGGACGGCCGCGGCCGCGAGCGCGGCGGTTCGCGCCAGCTGTTCAAACGGCGCAAGTTCTGCCGGTTCACCGCCGAGAAGGTGACGTGGATCGACTACAAGGACGTCGACGTCCTGAAGGACTTCATCAACGAGAACGGCAGGATCATTCCGGCGCGCATCACCGGCACCAAGGCCGGCTACCAGCGCCAGCTGTCAGAGGCGATCAAGCGCGCGCGCTTCCTGGCGCTGCTGCCGTACACCGATCTCCACTAGGGACGGAGCCGGCGATGCAAGTGATTCTGCTGGAGAAGATCATCAACCTGGGCGGACTCGGCGACGTTGTCAAGGTGAAGGACGGCTTCGCGCGCAACTACCTGATCCCGCAAGGCAAGGCGAAGCGCGCTACGCGCGAGAACCTGGCCGAGTTCGAGTCCCGTCGGGCGGACCTGGAGAAGGCGCAGGCCGACGCGCTCGGGGCGGCGCAGGAGCGCGGCGCCAAGCTCGACGGACTGATGATCCAGGTCACCCGCAAGGCTGGCGTCGACGGGCGACTGTTCGGGTCGGTGACCAACTACGACATCGCCGAAGCGTTGCAGGCGCTCGGTCACGCGGTCGAGCGTGCCGCGATCCGGCTGCCGCAAGGCCCGTTGAAGGCGATCGGCGACCATCAGGTCGCCGTTGCGCTGCACGGCGACGTCGTGGTCCACATCACGGTGTCCGTGCTCGGCGAGCAGGGCGGCTGAGCTCCGGCAGCGGCGGTTTCGCTTCTTCCTGACCGCGTCCCGCGCGCGTAGAATCGTAGCGCGATTCTCGCACCGCGAATGGCGCAAACTCTTACCCAAGCTCCCGCCGATTCCCAGCTCGTCACGCTGCGGGTCCCGCCCAATTCGATCGAGGCCGAGCAGTCGGTGCTCGGGGGTCTGCTCCTCGACAACGGCGCGTGGGACAAGATCGGCGACATCATCTCGATCGACGATTTCTACCGCGACGATCATCGGCGCATCTATCGCCACGTCGCGCGCCTGATCGAGCAGGGCCGGCCGGCCGACGTGGTCACCGTCGCCGAGTCGATCGAGGCGAGCGAGGACAAGGACCGGACGGGCGGCCTCACCTACCTCGGCACGCTCGCCCAGAACACGCCGTCCGCGCACAACATCCGGCGTTACGCGGAGATCGTCCGCGAACGCGCGGTGATGCGGAAGCTAGTGGCCGTCGGCGCGGAGATCGCCGACAGCGCCCTGAGCCCGTCGGGCAAGGAAGTCGGGCAGCTGCTCGACGAAGCCGAGTCGAAGGTGTTCCAGATCGCGGAGGCCGGCAACCGCGGCCGCGCCGGTTTCCACGACATCCATCAGCTTCTCTCGCAGGTAATGGAGCGTGTCGATTTCCTCTACAGCCGCGAGAACCCGAGCGACGTCACCGGCGTGCCGACCGGTTTCCAGCAGCTCGATCAGATGACCTCCGGCCTGCAGGAAGGCGACCTCGTCATCGTCGCCGGCCGCCCCAGCATGGGCAAGACAGCGTTCGCGCTGAACATCGCGGAGCACGTCGCGGTCGCCGAGAAGCGCCCGGTGGCGGTGTTCAGCATGGAGATGTCGGGGACGCAGATCGCGGCACGGATGCTCGGCTCGAGGGCGCGCATCGACCAGCACAAGCTGCGCACCGGCAAGCTCACCGACGAGGACTGGAGCAAGCTTGCCGACGCGCTGGGCAAGCTGCACGAGGCGCCGATCCACATCGACGAAACCGGCTCGCTCAACCCGCTCGAGCTGCGCTCGCGGGCGCGGCGGCTTGCCAGGCAGTACGGCAAGCTCGGGATGGTCGTCGTCGACTACCTCCAGCTCATGGTGAGCTCTGGCAAGCGCGAAGAGAATCGCGCGACCGAGCTCTCCGAGATTTCGCGCAGCCTGAAGGCGCTCGCGAAGGAGCTCGGCGTGCCGGTCGTCGCGCTGTCGCAGCTCAACCGCAGCGTCGACCAGCGGCCCGACAAGCGGCCGATCATGTCGGACCTGCGCGAGTCCGGCGCGCTCGAGCAGGACGCCGACCTCATCCTCTTCATCTACCGCGACGTGGTCTACAACCGCGACACCGCCGAGCCGGGGAGGGCCGAGGTCATCGTCGGCAAACAGCGCAATGGCCCGATCGGCGACGTGCCCCTGACCTTCCTCGGGCAATACACCCGGTTCGAGAACTACGCGGCGCCGGGCAGCTATTGAGCCGGTTCCTCGACCGCCTTCGACGCGGCCGGACGTGACGGCTGCCCGCCTTCGCGCCCGGTCCGGTCCTGCGGCGCCGGTGGGATGCGCTACCATCGCGGCTCGAGCGTTTTCTCTAACCTGTTCCGATTGGCGTGTTTCTCACGAGCATCGCGCCGCGCGACTAGACTGCTGGGAGCAGCGATCCTCCTGGCCGGTGCGGCCCACGGTGCGCCGGCCTGCAAGGGCACGCTGTATCTCACGCTCGACACCAGCAGCATGTCGCAGGCCGAGGACATCGTGCGCATCCTCGCGAAGCATGACGTCAAGGGGACGTTCTTCCTCGCCAACGAGAAGACCGTGCGCGGGGACCACTCGCTCGATCCGAGCTGGGGGGACTACTGGCGTGACCGGGTCGCGGAGGGACACGCCTTCGGCTCGCACACCTGGGATCACGGCTACTTCCGCGGTGACGTCGAGGGCGGACGGGTGCGCTACATGCGCGACGGGAAGACCCGCATACTCGACGCGGACGCGCTATGCGCCGAGCTGAAGCGCGTCGACACGCGCTTTCGCGAACTGACCGGACGCGGCCTCGATCCGATCTGGCGCGCTCCCGGCGGACGCACGACCCCGAACACGCTGGCAGCGGCGAAGCGCTGCGGCTACGAGCATGTCCATTGGGCGAGCGCGGGGAACCTCGGCGATGAACTGCCATCGGACAAATACCCGAACGGCGTGCTGCTCGACCGGGCGCTGAAAAACCTCCGCGACGGCGACGTGATGATGATGCATCTCGGCATCTTGTCGCGGAAGGAGCCGTTCGCGCCGCTGCTCGACCCGCTGCTCACCGCCCTCAAGGCGCGCGGGTTCTGCTTCGCGACCCTCGCCACGCGGCCGCCGCAATGAGGGGGCTCGGCAACGGACGCGTTCCACGCGGACGCGATCCGGCCTGCCGAGGAAAGAAAAAACCCGGCCGGGGCCGGGTTTGAAAGACAAATTCCCCGGCTCCCGGGGTCGATTCAGAATCCGATCATCGCGCTGTTGCTGAAGAAGGGCACGTCCGCAGGCCCAGTAGCCCCCAGGCCGGGAAAACCCGAACTTGAGCCGGCTGCGACCTCCCCGGAGTACTCCCGGAAGTGCGGCCCGCCACCGTTGCCGGAGCCATACCGAAACGGATCACCGAGCTCATGCGAAGGGTTCTAATAAAATCATCTCGTTAGGAGGGACTCTTTATACGCAATCAGAGAATTCCCCGTCAAGTCGCTGCCGCAAAAAGATCCCTGCGAACAGGCGAAAGTTGTTGCGCGGACATCGATAACGGCGCCGCAACTTCCCGGCGCCGGTAGACGAGGCCCGCCTATAGAACGTCGGCGGCGTGATCGGCGAGGCGGGAGCGCTCGCCGCGTTGGAGCGTGATGTGACCGGAGTGCGACCAGCCCTTGAACCGGTCGACCGCGTAGGTGAGGCCGGAGCTCCCCTCCGTGAGGTAGGGCGTGTCGATCTGGGCGATGTTGCCGAGGCAAGCCACCTTCGTCCCGGGGCCGGCGCGGGTGATCAGCGTCTTCATCTGCTTCGGCGTGAGGTTCTGCGCCTCGTCGATGATGAGGTATTTGTTGATGAAGGTGCGGCCGCGCATGAAGTTGAGCGACTTGATCCTTATCCGCGACCGGATCAGGTCTCTGGTGGCGGCGCGCCCCCACTCGCCCGCCTCCTCATCGGTGCTATTGAGCACGTCGAGGTTGTCCTCGAGGGCGCCCATCCACGGGCCCATCTTTTCCTCCTCGGTCCCCGGGAGGAAACCGATGTCCTCGCCCAAGGGCACGGTAACGCGTGTCATGATGATCTCGCTGTAGTGCTTCACCTCCAGGGTCTGTATCAGCCCCGCCGCGAGCGTGAGCAGCGTCTTGCCGGTGCCCGCCTGTCCGAGCAGCGTCAGGAAGTCGATGTCGGGGCTCATCAGCAGATTGAGCGCGAAGTTCTGCTCGCGATTGCGCGCGGTGATGCCCCAGACCGAGTTCTTCGCATGCGTGTAGTCGCGCAGAGTCTCGAGCACCGCGGTCGTGCCCGATACCTCCTTGACGATCGCGTGCAGCGGCCGGTCGCCCTCCTGGTACACGAACTCGTTCAGCGTCAGCTCCTGGCACAGCGGGCCGCGGATGCGGTAGTAGGTGCGTCCGTCCTTCTTCCACGACTCCATGTCCTTGCCATGGAGATCCCAGAAGTCTGCGCCGAGCTCGCGCGCGCCGGTGTAGAGGACGTCAGTGTCCTCGAGAACCTTGTCGTTGAAGTAGTCCTCGGCCGCGAGCCCCAGCGCATGCGCCTTGATGCGCATGTTGATGTCTTTGGAGACGAGGATCACCTCGCGCTCCGGGTGCCGCTCGACGAGCGCGGTCACGACGCCGAGGACCTTGTTGTCGGCCTTGTGGGTGGCGAGGCTGGCCGGAAGGCTGCCGTTCATCGCCTCGGTCTGGAGGAAGAGCCGGCCGGACGCCGTGTCCGCATCGTACCGCGCGAGCGCGATGCCGGCCTGAATGCGTCCGCTCGACTTGCTCACGATCTCGTCGAGGTACCGACTCGCCTGGCGGGCGTTCCGAGCCACTTCGGAGATGCCTTTCTTGTGGTCGTCGAGCTCCTCGAGCGTCTGCATCGGCAGGAACACGTCGTGCTCCTCGAACCGGAACAGGCTCGTCGGATCGTGCATCAGCACGTTGGTGTCGAGGACGAAGAGCTTGGTCTTCAGGAGGCGCGGCTTCTCCCGCGTCTTCTTGGCGGGCTCCGCGGCACGGGCGGGGGCGGGATCGGTGCGGAGATGCGGCTCAGAGTGTCTTGACAAAGTCGAGTACCTCTTTCGCGTGCCCCGGGACCTTGACGCCGCGCCATTCGCGGCGAATCACCCGCGCCCCATCGAGCACGAAGGTCGAGCGCTCGATGCCGCGCACCTGCCGGCCGTACATGTTCTTCATCTTGATGACGGCGAACTGCTGGCAGACCTTCTCCTCCTCGTCCGATAGCAGCTCGAACGGAAAGTCCATCTTGGCCTTGAAGGTCTCATGCGATTTCAGGCTGTCGCGCGAGACGCCGTACACCTCTACCCCCGCCTTCTTGAACTCCTTGTGGAGCTCGCGGAACTGCAGGCCTTCGGTCGTGCAGCCGGGCGTGTTGTCCTTCGGGTAGAAGTAGAGCACCAGGGCCTTGGCGTCCGACCCGGCGAGCCGGAACGTGCCGCCGCCCGTCATGGGCAGCGAGAAGTCCTTCACCGTCTGATTCGCCACTATCGTTGGTCGGCGGCCGTCGCGACTGCATTGTTGCGGGATTCCGTCGCGTGCGCAACCTCATCATCCCCCGCCAGGAACTCCCGTCCCTGGACGGTCACGTTGGCGGTCCGGCCGGGACGCGTTTGCCGCTCGATCACGTGGTGCGCGAGCGCCTTGGGCTCGAGACTCTCGGCGAGCGTGCGCAGGCTGCAGATCTCGTACCCGAGGATGCGCCAGCCGTCGATCAGCCGCTCGAGCACCGGCGCCAGGCGCGACACCCCCCGGTCCGCGTCGACGCTGAAGACGTGTCCCGCGGGCGGCGCGTCCGCGCTCAGCCTCAGGATCTCGTGGTGCACTGTGGCCGGCGTCAGGCCGTCGCGGGCGAGCAGCTCTTCCATCGTCGCGAGCGTCGTCGGCAACTGGGGGCAGGCGACGAGTTCCCCTTCACAGATGGGGATGTAAGGCGTTCGTCCGAGCGTGTCCGAGCAGTAGTGGAAGCCGAGCCTCTGGGTGAGGCGCAGGGCGTGCCGGCTCGTGCGCCAGCCGGGCGCGGCATGCGTGCGGGGGCGCTCGCCGAAGATGATCTCGAAACGATCGCACGCCCGGCGCATGGCCTGCTCGATCCAGGCGTCGTTCCCGGGCCCGACGCGCGTCACCCAGCGCGCGGTGTCCCACCCGTACAGGCCGACCTCGAAGCCGGCGTCACGGAGGCGCTTCATGGCGGCCTCCGCGCGTCGCCCTATCTCCCGGGCGGGGAGCCAGCGCAGCAGGCGCCCCGGCCCCAGGTTGAAGTAGAAGGTGGCGCCGGCCTCGCGCCGCGCGAGCAGCTCGGCGAGGCGCGGGGCGTGATCGCGCGCACCGCGGACGCCGGCCGCCACGATCCGCAACCCGAGCTTCATCGGGTGCTAGCTCCGCGCCACGAGCAGGACGCCGATCACTATGAGCCCTACGCCCGCGAGCCGCTGCGCCGTCAGCGACTCACCCAACCACCACCACGCCGCGAGAACAGTGAGCACGTAGCCGAGGGACACCATCGGGTACGCGATGCTCACCGGCACGCGCGAGAGGGCGAGCACCCATGCGAGCAGGCTCACGGCGTAGGCCACAACGCCGGCGAGAACGCGCGGCTCGACCGCAAGGCGCATTCCCGCCGCTGCAAGCCCCGGCGCATCGAACGCGAACGCGCCGATGGCGTTGGTGCCCGCCTTGAGGAGGAGCTGCCCGGCAGCCCCGAGGAACACCGCGGCGAGGATGAGCGAGAGGCTGACGGCAGTCATCAGAGCTCCGTGAGTTGCGAGGCGGGTCCGCGAGGGGTCAGCCGAGGAGCAGCGCCGCAGCCACCTTTCGCTCCTCGGCCACCAGGATGTTGTAAGTGCGGCACGCGGCCTGCACGTCCATCACCTCGAGGCCGATCTGCGCCTCGACGAGCGGGCGCGCGATCTCGGGCCGCGGAAACCGGATCGACGCGCCGGTGCCGAGAAGGACGATATCGGCATCGAGCATCGCGAGCGCAGCGAAGTGGGCTGCTTCCAGCGCCTCGAAGGTGGTTGCCGCCCAATCGGTGACGATCCGCTGGGGGAGCACGACGACGCTGGTCGCGAACCGTGTGCCGTTGACGGTCACGAAGCCCGGGCCGTAGCCGGTGAACGTGTTTCTGGCCGAGCCAGCGGCAGGATGAAGCTTCAACGAAAAACTCGAATTGCCGTAAGGGGTTAGGACCGCTAACATTATAGCTTCCTCGACTGCGATCACACGAAGCTCCGGACCATGAAGGATTTCCCGCGCATTCGGCGCCTCCCGCCGTACGTCTTCAACATCACCGCCGAGCTGAAACAGGCGGCGCGCAAGCGCGGCGAGGACATCGTCGACATGAGCATGGGCAATCCCGACGGCGCCACGCCCAGGCACATCGTCGAGAAGCTGATCGAGAGCGTGCAGCGCTCCGACACGCACGGCTACTCCGTTTCGCGCGGCATCCCGCGGTTGCGGCGGGCGATCTGCACCTGGTATGAACGCCGCTATGGCGTCGAGCTGGATGCCGACAGCGAGGCGATCGTCACGATCGGCTCCAAGGAGGGGATCGCGCACCTGGCGCTCGCAACGCTCGAGCGCGGCGACATCGTGCTGGTGCCGAACCCGAGCTATCCGATCCACATCTACGGACCGGTGATCGCCGGCGCGGACATCCGACACGTGCGGATGACGCCGGACGTCGACTTCTTCGACGAGCTCGAGCGCGCGATCAGGGAATCGTTCCCCAAGCCAAAGATGCTGATCATCAACTTTCCGTCGAATCCGACCACGCAATGCGTCGATCTCGGGTTCCTCGAGCGCATCGTGAGGCTCGCGCGGCAGCACGACATCCTCGTGGCGCACGATCTCGCCTACGCCGACATCGTGTTCGACGGCTACCAGGCGCCGTCGATCATGCAGGTCCCGGGCGCGCGCGACGTGGCGGTCGAATTCTTCACGATGTCGAAGAGCTACAACATGGCCGGCTGGCGGATCGGGTTCATGGTCGGGAACCCCGATCTCGTGAAGGCGCTCGCGCGGATCAAGAGCTACCACGACTACGGCACGTTCACGCCGATCCAGGTCGCCTCGATCGTCGCGCTGGAGGGGCCGCAGGCGTGCGTCGAGGAGACCGCTCTCAAGTACCGCAAGCGCCGCGACGTCATGGTGAAGGGGCTGCACGAGACCGGCTGGATGGTCGACGTGCCGAAGGCGACGATGTACGTCTGGGCCGAGATCCCGGAGGCTTACCGGGCGGCGGGCTCGCTCGAGTTCGCGAAGAAGCTCCTCAACGAGGCGAAGGTCGCGGTATCGCCGGGGGTCGGCTTCGGCGACTACGGCGACACGCATGTGCGCTTCGCGCTGATCGAGAACGAGAACCGCACCCGCCAGGCGATCCGCGGCATCAAGGAGATGTTCCGCAAGGACGGTCTTCTCCAGGCGACGCGGGCTGCATGAGCTTTCGCGTCATCGCCGTGACCGACGACCGTGGCGCGGTCGTCGAGCCGCAGTGGCTGGCCCGCGCCGAACGCGTTCACCGCAGTTTGCGGACGGCATTGCCCGCGGACTATGCCGGGAAGCTCGCGCGCGTCTTTGCCGGGGGAGGGCGGATGTGCGTCGCGACCGAAGGCGAGCGCGTGGTCGGGGTCGCCGTCTACCGGATCAGCGAGAACACGTTCGCCGACGTCTTCCTCTACGTGGACGACCTCGTCACCGACGACGCGGAGCGCTCGCGCGGCGTCGGGCATACGCTGATGGCGCATCTCGAGCGGGTCGCCAGGGACGCCGGGTGCGCGAACCTCGTGCTCGACTCCGGCACCCACCGCCAACGGGCGCACAAGTTCTATTTTCGCGAAGGCATGTTCATCACCTCGTTCAACTTCAAGAAACCGCTCGCATGAAGCCGATCAACGTCGGGCTGCTCGGCATCGGCACCGTGGGCGGCGGCACCTGGAGCGTGCTCGCCCGCAACCGCGAGGAGATCCAGCGCCGCGCCGGGCGCGAGATCCGGATCGCGATGGTCGGGGACAAGGATGTCGAGAAGGCGAAGCGGCTGACTGCGGGCCAGGCGAAGGTCGTCGCCGACGGCGACACGGTCGTCACCGATCCGGACGTCGACATCGTCGTCGAGCTGATCGGGGGGTACACCGTCGCCAAAGAGCTCGTGCTCAAGGCGATCGCGAACGGCAAGCACGTGGTCACCGCAAACAAGGCGATGCTCGCGGTCCACGGCAACGAGATCTTCGCCGCCGCCCAGAAGCAGGGCGTGATGATCGCGTTCGAAGGCGCGGTAGCGGGCGGGGTGCCGATCATCAAGGCCCTGCGCGAGGGTCTGACCGCGAACCGGATCGAGTGGATCGCCGGAATCATCAACGGCACCTCGAACTTCATCCTGTCGGAGATGCGCGAGAAGGGCCTCGCCTTTGGCGAAGTGCTGAAGGAAGCCCAGGCGCGCGGCTACGCCGAAGCGGACCCGACGTTCGACATCGAAGGCATCGACGCCGCCCACAAGCTGACGATCCTCTCGGCCATCGCCTTCGGCATTCCCATGCAGTTCGACAGGGCCTACACCGAAGGCATCTCGAAGCTCGAGCGCGAGGACATCCGCTACGCCGAGAGCCTCGGCTACCGGATCAAGCTGCTCGGCATCACCAAGTGCACCAAGCAGGGCATCGAGCTGCGCGTGCATCCGACGCTCGTGCCGGCGCGCCGCCTGATCGCGAACGTCGAGGGGGTGATGAACGCGATCCTGGTGAAGGGCGATGCCGCCGGACCGACCCTCTACTACGGCGCCGGCGCGGGTGCGGAGCCGACGGCGAGCGCCGTCGTCGCCGACCTCGTCGACGTGACCCGCCTGCACACCGCGGACCCGGGGCATCGCGTGCCCCACCTCGCGTTCCAGCCCGACCGGCTCGCCGCGACCCGAATCCTGCCGATGGACGAGGTGACGACCTCGTACTACCTGCGCATGCGCGTCGCGGACAAGCCGGGCGTGCTCGCCGACATCACGCGCATCCTCGCCGACCGGACGATCTCGATCGACGCGATGATCCAGCGCGAACCGGGAGAGGGCGAGGAGCAGGTGGACATCATCATGCTCACTCACGAGACCCAGGAACGGAACCTGAACGCCGCGATCGCCGCGATCGAGCAGCTTCCGGTCGTCGCCGGGAGCGTGACCCGGATCCGGCTCGAGGAGCTCGGGCGGAACTGAGTGCTTCCGGGCCCGTGCGGTACGTCAGCACCCGCGGCGGCATGGCGCCGGCCGCGTTCACCGATATCCTCCTCGAAGGACTTGCGCCCGATGGCGGGCTGACGACGCCGGAGCGCTATCCGCGCGTCGACCGCGCGACGCTCGCCGCCTGGCGGCGGCTCGACTATCGCGAGCTCGCGCTCGAGATCCTCGCGCTCTATCTCGGCGAAATCCCGCGCGCGGAGCTGAAGGGGATCGTCGACAGTACCTACACGGCACAGGTCTTCGGCTCCGACGAGATCACACCGGTGAGGACGCTCGAGCCGGGGCTGCATCTCCTCGGGCTCTCGAACGGCCCGACACTGGCGTTCAAGGACATCGCGATGCAGCTCCTCGGGGGGCTGTTCGAGCACGTGCTCGCGCGTCGCCGCGAGACGCTCAACATCCTGGGCGCGACCTCCGGCGACACCGGCTCGGCCGCGGAGTACGCGATGCGAGGGCGGCAGGGCATCCGCGTCTTCATGCTCTCGCCGCACGGCAGGATGAGCCCGTTCCAGACGGCGCAGATGTACTCGCTCGTCGATCCGAGCGTGTTCAACCTGGCGGTGCGCGGGGTGTTCGACGACTGTCAGGACGTCGTAAAGCGCGTCTCGGGCGACGCCGCGTTCAAGGCCCGCTACCGCATCGGCACGGTGAACTCGATCAACTGGGCCCGGGTCCTGGCGCAGGTCGTGTACTACTTCAAGGCGTACTTCGCGGTCACACGCGGCGACGACGACGAGGTGTCGTTCGCGGTGCCTACGGGCAACTTCGGCAACGTGTGCGCTGGGCACGTGGCGCGGATGATGGGGCTCCCGATCCGGCGCCTCGTCGTCGCCACCAACGAGAACGACGTCCTCGACGAGTTCTTCCGCACCGGGCGCTACGGCGGTCGACGGAGCGCGGACGTGTTCGCGACCTCGAGCCCGTCGATGGACATCTCGAAGGCGTCCAACTTCGAGCGCTTCGTGTTCGACCTCGTCGGGCGCAATCCGCAGACGGTCGCCGCGCTATGGCGCGAGCTCGATGCGGCGGGCGAGTTCGACCTCGCCGGCACGCGGCACTTCGCGCGCGTCCGCGACTTCGGGTTCGTGTCGGCCCGGAGCTCCCACGCTGACCGGCTCGCGGCGATCCGCGAGATCGACCGCCGCTACGGCGTGGTCGTGGATCCGCATACCGCCGACGGCATCAACGCCGGACTCGCCTGCCGCGAGGCCGGGGTTCCGCTCGTCTGTCTCGAGACGGCGCTGCCGGCGAAGTTCGACGCGACGATCCGCGAAGCGCTCGGGCGCGCGCCGCCGCGACCCCCGGCCTATGACGGGCTCGAGTCGGACCCGCAGCGGTTCGAGGTGATCGACCCGGACGTCGAAGCAGTGAAGGCGTATATCGCGCAGCGCGCGACAGAGTGAGATCAGGGCGTCGCCTGCCCGGGAGCAATGACGAACACCCGTTCGCTTTCCGGCAGCACGTCGATTCGGACCCAGTTCACCGTCGGCGACCCGAACACCTCGACCCGGGTAAAGTTCGTCAGGCGGTCGAACGTTAGCGGGTCGGTCAGCGGCTGGTCGATGCGGTAGCGGTGCCCGTCGCCGTGGATCAAAAGCATCGGCTTGCCGAGCGCCGCGGCGTGTAACCGCAACGCTTGGCGCCAGGCCTCGTAGCCGTCGCCCCGGCCCGGCTCCGCGCCAAACGTCGGATCGCCATGCGCGAAGACGGCGAGCCCCCGCATCGCCGGCTGTCGCGCCAGCGCGACCGCCTCGGCGAGCCACGCGAAGTTCGCGCGCATGCGCGCGGCATGCTCCGCGAAGTTCCTGCTCATGCGCCGGGCGGTGTCCGCGTCCGGCGCCGTGCCGTGCCCGAGGTTGTTGTTGCTGCCCGGCACGTTGAAGGTCGCGAACACGATGCTGCCGGCGATCCAACGGGCGTTCTCGCGATAGGGCCGGAAGCGCGGATCGTCGCTTTGGCGCGCCAGGCGAAGCCTGGTGCGGCCGAGGCTCTCGTCGTCGCTGAAGAAGAGCGCGCGCAGCGCCTCCAGACGCTCGCGCGGGTCGTAGGCGCCGGCCGCGTCACGATGGCAGTCGGTCCACTCGTTGTCGCCCGGCGTGAAGATGATCGGCCGCGGGGACGCGTCGAGCAGTGCGTACCGTTCCCGCAGCACCTCGTTGCTGCACGGCTCGCTTGCGCGCTTGATGTCCCCGACGTTGACGACGAACGCCATGCCCGCGCGATCCATGTCGTGCAGCATCTGCCCGACGGCCGGCACCTCGAGCAGGTGGTACGGCGTGTCGCCGAAGACGCCGAACGCGAACGGAACCTGCGCGCCGGCGACGGACGCCGCGAGCCACAGCGCGAGCCCCGCGAGCGCCCTCACAGTCTCCTCAGCCGATAGACGAGCTCGAGCGCCTCGCGCGGGGTCAGCGCGTCCGGGTCGACCGACTCGAGGAGATCAAGCGCGGGGTGGCGCGGCGGGTCGGGCGTCGGCGAGGCCACGAAGAGGTCCGGCTGGCCGTCGCGATCGAGCGCGCGGTGCTCGAGATCCTGCAGGTGGCGCCGCGCTGCGCGAATCACCGCGGGCGGGACGCCGGCGAGCGCGGCGACCTGCAACCCATAGCTCTGGCTCGCCGGTCCCTCCTCGAGCGCGTGCAGGAACACGATCTTGTCCTTGTGCTCGACCGCGTCCAGATGGACGTTGGCGACCTCGCGGTACTCCTGCGCAAGCTTCGTCAGCTCGAAGTAATGAGTTGCGAACAGGGTGTAGGCCCGGGTCCGCTCGACGAGGTGCCGGGCGATCGCCCAAGCGAGCGCAAGGCCGTCGAACGTGGACGTGCCCCGTCCGACCTCGTCCATCAGCACCAGGCTCGCCTCGGTCGCGTTGTGCAGGATGCTCGCGCTCTCGGTCATCTCGACCATGAACGTGGAGCGTCCCCCGGCGAGGTCATCGGCGGCACCGATGCGGGTGAAGAGCTGGTCGACCGGGCCGATGCGCGCAGCACGCGCCGGGATGAAGCTGCCGGTGTGCGCGAGGAGCACGATCAGCGCGACCTGACGCATGTACGTCGACTTGCCGCCCATGTTCGGGCCGGTGATCAGGAGAAGCCGCCGCGTGGGCGAGAGCCGCGTGTCGTTGGGAATGAACGGCGCGACCTCGGCCTCGACGACCGGATGCCGCCCGGCCTCGATCTCGATCGCGAGCTCGGACGTGAACACCGGGCGAACCCAGTCACGCTCGAGAGCAACGGCGGCGAACGTCGCGAGAAGATCGAGCTCGGCGACGGCGCGCGCCAGCGACTGGAGCCGCGGCGCTGCGGGCGCGAGCGCCGCGAGCAACTCGTCGTAGAGGCGCTTCTCGAGGGCGAGCGCGCGCTCCCGGGCGGAGAGCGCCTTCTCCTCAAACGCCTTCAGCTCCGGGGTGATGTAGCGCTCGGCGTTCTTGAGCGTCTGCCGCCGGCGATAGTCGTCGGGGACCTTTCCGGCCTGGGCGTTCGTCACCTCGATGTAGAACCCATGGACGCGGTTGTATTCGACCCGCAGGTTCGGGATGCCGCTCCGCTCGCGCTCGCGCGCCTCGAGCGCGACGAGGAATTCGCCGGCGTTCGACTCAAGCGCTCGCAGTTCGTCGAGCGCCGCGTCGTAACCGGCGGCGATCACGCCGCCGTCGCGAACCATCGTGCCGGGCTCCGCGGCGATCGCCCGGCGGAGAAGGGAGAGGCAATCGGGGGGCGGATCGAGCGCGGCGGCCAACTCGACCACGCGCGGCGAGTGGGCTCCGCCCAGAACGTGCTGGATCTCCGACATGCGAGCGAGTGAGTCGCGCAGGCTCGAGAGATCGCGGGGGCGCGCGGTTCGCAGTGCGATCCGGCCGCCAATGCGCTCGATGTCTGCGACGTGGCGCAGCCCCGCGTGGAGGGCCCGGTACGGGCCGTCGCCCGATTCGCCCTGGAGTTGCTCGACGGCTTCCTGGCGGGCGCTGACGATGGCGCGATCGCGAAGCGGGTGGTGCAGCCAATGCCGGAGGAGCCGGCTGCCCATGCCGGTCGCGCACCGGTCGACAAGGCTCATCACGGTCGGCGCTGGGGCGCCGCGCAGTGTCTCGGTCAGCTCGAGGTTGCGGCGGGTGGCGGCATCCATCCGCAGGTAGAGCCCGTCGCGCTCCGGCACCAGCGCGACGACATGGTCGAGCGCCTGGGACTGCGTCCGCCGCGCGTAGGCGAGCAGCGCGCCGGCCGCGCCGATCGCGGGCCGCAGATCCTCGCACCCGAAGCCGGCGAGCCCGGCAACGCCGAAGTGCTCGGCAAGCAGGCGCTCGGCCCCCTCCGGATCGAACTGCCACTGCGGCAGGCGCGTGACAGCGCCGACGCTCCCCGCCAGTTCCAGACCGCCAGCCTCGGCGACGAGCACCTCTGCCGGGGCGATGCGTTGGAGCTCGTCGGCGAGCCGGCGCACCGGCACCTCCGCGACGCGGAACTCGCCGCTTGCCAGGTTGAGCCACGCAAGGCCGGCGAGCTGGCGCTCGGGGTGCATCGCGAGGAGGATGTTGACGGCCTTCTCGTCGAGGAGCGCGCTGTCGGTCAGCGTGCCCGGGGTGACGATGCGCGTCACCGCGCGCTCGACCGGCCCCTTGGACATCGTCGGATCGCCGATCTGCTCGCAGATCGCCGCCGACTCGCCGAGCTTGACGAGCTTCGCGAGATACGACTCGATGGATTGCCACGGCACGCCGGCCATCCTGACTGGCGCGCCGGCCGATGCGCCGCGGGTCGTGAGCGTGAGATCGAGGAGCCTTGAGGCTTTTACGGCGTCGTCGTAGAACAGCTCGTAGAAGTCGCCCATGCGGTAGAAGAGCAGCATGTCCGGATGCCTGGCCTTGAGGCCCAGGTACTGCTGCATCATCGGGG
>CAVUSZ010000020.1:0-128797 GCA_963744255.1 uncultured beta proteobacterium
CGGCACATTCGTGCTCTTAAGAACTACTTGCTTCTGCGCAAAAGCCTTCGCGCCTAGCTTGTTATTCGTAGGGTCATCGACAAGTATGAGATTGCCGATGTGCGCTATCGTCTCCTCGTCCACGAGCCACTTGCGGCGCGATATGCTCGATCGTCATCGAGTCGCAGTCGACTGCAGTCCCACGGCTGTCGATCGTGCCATCTCGCACAAAACATAGTGAACGAGCTTCCGCTGCTTGGTGAAGGTCGCAGAGAACCGCAATCCCTTAAATCCCGCGATGAACTCATCCTTCGTGGGTAGGCCGGCTCGGAGTTTGTTTCGCAACTCACGTAGGGTCTTGACCATCTCATCGAGCGAGCTTGCTTGAGTAAGATCACGAGCGTGTCTTGCATACATCTGCGAGATACCGCCGGATGAGCTCCCTTGCCAGCAATCGCGGTGAACGCGAAGTGATAGCACTCGACCGCACGCATCGCCTCTTCGACGTGCTTCTTCTTGAGCGCCTTGAGATCGTACTGGCGCGTAAGTGAGAGAAACAAGGGAAGAGGTTGTTCAACCCGGAACACGTCTAGCACGGCTCTGATGGACCGCGGGACCGTACCGTCATTCTTGTGCCATTTCCGGAACCCTGGTTCATTGATCTGGCGATAGAGCACACTGTCCCGATCAAGCTCGTTCAGGAATTGCCTCGCGTTCGCCTTGGCGATTTTTGACCTTATGCTTCGAAACAGCTTCTTTCCGCTACGTACTCGTAGCGGGACAACCAGAAGTGAAGCAGGAATTTGTTGATGTCGAGGTCCGCTTGGGACTGCTCCAAGCGCTGCGTGATTACTCGCCATTTTTCCCGAGGAACATCGACCGCAGGTGGTTGTCGCTTGACGAGCCGCGCAAGGTGATTAATGACGAGATCGGACACTGTCAGATCTTTGCCGCGCGTGTTGAGAGTCTCAAACGCGAGATAGGCGTCGTCCTCGTGATCGATGGCAACGAAAATAAAGTGCGCACCGAGTATCTTGTCGCGGATCTCCTTGACCTTTTCCTCTACTGCATCGCGTTTCCTCGCGTCTGCTACCGTGGTGTCTGTCTTGATAGCGCCGAGCGCGTCGCTCACTCTGTCGGACAGGAGTTGGAAAGCGGCTGCGAGACGCTCTTGCTCGGATCCAAATGGCCCACTGGTTTCAGGTTGCCCGTTCTTCAGGATGTGCTCTTGAAGAAACGGGTAGCTGCTAGTGGCGTCGAGAACAAATCGAGCCTTGTTATCTACGTCTCGTCTTTCTAGGAGTGAATTTTGGATACCGTCGGCGAGTGATGGAAGATTTTCCCGGCGCGCCGCGTTGCGAAGAGCGCAGAGGATCATGATCGCGGTAGTCAGACGCTGCTGGCCATCGACAATGCCGTAGACAGGCACCTTGGGGTCAACTTCGTAGACGACCATGGATCCCAGGAAATGGTCTGCGGGGCCTTCGGCGATAATGTCGTTCGAAAAGTCTTGAAGATTTTCACGATCCCAGGCATAGGCGCGCTGGAATCGTGGCACCTCGAAGAAGTAGCTGCCGAGAAGGTCCCGTATGGACCGGTCGTGGCTGTCTTTGATGTTCATGGACGATGGCGCCCCCGACGCCGATCGCTCGGCGCAGAGTGGGCGGCCTCGATGTGAGTCACCGTGGGGTCGCTAAAGGCAGCGTCGCGTGCCTGCGGGAACGGGAGCGAAAGTCACAGCGCCTCGACGCTGCGGACGCGTGCCCTGCGCCCTTGGCCTGTTCCTGGGTGCGCCGGATGATTGCCCTCGAGGTTCCGGAATGCCTTGGGGATATCGGCGTAGCTTTCCGGAGCTGGAATCGGGCGGCGCGTCGGCGGAAGCAGGGTGAGACGCGAGCAGACCGGAGGGAGGCCCAGGAGCTGCGTCCGAATCGCGCGGCCTAACACCTCAGCGAGCAACGACGGCACGGCGTTACCCAGCTGCCTCTGGACAGAAGTCCGTGCGCCCTTGACCGAGACATCGTCGGGGAATGTCTGCAACCTGCAAAGCTCTCGCGCACTCAGTCGTCGATTCTTCCAGTGAAACGGTCCAACCGCTGGGCCGGGTTGAGCCTGGATCGTCCATGAAGGCTTCGCTTTGGCAAGCTTGAGCAGGAAGGTCCAGTAGCGCCTCCTCCAACCGAAGAGCGGCCTACCGCCGCCGCGGTCTGTGTGCCAGAGGTAGTTGTTGCCTTCGGGGATCGACGGTAGAAGGTCAGCCCACTTTCCGCGAACTTCGAGGTCCTCCTCAGGCAGGGGCTTTAGGTCCCCGATTGCATCCCAAGCGGTCCGGTACGAGTCGAGAGGGATGGCATCCAGCAGAGGCGCGCGATCGTGTTCGTCTGGTCTGTGCGTGGGCGCTGGGAACCTGAATACTGTGCCGTCACACGCTGCAATGAGGAAGACTCGCTCTCGGAGCTGCGGTACCCGTAGTCTGCGGCGTTGAGAACGGCCGCCATAGGCCGGTACGCGCTCTTGGTTCGCCGGTTGATCGCCTCGAACCCCGCGAGTAGCATGCGGAGGCCGTCATCCTTGCCCGAATAGGCGAGCCCCTCGACGTTCTCAAGCAGAACTAGCGCGGGCGGGCTTCTTCCACGACACGTATGTACGCGCTCAACGTGCTCGCGCGCGGGTCATCGAGGCGAAGTGAATCTCCCCGTGCCCAGTACCCCGCCTTCGAGAAGGGTGGCAGGCGGCCCCCCGATGACTAGATCTACGTCCCCAGCCCCCGCCCCAGTCATCTCGAGCATCTGAGCTGTTGGAACGTCGAAGATGCTTCGCTCGATAACAGGCCAAGACCGACTTGCGCGGAGCGTTTCGCAGCAATCGTGATCGAACTCGATCGCAACGCCTGTCTTGAACCCGGCAGCCTCGAACCCATAGTCGAGCCCACCCGCGCCCGTGTAGAGACTGATGATCTTAGGCATCGAAATTGGCCATAGCGTTATCGTTTGTTCGTGGGTAGTGGCCTGACGTATGACGCCGGCTCCTCTGCCGCTCGCAGGATAGGAAGCTCGAGTTGCTTTCCGGCGATTCGAGCGTCGAGATAGTCGGTAGCGGCAGAAACGAACCAACCTTTGAGCGAGCGGCCGTCTTCGGCGAGAGCGGAATACAGACGACGCTTTAGGTCGACATCGTCGACCTCGATCACGATGCGCCGGCTTTTTCCGACCGCCATTCATGTTATGTAACTGATGTGATATCACATGTCAAATGCCTCTTCTTGTGCGTGTAAGTGGTCTACTAGATCCCTTAGTTATTGTTTCAACGCACAATTCTCTCACTAGGTTGGCACGGTCAGCGGCCTGCTATGGGACTTCCCGGCTCACCTTCGAGTTGCTTAGCGAGTGCGAGGTCAGCCTGGCCGACATCAATTCCTCGGCTCGTTCGATCAACTTGTGGACAAGCGCGCTTAACCCAACTTGGCGGATTCGCGGGGTGCGAGGCTGCCAAGTGATTGATTAATCAAGACGACCTCGAAAGGTCTGCACTACACGGGCGTGGCGCCGCGGCGTGGGACGGCGCTGATTTTCGGCGGCGCTTGGGCCGGCAAGGCGAGCTTGAGTTTGTCGAGCAGCAGCTTCAGCTCGGGCTCGGGCTGGGTGTAGCGCGTGAGGCTCAGTTCGCGCCCGTCGGTGGTGGGCACGTAGACGTCGATCATCTGCACGGCCGCGAACTTCTCGAGCACGCTGCGCGGGGTGAGCCCTGGCGCGAGCGCCTTTCAGTTGCTGGCCGAGGGTGACATGCAGGCAGTAGGCGAGGAAGGCGATAAAGATGTGCGCTTCGACGCGCTGCTCTTCCTGGTGGAACACCGGCCGGATTGCCAGATCGCCTTTGAGGGTTTTGAAGGCGGCTTCGACCTCGACCAACTGCAGATAGAACTGCCAGAGCTTCGCCGGATCAGACTCGGTGAGGTTGGTGCGCAGCAGATAGCGTCCTTCACGGCGGCGAACCTGTGCGAGCTTGTCGCGATCGAGCCGGTAAGTGAACCGGGCGGCGCACTTGTCCACTTCGATCTCGATGAGCCGCCACGCCGCCGGTGCTTTCGTCTTTGCCGCCCCGAGCTTCATCAGCAGCTCATCGCGGGTGAGGCTCATCGTGCTCAGTTTCTTCAGCCGCGCCCACAGCCAGTTCAGTTGCCGGCGGCGCATCGAGCGCTCCTTGGCGATGCGATCGCGGCTCTCGGCAAACACGTAGAGCTCGTCGTCCTGCGCCAGCAGCTTCACCTGCACCCCGGGCCGAGCAGCCTGCCAGGGCTTCTCCAGCAGCGCCTGCTCCAGGCGGGTGAGGCGTCCCTTCGGCGTGCCCACCAGGTAGTGCACCGGCGGATCGGCGGCGCGCATCTGCGCCAGCACTTCCTCGGTCGGTATGCCACGATCCATGCACCACACGCGCCGCGCTTTGCCGTATTGGCGCTCGATGCGGGCGAGGAAATCCTTCAGCGTGGTGCAGTCGCGCGTATTGCCCGCCAGCACCTCGTAGGCGAGCGGCAAACCTTCCGGGGTCACCACCAACGCAATCACCACCTGTACACAGTCCGGACGATGATCGCGCGAGTAACCGTAGCGGCGCTTGTCCTCATCGTCGGGCGGCGGATCGGACTCGAAATACGTGCTCGTGAGGTCATACAGCAGCACATCGAAGCTCACATTGAACAAATCGCGCCAGCGACTCACCAGATGATCGAACAGCGCCTGCTTGTGCTCGAGCAGCCGGTCATGACAGGCGTACAGCGTGTGAATGTCGGCCAGCGCGCAATCCGCCGCCCAGCAAATCGCCCAGCGCGCTGCGCTCGAACCAGTGCCGATGCAATCGCCATTCGCTGCCCGGCGACAGCAGCCGATACGCCACCAGCACCAACAGCACCTGATCGAAGCGCGTGCCTTTGCGCGTGGGCGCCAGTCGCGCGCTCCAGAACTCATCCAGACCGAGTTGCTGCCACAGCTTCAACGCCAGCCAGCAGGCGCCCCACTGCCGCGGCCGCTCCAGCCGCAACTGCGCCAGCTTCAGCCGCACGATCGATTCGTCGGCAACAATCCCTTCGCAACGATCCTCCGGAAACAGCGCCAGCGTGCGTGCCGCTCGCGTTCCCTCGTCCAACACCTCGATCGAACGGCGCCACGCGAGCTCCTGCGAGGAATTGATCTCCCCCAGATACAGCACGTGCCGTTGCAGCACGCGTCCACCGCTTACGCGCTTGTTCTCCACCACGCTGAAATAGCGGTGCTCTTTGCCGTCTTTCTTGCGAGTGGTCGCGCGCAGAAACATCTCGGCGCTCGATTATCCACAGAACTCCGCCCGCGCCATGGGCAAGGTCTTCACTACAACTACTTCTGCGACGATCCGCAGGCCCGCGCTCAGAAAAACCAATCAGTTAGCCCGCACGAGGAGCTCAGAAACGGCCAAAATCAACCTGAATCCGCCAAGTTCGGTTAAGGCGCGAGGACGACCTCACGCTGCTCCCCGAGCTGGGTCGGGAAGAAGCGCGACGCGCTCTGCGGAACGTTCCCGACCGTGAAGGCCTTCGCGTCGGCCGATGCCGCGCCTCACATCCACGGAAAGAAGACCGACTTCCCCGGGATCGGCCCCGACACGCTGCGGAAGCTCCAGGCACGAGCGAAGCTCCGGGCGGGCGGGGGCCGGCCGTACGCGAAGGCGCCGCTCGCGTTCCCCGGGCACGCGCGCGAGCTCTTCTTGGACGTCGAGACCCACCCGATGCTCGACCTCTGCTACCTGCACGGCTTCGTCGTCCGGGAAAACGGCGACGACGCGACCGAGCGCTGCGCGCAGTTCTTCGCGGACGAGCCGACGCCGCAAGCCGAGGAAGAGGCGTTCCGGAAGGCGTGGGTGTTCATCCGCGACAGCCGGCCGTGCGCGCTCTATTACTACTCGCCGTACGAGCGGACCACCCTCGCGGCCCTGGCGCGAAAGTTTCCGGCGGTCGCTCCGAGGAGGAGGTCCGGGGCTCTTGGCCGCCGAAGACGCGGTGGATCTCTATCACGACGCCGTGCGTCCGCATACCGAGTGGCCGACGCTCGACTTCTCGGTCAAGACGCTCGCGGAGTCCCTCGGCTTCTCCTGGCGCGACCCGCATCCCTTCGGCGCGGCGTCGGTCCGCTGGCACCACGACTATCTCGCCGGTCCCGACCCCGCTCGCAAGCAGCCGATCCTCGACTACAACGAGGACGATTGCCGCGCGATGCGCGTGCTGCTCGACGCGCTGCGGGCGCTGCCGGTGCGGCCTCACTACCCGCAGGCTCACGCCCTGAGCCACTGGCGCCCGTAGTCTGCCAGGGCGCCCCAGTAGTCCGAGACGGCCTCCGCGGCACTTGACGCGGCCGACCCGGCGAACCCCGGGATGGCGTTCCGGCACTCAGGAGACCTCGAACGTGCATGCGCGAGCGCTTCCGCGACCGACCCGGCCGTGCCACCCCAATGACCGCCGGACAGGAATGTCGAACGGCGTCTCGCGAACGACGGAGGTTCGAACCATGAGCGTGGTCTTCACTCCCCAGCGCCGCAAGCTGTCCGCGAGTACCAGTTCGAGCGGATGGGGTCAAACGGGCATCCTCGGCCCGGAGCGCGCGTCGAGCTGATCGAAGGCGAGCTGATCGAAATGGCGCCGATCGGTAGCCGCCACGCCGCTGCGGTGGATTTCCTGTCGATGCACTTCGCCCGGGCGTCGAGATGCCGCGCTGGTACGGACCCAGAATCCCCTGCGGCTCGCCGACGACTCCGAGCCGCAGCCTGTGGGACGCTGCTTCGCCCGAGCGCCGACCGCCCGGTCACCGCCACATCCCCGTCCGGAGGGCATCATGGCTGCGAACGGACTGATCGAGGTCAAGCCGAAGATCATGCTCGGCAAGCCGTTCGACCGCGAGACGAGGCTCCCGGTGGAGCTTTACTGCGAAGCGAGGGGGTGCCCGAGGTCTGGATCCTCGACCCGACGCCAATCGCAGCTCGAGATCTACCGCGAGCCGAGTGCGGCGGCGGACCGCCGCAAACTCGATCAGCGAGACCGCGAGTCCGATCGCCGGGCCGGTCGCGCTGACCGATGGCAGCGCGCACTCCTGGCCGACAAAGGGCGACTGTCGCGGCGTCAGCACGGGCGAGCACGATCCGCACGCGACGGCGGAACGCCAAAGCGGCGGAAACGCCGCAGGCGGTCGCCACAGTCAGGCCGGGGCGGAAGTGCGACAAAGCGGCGGGAGTATGATCTGCGCGCCCCACCACAACACGCAAAAACAGGAGGAGATCATGAAGAATCGCATCGCACCGTTCGCCCTGCTGACCGCCGCTGCTCTGCTCGCGGCCTGCGCGACCGATGAGCGCATGTCCTCGGGCAAGCCCGAATACATGGCCGTCGGTATCGACAACAAGATCACCTGGGGTGACGACGGCAAGCCCCAGTTCTTCCCGCCCGGGAAGGACTCGGTGACGATCGTCGACATCGGCTCCGACCCGGCGAATCCGAGAATCGTCGCCAGCCTGCCGCTGATGAACTCGATTTTCGGCCCGCCGACCAACCTTGCGATCACGCCGAACGGTCAGATCGCGCTGGTCGCGAACTCGATGGACTGGGTCCAGGACGGGGGCAACTGGAAGCCCGCGCCGGACAACAAGCTCTATGTCATCGATCTCACGACCAGCCCGCCGACGCGGATCGACACGGTCGCGGTCGGCAGGCAGCCTTCCGGCATGTCGATCAACCGCGCCGGCAATCTCGCGCTGATCGCCAATCGCGCCGACAACTCCGTCAGCGTGCTCGCGATCCAGGGCAAGCAGGTCAGGCTCGTCGACACCGTCGTGATCGGCGAGCACGTCGCCCACGTCGTGTTCACGCCCGACGGCAGGCGCGCGCTCGCGGGCAAGTTCCCGGGGCACAAGGTCGCGCTGCTCGAGGTGGACGGACAGAAGGTGACCTACACCAAGCGCGACCTCGCGGTGGGGTTGTGGCCCTACAACCTCGACGTCACGCCCGACGGCAAGCTCGCCCTCACCGCCGACAACGGCAACAACGGCGGCTCCGACGGCGACGTGGACACCGTCTCCGTGATCGACCTCGAGGCGCAGCCGGCGCGCGTGATCGACAAGGTCGTGGTCGGGGACGCCCCGGAGGGCCTCGCCATCAGCCCGACCGGCAAGCTCGCCGTTGCGCTCCTGCTGCGCGGCTCGAACAACGCGAAGACCGAGTGGTTCTACAACCGCAACGGCAGCGTCGTGGTCCTGAAGATCGACGGCAAGAAGGTCACGAAGGTCGGCGAGATCGAGGTGCGCGGCCTGCCCGAGGGCGCGGTGTTCAGCCCGGACGGCCGCTGGCTCTACGTCGGGAATTTTCTCGACAGCGACATCTCCGTGCTGCGTGTCGACGGCGACACCGTCACCAACACGGGCACGCTGCTGAAACTACCGGGCAAGCCGGCGTCGATGAGAGGGAGGACGCAGTAAGCGCAACCAGAGCGACGATCGCGGTGTGCCCGTTTCGGATGCTGTCGCGGGGGTAGGCGAAGGCGGAGCGTCAAAGCGGCGGAAGCGCCGCAGGCGCGCTTGACGCGACGATCGGGGCTCTCTTTCGTAAGAACGACATGACGGCGGTCAGCGTGTTCGGCGGCACCGGCTTCCTCGGCCGGCGGCTCGTGCACCGCCTCGCCGCCGCGGGGGTGACGGTGCGCGTCGCGGTCCGGCATCCCGACCGCGCGCAGCGTCCTGCGGGCGGCCGATTCCGAGCGGGTGACGGTCATCCGCGCCGACGTGCGCGATCGAGCCGCCATCGCCGCCGCGGTTGCCGGGGTCGACGCCGTCGTCGACACGGTCTCCACGTACGTGGAGAAGGGCGGCGTCACCTTCGAGTCCGTTCACGAGCGAGGCGCCGAGACGCTCGCGCAGGAGGCGGCCGCTGCCGGCGTCGCGCGCCTCGTGCTCGTCTCCGGCATCGGCGCCGATCCCGCGTCGCGCTCGCCCTACATCCGCGCGCGCGGACGCGGCGAGCTCGCGGTCCGGCAGGCGTTCCCGAGCGCTACGATCGTTCGCCCGAGCGCCATGTTCGGTCCGGGCGACGCCCTGTTCGGCACGCTCGCCGATATCGCGCGGCTCTCCCCGGTGCTGCCGCTGATCGGCGGCGGCCGCACCCGCCTGCAGCCGGTCTACGTCGAGGACGTCGCGGAGGCGATCGTCCGCATCCTCGGTGACCGCGGGACCGCGGGCCAGACCTACGAGCTCGCCGGCCCCAAGGTGTACACATTCCGCGAGCTGGTCGGGATCACGCTGCGGCTCATCGGCCGACGGCCGCTGCTCGTGCCGGTCCCCTTCGCCGCGGCCAGGGTTCAGGCCTGGCTGTTCGAGCTCCTGCCCAACCCGCCGCTCACGACCGGCCAGGTCGATCTGCTCGAGGCGGACAACGTGGCGAGCGGGGCCCTGCCGGGTTTGCAGGAGCTCGGCATCCAGCCGAAAGCGGTCGAGGACATCGTGCCCACCTATGTCGGCCGGCCACGAGCGCCGGGATCGGACTAATTTAGCTGCCCACTCCCGCATCAGTTGCAGGAACTCCCGGCGCAGCTCCGGGTTCTCGTAGCCCCATCGGGTGATCCCCGATGAACAGGGTGTTGCAGGAGTGTGCAAATGATCTTGTGAGGCACGCCGATTGCTGACTCCCCACGTCGACGCCACTCGGCCCGCAAAACCTTTGCGGCGCTCGAGGGAAAAGCGCAGGGCATCTCGGAACTTTAGTGATGATCGGCGTGTCCGCCCGAACTGGGGAGCGCATTCTCGACCACATGGATAGGAGACAGCATGATTCGACGGACTTTTCTCGCGACGCTTGCATTGGCAGTGCTGGGAGCGTCATGGACTCAGATCGCGTCTGCCCAGGCGCCCAACGCGCCCGGGATCGAAGCGCCGCAGCGGGCGTCGTCCTACAGCGACACGGAGCTGAAGTCTTTCGCGTTGGCCGCGCTCAGCGTGCAGCGAATCAGGAATCTCTACCTTCCGAAGCTCGAGGCGGCGAAGACGCCGGAGCAGGAACAGGAAGTCCGAAAGGCGGCGGCCGACGAAATGGTGCAGGCCATCGAGAAGGAGGGTATGACGGTGGGTCAATACACCGAGATTTCCACGCAGGCGCAGAAAAGTCCCGAGATAGCGAAGAGGGTGCAGGAGCACGTCAAGGACGCCATCAAGTGACGGTTTGCCGGCGCCGTCCCCGGGCGGCTCGACCGCGCGCGCCTTCGTGCTTTCGTGGTGAACTACGTTTTCTAGGCTGATTGCTCCTGCTGGCGCAGCATGCCACCTTCCGCATCCGAGATCCGCAATGCGCGCGAGGCCGTCGAACGCATCCTCGACGAGCTGGGGATGAGCGCGTTCGTGTACACGGTCGAGCCGAAGGAGCATGGCTGGGTGCTGAGCATCGATTGCGCCGCCGATGGCGGGTGGCAGACGGTTGCGCTGCCTGTGAACCCCGCCGAGCTCGGCGCGAGCCTGGACGCCGCCGCGGTGCGCGACAAGCTGCGCGCGGAGTGGGAGCCGCGTCTCCGCGCTTGCACAAAGCGCGCCACCCAGGGCCCCGCCGCGCCCTGAGAGCTTTACGGCGCCTAGCCCGAAATTCGTGGCCTGAAGCGCGTCCCCTCCTCGGGGAGGAGGGGAAAGGCGCGCCTACCCGCGCGCGAGCTGGAGAAACTCCCTGCGCAACTCGGGATTGGTGAGGAACGCCCCGCGCATGATGCTGTTGACCATGTGCGACTCGTCCTTCACCCCGCGCCACTGCATGCAGTAGTGGTCGGCCTCGAGCACGAGCGCGACGCCCTCGGGCTGCAGGCGCTCCTCCAGGAGATCGGCGAGGTGCATCACCGCCTCCTCCTGGATCTGCGGCCGGCTCATCACCCAGTCGGCGATCCGCGAGTATTTCGACAGCCCGACGAGGTTCGAGTGCTCGCTCGGTAGCACCCCGATCCACAGCTTGCCGATGATCGGCACGAAGTGGTGCGAGCAGGCGCTGCGCACCTTGATCGGGCCGACGATCATCAGCTCGTTCAGCTTCGCGGCGTTCGGGAACTCGGTGACCGGCGGCATCGGGTGATAGCGGCCCTTGAACGTCTCGTGCAGGAACATCCGCGCGACGCGCCGCGCGGTGCCGCGGGTGTTGTGGTCGCTCTCGGTGTCGATCACCAGCGACTCGAGCAGCGCCTGCATCCGCGCGGCGATCTCGTCCTCGAGCGCCTTAAGCTCGGCGGGCCCGTGAACGAACTCGGCGATGTTGTCGTTCGCGTGGAAGCGGTGGCCGGCGGCGAGCAGGCGCTCGCGCACCCGCTCCGAGACCGGGGCGGCGGGCGCGGGCGCCCGGGGCTGGCGCAGCGGCCGGTTACTGGGGTCGCTCATGCGTGTCTCCGTTCGTTCGTCTTCGATCGGCCAGGAACTCGGCCAGCACGCGCGCGGTGTGCGAGCGGTCCTTCCGTTCGACCACCTGCTCCGGCGGCGCCATCGCCACGATCCGTCCGCCGGCGTCGCCACCCTCGGGGCCGAGGTCGATGAGCCAGTCGGCCTCGGCGATCACGTCGAGATTGTGCTCGATAACGACGACGGTGTTGCCGGCGTCGACCAGGCGATGGAGGCACCGGAGTAGCTTCTCGACATCGGCCATGTGCAGCCCGACCGTGGGCTCGTCGAGCACGTAGAGCGTGTGCTTCTCTGCGGCGGCGCGGCCGGGACGTCCCGCCGCATCGGCCGCATCGGGGCGGACCTTCGCGAGCTCCGTGACCAGCTTGATCCGCTGCGCCTCGCCGCCGGAAAGCGTCGGGCTCTGCTGGCCGAGCGTGAGATAGCCGAGCCCCACGTCCTGCAGCAGCGTAGCCGCGCGGTGGATCGCGGGATGCGCGGCGTAGAACCCGGCCGCCTCGTCGACGCTCATCGCCAGCACTTCGCCGATCGTCTTATCGCGCCACCTGACGGTTAGCGTCTCGGAGTTGAAGCGCGAACCGCGGCAGGCTTCGCACTTCACCTTCACGTCCGGAAGGAAGCTCATCTCCACCTTCTTCACGCCCTGGCCCTCGCAGACCTCGCACCGGCCGCCCGGAGTATTGAAGGAGAAGCGGCTCGCCGTGTAGCCGCGGATGCGCGCTTCCGTCGTATCCGCGAACAGTTTCCTGACCGCGTCCCAGAAGCCGACGTAGGTGGCCGGGCACGACCGGGGCGTCTTCCCGATCGGCGTCTGGTCGACCTCGAGCACCCGGCCGACCAGATCGGCGCCGTCGATCGCCTTGCATCCGTGCAGGCTCGCGTTCGCCTTCAGCCGCCGCGCAGCAACGATCTCGACGAGGTTCGCGTGCAGCACGTCGCGTGCGAGCGTCGACTTGCCGGAGCCCGACACGCCGGTGATCACCGTCAGGCGCCCGAGCGGGATGCGCGCGTCGATCGCCTGGAGGTTGTGAAGCCGCGCCGCGCGGATCTCGACCGACGGCGCAACGCCGTTCACCTTGCGCCGCGGTTGGAGCGGATGGCGGAGCGGCGCGGCGAGAAACCGGCCGGTCACCGATTCGGGCACCTTCATCAGCGCTTCGGCGTCGCCTTCCGCGACCACGCGACCTCCGCGGCTGCCCGCGCCCGGCCCGAGGTCGACGACGTGGTGGGCGCGCCGGATCGTCTCCTCGTCATGCTCGACGACGAGCAGCGTGTTGCCCTTCGCCTCGAGCTTCGCCAGCGTGTCGAGCAGGATCGCGTTGTCGCGCGGGTGCAATCCGATCGTGGGCTCGTCCAGGATGTAGCACACCCCCTGCAGGTTAGAACCGAGCTGGGCGGCGAGGCGGATGCGCTGCGCCTCGCCGCCGGACAGCGTCGGCGCCGAGCGGTCGAGCGCGAGATAGGAGAGCCCCACTTCGTCGAGGAAGCCGAGGCGTGACAGGAGCTCGGCGACAAGATCGCGCGCGATCTCCGTCTCGCGGCTCTCGAGCCGCAAGCTCCGGAAGAAGCCGGCGACCTTCGTCACGGTGCCGGCGGTGAGCGCGGCGATCGAGCGGCCGCGGAAACGCACATTGAGGGCGACCGGATTGAGCCGCTGGCCGCCGCAGACGACGCACGGCTCGGCGTCGCCTTCCCACCATTCGTTCCACCAGATCTCCTCGCCGGTCTGCTCGTCGTCGAAGCCCGCGAGCTTGAGCCCGGTGCCGTAGCAGGTATCGCACCAGCCGTGCTTCGAGTTGAACGAGAAGAGCCGCGGATCGAGCTCCGGGAAGCTGCGGCTGCACGACGGGCAGGCGCGCTTGGTCGAGAACACCCGGAGCGGGAGCTGGAGCTCGACTGTCCGTTCGCCCTGAGCCTGTCGAAAGGCCGCCTCCAGCCGGTCCAGCCCCTCCATGACGTGAACGACGCCCTTGCCGAACTCGAGCGCTTGCCCGAGCGCCTCGCGCAGCTCGCGCTCCCGATCGGGCGCGACGACGAGATCGGCGACCGGCAGCTCGATCGTGTGCTCCTTGAAGCGGTCGAGCCGCGGCCACTTCGCGGTCGGCAGGAACTCGCCGTCGACGCGGAGGCTCGAGTAGCCCTTGCCGCGCGCCCACTTCGCGAGATCGGTGTAGTAGCCCTTGCGGTTGACGACGAGCGGGGCGAGCAGCCCGACGCGCCGCCCGCGAAAGTCGCTGACGATCTGCGCCGCCACCGCGTCCGCGCTCTGCGGCTCGATCGGCACGTTGCAGTCCGGGCAGAACTGGGTGCCGAGCTTCATGTAGAGCAGCCGCAGGAAGTGGTACACCTCGGTCAGCGTCGCGACCGTGGACTTGCGGCCGCCGCGGCTCGTCCGCTGCTCGATCGCGACCGTGGGTGGAATGCCGAAGATCGCGTCGACGTCGGGCCGCGACGCCGGTTGCACGAACTGGCGCGCGTAGGCGTTCAGCGATTCGAGGTAGCGGCGCTGCCCTTCGGCGAACACGATGTCGAACGCGAGCGTCGACTTCCCCGAGCCGGACACGCCGGTCACGACGGTGAACCGGTCGCGCGGCAGCGCGACGTCGATGTTCTGCAGGTTGTGCTCGCGGGCGTTGTGGACGAGGATATTCCGGCGCGCCCGTTCGCGGAGTGCGGCCTGGAGCGGGGTGCCCGCCACCTGCTCGCGTGCGACCGGCGCGGGCGTCGGGGTGAGGGGGGCCGTCAGCGCCGCCTCGTACTCCCGCAATGCCCGCCCGGTGTGCGAGCGTTCCTCCGTCATGACGTCGCGCGGCGTCCCGGCGCAGACCACCTCCCCGCCGGCCTCGCCGCCTTCGGGCCCGAGGTCGACGATCCAGTCGGCGGCGCGGATCACGTCGAGGTTGTGCTCGATGACGATGAGCGAGTGTCCCGCCGCGATCAGTCGCCGGAAGGCCCTGAGGAGCTTCGCGACGTCGTCGAAGTGGAGGCCGGTGGTCGGCTCGTCGAAGAGGAACAGCGCCCCTTTCGTCGCCCCGGCGGCGCTTGCCGATTCGGCAAGGTGCTTGGCCAGCTTGAGCCGCTGCGCTTCGCCCCCGGAAAGCGTCGGAACCGGCTGGCCGAGCCGCAGATATTCCAGTCCGACCTCCGCGAGCGGCGCGAGCACGGCGGCGACGTCGGCCTCGCCGGCGAAGCAGCGAAGCGCCTCGGACACCGTCAGCTCGAGCACGTCGGCGATGCTGCGCCCCTGGTGCTTCACCTCGAGCACCTCGGGCCGGAAGCGCTTGCCGTCGCAATCGGGGCAGCGCAGATACACGTCGGAGAGGAACTGCATCTCGACGTGCTCGAAGCCGTTGCCGCCGCAGGTGGGGCAGCGGCCGTTGCCGGCATTGAAGCTGAACGTGCCGGGCGTGTAGCGGCGCTCCCTGGCGAGCGGCGACTCGGCGAAGCGCTTGCGGATCGCGTCGAACGCGCCGACGTAGCTCGCCGGGTTCGAGCGCGTCGTCTTGCCGATCGGCGACTGGTCCACGAGCACGACCTCGTCCACGCGTTCGGCGCCGCGAAGCTCGCGATGCTCACCCGGCGCTTCCGTCGGCCTGCCCTTCGCCTTCCTGAGCGCGGCGTGCAGGACGTCCTGCACCAGCGTCGACTTGCCGGAACCGGACACGCCGGTGACGCAAACGAGGCGGTTGAGCGGGAAGGCGACGTCGATGCCCTTCAGGTTGTGCCCGGCGGCGCCGAGGAGCTCGATCGTCGCCGCGGCGGACTCGACCGCCGTCGCCCCGGCGGAAGCCGGGGCCCAGTCGGGCGTCGCACTGGATCCCGGCGTTCGCCGGGATGACGGCGGGGCGACGTGCCTGCGTCCCGACAGGTAGTGCGCGGTCAGCGTGTCCGCGCGCTTCAGCTCGTCCGGCGTGCCCGAGAACACGATCTCGCCGCCGCGCTCGCCGGGTCCCGGCCCCAGGTCGAGGATGCGGTCGGCGGCGAACATGATCTGCGGGTCGTGCTCGACGACGACGAGCGAGTTGCCGGCGTCGCGCAGCTTCTTCATGACGTCGATCACGCGGCCCATGTCGCGCGGGTGCAGGCCGATCGACGGCTCGTCGAGCACGAACAGCGTGTTGACGAGCGAGGTGCCGAGGGCGGTCGTGAGGTTGATCCGCTGCACCTCGCCGCCGGAGAGCGTGCGCGACTGGCGGTCGAGCGTCAGGTAGCTCAGGCCGACCTCGCCGAGAAACGCCAGCCGCGCGCGAATCTCGGTCAGCAGCAGGTCGATGGCTTCGTCCAGGGGCGCCGGCAGCTCGAGGCCGGCGAAGAAGGTCCGCAGCCGCTCGATCGGCAGCAGCGCGAGGTCGTGGATCGAGCGTTGCTCGCGGCCCAGCTTCCACAGCAGCGCGTCGGGCTTGAGCCGCGCGCCGCCGCAGGTCGCGCACGGCGTGTACGCGCGGTAGCGCGACAGCAGCACGCGGATGTGCATCTTGTAGGCCTTGGTCTCGAGCCAGGCGAAGAAGCGCTTCACCCCGTACCACTTGCCCGGCCAGGATTTCCGCCAGCTCACCCAGTCGGTGTCGCCCTCGATCACCCAGCGCCGGTGCGCCTCGTCCATGTCGCGCCAGGGCGCATCGAGCGGGATGCCGTACTTCCGCGCCATCTTCTCGAGATCGTCCTGGCACTCGCGATAGCTCTGCGTCTGCCACGGCTTGATCGCGCCGTCGCGCGCGCTCTTCGACTCGTCCGGGATGACGAGCCCGTAGTCGACGCCGATGACGCGTCCGAAGCCGCGGCAGGTCTCGCACGCGCCGAGCGGCGAGTTGAACGAGAACAGACTCGGGATCGGGTCGGCGTAGTGGATGTCGCAATCGGCGCAGTGGAGATCGCTCGAGAACCGCCATATCGGAGCGGGGAGCGCTTCCGCCGCGACGTGCACGTTCACCCGTCCTTGCCCCACCTTCAGCGCCGCCTCGATCGCCTCCATCACGCGGGCGCGCCCGGCGCCCGACATCCGGATACGGTCCTGGACGACTTCCAGAGTCTGGTCGTTCCGGGTGTGGATCCGCGTGTAGCCCTGCCGCTCGAGGAGCTGGAGGATCTCGGCCTCGGTGAAGTTCTTCGGCACCTCCACCGGAAACGCGATCACGAGCCGCGGGTCGCCGCCTTCCGCCGCGCGGCGCGAAACCTCGTCGAAGATCGTCCCCGGCGTATCGCGGCGGACTGGGCGGCCGCAGCCGCGGCAGTGCAGCGCCGCCGCGCGCGCGAAGAGGAGCTTGAGATGGTCGTTCAGCTCCGTCATCGTGCCGACGGTGGAGCGCGAGGTGCGCACCGGGTTGGTCTGGTCGATCGCGATCGCGGGCAGGCAGCCCTCGATGCGGTCGACCTGCGGCTTGTCCATCCGGTCGAGGAACTGCCGGGCGTAGGGCGAGAAGGTTTCGACGTAGCGCCGCTGCCCCTCGGCGTAGAGCGTGTCGAACACGAGCGACGACTTGCCGGAGCCGGACACGCCGGTCACGACCACGAGCTCGCCGGTGGGAATCGCGACGTCGAGGTTCTTGAGGTTGTTCTGGCGGGCGCCGTAGATGGCGATCGCTTCGTGCGCGGGGCGCTGCTCCATGTCTTCCGGGGCGGGGAAACGAAACGCGGCGCCGGACGGCGCCGCAGTCAGGGTCGAATTCTACGCCCGGCGCGTGCCGCGCGTCCTATGCCGAGCCGCAGAAGCGGTGCACGTGATACGGCGTCGCCGCGAGCCCGCCGCAGTACTGCCCGACGTACGGCTCCAGCTTCTCCGCGAGCTCCCGCGTACCGCGGTTCGCCTCGCGGAGCCGCGCGACCGCGCTTTCAGCCTGCACCGCGATCCGCGCGAAGTCGATCGTCGTGAAACGGCCGGCCTCGAGGATCATTCTGCCGCCGATCATCACGCTGTCGACGCCGGTGCCGTCCTCGCAGAACACCAGTTGGTTCACGACGTCGTTGAGCGGCACGTAGTTGACGTGGCCGAGGTCGAGGAACACGAGGTCGGCCTTGTAGCCGCGCTCGATTCGCCCGATCCTCCCGAAGCCGAGCGCTTTCGCGCCACCCTCGGTCATCGCACGGAACACCTCGCGGCTCGAGAGCCACCTCGCGGGCGCGTGGTCGGCGACGCGCGAGACGAACGACGCCATCCGCATCGCCTCGAAGACGTTCAGGTTGTCGGACGAGCCGGCGCCGTCGGTGCCGATCGCGACGTTCACGCCGCGGTCGAGCATGCGGCGGGCGTCGGCCATGCCGGAGCCGAGCTTCATGTTGGACCCGGGGTTGTGCGACACCGACGCGCCGCGGTCGGCGAGCCGCGCGCGATCGTCGTCGTCGAGCCAGACTGCGTGCGCGGCGCAGAAGCCGGGGCCGATCAGCCCGAGCGAATCGAGATGGGCGACGAGCGTCTTGCCGTACTTCTTCTGCGCCACGACGGCTTGCGTCTTCGACTCGCCGACGTGCATCTGGATGCCGATGTCGAGCTCTCTGGCGAGATCGCGGCAGCCGGCGAGAAACTCGTCCGAGCAGTGGTGCGGGATGGTCGGCCCCAGCGCGGGGCGGATGAAGTCGCGGCCGTACTTCCAGTCGCGAACCATCTCCCGGCACGCGGCGAGGCTCTGCCCGTGGTGCGCGTACTTGATCTTGCGCACCTCGCCCCGCAGCGGCTCGGGCAGCGCATCGGCGAGGCCGGGGATCGCCTCGTAGAAGCTGCGGTCGGCCATCATCGGCGCGATCGCCGCGCGGACGCCCACGTCGGCGTAGCCCTTCGCGACCGCCTCGACGCCGGCCGGCGTGGGGACCGGAAACTCGCCGAACATGTCGTAGGAAGCGGTGCAGCCCTTGCGCACCAGCTCCGCCGCGCCGATGACCGACGAGAGATAGTGGTCCTCGATCGTGCGGCGGCCGGTGGCCCAGGGCACGGCGTTGAGGTAGGTCTCGAGGTTGTAGCGGTCGAACAGGCCCTTGGCGAGGTTCGTCTGCGCGTGGTTGTGGCCGTTCACGAGCCCGGGGACGACGAGCTTGCCCGCGGCGTCCACAGGCCGCACGTTGTCGTCCCTCACTTTGCCCGGCGCGACGATGTCGGCGATGGCGTCGCCATCAACCAGGATGTCCGCGGTCACGCACTCGAGATCGGGCCGCAGCACGCGGCCGCCGCGGATGAGCAGCATTGAGCGCCTCCCTTACTGGTGCGCGAGGCCGGTGGCGACGCGCGCGTTCTCGAGCCGCAGGAACGACGCGTAGCCGTCCGCGGCGATCGCGAACCCGTACGATAACCGGCCGCGGAGCCGCACGGGCTGCGCGGGCTTCAGCCCGGGTTGCGGCCACCGGCTGCCAATCACACGAAACCCGTATTACACTAGCCTCGTGCAATTTACGGACAGCGGGCGATGAAGAACGTCACCGTCACGCTCGACGAGGAGACCGCCGCTTGGGCCCGGGTGTACGCTGCCCGGCGCAACATGAGCGTCTCGCGTTTCGTGGGAGAACTGCTGCGAGAGCGCATGAGCGAGTCGCGCGAGTACGAGGAGGCGATGCGGCGTTTCCTCGGCAAACAGCCGGTCAGGCTCAAGGGCGGGCGCGCCCGTTACGCGACACGGGACGAGCTTCCTGACCGCCACCGTCTTCGTTGACACGAACGTGTTCCTGTACACCAGGGACGCGGAGGAGCCCGCCAAGCAGCCGCGCGTCGCCGCGTGGCTCGCTCGCCTTCGGCGGTGACCCGCCACCGCGCTCTCGGCCGGCCGAAGCGTCCAGTGGCACGGCCGTAGCCCTGCAGGGCGCCGGGTCGCATCCCCGCTTCAGCGGGGCCCCTGCTCCGCCCTCTGGCGCCGCCCGCTGCGCCGCGCATCGGGAACGCCACGCGACAGCACGCGGGCGAGGGGCGCCGCCGGGGTCGCATCCCCGCTTCAGCGGGGCCCCTGCTCCGCCCTCTGGCGCCGCCCGCTGCGCCGCGCATCGGGAACGCCACGCGACAGCACGCGGGCGAGGGGCGCCGCCGGGGTCGCATCCCCGCTTCAGCGGGGCCCCTGCTCCGCCCTCTGGCGCCCCATCGCGCACGCCAGCGCGAACGCATTGCGCATCGCGCCGACGTTCGCCTTGCCCTGCCCGGCGATGTCGTACGCGGTGCCGTGCGCGGGCGTCGTGATCGGGATCGGGAGGCCGCCCTGCACGGTCACGCCGCGATCGAATCCCATCAGCTTCATCGCGATCTGGCCCTGGTCGTGGTACATGGTGACGATCCCGTCGTACGCGCCGTCCTTGGCGCGGACGAAGATCGTGTCGGCGGGGAAGGGCCCGTCGGCCGGCCAGCCGCGCTGGGCGGCCATGCGGACGCCGGGCTCGATCACCTCGATCTCCTCGCGGCCGAAGTTGCCGCCGTCGCCGCCGTGCGGGTTGAACGCGCACACCGCGAGCTTCGGCGCGCGCTTGCCCGCGCTCTGCAAACCGCGGTAGAGCAGCCCGATTCCGTCCGCGACCCCGTCGACCGTGAGCATTCCGGCGACGTCCTTGAGCGGGACGTGCGAGGTGATCCGCGACGTCCACAGTCCCTCGAGGACGTTGAACTCGACGCACGGCCCGGTCCACGCGAGCACCTCCGCGAACCAATGCATCTCGTCCGGGTGGTCCATGCCGCCCGCGCGAAGCGCGCCCTTGTTGAGCGGCGCGAAGCACAGCGCGTCCGCCATGCCGCCGCGCACGAGCGCGACGCCGGTCATCAGCCCCTCGAGCATGAACGCCCCATTGTCGCGCGTCGCCTGCCCGACCGGGAACGCGGGCGCATCCAGGCCGCGCCACTCCACGAGCTGCGGATTGCTGCCGTCCGCGGCCTCGTAGCGCGCACCTGCCGTGCGCATGCCGGCCTCGATGCTCGCTCGACTGGCAATCAGCAGTACGTCGGCGTCGCGAGTCGTGTCGGGCTCGGCGAGAAGGCGCGCGACGATCTCCGGCCCGACGCCGGCCGGATCGCCGATGAAGAGTGCGATGCGCGGTTTCATTGCTGGATCTTGATGTTCGCGGCGCGGATGAGCGCGCCGAAGCGTTCGAACTCGGCCTTGTTCATCGCGCCGAGCTGCGCGGGCGTCATGTTGCCCGGCTCGCCGGCGAGCGCCTCGAGACGCTTCTGCACGTCGGGCAGCTTGAGGATCTTCATGGTCTCGGCGTGCAGGCGGTCGACGACCGGTTGCGGCGTGCCGGCGGTGACGAAGAGGCCGTACCAGGTGCTCATCTCGACGTTCGTCACGCCCGACTCGGCGAGCGTCGGAACCTCCGGCAGCTGCGGCGAGCGTTTGGCGGTCATCACCGCGAGCGGCCGGGCCTTGCCGCCCTTGATGTGACCCATCGCCGACGAGGTGGTGTCGAAGTTGAGCTGGATCTGCCCGCCGACGAGGTCGGCGAGCGCCTGGCTGGAGCCCTTGTACGGCACGTGCACCATCTTCAGCCCAAGCTCGTACGCGAACGCCTCGCCCGCGAGGTGCTGCGTGCTGCCGGTGCCGGAGGAGCCGTACGAGTACTTGTCCGGGTTTGCCTTGATGAGCGCAATGAGCTCCTTGACGTTCTTCGCCGGCACGTCGGTGTTGATCACGAGCACGTTCGGCACGACGACGACGAGCGCGACCGGCGCGATGTCCTTGAGCGGGTCGTACGGGAGCTTGAGCAGGTGGGGTGCGATCGACTGGGCGGTGTTGGTCGCGACCACCATCGTGTAGCCGTCGGGCGGCGCTTTGGCGACGATGTCGGTCGCGATCGTGTTCGACGCGCCGGGTCGATTCTCGACGATGAACGGCTGGCCGAAGATCGCCTGGTACTTCTCGGCGAGCATGCGGGCGATGATGTCGGTGCCGCCGCCGGGCGAAGCGCCGACCATGATCCGCACCGGCTTGGTCGGCCAGGTCTGGGCGAGGGCGGCCGTCGAGACGGCGGCAAGCGCGAGGCCGGCCGCGAAGCGGGTGAAGCTGGACATGGCAGTCAGGCTCCTTCGGGGCAGGCCGAGGAGGGTGCCACACGAGGCCCCCGGCGGTCCAGCGCGGCCCGGGCACGATGCTTCCACGAAGCTTCCCCAATTGCGGTTTAGGCTTCCAGCCTGGAGGACATCGCCGCGATGACAGCATCATCCCCGACCGCGTCGGGGTTCGGCCGGCTGCGGGTCAAGCTCTTCCTCGCGATCGCGGGCGCCAACGCGCTGCTTGCGGCGGTCGCGTATCTCGTTTTCAGCGCGAGCTTCGACCGCGGGCTGGCCGAGACCCTCGGCCGCGGCGACCAGGTCCGCCTCGACGCGTTCGTCGTCGCGCTCGCCGATGCGTACGGCCGCGAGCGCGGTTGGGGGTGGCTCGCCAACGACCGCGACCGCTGGACCGACCTCTCGCGCGAGGCGCTCGGCCTGCCGCGGCGGCCGTCCGGCGAAGGTGCGCCGCAGCCGGCCGGCACGCAGCAGCCCACCGGCACGCCGCGTGAACTGCCCCTGACGGTGAGCTCGCGGCTCTTGCTCTTCGACGCGGACCGCAAGCTTCTCGCCGGCCCGCCCGAACTCGCGGAGCGCGCGGAGCTGAGGCCGGTCGTCCGGGATGGCGCCGTGGTGGGCTACCTCGGCGCCGTGCCGCGGCGGGAACGGATCGAGTCGCTCGAGCGCGTGGTGGCGGAGCAGCAGCGTTGGCAGTTCGCGGCGGTCGCGCTCGGCATGCTCGGCGCGTCGCTCGTCCTCGGCGCCGGGCTCGCGCACTGGCTCACGCGCCGCGTGCGCGCCATCGCGCGCGGCGCCGAGGCGCTGATGCGCGGCGACTACGCGGTGCGGGTGCCGGATACGGGCGGGGACGAGCTCGCGCATCTCGCGCGCGACTTCAACGCGCTCGCGGCGACGCTCGCCGCCACGCGGCGGGCGCGCAGCCAGTGGATCGCGGACATCGCGCACGAGCTGCGCACGCCGCTCGCGGTGCTGCGCGGAGAGATCGAGGCGCTGCAGGACGGCGTGCGGCCGCTCGGGCCCGCGAGCCTCGGCTCCCTCGCGCAGGAGGTCGGTCACCTCGGCCGGCTGGTCGATGACCTCCACACGTTGTCGCTGGCCGACGTGGGCGCGCTCAGCTACCACAAGGAGCCGATGGATCTGGCCGAGCTCGCCGACGAGGCGATCGCGGTGCAGCGGCGCGCGCTCGAGGAGCGGGGGCTCGCCGTGGAGCTCGCGCTCGAGCGCGGGGCGACGGTGCTCGCCGACGAGACGCGCCTCGCCCAGGTGCTCGGCAACCTGATGCAGAACACGCTGCGCTACACCGATGCGCCGGGAAAGGTCGCGGTCGCGGTGCGGCGCGAGGGCGGGCGGATCGTGCTCGAGTGGCAGGACTCGAGCCCGGGCGTGCCGGAAGCGGACCTGCCGCGGCTCACCGAGCGCCTCTTCCGCGTCGACGCCTCGCGCAGCCGGGCGGGCGGCGGGTCGGGTCTGGGGCTCGCGATCGTGAAGGCGATCGTCGAAGCGCACGGCGGCACGCTGGTCGCGCGCGCGAGCCGCCTGGGTGGCCTCGCGCTCGAGGTCGCGCTGCCCGCGGCGCGGGAGGCCCATGGCTGACCGGATCCTGATCGTCGAGGACGAGCCGAAGCTCGCCGAGCTGCTGCGCGACTATCTCGTGCGGGAGGGTTACGAGGCGACCGTCCTCGATCGCGGCGACGCCGTCGAGCCGTGGGTGCGCGCGAACTCGGTCGACCTGGTGCTGCTCGACCTGATGCTTCCGGGCAAGGGCGGGCTCGACGTGTGCAAGGGCCTGCGCACGTTCTCCGACGCCGCGATCGTGATGGTGACGGCGCGGGTGGAAGAGATCGACCGGCTGCTCGGCCTGGAGCTCGGCGCCGACGACTACATCTGCAAGCCGTTCAGTCCGCGCGAGGTGGTGGCGCGGGTGAAGGCGGTGCTGCGGCGGGCGAAGCGGCGGCAGGCGCCGGCGGAGACGCCGGTCGCGCTCGACGAAGCGGGCCTGCGGGCGCGCATCGACGGCCGCGACCTCGACCTGACCGCGGTCGAGTTCCAGCTCCTCAAGACGCTGGTCGCGCAGCCGGGGCGGATCTTCTCGCGCGACCAGTTGATCGACGCGATGTACCGCGATGCGCGCATCGTCTCCGACCGCACGGTCGACAGCCACGTGAAGAAGCTCCGGAAGAAGATCGCCGACGTGCTGCCCGAGCGCGAGATCGTGCACTCGGTGTACGGCGTCGGGTACAAGTACGAGTGGTAGGCGGCGTCACCGTCGCCGGCGCGCCGCCGCTCGGCCGCGCAGCAACTGCTTCAGTCGCCAGGGCCGTCTGCACCCGGTCGAGGCGCGACCCGGCAACGTCCTGAACGAACGCCTCCCACGCATCGGGGTCGCGCATCGCCACGCGCTCATCGGGGAGCCGTCCATTTGCCGCCACGAAGACGAGGCAGGCGGCGAGCCGGCTACCGCCCGCCGACGTAAGCCGCGACATCCACCGCGTCGATCTGCTCCGGCGCGAGGAAGCGCTCGGCGTACTCGCGGTACACGCCCGAGGTGAGGAAGAGCTCGAAGAGCTCCGGGTCGACATGCTGGTCTTTCCGCATGAACCCCATGATCTTGATCGCTTCCGACAACGTCTTCGCCTTCTTGTACGGCCGGTCACCCGCCGTCAGCGCCTCGAAGATGTCGGCGATCGCCATCATGCGCGCGACCGGGCTCATCTCGTCGCGCTTCAGCCGCTTCGGATAGCCGGTGCCGTCCATTTTCTCGTGGTGGCCGCCGGCGATCTCCGGCACGTTGCGCAGGTGCCGCGGGAAGGGCAGCGCCGAGAGCATGATGATGGTCTGGATCATGTGCTCGTTGATCTTGTAGCGCTCCTCCTCCGACAGCGTGCCGCGCACTACCGAGAGGTTGTAGAGCTCGCCGCGGTTGTAGAGGAGCTCCGGGGTCGTCACCCGGAACCCCCAGCGGTTGCCCGCGTCCATGCGGTCCGCAGGCCGCCGCTCGATCAGGTGCTCGGGCTTGTCGGCAAGGAGCGGCTCGACCGCCGGCAGCGGCGCCGGCGGCGAGCGCTCCTTCCGCCTCCGCTCCTCGTGCGCGATGCCGATACGGTCGTCGAGCGTGCGTGTCCAAGTGCGCGCGGCGATGGCCTTCAGCCGCGCCACGCGCTCCGGCGCCATGAACTCGCCGCCCTCGTTGCACTCCGCGACGAACGCAAAGTCGGCGTCGAGCTCGCGCCACTCCGCCTCGAGCATCGCGCGCAGGCTGGCGCGGTCGCCGCCTTCCGCGACCCGCCGCCAGTAGGCGATCTCGGCGTCGCGCTTCAGCACCTCGAAGCGCGTCCGCACCTCGTGGATGCGGTCACAGATGGTCTCCAGCTTGGTCGCCTTGTCGACGACGTACTCGGGCGTCGTGACCTTGCCGCAGTCGTGCAGCCACGCGCCGAGGTGGACGGCCTCCCACTCCTCGTCGGAGAGGTCGAAGTCCTTGTACGGTCCCGCGCTCGCCGCGCAGGCCGCGCGCGCGAGCATCTTCGTCAGCTCGGGCACGCGGGCGCAGTGGCCGCCGGTGTAGGGGCTCTTCGCGTCGATCGCGGCGGCGATCAGCCGGATGAACGCCTCGAACAGCGCCTTCTGGGCCTGGACGAGCCGCTTCGTTTCGAGCGACACCGCCGATGCGCCCGCGAGCGCGCCGACGAAGTCGACCAGCGCCGGCTCGACGCCGGCGCGCTCGGGGCACGCGATCGCGACGAGCCCGAGGAGCTCGCGCCGGCGGTTCGCGAGCGGCGCGATCACGAGCGTCGCACGCTCGTCGCCGAGCAACGCGCGGAAGTCGGCCGCGGCGGCATCGTTAGCCTGCACGGCCAGCGCGCGTGCCTTGCCCGCAGCGACGGCATCGCGCACGGGATGCTGTCTCGGCGTGTGCGTGAGATCGATGGCCGCCACGGCCGTCGCCTGCGGATCCTCGCCTGCGATCCGGACCACGGCTGGGGTCAGCAGCCCGCCGTTGTCGGACGCCAGGTAAAGCACGCCGGCACGCGCGCCCGCCGCCGCGATCGTCTCGTCGAGGAGGCGCGGCATCAGGCGGTCGAGGTCCGGCTCGGCCGCGACCGCTGCGCTGATGTCGAGGAAGCGGCGGATGGTGCGCTTCATCTCGTCCATCGTTCCGGCGAGCTCGTCGACTTCCCGCACGACGGAAGCGACCTGCACCGGCCGCGAGAACTCGAAGCGCCGGATCGCGTTCGCCTCGTCGGCGAGGGCCCGGATCGGGCGCGCGATGGCGCGCGCGGCGAGGAGGGCGAGCGCGAGCGCCACAACGAGCACGAGGGCGGTGGTGGCCGCGGAGTCGCGCGCGATTGCACGTGCTTCGGTGAGCAGCTCGTCGAGCGGTACGGCGAACACGAGCCGGGGCGGATCCGCGACGCCCTTGAGCGGAATCGGCGCGATCAGCGTGCGCCACGTGCGCCCGCCAACGTCGAGGTCCGCCGTCTGCGGCTCGTGCGCGCCCGCGAGCCGGCCGGCGAGCGCCGCGAGCACCGGCGCGCCGAGCTCGGCGAGCAGGACTTGCGACGGCGCTTCGCCGGGCGCGCCGGGGCGGAGCACGCGTCCGGCGTCGGGATAGCCGATCGCCCGCCCGGCGGGATTGGCGAGCGCGATCTCGGTCCCGGGGGTGATCCGCTGGCGCGCGAGGGCGTCCGAGATCTCCCGCAGCGTGATGTCCGCCCCGACGACCGCCTTCGACCCTGCAGCACCGCGCGCGAGCGTTACGCCGACGTCTTGAGTCGTGAAGAAGACGTACGGCGCAGTCTTGATCTGGCCGGTCGCAGCTGCCGCCGCGCGGTACCAGGGCCGCTCGCGCGGATCGAACGCGGCGTACTCGGGCCGGTCCTCGGTCGCAACTCTCTCGAGCCCCGGGGCGAGCCAGACGAAGGCGCTCGCGTCGCCGACGCTCGCGCGGCGCTCGATGCTCTGCAGGAGATAGGCGGCGCGGTCCGGCGCGCCGAGCTGCCTGCGCGCCGCCGCCGCATCGGGCAGGCGCCGCATGAGAAAGAAGTCCCCGTTCGCGTAGCCGGCGTAGATCGCGGAGATGTGCGGCGAGACCGCGAACCCCTCGCGCAGCAGCGCGAGCGTATCGAGGCGCTCGGCGAGGGTCCCGGCCGTGCCGATCCGCGTCTGCGCCAGCACTTCGATCAGCGCCTCGCCCGGCGTCACGATCCGCTGCACCTCGTGCGCGGTCTCGCGCGCGACCCGGTCGAACAGATCGTCGGCCGCGCGGGTGAGCATCGCCGCGCTGCGCTGGTAGGCGAGACCGCCGATCGCCAGCCCGGCGGCGAGCAACAGCGCGACGAAAAGGGTGGCGATGTGGACGGCGAGCGGATACCGCCGGCGTGAACTGGCGGCAGCGGTAGCGGCCTGGCCCATGGGGCGCTCCTGGATGCGAAAGCCGGTCCGAGTGTAGCGGTTCGCCGTTGTATGCTCCCGTTCTCGACCGAGGAGCGCGCTCATGCTGATGTCGTCGCAGGACTACCGCGACTCGCTCCGGCGCTACCGGCCGCGCGTGTACGTCGACGGCCGCGCCGTCGAGTCGGTCGCCGACGAGCCCGCGCTCGCGCCGGGCGTGAACGCAATCGGACTCACCTACGATTTCGCGCTGCGCGAGCAGCTCGCGCCGGTGATGCGCGCACGATCGGGCGCACACGAGATCAACCGGATGAACGCGATACCGGCGTCGAGCCAGGATCTGCTGAACAAGCTCGAAGCCGTGCGGCTGCTCTGCCGGGAGACCGGTTGCGCGCAGCGCTATCTGGGTGGCGACGCGCTCGCGGCGCTCCGGCAGGCGACCCGCCGCATCGACGCCGACAAGGGCACGGACTACACGATGCGGCTCGCGGCGTACCTGGAGCGCGTCCACGCCGAGGACCTCGCGCTCGGCATCGCGATGACCGACGGCAAGGGCGACCGTCGCCTGCGTCCGCATCAGCAGGCGAACGCCGACAGCTACGTCCACGTCGCCGAGCGGCGGAAGGACGGCATCGTGCTTTCGGGCGCGAAGGCGATCATCACCGCGGCGCCCTACGTGCACGAGCTGCTCGTCATGCCCTGCCGCAGCATGGCGCGGGCCGACGCCGACTTCGCAGTCTGCTGCGCGGTGCCGCTCGACGCCGCGGGCCTGACGATCGTCGCGCGGCCGGCTGGCCGCCCGGGCGAGCAGGCGGCGAAGTTCAGCGCGCGCTACGGTCAATCGACCGGCGTCGCGATCTTCGACCGCGTGTTCGTCCCGTGGGAGCGCGTCTTCCTCGCGGGCGAGTGGGAGCACTCCGGGTTCCTCACCTGCAGCTACGCGACCCATCACCGCCACACCTGCATCGCGGCGCGTGCCGGGTTCGGCGATCTCCTGATCGGCGCCGGCGCGCTGATGACCGAGGCGAACGGCATCGATCTGGATGCCGCGCCGAACCTGCGCGACGCGATGGTCGATCTGATCAAGATCGTCGAAGGGTTCTACGCCTGCGGTGTCGCCGCGTCGGTCTATTGCACTGCCGACGACGCGGGCGTCGCGATGCCAGAGGCGGTGTTCGCGAACATCGGCAAGCTCCTGCTCGCGACGCAGATCTACGACATGCACCGGCTCGCGCACCACGTTTCAGGCGGGCTGATCGTCACCCTGCCCGGGCCCGCAGAAGACCACAACCCGGCCACCGCCGGCAGGCTCTCGGAGCTGCTCGGCGGGCGCTCCGACATCCCTTACGAGCGGCGTATCGAGGTCGCGCGCCTGGTCGAGGACCTCACCGCCTCGTACCAGGGCGGCTGGTACTCGGTGATCTCGCTGCACGGCGGCGGCTCGCCGGAGGCGATGAGGATGGAGATCTGGCGGAATTACCCGCTAGGCAACAAGGTCGACCTCGTCGAGCGGCTGCTCGAGCGGGGCGTGCTGTCCGACGAGGTGCGCGCGATCACCCGGAATCGCCAGCCCGGCCGCTGCTGCATCGAGGGCTGCCAGGTACCGCCAGCGCCGCAGATGGTGCCGCTGCCCGCTCCGGCGGGGCGGAGCGCGCCGGAGCTCGTGCGGCTCGGCAAGCGGGCAACGGAGCGCTAGACGCGGTACAGCGCCCGCCGGTCGCGGCGGAAGACGATCGGCTGCGCGAGCGGATCGGTGAGCGGGCGACCGAGGCTGAGCCGGCCCGAGCCGTGTAGTACCGTCTCGCCGCAGACGAGGTGGATCTCCTCCGTCGAGCCGTCGAACGCGACGTAGGTGCCGTTCGCGCTCTGGTCGACGAGGCGCACCCGCGTTCCGTCGAGTTCGATCGTCGCGTGCTGGCGCGAGACGAGGAGGTCGGCCACCGCGAGGTCGTTGCCGGAATCGCGGCCGAGGAGCACCCGCGCCCGCAGCCGGTCGACGGTGAGGGTGCCGCATGCGGCCGAGAGCAAGAGGGCGCCTTCCTCGGCCGGGTCCGGCTGCCGCCGGATGAGATTGCGCGCGGTGATCTCGCCCGGATCCTGCTGCCAGACGATCTCGTACACCGTCGAGTCGCGCTCGTCGCCCTTCAGCCGCGTGGTGTACGCCGCCCGCGCGCACGCGGCCGCGTCGGGCGAGAGCCCGTCGACGACCGCCCGGGTCGCGAGGATCTGCTCCGCGCGCGCGGTCGCGGCGAGATAGGCGGCGACGTTGACGACGGTCCCGTAGACATCGTCGCCGTCGACGATCACCGGTCCGTAGCTGATGCCGGTGTGCAGCTTGAGCACGCTGCCCTCCCCGGGCGCGTCGGCGATCTCGGCGTGCAGCGCGCCCATCGCGAGCACCGCCCGTTCGGGGTGGAGGAACGTGCACATCACGCCGTCGCCGAGCGTCTTGACGAGACGGCCGTCGAACCGCGGAAGGAGCACCCGCGCGCGCGTCGTGAACGCGCGGCTCACCTCCGCCGCCGCGGCGTCGCCGAGCTCACGGTACAGGCGCGCGCTCGAAGCGATGTCCGCGAATGCGACGGCCAGGTTGCGGATATCCCGCACTGCAAGCCCTCCAGAAGGAATCTTCTTCCGGTGAACATCTTATCGGGTCTCGGCCGACCGCCGGCGGAAACTCTTGGCGCGCGGCCGGCGGCACGCCCGCGGGCGCCCGCGAAGGGAGACTTTTCGCACCCGCCGGCAAGCCGCCGATTTGACAAATGTTTGCAGGCGATCGGCGGGGGGGCCGCATCCGGTGAGCTACCCTCGGGTCGAGAGTCCCCCGCATGCAGCCAGCCGGCACCCGCTCCACCGCTCCCCCGCCGAACGCCGAACTGGGTGGGCGCACGGTCGTCGCGGCCGCGGCGGCGGCGGCGCTCGCCGCCGGCTGTACCCTCGCATCGCTCACCTACGGCTGGAGCTACACGATCGCGGCGCTCATCGGCGCGACGCTCGCATCGGCACTCGCGTGGGTGTACTGGCGGCGCTGTCCCGGCCGAGCGGATCGCCGACCGCGGCGCGCTCCTCCTCGCGACCACGCTTGCGCTTGCGCTCTTCGCGGTGTATGCGGCCGACGCGCTCGACTGGCGCCCGCTGGGGATCGATGACGCGCTGGCCGGTTTGGCGGTCGGGTTCGCGCTGCTCGTCGCGATCCCGTTCCGCTACGTGCTGAAGCGCGCCGACAGCATGCCAAGCACGGCCGGCGTGACGATCACGGCGCTCGTCGTCGCGCTGCTCGCCTGGACCGTCCTGCTCGACTCGTCGGCGCTGGTCCGCTACGGCGACGCCGAGGACTCGCTCCTGCTGAAGCTCCCGGCACGCGTGACGGCGGTGCTCGTCGCCGGGCTGGGGTATCTGTATGCGCTGCGCCGCGGGCTCTACGGGACCGCGCTCATCCTGCTGCTCGTCGTCGGCCTCGCGTGCGTCGGGGTCTGGAACGTCGGACGCATGGGGACGATGGCCGCGGTCTGCGCCGGCGCGTTCGCGGTGGCGACGATGCTTCCAGCCCTCGTCCTGCGGCGCCGGGCGGACGGCGGGCGGCCGCTCGCGAACCCCGAGCCGCTGTTGGTGCCGATCGGCGCGCTATGCACCGCTGCATTCGTCGATGGGTTCCACGCCGCCGGGCTGATCGCGATCGCCGCAGGCCTGGCGGGGTGGTGGTTCTATCTCCGCCGCCGCATCCTGCGCGTGTACGGCGCGACGTTCGTGCCGGTGAGCGGTCCGCAACTCCTGCTGCGGCTCGGCCTCGCCGGCGGTCTTGGCGCCACCGTCTACGCGCACGCGGTGCTCATCGATGCGGCGCTGTCGAACTACACCGGGCCGATGTTCCTCGCCGAGCTGCGCGAGCGCGGCCTGTACACGGTGTCCGACGACACGTTCGCCGTCGCGCTGTTGCGCGACCAGTATCTCTGGCGCGACGAGATCCTGGCCGGCATCCCGGTCGCGACCGCCTCGCCCGCCCGCCTGATCGAGGCCTGGCGGCACCGCCGCGACGTATGGAGCACCGCGATGCCGGTCGCGCGCGATTTGCGGCTGCAGTGGTTCGAGCCCGAAGGCTACGGGCTCCAGACGCGCACCGATCGCGACAACCAGCTGCGCGTGACCGACGTCGTGGGCGGGTCGCCGGCGGACGCGGCAGGCGTGCGCCGCGGCGACGTTCTCCTCGCGGTCGACGGCCTGCCGGTCGCGCGGTTGCGCGACGCGAGCGCCGCGCCGGCGCGCGAGGCGCGCGACGCGGTACGACTCGAGCTCGCGGCGCCCGATGGCGCGATGCGCGACGTGACGCTCAAGCGCAGCCGATACGCCATTCCCAGCGTGGCCGGGGAGGCGATCGTGGAGGTCGGCGCGAGCAGGGTGGGCTACATCGCGCTGCGGCACTTCATGGGCAGGACGCGGCAGGAGTTCGAATCCGCGGCGCTGCGGCTGCGCGGGCGCGGCATCGACGATCTCGTCCTCGACCTGCGCATGAACGGCGGCGGCAGCCTCGACGCCGCCGGGGATGTCGCGGGCGCGATCGCGGGCCGCCGCGTCGACGGCCGGACGTTCCTGCGAACGGTGCACAACGAGCGTCACCGCGACAGCGACACGGAATCGGTTTTCCGCACGCCAGCGTGGGGCGGCCTCGGCCTCGCGCGGCTCTTCGTGATCACGTCGGCGGAGACCTGCTCTGCTGCCGAGACGGTCGTCCATGGGCTCGCGCCCTACATCCCGGTGGTCACCATCGGCGGCACGACGTGCGGCAAGCCGGTCGGCTTCCAGGTCGTGAAGTACGGCGAAATGTCCTATTGGGTGGTCACGTTCAAGGACCTGAACGCGCGCGGCGAGGGCGACTACTATTCCGGGCTGGCGCCCACTTGCGCCGCGGCGGATGACCTCACCCGCGGCCTCGGCGATCCCGAGGAAGCTAGCTTTAAGGCGACCCTGCACTATGTCCGGTTCGGCCGTTGCCCCGCGCCGGAGGCCTGACCCCACACGGCGCCCTTCCACCGGGAAAACTCCTCGCCGGCAGGCACCCGGGGCCGGTAACGCGCTGGTCGCGCCACGCTTCTTGCTTTCGACCTCCCTCGCCCGGCCGCCCCATCGGTACGGGGCCAGGGGAACCCGGTGCTCAAGTTCTTTCGCTATTCGTCGTTCGTCGGTCTGGTCGCGGTCATCGCCGTCACGGTGGCGCTGTCGTGGTTCTACCGGCGGCTGGCTTTCGACGCTCTTGTCGAAACCGAGACGCGTGCGAACGTCGCGCTCACGAAAGCGTTCGCCAACTCGATCTGGCCGTCGTACGCGGGTTTCGTGGGGCAAGCCGGGACCATTTCCCCCGCGGACCTGCCGCGGCGCGACGAGATTCCCCGGCTTCGCCGCGACCTGAAGCTGCTCGCCCGGGGTCTCGACGTCGTGAAGGTCAAGATCTACGACACGAGCGGGCTCACCGTCTTTTCGACCGATGCGCGCCAGATCGGCCAGGACAAGCGCACGAATCCGGGGTTTGTCCGCGCCCGCGCGGGAACGGCGGCGAGCGAGATCACGTTCCGCGACCACTTCGACGCGTGGGAGAGCGAGATCGCCGACCGCAACATCATCGCCACCTACGTTCCGGTTCGCATCTGGGACGCCGCGCCGGTCGAGGCGGTGATGGAGGTCTACTCGGACGTCACGCCGCTGGTCGCGAAGCTGGAGCGCACGCAGGCACAGATCATCGCCGGAGTGATTGGCGCGCTCTCGCTGCTCTACGCGCTCATGCTGTGGATGGGGGGCCGCGCCGACCGCATCCTGCGCGAGCAGGAAGCCCAGCGGGTCGCAAACGAAGAGCGGATCCGCTACCAGGCCTATCACGACCCTCTCACCGGACTGCCCAACCGCGCAAGCTTCGTGGAGCATCTGGAGGAGGCGATCCGGCGCTCGAAGCGTTTCGGCTGGTCGCTCGGCCTGATGTTCCTCGATCTCGATCGCTTCAAGCGGGTGAACGACAGCCTCGGCCACGAGGCCGGCGACGAGCTGCTGCGGATCGCCGCCCGCCGTCTGCAAGGCTGCATCCGCGAGAGCGACATGCTGTTCCGCATGGGCGGCGACGAGTTCACGGTGCTGCTCGAAAACATCAAGGGTCCGGAGGAGGCGGCGATGGTCGCTGCCCGCATGATCCAGGCGCTCGCCGAGCCGGTCGAGCTCAAGCACCACGAGCTTGCCGCGACGGTGAGCATCGGGATCGCCGTCTACCCGAAGGACGACGAGACCGGCGAGCGGCTGGTCAAGAGCGCCGACACCGCGATGTACCGCGCGAAAGAGCTCGGGCGGAACCGCTACGCCTTCTTCACCGGGGAGATGAACGAGCGTGTCGAGCGCCAGCTCCTGCTGGAAGCCGGGCTGCAGCGCGCCCTGCGCAACGACGAGTTCGTGCTCCACTACCAGCCGCGGGTGTCCGCCGCAACGCGGCGCGTCGTCGGCGTCGAGGCCCTGGCGCGCTGGAACCATCCGGAGGAAGGCCTGGTTCCGCCGGGCGATTTCATCCCGCTGCTCGAGGAATCGGGACTCATCGTGCCCGTCGGCGCCTGGGTGATCGCGGCAGCCTGCCGCCAGAACAAGGCCTGGCAGGACGCGGGACTGCCGCCGATGCGGGTATCGGTCAACATCTCGTCGCGCCAGTTCCGGAGCGAGTCGCTCGACGAGACGATTCGGGAGGCGCTGCGCGCGAGCGGGCTCGACGCGCAGTGGCTCGAGGTCGAGCTGACCGAGAGCCTGCTGGTCGAGAACAGCGAGCACGCGGTCGCCGTCATGGAGCGGCTCAAGGCGATCGGCGTGGCGATCTCGATCGACGACTTCGGCACCGGCTACTCCTCGCTCGGCTATCTCAAGCGTTTCCCGATCGACTGCCTGAAGATCGACCGAAGCTTCGTGCAGGACCTGCGCACGAGCGCGACCGACGCGGCCATCGTCGACGCCATCTCGGCGCTTGCGCACAGCCTCGGGCTGGGTCTGGTGGCCGAGGGCGTGGAGGAGGCCGGTCAGGCGGAATTCCTGCGCGCCCGCTACTGCACCGAGCTCCAGGGATATCTCTTCAGCCGCCCGTTGCCGGCGGACGCGGTCGCGGACGCGGTGCGAAGACTGGGGTCCGCTCCGGAGCGGCTCGCCAGGACGGCCTGACGGACCGCGCGCCTCGTAAACACCACCCGATCGGCGCGCCGCCCCTCACCCCGCCTTCTCCCCCTACATCGGGGAGAGGGAGCAATCCCCCGCTGCGCGTGGATCACGTCCTGAGCCACCGGCCCTGCGAGAATCGAGCTTCCCGCATTGCCCGTGCAACGCGCTGCCGTCATACTTCGCAGCGCCCGACGATGACCTCGCCCGCTTCCGACGTCCGGTCCCGAGCGTCCGCCACGCTGCGCGAGGTGTTCGGCTTCGCGGCTTTCCGCGGCGCGCAGGCGGAAATCGTCGACCATGTCGCAGGCGGCGGCGATGCGCTGGTGCTGATGCCGACCGGCGGCGGCAAATCGCTGTGCTATCAGCTGCCGGCGTTGTTGCGCGAAGGCACCGCGATCGTGGTGTCGCCGCTGATCGCCCTGATGCAGGACCAGGTCGCGGCGCTGACGCAGCTCGGCGTGCGCGCCGCGTTCCTGAACTCGACGCTTGCCGCCGGCGAGGCCGCTGCCGTCGAGCGCGCGCTCGCGGCCGGCAAGCTCGATCTGCTGTACGTCGCGCCCGAGCGGCTCCTGACGCCGCGCTGCCTCGAGCTGCTCGCAGCCTCACGGCTCGCGCTGTTTGCGATCGACGAGGCGCATTGCGTGTCGCAGTGGGGCCACGACTTCCGGCCCGAGTACCTCGAGCTCGCGGTGCTGCGCGAGCGGTTCCCCGGCGTGCCGCGCATCGCGCTCACCGCCACCGCCGATCCGCACACCCGCAGCGAGATCCTCGCGCGGCTCGAGCTCGCCGCCGCGCGCGCATTCGTCTCGAGCTTCGATCGTCCGAACATCCGCTACACGATCGTCGACAAGGCCGATGCGCGGGCGCAGCTCCTGCGCTTCATCCGCGAGGAGCATGCGGGCGAGGCGGGTATCGTGTACTGCCTCACGCGGCGCAAGGTCGACGAGACCGCCGCATGGCTCGCCGACCAGGGTGTGACCGCGTTGCCCTACCACGCCGGGATGGACGCTGCCGCGCGCGCTGCGCACCAGGCCCGCTTCCAGCGCGAGGACGGCGTGGTGATGGTCGCGACCATCGCCTTCGGCATGGGCATCGACAAGCCCGACGTGCGCTTCGTGGCGCATCTCGACCTGCCGAAGAGCATCGAGGGCTACTACCAGGAGACCGGCCGCGCCGGACGCGACGGTCTGCCGGCCGATGCGTGGATGACTTACGGCCTCGGCGATCTCGTGCAGCAGCGACGGCTCATCGATCTCTCCGACGCGGGCGAGGACTACAAGCGCGTATCCGCGGCGAAGCTCGATGCGTTGCTCGGCCTGTGCGAGACCGCGGGTTGCCGCCGCGTGCGACTGCTCGCCTACTTCGGTGAGGCCGGCGCGCCGTGCGGAAACTGCGACGCCTGCCTCGACCCGCCGCAGACCTGGGACGCGACGGTGGCGGCGCAGAAGGCGCTCTCGGCAATCTACCGCACCGGCCAGCGGTTCGGAGCGGTGCATCTGATCGACGTGTTGCGCGGCAACCCGGGCGAGCGGATCAGCCGCTGGAAGCACGACCAGCTCAGCGTGTTCGGCGTCGGCGCCGATCTCGACGAGCCCGCCTGGCGCGCGGTCTTCCGGCAGCTCGTCGCGCTCGGCCTCGCCCGCGTCGCTCACGATGCGCACGGCGCGCTCAAGCTCACCGACGCGAGCCGCCCGGTGCTGAAAGGCGAGGCGCGGGTCGACATGCGCCGGTCGGCGACGGGAAAACGCCAGGCGCCCAGGGCGCGTGCGCTGCCGGCGGGCGATCTCGCGTCACCTGATCCTGCGCTCTTCGAGCGTCTCAGGACCTGGCGTCTTGACGAAGCGCGCGGGCAGGGCGTGCCGGCCTACGTGATCTTCCACGATGCGACGCTCGCCGAGATCGCGCGGCGGCGGCCGGAAGATCTTGCTGCCCTGGCGGGAATAGCGGGCCTCGGCGCGCGGAAGCTCGAACGCTACGGCGCGGCGCTGCTCGAGCTCCTGGCGGCTGTTTGAGTCCGCCGTCGCGTGCGCGAGCGCGGGCGGCGATTGTTCTCGCCTTCCGCATGGCTGCGGGTTACAGTCGGCCCCGCTCCCCCACGGCCGAGGCGTCGCATGCGCGTCTTCCTGGTTCACATTCGCGATCCGCAGTTTTACGCCCTCCCGTCGGAACGGCGCGCGAAGGGCGGCCGCCTGCAGGTGATGGGCTTCCCGCCGATCGGCATCATGTCGCTGTCGTCCGTGCTGAAGCGGGCCGGCCACGAAGTGTGGATGTTCGACCAGGCGAATCCCGAGACGCCGAACGAGACGATCATCGCGGAGATGCTCCGCGTCCGTCCGCACCTCGTGGGCCTGAGCTTCCTCTCCACGACCAGCTTCCCCTACGCCAAGATCCTTGCGCGCCAGCTCCGCGCCGCGGACGCGAAGCTCAAAATCGCCTTCGGCGGCGTGTTCGCCTCGCTGAATGCGCCGCTGGTCAAGATGCAGGTGCCCGAGGTCGACTTCGTGTGCCGCGGCGATGGCGAGCAGTTGCTCCTCGACCTCCTCGACAACCTCGATAACCCGGGGAGCGTGCTCGGCGTCACCTGGCAGAAGGACGGCAAGGTCCAGCACAACGCGAACCGTCCGCTCGAGCGCAACCTCGACCAGTGGCCGTTCCCCGACCGCGAGAGCCTGCCGCTCGACTTCATCGAGTCGATGCCGCTCGACGTGCCGTGCGTGCTTTCGCTCGAGCGCTTCACGACGATGCAAACGTCGCGCGGGTGCCCGTGGCCGTGCGTGTTCTGCGACATCCCGATCTTCAACGAAGGCAAGTGGCGCTCGCGGAGCCCGGAGCACGTGGTCGCGGAGTTCAAGCAGTTGCAGGAGCAGGGCTACGGGGCGGTCTACTTCGTCGACGACCACTTCCTGCTCCAGCCGAAGCGCATCAACGCGATCTGCAAGGGGATCGCCGACAACGACATCCGGATCCAGTGGGGCTGCGAGGGCCGCGTCGACTCGGTCTGCATGGACCTCTTCCCGGCGATGGCGAAAGCCCACTGCCGCACGCTGATGTTCGGCATCGAGAGCGGCAGCCAGAAGATGCTCGACCGGCTGAAGAAGGAACAGACGCTGGACGAGGTGAAGACCGCGGTCGCGAACGCGAAGCGGTCGGGCATCGAGATCGTCCACGGCTTCTTCGTCGTCGGCATCCCCGACGAGACCGAAGCGGACCTGCGGGCGACGTTCAAGTTCGCGTCGCAGCTCCCGATCGACACCTTCGGCTTCAACCGGCTGTGCGTGTACCGGGGCACGCCGCTCTGGCACGAATACGTGCAGCGCGGTCTCGTGAATGACTCGCGGGACTGGTACAAGTACTTCAAGTGTTCGGAGATCGACCCAACGATCCTGGCGGGCGAGACGATCCACCGGATCCGGTCGGAGGGCCTGCGCAAGCTCATGCTCTACAAGCTCGTGCGCTACCCGATCCAGACGCTTACGCTGCTGCGGCGTTTCATCCGCTACATGCCGCTCCGCGACGTCGTCTATCTCATCATCAAGCCGTTCCTCGGCAAGAAGCAGGGTCCGACCAAGGCCGAGCTGCTCACGCGCGCGGTCGAGCACGCCGACGTCAAGAGCGCGGCGGCCGATCTCACGCAGCTGAGCGACGACGCGCTGGAGCAGGCGATCATGAATGCCCGCGCCGAGCGGGCGCAGATCCAGGCGCAGGCTGAGCGCGAGCGCCAGGCGGCGTAGAGCTCCCGCCCTCTTTTGACACCGGGTGTGCGCGGGGCGCTACCTACGCCCGACGACTTTCGCGAGCACCGGAAAGTATTCCCCGCCGCACCCGGCGGCGATCGTCTTCTCCAGCAGCTCGCGCGCGTTGTCGGCGCCGCTCAGGCGCAGGCCGCACTCGGCGGCGATCTCGAGCGCGTAGCCGACGTCCTTCAGCATGTACTCGGCGGAGAACGCCCGTTCCGGATAGGCGCCGGGCAGCAGCGCCTTCATCCCGTGGTTGCGCAGGGCGAAGCTGTCTGCCGAGCTCTTGCCGAGCACGTCGAAGAGCGCGCCGGCGTCGACGCCGGCAGCTCTCGCGACCGCCAGCGCCTCGGCGAGCGCGACCACGTTCTGCGCGAGAACCATGTTGTTCATGAGCTTCGCGAGCTGGCCGGCGCCGACGCCGCCGCAATGCGTCACGTCTGAGCCCATGCAGGCGAGAAGCGGCCGGACCCGCTCGAAGGTCGCCGCCGGCGCACCGACCATGATCGAGAGCGTCCCCTTCACCGCGGCCTCGCGCGTGCGCGCGACCGGCGCGTCGGCGAACTCGATGCCGCGCGCGGCGAAGCGCCCGGCGAGGTCGCGGGCGAGTCGGACGGGTGCCGTGCTCAGATCGACGACGCACGCGCCCGCCGGCAGCAGCGGCAGCATCGTTTCGCATACCGCCGACACTTCCGCGCCGCCCGGGAGGGACAGGAACACGACCCCGGCGTCCCGCGCGAGCGCGTCGATCGACGGCGCGGCGCGCACGGCGGCGACGGCGAGGCGCTGCAGCGGCCCGGGATCGAGGTCGAACGCAGTGACGGGCGCGCCGGCTTTCGCCGCCAGGTTGCGGCACATCGGCTCGCCGATGACGCCGAGGCCGACGAAGCCGAGCACGGCGGGCATGCGACTCAGTCGAGCTTGGCGCCGGAGTCCTTGACGATCCGCGCCCAGAGCTTCTCCTCCGCGACGAGGAAGGCGGCGAAGTCCTCCGGTGAGCGCGACCCTGCGGTCTCGGTGCCCTCGCGCGCGAGCATCTGCTTGACCTCCGGCTTCTGCAGCACCACGCTGGTCGCGTCGAAGAGCCGCTTGATGATCGGCGCCGGCGTGCCGGCGGGCGCGAAGAAGCCGTACCAGAACGAGATCTCGTAGTCGGGCAGGCCCGCCGCTTCGGTGCCCGGCAGATTGGGGAAGAGCGGCGAGCCGTTCCGGCTCGTCACCGCGAGCCCGCGCAGCCGGCCCGCCTCGATCTGCGGCAGCACCGACGGCGGGGTCGCAAACGTCACCTGGGTGTCGCCCGCAAGCACCGACGCCACCGCCGGCCCGCCGCCCTTGAAGGGCACGTGCACGATGTCGACGCCGGCGACGCGAAGGAATAACACGCCGGCGAGGTGCGGCGCCGAGCCGTTGCCGGCGGAGGCAAAGTTGAGCTTGCCCGGCGCTTTCTTCGCGGCGTCGATCAGCTCGCGGAGCGATGTGATGCCGGTGCCAGGGTGAGCGGCGATCACCATCGGCGAGGCGGAGACCTGGGTGATCGGCGCGAGATCGGTCTTCGCGTTGTAGCCGAGCTTCGGCATCAGCAGCGGGTTGACCATGATGCTGCTCGGGCTCGCGATCAGGATCGTGTAGCCGTCGGGCGCCGCGCGCGCGGTCAGCTCCGCGGCGATGCTCGAGCCGGCCCCCGGCCGGTTCTCGATCACCAGCGGCTGCCCGAGCTCGCGCGCGAGCGGTTCGCCGAGCGCGCGCGCCACGAAGTCGGCCGCGCCGCCGGGCGGGAAGCCGACCAGCATGCGCACGGGCTTCGCCGGGTAGCCCTGGGCGAGCGCTGCCGGCGCGACGAGCGCGACGGCGAGCGCGAGGAGAACCGCACGGACCGTTCCGCGCGTCATTGCGGCGGCTTGACTCCGTCCTTGCTGACCTGGATGCGCAGCGCCGTCATCTTACCGTCGGGCGCGACCTGCGCGGCGACGAAGACATATTCGCCCGGAACCAGGTCGGAACGGCTGCCCGGCACCGCGCGCACGAGCGGGATGCCCTCGGGCACCACGATCTTCTGCACGCCGTCCTTGTGCTTCAGCGTCAGCTCGCGGTTGCCGGCGGCCGAAACGATCGCCTCCACGTTGGCGTTCGTCATCGTCGAGTTCGGCTGCAGGTCCCACGGGCCATGGCTGGTGGGGATATTGGGCGGGAGGTAGTGCACTTCGAGCGCGACGAGCGTGCCGTCCGGACGCTTCATTGCCGCCGCGCCGACGAGATCGCCCTGCTTGATGTCCTCGAACTTGATGGCCTTTGCCACGGCGACCGTGGCGTTCTCCACGAGCTGGAGCTTCAGATCCTGGCCCTCGCGCGACTTCACGTCGAGCACGGTGCCGTCGAAGGCCGTGATCGTGCCGCGCACGCGCATGGCGGTCTGCGCGTCGGCGGCGCCCGCCAGTGCGAGGGCGGCGCAAAACAGGACGATCCGGAGCTGACTCATGCGTCCTCCTGAGGGAATGGGAGCGACGCCGCGGCAGGCGGCGTCCGGGGCAAACACGCGCCGGGACATGGGCATTCCCGGTCTACAACGGTCCGAGGGGCGGCTCGTCCATGAGCGCGATCTGCTCGCGCAGCTCGAGGACGCGGTCCTGCCAGTAACGCTGGCTATTGAACCACGGAAAGGCGGCCGGGAACGCCGGGTCGTCCCAGCGCCTGGCGAGCCACGCCGAGTAGTGAATGAGCCGCAGCGTCCGCAGCGCTTCGACGAGCGCAAGCTCGCGCCGGTCCAACTCGCAGAAGTCCTCGTAACCCGCGAGCACATCGGAGAGCGCCTGCGTCATCGCTGCGCGGTCGCCCGAGAGCAGCATCCACAGATCCTGCACGGCCGGTCCCATCCGCGCATCGTCGAGGTCGACGAAATGGGGCCCGTGCGTCACGGCGGCGGGGGACTCCTTCCCGTTCCCCGACGGGCGTCCACAGGATGTTTCCGGAATGGCAGTCGCCGTGCAGCCGGATCGCGCGCACGTCGCCGGCGCGATCGTATGCGCGTCGCACGCCGTCGAGCGCGAGGTCGACGACGGTCTGCCACGCCGGGAGGAGGTCCGGGGGGATGAAGCGGTGCTCGAGCAGCCAGTCGCGCGGCTCGACGCCGAAGGTCGAGATGTCGAGCTTGGGCCGCTCGGCAAACGGCTGCACGGCGCCGACCGCGTGGATGCGGCCGATGAAGCGTCCGAGCCATTCGAGCGTGTCGGGATCGTCGAGGTCGGGCGTGCGGCCACCCCGGCGCGGGTACACCGCAAAGCGGAAACCGCCGGACTCGTGCAGCGTCTTCCCGCCGAGCGCGAGCGGCGCAACGACCGGGATCTCGCGCTCGGCGAGCTCGAGCGCGAACGCGTGCTCCTCGAGGATCTGGGCGTCGGTCCAGCGCGCCGGCCGATAGAACTTGACAACGACAGGCGGGCCGTCTTCGACGTAGACTTGGTAGACGCGGTTCTCGTAGCTGTTCAGCGCGAGCAATCGGCCGTCCCCGCGCACGCCCGCGGATTCGAGCGCGTCGAGCACCGCGTCGGGCGTCAGGTGCGCATAGGGATGGCGATCGACGTGCACGCGGGTCACCGCCGCGCGCGCAGGTAGAGAGCGAGCGCCGCCGCCGAAGCGACGATGCCGACGGCGCAGACGCCCAGCCAGCCGGCCCGGCTCCAGGCGAGGCTCGCGAGAAACGCGCCGGTCGCGTAACCGCCCCAGCCATGGACCGCGAACACCGTGTTCGAGCGGCTGCGGGTCGCTGGATCAACGCCGGTAATGAACGCCTGGTTCGCGACCATCGCCGCGCGCAGACCCGAGTCGAGGAGGATCGCGCCGGCGACGATCGCGGCGACCGTCAGCACGCCGAAGCCGAACACGAGGTACGCGGCCATCACCAGCGCGATGCCGGTGGTGACGACCGGGCCAACGCCCTTGCGGTCCATCCAGCGCCCGGCGGGCCGCGCGACGAGGACGCCCGCGGCGCCCGGAATCCCGATCAGTCCCGCCGCGGCGGCGCCGAGGCCGTGCACTGCTGCGAGCATCAGCGCGATGGTCGCCCAGAAGCCGCCGTAGCAGATCCCGAGCAGGAACTGCACGCCGGAGGCGCTGCGTAGATCCGCGCGGGTGCGCAGCAGGTCGGCGAGCGATCGCATCAACGCGCGGTACGCGAGCCCGGTCTTCGCCGGCACGCTCGGGCAGCGGAGGAGCATCGCGAGCAGCACCGCGACGAGCATCACGGCCGATATCACGTACATCCAGCGCCAGCCGAGCTGCGACGTGACGAAGCCACCGCCGATACGGCCGAAGAGAATGCCGAGAAACAGGCCCGACAGCACCGTGCCTACCGCGCGGCCGCCCTGGCCTGCCGGCGCGAGCCCGGCGACCAGCGGTATGACGTCCTGCGACAGGCTCGCGCCGACGCCGGCGACGAAGCCCGCGGCCACGAGCAGCGGGAGCGACGGTGCAGCGGCCATCGCCCCCATCGCGAGGGCGAGGCACGAGAGCTTGCCGAGAATCAGCCGGCGCTTGTCGGAGCTGTCGCCGAGCGGCGTGAGGAAGAGGGTACCGGACAGGAATCCCGCGAAGGACAGCGTCGGCACCCAGCCGACCTCGGCGGCGCTCGCCCCGAACTCGCGGGCGAGCTCGGGGAGCATCGGCGTCTGGAAGTGGATGGTCCCCGCGGTCGCGAACATCGTCACCGTGAGCAGAACCATCAGGCCGCGGGCGCCCCGCGGACCGGACTCGTTCACCTCGCGACCCTCCCGCGCGCTTCGCTGAAATCGCGGGAGTCTGGTACGGCGCTAGCGCCGGCGTGACCCGCCGCGGCTCGGCATCGCGCGCGCTTCATTCACCCGCAGCGGGCGCCCGTGGAGCTCCTTGCCGTTCAGGCCGGCGATCGCCGCGAGCGAATGCTGCTTGCCCGGCATTTCCACGAAGCCGAACCCCTTGGACGTGCCGGTGAAGAGCTCCCGCTTCACCTCCGCCGATTTCACTTCGCCGAACGACTTGAACAGCGCGACCAGCTCGTCCTCGGTCGCCTCCGGCGCCAGGTTGCCTACGAAGATATCCATGACGGGCTCCTCTCTTGAGTTGTACGGAACGGATTCTGGGGCAAGCTCAGCCGGCGCGCCGGGGTGTGCCGCGAAGCAAGGCGGGAACGTGCGGTTCGTGGCGAGCCGGCGCGGCGGGGCGGGGCGTCGCATGAACGTGGCCGCGGGCGCGCTCCGCGTCGTTCCCCCGATGCTTCCCGGCATGAGGCGAGCGGGCCGGCTGCTCGCGCCTGGAGGCGGGCAGTTGCGGCGTCTGCGGCGCCGCACCCGGCTCGAATCCGGGCACGACTTCGCGTGCGAGGCGGCGCTTGAGCAGCTTCTCGATGTCGGCCAGCAACCCGTGCTCTTCGGGTGCGACGAGCGAGATCGCTTCGCCGGTCGCGCCCGCTCGCCCGGTGCGGCCGATGCGGTGCACGTAGTCCTCGGGGACGTGCGGCAGCTCGAAGTTCACGACGTGCGGCAGCTCCTCGATGTCGAGCCCGCGCGAGGCGAGGTCGGTCGCGACGAGGACCCGGACCGAGCCGTCCTTGAATCCGGCCAGCGCCTTGGTGCGCGCGCCCTGGCTCTTGTTGCCATGGATCGCGGTCGCCTCCACGCCGTCCTTGCAGAGCTGCTCCGCGAGGCGGTTCGCGCCATGCTTGGTGCGCGTGAAGACCAGCACCTGGTGCCAGTCGCCTGCGAGCACGAGATGCGCGAGCAGCGCACGCTTGCGGGCCTGCGCGACCGGATGGACGCGCTGGGCGACGAGCTCGGACTCGGCGTTCCGCCGCGCGACCTGGACCTGCGCGGGATCGTGGAGCAGCGACTCGGCAAGCGCGCGGATCTCGTCGGAGAAGGTGGCCGAGAACAGCAGGTTCTGGCGCTTCTTCGGGAGGACGGCGAGGATGCGCCGGATGTCGCGGATGAAGCCCATGTCGAGCATCCGGTCGGCCTCGTCGAGCACGAGGATCTCGACGTGCCGGAGGTCGACCGTACGCTGCTGCATGTGATCGAGTAGCCGGCCTGGCGTCGCGACGAGTATGTCGACGCCGCGCCGCAGCGCGTCGATCTGCGGATTGATGCCGACGCCGCCGTAGACGAGCGTCGACCTGAGCCTGAGGTGCTTGCCGTACGTGCGGACGCTTTCTTCGACCTGCGCCGCGAGCTCGCGGGTCGGCGTGACGATCAGCGCGCGGACGGGGTGCTTCGCGGGCGAGGCGCTCGCACTCGCGTGCGCGGAAAGGCGCTGCAACAGCGGCAGCGTGAAGCCTGCGGTCTTGCCGGTGCCGGTCTGGGCGCCGGCGAGGACGTCGCGGCCTTCGAGGATGACGGGAATCGCCTGCGCCTGGACGGGCGTCGGCTCGGTGTAGCCTTCGCTCGCGACGGCGCGAACGAGCTCGGGTGCGAGGCCGAGCCTCGCGAACGAATCGGACAAGACAAATCTCCTGGCTCGGCCTGCTGCGGCGCTACGCCGTCAGAACCGGTTCAGGCAGATGCGAACTGCTTGGTTGAGGGTTTCGAGGGAGTTCGAGAACCGGGCGTGAGCCCGGGGCAACAACCGCGAATGGACTGGGCTGCCGACCGGATGAGGCGAACCCTGAATTCCGCGGCGGACTATACAGGGTTTCGGTCGCGAGGTCGAGATGCCGACCGAGCCACGCTACCATTCCGGTCGCGCATACTTCACGAAACCTCCAGCATGCCCCACCGCAACGGCCGCACCGCTTTCCTCGAGCTCCTCGTCGACGAGGGCGTCACGCATCTCTTCGGCAATCCGGGCACGACGGAGCTCGCGATCATGGAGGTGGTGCCCGACTTCCCGCAGCTCGAATTCGTGCTCGGGCTGCAGGAGTCGGTGGTGCTCGGGATGGCCGACGGCTATGCACGCGCGTCGGGCCGGCCCGCGGCGGCGAACGTGCACGTCGCGCCGGGGCTGGGCAACGCGATGGGCGCGCTCTACAACGCGAAGTTCTCGAACTCGCCGATCGTCGTCACCGCCGGCCAGCAGGAGCAGGGCCACGGCCTCCTCGAGCCGTTGCTCTACGAGCCGCTGGTGCCGATGGCGCAGCCGCTGGTGAAATGGGCGGTCGAGGTGACGCGCGTCGAGGACCTGCCGCGGATCGTGCGGCGCGCGGTCAAGCTGGCGCTCACGCCGCCGACCGGGCCGGTGTTCATCAGCCTGCCGGGCGATGTGCTCGAGCAATCCGCCGAGCTCGACCTCGGCCGCCCGGTGCGCGTGGATGCCAGGGTCCGGCCTGCGGACGAAGCGTTGGCGCGCCTCGCCGATCGGCTGCTCGCCGCGCGCAATCCCGTGATCGTCGCGGGCCAGGAGCTCGCGACCCACGACGCCTTCGCCGAGGCCGGCGAGCTCGCGGAGCTCCTCGGCGCGGCGGTGTTTGCCTCGTCGGTCGCTTACGGCGCGCAGTTCCCGACCGCGCATCCGGCGTACTGCGGCAGCCTCACGCGGAACCAGAAGCAGGTGCGCGCGACGCTCGAGCCGTACGATCTTCTCGTCTGCCTCGGCGCGGATCTCCTGCGGATGTCGGTCTACAGCCCGGTCGAGCCGCTGCCGGAAGGATTGCCGGTCGTGCACATCAGCGAGCGCGGCTGGGAGCTCGGCAAGAACTACCGCACCGATGTCGCGATCCAGGCCAACGTCAAGGAGACGCTGCGGGCGCTGCTGCCGCTCGTGCGGGCCCGGCGTCCGCCGCAAGCCCCCGCGCGGCTCGCGGCACTGCAGGAGCGCAACTGGTCGGCGCAGCGCGTGCAAGCGGCGGTCGCCGCGATGATGGAGGCGGAGACGACGCCGATCGACCCGCGCTTCCTCATGCTGCGGATCAGCGAGCATCTGCCGAAGGATGGGGTCGTGGTCGAGGAAGCGCTGATCTCGTCGCTCTCGCTGCCCGGGTTCCTGCCGATCCGCGACCCGCGCGCGTTCTACGGGCTGGCGAGCGGCGGTCTCGGGTTCGCGATGCCGGGTGCGATCGGCGTGAGCCTCGCGCTCCCCGGCCGGCCGGTCACGGCGGTGGTCGGCGACGGCAGCGCGATGTACGGCATCCAGGCGCTCTGGACTGCCGCGCACCTGAAGTTGCCCGTGACCTACGTCATCGCGAACAACCGCGGCTACCGCATCCTGAAGGAGCGGCTGGTCTCGATGCGCGGCGCGGACAGGTTCGTCGGCATGGACATCCGGGACCCGGCGATCGATTACGTGGGACTCGCGCGGTCGCTGGGCGTCCCGGGCCGGCGCGTGACCGACCCGAACGACGTCGTGCCGGCGTTGCGCGAGGCGGCGGAGCGGAGCGGCCCGAGCCTGATCGAGGTGATCGTCGCGGACGGGTTCGGGGGCTGAGGGCATGGTCGCGAACCTCTTCGATGCGCTACCGGGCCCGGGCGCCGGGGAGGCGTTCGACGTGCTGCTCGCGCGTACCGGTCTCAGGATCGAGCGGATCGTGTCGAACGGGCACGCGAGCCCGCCGGGGTTCTGGTACGACCAGCCGCAGGGCGAATGGGTGCTGCTGGTCGCGGGCGCGGCGGCATTGCGCTTCGAGGACGAGCCGGCGGTGCGCACGCTCGCGCCGGGCGACTGCCTCGACATCGCGGCGCACCGCCGTCACCGCGTCGAGTGGACGCATCCGGCGGAACCGACCATCTGGCTCGCCGTTCACTACGGAGGCGCCACGACATGACCCGCATCGACAGCCTCGACGCGTTGCGCACCAGCCTCCGCCGCTTCGTCGCCGAGCGCGACTGGGACCAGTTCCACAACCCGAAGAACCTCGCCATGGCGCTGATCGCCGAAGCCGGGGAGCTCGTCGAGCACTTCCAGTGGCTGACGCCCGCCGAGGCCGACAGCCTCCCGCCCGACACTCGTATCGAGGTGGCGCACGAGATCGCCGACGTGCTGATCTTCCTCGTCGAGCTCGCCGACCGGCTCGGCATCGATCCGCTCGCCGCCGCCGAGCGGAAGCTCGCGCTCAACGCGAAGAAGTATCCGGTTGAAAAAGCGCGCGGCAGCGCCAGGAAGTACGACAAGCTCTAGCGTGGGAAACCGATGCCGAAGGCATCGCTTTCGCCGACTTCGGGAAGCACGAGGGGCGCCGCGAAGCGGCTTTGCCCCCTCGTGTCGTGACGAGCCTAGGTGCTCGCCTACCGGCACCATTTCCACGCCGGCAACTTCGCCGACGTGTTCAAGCATGCGCTGCTCGTGCGCCTGCTCGGCGCGATTGCCGCGAAGGACAAGCCATTCTTCTATCTCGATACGCACGCGGGCATCGGGCGGTACGACCTCGCCCACCCGTGGGCGCAGAAGAACGCCGAGTTCCGCCAGGGCATCGAACGGCTCTGGGAGCGCAGCGACCTGCCGCCGTTGCTGACGCCGTTCGTGGAGGCGGTGCGGGCGGAGAATCCGGGCGGGAAGCTCCGCTTCTATCCCGGCTCGCCGTTGCTCGCGCGGCGTTTCCTTCGCACCGGCGACCGGATGGTGCTGAGCGAGCTGAACAAGACGGATGTTTCCGAGCTCGGCGAGCGCTTCGCCCGCGACCGGCAGGTCACCGTCCATCTCATGGACGGCTACCAGTCGCTCAAGGCGCATCTGCCGCCGAAGGAGCGCCGCGGGCTGGTGCTCGTCGACTCCTCGTTCGATCGCGCCGGCGAGCTCAAGCGCGTCGTCGACGGCCTCGCGCTCGCGCACGAACGCTGGGCGACCGGCGTGTACGCGATCTGGTATCCGCTGCTGGAGCCGGCGGCGATGCGCGGCTTCGAGCGCGACGTCGTCGCGACCGGCATCCGCAAGATTCTGCAGCTCGAGCTGTCGGTGGTGGCCGACGTTTGGACGCAGACGCTGCGCGGCTGCGGAATGCTCGTCGTCAACCCACCGTACCGTTTCGACGGCGAAGCCGAGGTGATCGTCGCGTGGCTTGCGAAGGTGCTCGCGACGGAGGGTCGCTCGCGCTGGCGGTGGCTCGTGCCGGAGTAGCAGCGCCGACGCCGCCTGGCGTCAGATGGCCAGTGGGTCTGCTCAACCGCGATGACCTAGGCTCGGCGGCCAGCGTCACGTTCTTCGGACAGTTCCTGGACCACGACTTCACCCGGTAGGGAAACCTGCGGTCCCGCGTGTCGGCGACGGCAGACCACGCGGATTCGGCGGAAATCAACCAGTTAGCCGAAGCGGGCGCACCGGGTGTTGCCGGTCGGCGACGTTCCGCATGCCCTTCCCTCCCATCACCCGCGCGCTAACCTGCTGAGTTCTGACGAAAGTCTCCCCCTGGGCGCGGCGATTGCTAGCGGGCCGCCCCGCAACCGCACGCTCCATCGATCACGGAATTTTCCGGTTGCATGGTCCGTTGCGGGCTTGGCCTTGCCTCGACCCCGTCGGGACAGGCCGAGCTGCCGCAGCGGCGTCCGTGCGGTGCTTGACGTCGGTGATCCAAATCACCGCGAGGGAGGAATCATGAGCACACCGTTTGAGTGGGCGATCCTATCGATTTGCTGTGGCGCGCTTGCGCTCGTCGCGATCGACATCGCGTTCGAGATGCCTGCGGTTCGCACTGACGCCAACCGGCTCGGGCGGCAAGGATCGATCGACGCGGAGAGCCTGCCTCCCCGGCTCGCCTCGCAACCCGCGCCGGCCGCGCCCGCGACTGGCTTCCTCGACCTGACGAACGGGTTTACCGAGCAGGGACCGCCCGTCGCTAGCGCGAACGAGAGGAAAGGCGTCGTCCGCTCCTTCAACCACGACCGGTTCATCTTCGACTAGGCCCGGACGAGCGGGGTCGGGCGCGTTCGTGGAATCGACCGCGAACGGCACGATGCTTCTCATCCGGATCGCACCAGGCAAATCGAGCGCATGCATACGCCCTTCGGGGTCGCTCGTGCGCCCAAGGAGGCAACATGAATACCTATGAGGGGCAACAATCGAGCGGCATCAGCCGGCGCACGTTCCTCGGTGCGCTCGGCGCGGGGGCCGTTGCACCGGCAGCGATGCTGGGTGGGAGCCGGAACGCCTACGCGGACGACGCAGATCAATTGCTGCAAGGGCGGCATGTCATTCGCTCAGACCGGTTCGGCCGAATGTTTCCGGATCTGCCAGCCGTTCGCTATCCCGAGCCGAAGGCTCAATGAAGCGCTGCTCGCGCTGGGCGCGAAGGGCGGTCTGATGGATGCGAAGGACCCGCTCGAAGGTGACCCGGGTCGGCCGCGTCCTGTTGATTACCGACCCGGCGAATAGCGCAAACAATCCCGACAACCCCAAACATCCGGCGGGTACGACATTCTTCGGCCAGTTCCTCGATCACGACTTCACGTTCGACCTGGAGTCGAGCCTTGGCATCCGCACCGACCCGGAGGAATCGCCCAACGGCCGCACGCCGATGCTCGATCTCGATACGGTGTATGGCGGTGGACCAAGCCGGAGCCCCCAGCTATACGTGCGCGCAAATCGTCGCGTCGGTCCCAAGCTCAGAATTGAAAGCGGCGGCTTGTTCGAAGACGTGCCGCGAACACGCAATGGCGTGGCGATCATCGGCGACCCGCGCAATGACGAGAACATGGTGATCAGCGGGTTGCAGGCCGCGTTCATCAAATTTCACAACAACGTGGTGGATCTCGTCACCAAGCAGAATCCCCGCGACGACGCCGACGAAATTTTCAGCAAGGCACGCCGAATCGTCACCTGGCACTACCAATGGATCATCGTCAACGAGTTTCTGCCGCTGCTCATCGGTCAAACCAGGGTAAACAGGTTGCTGGAGAGGGGGCCAAGGTTTTTCCGGACGTCGGTGCCGTTCATTCCCGTGGAGTTCCAAGGCGCGGCGTATCGCCTGGGCCACAGCATGGTGCGGCCCTCCTACCGCGCTAACTTCGACGGCGACGTGGGGGGCAACCCTGCCACCGGAGCGCCGGCGTTCTTCGGCATGATTTTCGATCCGGCGGGCGAAGGGCAAGCCGACCCGGTGGATTTGCGCGGCTTTACGCGTGCGCCGCGGCGCTTTATCGGTTGGCAGACGTTCTTCGAGTTCGACGCCGTGAACGTCAGAAGGACCAAGCTGCTCGATACGACGATTTCCTCGCCGCTGTTCGATCTGCCGCTCGCCACCATCCCTGGCCAGACAGCAGGCTCCCACGTCTTTGCCGCAGCGCAACCTGCTGCGGCACCTCACGTGGTCGCTGCCTTCCGGGCAAGCGATCGCGAAAGAAATTGGCGCGGCTCCGCTTACGGCCGGTACGCTGGGCGACCTGTCGGATATTCAGCCACTCGGGGCAAAGCTCGATCGGTCGACACCGCTGTGGTTCTACATCCTGAGAGAAGCGTTCGTGCAGCAGAACGGGGAGCGACTGGGCGATGTCGGTAGCACGATCGTCGGCGAAGTCTTCATCCAAATTCTGAAGAGCGACCGCAACTCGTACTTGGCCGCGTCCCCGAAGTGGCGGCCCACGCTGCCGGACCGCTCCGGCAAAGTCACGGGAAATTACGCGATGACCGACCTGCTCACCTACGCCGAGGTGGTCAAACGCGGACCGGGCTCACCAGAGTAGACCGCATGACAACAAGACACCCTCGCTGTTCGCCACGGCTGCCGGACCGGGCCGGCAGAGTCAGCGGGCGGTTCACGATCCCCGACCTGCTCACCTTCGCCGGCGTGGTGGATAGGGGACCGGGCTGCCCCCGACGACCGACGCCGCCGGATAGATCGATCGCCGCACTTGCGCGCCGGCAGGGCCGTTCGCGTTTCCCTCGGCGGAGGGACGACGAAGAAAACGGCCCCGCGCCGGCGATAGCCGGACCGAACGGGGCCGAGAGGTGCTGGCGACGCTTTGCCGGAACTTGATGAATCGCCCCGCAATCTGTCGATCAACCCGGCGATCGCGGTGCGCCCGAGGGAGCGAGGGGGATCGGGCGACGCCACGCGCTGGAGATTACGGGGGGCGGTGGCTCAGGGCGTGAGCCCATACAACGGAAATTGCTCCCTTCGCCGCAGGCGCGGGAGGGGGCTCGGCGCGGCCGCTACAGAAGCAGCCGCCTCAGCTCACTTTCGCGCCGAGCTTGCCGTCGCTACGGGCGCTGCCGATTGGGTAATTTCGCCCAGGCCGCTGTCGACCTTCTCTGCGGGCTGAATGTAGAGCCAGGGCTCGCGCCATTCCGAGTGATGCGGCAGAGCGCCCAGTCCCGAGTCGACCTTTTCGGCAGGCGTGACGTACAGCCAGGGCTCACGCCATTGGGAATAGTGCGGGAGTTTGCCCAATCCGCTGTCGATCTTCGCCGTCGGAGTCGGGACCGTCTCGCCGGCCCACGCCGCCGTGGACAGTCCGAGCGCCAGCCCGGTGACCATGCGAAAGAAGAGTCTGGTTGTGCGATGCATGGCGTTCTCCTATAGCAAGAGGGGACAGCAGGGCGCATCGCAGGGTTCATGCCAGCTCGCTGCCGCCTGGCCGGTGCACGGAACGTGCGAAATGCCCGCCGAACGGCGCGTGGCCTGTCGGGTTCTTCGCTGTTGTGCGGAACCTTCGACGGCGCCGCGGAGCACGTTCCCGTAAGCCCGCACCCGCTGGCCGTGGCACACTCGCGGCGACGTGCCGGTGGCAGCCGCCGCCTCCACCCCGCCCGTGTCCCGTGTCAATTGACAGACCCGACAGCCGGCAGCCTGCGCCGACTCGCCTCGTTCACATCCCCGGCGCTGGGGCGCCGGCGCCCTTGCTCAGTGGCTCGCGGCGCATCCTCCACCTCGATATGGACGCCTTCTTCGCGGCGGTCGAGCTGCTGCGGCGCCCGGAGCTCAAGGGAAAGCCGGTGGTCATCGGCGGACGCGGCGACCCGACGCGCCGCGGGGTCGTGTCGACCGCGACCTACGAGGCGCGCAGGTTCGGGATCAGGTCGGCGATGCCGCTCCGCACCGCGCACAAGCTGTGCCCCGAGGCGGTATTCCTGCCGGTGGACTTCGCCGAGTACGAGCGCTACTCGGCCCTCTTCAAGGCCGAGATGCGCAAGATCTCGCCGCAGATGCAGAACCGCGGCATCGACGAGGCGTTCCTCGACGTCACCGACGTGCCGGGCTCGAGCGAGGAGATCGCGCACCGCATCAAGTCCGGAATCTTCGCCGCCACCGGTCTCACCTGCTCGATCGGCATCGCGCCGAACAAGCTGCTGGCGAAGATGGCCTCGGAGCTCGACAAGCCCGATGGTCTGACGGTGCTGGGCGACGGCGACCTCGAGGCGCGCATCTGGCCGCTCGACGTGCGCAAGGTGCCGGGCATCGGCCCGAAGACGGAGGCGCGGCTCGCGGCAATCGGGATACGCACGATCGGCGAGCTTGCGGCAGTGCCGGTCGAGCAGCTCGTCGCGACCTTCGGCCGCTCGTACGGCGCGTTCCTGCACGAGGCCGCGCACGGGCTGGACGACGATCCGGTCGTCACCCACTCGGAGCCCCGGAGCCGCAGCCGCGAGACGACGTTCCAGGAGGACGTCGGCGACTGGCAGGCGATCGCGCGGACGCTCGCGCGCCTGTCACGCGACGTCGCGGAAGAACTCCAGGCCGAGGGCTACCGCGGCCGTGCGATCGGCATCAAGGTGCGGTTCGCCGATTTCGACACGCACACGCGCGTGAAGACGCTGCCCGAGCCGACGAGCTCTGCGACCGCGATCCGCAAGGCGGCATTCGAGTGCCTCGGGCGGCTCGAGCTCGACCGCAGGGTGCGGCTGCTCGGCGTGCGCGTGGGCGAGCTCAGTCGAGCGTAGCGCACCGCTCGACTTGGCCTTGCGGCTCGATTACCCTCGGCGCTTTTCCCCGCGACTTCCCTACCGTGAGCACCGCCAGCGACCACATCCAGCCCGGCCGCAGTCAATGGATCGGCAAGCCTGTCCGCCGTCTCGAGGATCGCCACCTGATGACCGGCCGGGGCAAGTTCACCGACGACGTCAACATGCCGGGCCAGGCTTACTGCGCCTTCGCGCGCTCGCCGCATGCGCACGCGCGCGTGGTGCGAGTTGACACCACCGCTGCGCGCAACGCGCCCGGCGTGATCGCGGCGATCACCGGCGAGGACTTGATCGCGGACGGCGTCGGCCAGATGCCCTACTCGGGGATGCACAAGCGGCCGGACGGCTCGCCGATCGCCGCGCCCCCGCGCTATCCGCTCACCGCCGACGCGGCAAGGTACGTCGGGCACCCGTTCGCGATGGTGGTCGCGGCGACGCGCAACCAGGCGAAGGACGCCGCGGAGCTGATCGAGGTGGAGTGGGAGGAGTTGCCCGCCGTGGCCGACGCGATGGCCAGCGCGCGCGCGGACGCGCCGCACCTGTGGCCGCCAGCGTTCACGCCGGAGTACGGCAACATCGCCGCTGTCTACCGCAAGGGTGACAAGGCGGCGGCCGATGCCGCGTTCGCGAGCGCGCACAAGGTGGTCTCGATCCGGATCGTCAACAACCGGGTCGTTTCGAATCCGATCGAGCCGAAAGCTGCGGCCGCGCAATACGACGCGGCGACGGAAACGCTCACGCTCTGGTGCCCGACGCAGAACACTCACGTGATGCGCCAGCAGATCGCCGAGGCGATCCTGAAGATGCCGGTCGACAAGCTGCGCGTGATCACCGGCGACCTCGGCGGTGGCTTCGGCACGCGCGTCTGGCCGTATCCGGAATACGCCGCGGTCGCGTACGCCGCGCGCAAGCTCGGACGGCCGGTGAAGTGGCTCGCCGACCGCTCGGAGACGTTCCTCTCCGACAACCACGGCCGCGACCACGTGTCCGAGGCCGCGCTCGCGATCGATGCCGACCATCGCTTCACGGCGCTGCGCATCCGCACCTACGCCAACATCGGCGGTGTCATCTCGAACTTCGGCGCGGCGGTTCCGGCGTTCTCGGGCGCGCGCACGCCGACCGGCGTGTACCGGATCCCGGTGCTCGACCAGGAAGTGCGGATGATGTTCACCAACACGACGCCGGTCGACGCGTATCGCGGCGCGGGGCGTCCGGAAGCGGGCTACCTCATCGAACGCCTGGTCAGCCGCGCGGCGATCGAGCTCGGCGTCGATCCGGTCGACCTGCGGCGCAGGAACTTCGTCCGGCCGGAGGACATGCCCTATACCAATGCGGCCGGTTACACCTATGACTGCGGGAACTTCGCCAGCGTCCTCGACAAGGCGCTCGCGGCCGCCGACTGGGACGGCTTTCCCGCGCGCAGGGCCGAGGCGAAAAAGCGCGGCAGGCTCGCGGGGCGCGGGCTGGGCTGCTACGTCGAGGTCACCGGCAGCGCGAACCTGAGCGAGACGGTCGGCGTGACCGTGACCGGCGAGGGCCGCGTGATCGTCGTGTCGGGCACGCAGTCGATGGGCACCGGGCTGTGGACCTCCTACGCGCAGATCGTCGCCGAGCGCCTCGGGGTCGCGCCGGAGGCGGTCTCGGTGATCCAGGGCGATACGGCGATCGTGAAGTCGGGCGGCGGCAGCGGCGGCTCGCGGTCGCTGCAGGTCGGCGGCGCCGCGGTGCTCGCGGGAGCGAACGCGACGGTCGAGGCGGGGCGCAAGCTGGCTGCGGGCGCGCTCGAGGCGTCCGAGAGCGACATCGAGTTCCGCGCCGGACGGTTCGTCATCGGCGGCACCGACCGGGGGATCGACCTCTTCGAGCTCGCGGCGAAGCAGCCGCAGGCGAAGCTCGCCGTGTCGGCCGCCGCGACCGCGAAGGACCAGACCTGGCCGAACGGCTGCCAGATCGCGGAGGTGGAGATCGAGCCGGAAACCGGCATCGTCAAGCTCGTCCGCCACGTGGCGGTCGACGACATCGGGCGGGTCATGAACCCGTTGATCGCGCACGGGCAGATCGAGGGCGGGATCGTCCAGGGGATCGGCCAGGCGCTCGTCGAGCAGACGGTCTACGACGCAAGCGGCCAGCTCCTGACCGGTTCGTTCATGGACTACGCGATGCCGCGCGCCGACGACGTTCCCCACCTCGAATGCGGGTTCGACGAGACGACGCCGACCGCGCTGAACGTGCTCGGCGCCAAGGGCGCGGGCGAGTCGGGCACGCACGGCGCGGTGCCGGCGGTGGTGAACGCGGTGATCGATGCGCTCCTCGAGCTCGGGATCCGCGAGATCGACATGCCGATCACGCGCGAGAAGGTTTGGCGGGCGATCCGGGTGGCTCGATCGGCGTAGCGGTTACTTGATCAGCCAGGCGACGAGCCACAGGATGAGCGACAGCACGACCGAGACGATCAAGCCGGTCGTGAGCGGGAAATAGAACACGAACCCGTCGCGCTCGATGCGGATGTCGCCGGGGAGGTGCCCCAGGCCGAGCTTGGCAACCAGCGGCCAGGCAAGGCCGAGCACGATGAGGACGATCCCGACGGCGATGAGCCAGCGTGCCACGTCCGTCTCGTGGTCCGGGCCTACGGCACGATCCGCTCGTCGCGGAACCGCCGCAACAGCCTGACGAACATCTCCTCGCTCTCCACGACCTCGTGGAAGCCGAACCGGCGCGCCTTGGTGGTGCTCGTCATCACGTCCCAGTCGCAGCCGAACACGTAGTCGCCGAACGGCCATGCGACCAGCTCGTCGAAGCGGTAGGGCCGCAGGCCGTGCTTCGCGACGAGCCGCTCCCACAGCGGCGCCTTGTCGGCCATGTGGGCCACGAGCGAGATCGTCTGCACCTCGCCGGCCGGCATCTCGAACACCCCGGCGATCTTCGGCCAGACGTTGCACCAGCGGAAGTAGTCGCCGTTGGTGATGTTGAACGCCTGGTTCGCGCAAGCTCGCTCGGTGGCCGCCCAGTGCAGCGCGGCTGCGAGATGCGACGATTCGGTCACCTGATAGATCGAGCGGAACGCGCCGGGTTTGCCGGGGAAGCGGAGCGGCAGCCCGAACGCCTTGCTGATCGACGCGTACATCGCGATCACGGACAGGATGCTCATCGACGTGCCGGGCGAGAAGCCGCAGAGCGTGTGCGGCCGGATCTCCGTCCAGCTCCAGCGCTTGCCGTGCTGGAACGCCGTCAGCCAGTCGATCTGGTCGAAGTAGAAGTCCGGCGGCATGTGGCGCGGATCGTCCTCGCGCGCCGGGGTCTTGAACGGACCGAGGTGCGCGCCGTAGTACTTGTTGCCGGTGACGAGCACCACGCGTTCGAGCCGGCTGGACGCGCGATCGATCGCCGACACCGAGTTCACGAGCATGCCGAGGTTGGCGGCGACGTTGGTCGCGAAGTTCGCCGCCGCGCCGGTCGACGGCTGGAAGGCGGCGTAGAAGACGTGCGTCGCGTCCTGCAGCCCGGAGAGCTTGGCCTCGGCGTCGTTCGCGTCGAGCAGGTCGACCGAAACATAGCGGACGCGCTCGCGCGGCTCGCCGGTGCGACGTGAGAGGCCCACGACCTGCCAGTCGGGCAGGCCTGCGAGCTTCTCGACGATGTAGCGCCCGATGACGCCGAGGGCGCCGACGACGACTGCGGTCCTGGTCTCGCTCATCTGCGCAGCGCCGCCCTGGTCATTTCTTTTCCTTCGCCCACGAATCCCGCAGCGTCACCGCGCGGTTGAACACCGGCCTGCCCGGCTTCGAGTCGCGCAGATCCGCGACGAAGTAGCCGTGCCGCTCGAACTGGAAGCGGTCCTCGGGCTGCGCGCTCTTCAGGCCCGGCTCGAGGTAAGCGGTGATCACCTTCTTCGAATCCGGGTTGATGTCCTCGAGCCAGTCGTGCTCGGCAGGCGCTTCGGCCGCATGGGGCTTGCCGGTCTCGTCCTCCACCACCGCTGCCGGCTCGCGCCCCTTCCTCGAGCCCGGAAACGGCACCGCGAAGAGCCGGTCGTAGAGCCGCACCTCCGCCTCGTATGCGTGCTTCACGCTCACCCAGTGGATGTTGCCCTTGACCTTGTACTTGTCCGAGCCCGCGGTTCCGGACCGGGAATCGGGCAGGTACTCGCAATGCACCGCCGTCACTCTACCGCTCGCGTCCTTGTCGACGCCGGTGCACTTCACGACATAGCCGTATCGCAAGCGCACCACGTTGCCGGGATAGAGTCGGAAGTAACCCTTCGGCGGCGACTCAACGAAGTCCTCGCGCTCGATCCACAGCTCGCGCGCGAAGGGGAGCTTGCGCTTCCCCATCTCCGGCTTCTGCGGATGCACCGGCGATTCCATTTGCTCGACCTGGCCTTCGGGATAGTTGTCGACGACGAGCTGCAGCGGATCGAGCACCGCGGTCGCGCGCGGCGCGCGATCGTTCAGGTCCTCGCGCAGGCAGTCCTCGAGCACCGTCATGTCGATCCAGGAGTCGGCCTTCGACACGCCGATCCGCTCGGCGAAGAGCCGGATCGACTCGGGCGTGAAGCCGCGCCGGCGAAACCCCACGATCGTCGACATGCGCGGATCGTCCCAGCCGTCGACGTGTCCGTCTTCGACGAGCTGGATCAGCCGCCGCTTGGAGAGCACGACGTAGGTGAGATTGAGCCGCGCGAACTCGATCTGCTGCGGAAGAGGGCGCGCGAGCAGGCCGAGGTCCGCGAGCCGGCCGTTGATCCAGTCGTAGAGCGGCCGATGGTCCTCGAACTCGAGCGTGCAGATCGAGTGGGTGATGTTCTCGAGCGCGTCGGAGATGCCGTGGGCGTAGTCGTAGAGCGGGTAGACGCACCACTTGTCGCCGGTGCGGTGATGGTGCGCATGGCGGATGCGGTACGCCACCGGATCGCGCAGGTTGATGTTCGGCGAGTGCATGTCGATCTTGAGCCGCAGCACTCGCGCGCCGTCGGCGAACTCGCCCGCGCGCATGCGACGGAAGAGGGCGAGGTTCTCGGCCGCGGAACGGTCACGATAGGGACTGTTCTTCCCGGGCTCGGTCAGCGTCCCGCGCGCTCGGCGGATCTCGTCGGCGGTCTGATCGTCGACGTATGCGAGCCCGCGCTCGATGAAGCGCTCCGCGAACTCGTAGAGGAGATCGAAGTAGTCGGAGGCGTAGTAGAGGTGCGCGCCCCAGTCGAAGCCGAGCCAGCGCACCGAGTCGAGGATCGCGTCGACGTACTCCTGCTCCTCCTTGGCCGGGTTGGTGTCGTCGAACCGCATGTGGCACGCGCCGCCGTAGTCGCGCGCGAGCCCGAAGTTGAGGCAGATCGACTTCGCGTGGCCGATGTGGAGGTAGCCGTTCGGCTCGGGCGGAAAACGGGTGCGGATCCGCGCCGGATCCTTCGGCGCGCCGGCGCGCTCGCTCGCCGGGCCGGGCTCACCGCGCCACGTCCGCGACGCATACTTGTCGCTCGCGAGGTCCGCTTCGATGGCGGTGCGGATGAAATTGCCGCCGGCGGCGGGCGTTGCGGACATCGCGCGATTCTACCGTAGCCCCGCGGCGCTTCCGCCGGCTATAGTTCGGCCATCGTCATGCGAGCGCGCCACGATCTCCTGATCCGTCGCGCCCGGCTGCGGTCCGGGCAGACCTGCGACATCGGCATCGCCGGCGGGCGGATCGCCGCGATCGCCGGCCGTATCGACGGCGACGCCGTGACCGAGATCCAGGCGGGAGAACAACTCGTCACCGAGTCGTTCGTCAACCCGCACCTGCACCTGTGCAAGGTCTGGACGGCGGCGATGATCGACGACGCGGCGATGCAGGCCTATCACGGCGACGGAATGGCGAACGCGGCAAGCGCGATCGACCTCGCCGCCCGGGTGAAGGACAAGTACGACGAGTCGTGGATCACACCGAACGCCCGCCGGGCAGTCGCGCTGGCGGCGCTGCACGGCAACCTGCACATCCGTGCCTTCGCGGACGTCGACGGCAAGGCACGCCTGGAGGGCGTGAAGGCGCTGCTCAGGGTGCGCGACGAGTTCAAGGGCGTCGTGGACGTGCAGGTGGTCGCGTTCGCCCAGGACGGCATCGTGCGCGAGCCGGGCGCGGCGGCCCTGATGCGCGAGGCGATGGCGCTCGGCGCCGACGTCGTCGGCGGGATCCCCTGGATCGAGCCGAGCGCCGCCGACGTGGCCGAGCACGTCAAGACGTGCTTCGACCTCGCCGTCGAGTTCGACAAGGACGTGTCCATGCTGCTCGACGATACCGGCGATCCGGGCTCGCGCACGCTGGAAGGGATGGCGCGGGCAGCGCTCGCGCGCGGCTGGCAGGGACGCGCGCTCGCCCACCACTGTCGCGCGATGGCGCTCTATCCGGCAGACTACGTCCGGGCGCTCGCCGAGCTGCTGCGGGAGGCGCGCGTGCCGGTGGTCTCCGACCCGCATACCGGGCCGCTGCACGCGCGGGTGCGGGAGCTTCTCGCCGGCGGTGTCACCGTCTGCCTCGGGCAGGACGACATCTCGGATGCCTACTATCCGTTCGGCCGCAACAACATGCTGGAGGTTGCCTTCCTCGCCGCCCACCTCCTGTGGATGACGACCCGCACCGATATGGAGCGGCTCTACGACATGGTGACTGTGGATGCAGCACGCGCGATGAATCTCTCCGACTTCGGACTGGCGGCCGGGAAGCCGGCGAACCTCGTCGTGCTGGATGCTCCGGACGTGCTGGAAGCGCTGCGCGGGCACACGCCCCCCGCGCACGTGATCAGCCACGGCAGGCTCGTGGATACGGCGGCGATGCGCAAGCTCGCGCAAGCATGAAGCCGGCCCCTTTTCGCTACGTCGCCGCGGAGTCGCTCGGCCAGGCGCTCGCCGCCAAGGTGGCGGGCGGGGACGAGGCGCGGTTCCTCGCCGGCGGGCAGAGCCTCGTTCCGGCGATGAACTTTCGCCTCGCGCGGCCGGCGATGCTGATCGACATCAACCCGCTGCGCGAGCTCGATTACGTGCGCGTCGCCGCCGACGGCGGGCTGCGCATCGGGGCGCTCACGCGGCATCGTACGCTCGAGCGGGATGCGCTCGTGGCGCAGCATGCGCCGCTCGTCGCCGAGGCCGTCCGGCACGTCGCGCATCCCCAGATCCGCAACCGGGGAACGCTCGGCGGGAACCTCGCGCATGCGGACCCCGCCTCGGAGCTGCCGGCCGTGATGCTCGCGCTTGGCGCGCGCTTGCGCGCACGGTCGGCCCGTGGCGAGCGCTGGATCGACGCGACGGCGTTCTGGCGCGGACCGCTGACGACGGCACTCGGCCCGGAGGAGATGCTCGTCGAGATCGCCCTGCCCGCGCTCCCGTCTCGGTCCGGCACTTGCTTCGTGGAGGTCGCGCGGCGGCGCGGCGATTACGCGCTGCTGGGCGTCGCCGCGGTGGTGACGCTCGGCAGCGACGGCACGTGCACCGCGGCGGGGCTCGCGCTCTGCAACGCCGGCGCGACACCGGTGCGCGCGACCAAAGCGGCGGCGGCGCTCGTCGGTCGGCGCGCGGGCGAGCGCGAGATCGGCGATGCCGCGGCCGCGGTCGCGGGCGAGATCGACCCGCCGGAAAACGTCCACGCGACCGCGGCGTTCCGGCGCCATCTGGCCGAAGTGCTGACACGGCGCGCGCTGCAGAGCGCGGCCAAGAGGGCGGGCGAGCGATGACCGGCGAACGCGTCCTGGTCACGACGACGGTGAACGGCACGCGGCAGGAGCGCGCGGTCGAGCCGCGCATGCTGCTCGCGGATTTCATCCGCCACGAGCTCGGGCTCACCGGCACGCACGTCGGCTGCGAGCACGGCGTCTGCGGCGCGTGCACGATCCTTCTCGACGGCCTGCCGGTGCGCGCGTGCCTCCTGTTCGCGCCGCAGGCGAACGGCTGCGCGATCGAGACGGTCGAAGGCCTGGCGCGCGGACCGGCGACGCTCCACCCGCTGCAGGAGGCGTTCCGTGACGCGCACGGCCTGCAGTGCGGCTACTGCACGCCCGGCATCCTGATGACGATGAAGGCGTTCCTCGCCGAGCATCCGTCGCCGACCGAAAACGAGATCCGCGAGGCGCTGTCGGGGAATCTCTGCCGCTGCACCGGTTACCAGCACATCGTCGACGCGGTGCTGCTCGCGGCGCAGCGCGCAGCCCGCCCATGAGCACCCGCCATTTCGGCGCGCCGGTGAAGCGCAACGAGGACGCGCGGCTTCTCACCGGCCGCGCGCAGTTCATCGACGACGTCAGTCTGCCGGGGATGCTCCACGCGGCGTTCCTGCGGAGCCCTCACGCGCATGCGCGGCTCGGGTCGATCGACGTCGCGCCGGCGCTTGCCCGCGGGGGCGTCGTCGCCGTCTATACGGCGGCCGACCTGGGCGACTACTGGCGTCCGGGCCCGATCATTGTCCCGCCGCCGCCGGTGGCGGGCGCAGTGTTCAACGAACGGACACAAGTGCCGCTGGTGAAAGACAAGGCGCGCCACGTCGGCGAGCCGGTCGCGATGGTCGTCGCGACGAGCCGCTACATCGCCGAAGACGCCGTGGCGGATGTCGTGGTCGAGTGGGAGCCGCTGCCGGTCGCGGCGGAGCTCGCGCAGGCGGCCGCTCCCGGCGCGCCGCGCGTCCACGACGATCTTCCCGACAACGTCGCTGCGCGTGTTCGCCAGACGAAGGGCGACTACGCCGCGGCGGCGAAGCGCGCCCACCGCGTCATCAAGCGCCGGTTCGCCTACGACCACGGCTGCGCGCAGCCGATGGAGACGCGCGGCGTGGTGGCGCAATGGGACGCCGGGAGCGAGCGGCTCACCTTGTGGGACACGACCCAGGCGCCGATCGCGATCCGCAACGGCCTCGCCGGAATGCTCGGCCTCTCCGAGCGCCAGGTGAGGGTGATCGCGCCGTTCATCGGCGGCGGCTTCGGGCCGAAGATCATGCTGTTCTATCCGGACGAGGTGCTCGTGCCGTGGGTGGCCATCCGGCTCGGCCGGCCGGTGAAATGGATCGAGGATCGCGCCGAGCACTTCGTCGCCACCACGCACGAGCGCCTGCAGATCCACGACGCGGAGATCGCGCTCGCCGAGGACGGGACGATCCTCGGCGTCAAGGACGTGTTCCTCCATGACACCGGCGCGTACGACCCGTACGGTCTGACGGTGCCGATCAACAGCCAGTGCACCTTGCTCGGGCCGTACGTGGTGCCGAACTACGACAGCACGTTCACCGCGGTCTTCACCCACACGCCGATCGTCACGCCCTACCGCGGTGCCGGCCGGCAGCACGGCGTGTTCGTGATCGAGCGGCTGCTCGACATCGCCGCGCGCGAGCTCGGGATCGAGGCGGCGGAGATCAGGCGGCGAAACTTCATCCCGCCCGACGCCTTCCCCTACGACAACGAGATCATCTACCAGGACTTCACGCGCCTCTCCTACGACAGCGGCGACTACGCGCCGATGCTCGCCAGGGCGCTCGAGCTCGTCGGCCACGAGCGTTTCGTCCGCGAGGAGCAGCCGCGGCTCCGCGCCGAAGGCAAGCACGTCGGCATCGGCGTCGTGTGCTACGTCGAGGGCACCGGCATCGGACCCTACGAGGGCGCGAAGGTCCAGGTGCAGACGAACGGCAAGGCATCAGTCCTGACCGGCATCGGCACCCAGGGCCAGGGGCATTTCACGAGCTTTGCCCAGATCGTCGCGGACCAGGTCGGCGTGAGCGTGACGGACGTCGAGGTGATCACCGGCGACACCGACCAGTTCTACTGGGGCGCGGGCACGTTCGCGAGCCGCGGCGCGGTCGTGGCGGGGAACGCGGTGAGCCAGGCCGCGGTCGCCGTGCGGCACAAGATCCTGCGCACGGCGGCGGAGCATTTCGAGTGCGCCGAGGCCGACCTCGCGATCGGGAACGGGCGGGTCGCCATCGCGGGTGTGCCCGGTCGCTCGATTTCGCTCGGCGAGCTCGCGGTGTTGGCGAACCCGATGCGCGGGGCCGTCGCGGCGGGGACCGAGCCGGGGCTCGAGGCGACGAGCTACTTCGGCCCGGAGAGCGGAGCGACCTCGAGCGGCGTGCACGCGATGATCGTCGCCGTCGACCCGGAGACGATGATCCCGGAGATCCTGAAGTACGTGGTGGTGCACGACTGCGGCACCATCGTGAATCCGCTGATCGTCGAAGGGCAGGTGCACGGCGGCGTCGCCCAGGGCATCGGGAACGCCTTCTACGAGCAACTCGTGTTCGACGGCGAAGGGCAGCTCCTCAACGCCACCCTCGCCGACTACCTGCTGCCGACCTCGCTCGACGTTCCGCGGATGACGCTCGCGCACACCGTCACCCCGTCGCCGCTGAACCCGCTCGGGATCAAGGGCGTCGGCGAGGCCGGCGCGATCCCCGTTGGGCCGTTGTTCGCGCAGGCGCTCGAAGACGCCCTGGGTCTCCCGTCGAAGGGCGTCGAGTTGCTGGAGATTCCGCTCAGTCCGTCCAGGTTGTGGGAGCTGGCGCGGGCCGGATCCTGAGCTCCTGATCCTTCCCCGCCGGGGAAGGGCCGGATGGCGCCGGGGTCGCGGCAACGTCCCGGCGGCCCGAGTTCGAAGTGCAGTGCGACCAACCAACCAGAAGAGAAGGGGGCACGACCATGGCAAGCAGCGTCGCAGGCTATCTCCCGAACGACCGGCCGGAGCCCGTCAGGCTCGTCCTGCTCGGTCTCCAGCACGTCATCACGATGTTCCCGGCGACGGTGCTGGTCGCGCTGCTGTGCGGATTCCACGTCAGCACGGTGCTGCTCGGGGCGGGCGTCTCCACCGTCGTCGCGCTGATCCTCTCGAAGCGCGCGATCGGTACGTTCATCCCGCTCTTCTACGGCTCGAGCTTCAGCTACATCGCGGCCTATCTCGGCATCGCCGAGGCGATGGGGCACCCGGTGAAGTTCGGCGTGCCCGCGCCGGACGAGGTGATCGGCGTGATGCAGACCGGCATCATCGCCACCGGCATCCTCAACGTCATCGTCGGGTTCGCGATCCGGAAGCTCGGTAAAGCGAACCTCGACCGCGTGCTGCCGCCGGTGATCACCGGCTCGGTGGCGTGCGTGATCGGCTTCGGGCTCGCCAAGGCGGCGCTCGACATGTCGTTCACCGTCGTCCCGGGCTACTGGGGGATCGCGCTCGTCACGCTGATCGCCACGGTCGCGTTCTCCTACCTGCTGCAGGGCCGGGGCTTCGTCGGCATGCTGCCGATCCTGCTCGGCGCGGTCGTCGGCTACGTGCTGACGCTCGTCGTCGCGCCCGACCAGATCAGCTTCAAGAACGTCGCCGCGACGCCGCTGTTCGTCGCCCCGCATCTGACCTGGCCGGTCCTCGCCGGGCCGATGGTCGCCACCGCGATCTTCAGCATCAGCATCATGGCCCTCGCGACGATCCCCGAGTCGACCGCGCACCTCTACCAGATCAGCCTCTACGCAGACCGCCTCGCCGAGGAGCAGTCACGGCCGAAGTCGCACCTCGACCGGCACGTCGGGGTCAACCTGGTGCTAGACGGCGTCGGCGACGTGCTGCACGGCCTGCTGGGCGCGACCGCCGGCACCAACTACGGCGAGAACAACTCGCTGATGGCGATCACGCGGAACTACTCGGGGCCGGCGCTCGTCGCCGCCGGCGTGATCTGCATCCTGCTCGCGTTCGTCGGCAAGCTGTCGGCGTTCGTCGGCACGATCCCGGTGTTCGTGAGCGGCGGGCTGGCGATCTACCTCTTCGGGGTGATCGGCATGCAGGGCATCGCGCTGATGCAGGAGCACAAGGTCAACCTCTTCGACCCGCTGCAGCTCGCGGTCGGCGCGACGATCATGGTGATCGGGATCGGCGGCAACATCGGGTTCCAGGGCGGGTTCCTGCCGATCAAGATCCCCGGCGTGTTCCCGCAGGGGCTGCCGGCGATCGCGACCGCCGCGGTGGCGGGGATCGTCATGTGGATCGTTTTCAGCACGCTGCGTAAGCAGCCGCCGGCGCTTCGCGACTCGGCGAGCGTCGCGCCGATGCCTTAACCTCGGTGCGGCCGGCGGTTCAAACCGCCGGCCGCCAGCCGGGCGACCATGCGGTGGCAATCCGGTGATCACCTCTCCTTTGGCGTGACAAACCCGATCGGTCGCTTCTTGGTTTCAGATGGGGTAGTCAGACGACGAATTGCTTCGATGAGCTCGACGATCGCATGGTCGTGGGAGGATACGGTCCGCTCCAACTCGTCGAGCTTCTTGGCCAGCTCCTCGTTGGCGGACACCAACTCGCGCAGACGCACGAAGGCACGCACGACGTGCACGCTCATCTCGACGGCACGGGCCGACTTGAGCACGTTGGCGGCTTGGATGGCGCCGTGCTCAGTAAAGGCATACCGTGGAAAGCGTGGATCGCGGTGCTTCTGCGAACCGGTCACAAATTGTGACCGGTTCAGTGCCTCGACCTCCGCCGCCTCAAGCCGGAACAGGAAGTCCTCGGGGAAGCGTGCCGCGTTGCGCCTTACCGCCTGATTGAGCGCTTTGGTCGGCACACCGTAGAGCTCGGCCAGGTCGGCGTCGAGCATGACCCGCTCGCCGCGAATGGTGAGGATGTAGTGATCGATGCGGGCCGGCGGCACCAGGGTGCGTGGCTTGGCCATCGAGTTCTTACCGTCGCGGTCGCATGACGGAGAAGCTTGCGCTTTCCGCTGGCTCACCCGGTGAGCCCACCTGCGGCCGTATCGCGCCGGCGTGTTCGATGATGCGGGCGTTGCGGTCCGGCCGGAGGCTCTAATCGCCTGCCGCCAGCCGGGCGAAGACCCGCTTCCTCGCCTCGCGCCGGTCGAGATAGCCGCGGACATCGTGGTCGCCGCAGCGCTGGCCGTCACCCAGCCGGAAGCCGCGCGGCGCGTACTCCTCGCCGGCGGCGGCCCCGCGGGCGGTTTGCTCGCTGCCCGCCGCCGTTGCGAAGGCCGCGACGCTCGCCGCCCGCAGCTTCGCGTCGAGCGCGACTAGCGCGCCAGCGAGCCCGAACGTGAGGTTCCTGCCGATAAAGGTGCCCGGCATCTTTCCGCAAGGTCTGCCCGCCATCGCAACCTCGGCGGTCGTCGGCATCCTGATGTATGTTGTCTTCTCCGCGTTGAAGCCGCAACCGGCGGCGCAACGGAGCTAGGCCTTCCTCCCCGCGGGGCATGCCGGTTGCCGAGGGGTTCCGTCGGGAGCTGCGACTGTGATGAAGTGGACAATTCTGCAGGGCCGGCTCGCCGCCGTGCTGCTGCTCGGCGCCGGCGGCTGCCTGATCGCCGGCTGCGCGTCGACCAGGGTGAGCGCCGAATGGAAGGATCCCCAGTTCGCGGGCCGCTCCTTGCGCGGCGAACGGGTCCTCGTCGTGTGCGACGCCGACAGCACCACGGTCAGGCGCATCTGCCAGGACCAGCTTGCGGCGCAGGTCGCTGCGTCCGGCGCGACGCCGGTGACCGGGGACGATCTGACGGCCGGTCCACCCCCGACCAACGACAAGACCCTGGCCGCGGCGCGCCGCGCCGGTGCAAAAGCGATCCTCGCGGCGACTGTCGGGCAGGATGCGACGGTCGTGAGTCCGGGGCCGAGCGTTTCCTTCGGTATCGGGGGGTTCGGGGGTTCCGGCGGCAGGACCGTGACCGGCGGCGGCGTGGGTGTCGGGATGCCGATCGGCGGGGGGCAGGTCGAACCCGCGTATGCGGCGGACATCGCGCTGACCGACGTCGAGACCGTCCGCCTGATGTGGACGAGCAAGGTGACGGCGCCGCCGTCGCGGAACATCGACGCGCAGGTTGCCGAGCTCGCGAAGGTCGGCGTCGACGCGGCCCGGAGCGCGGGATTTTTCTGAGCCGGGCGGGGTCAACTCTCGGCGGCAGGCGGGCGATCACGCCGAGGCCGGGCTGGGCTGCCGGGGGGAGGGCGCAGAAGGCGTGCAGCGCGCGTAGGCGGGCCGCGCGCTGCGGCCTGTAGCCGGAAGCGGCGCCGTCGCGTTCCGGCCCGAACCGGGCTTGGATCGACTTCGGTGGCGACGATTTTGCGGGGGATGAGGACGCTTGTCCTGAGTCCCCGGTACCGTTCTTCGGCGTGAATTTGGAGCGAACGGTCGCGACAGGTCCGCCAAAGCGACCGCGGTCCGGGGCAGATGTCACGGCATTCGCACCAACTTGGTTTCGTCGCCCGGTCCCGGGCAGGCGTTTGAGTTTATCCGCCAATGGCGGATAATGCCGCATGGTCTTCGTCGAGTTCCCGAACTTCACGAAGCGCGTCACGGAACTCTTGGACGACGAGGACTACCGTAGGCTCCAGGCCGCGATCATCGCCAACCCGGAGCTGGGCGACCTGATACGCGGAACGGGAGGGCTGCGCAAAGCGCGCTAGTCAGCGAAGGGTCGCGGCAAGCGCGGCGGGGTGCGGGTGATCTACTACTGGCTTAAGAGGCGGGATCAAGTGCTGATGCTACTCGTCTATCCGAAGAGCGCTCGCGACGATCTCACCGGGGACGAGCGCAAGCTCCTCGCGAAGCTGGTCGAACAGGAGTTGGCAGATGGATAAGAAGCTCTTCGCGGAGTTGGTTCAAGGCATCAAGTCGGCGGGAAAGTACGTCCGCGGCGAGGGGGAAGCTTCACGCGTGTTCGAGTACCCCGACGCCGACGTGAAGGCGGTTCGCGTGCGTATTGGCCTCTCGCAGTCGCAGTTCGCAAGGATGATTCGCGTCAGCGTTAAGACGCTGCAGAACTGGGAGCAGAAGCGGCGCTTGCCCACGGGCCCCGCGGCGGCGCTCCTCCAGATCGTCGCCCGAGAGCCCCAGGTCGCGCTGCGGACTCTGCACGCGCCCAGGGGCCGGCGGCGTCAACCGGAAACTCGCGGGACGCCTGGCTGACGCGTGCCCTGGGGGCCCGGCATCGGCGCGCTGCGGCCATCACGCCGGAAGGGCGCCCTCGCCAGCCGTCGAGGAGGAAAAGGGCCGCGCCTAGGAGGAGGAAATGGACGAGCGGCACGCAGAGGAGCGACTTCACTTTAGCGGGCCCCAGTCGTCGGAGAGCGGGATCATCTTTACGCGGGCGGTCGCCGCGTACCTTGCGGGCGTGCAGATCGGCACCATCGACGCGCTGCTCGCGCAGCTCTGCGTTCGCCACGAACTGACACTGCTGACGACGGACAAGGACTTCCATCGCGTCGCGGCGCACTATCCGCTCGCGATTTGGCGCCAGGGACTGTAGCGGCCGGCGCACCGAGCTCCGGCCGCGACGGTCGCTATCTGACGCGACGCCGACGCAAGATGTCCACGATCGCGAGCAGCACGATCGCGCCGCATCACCCTGGATTCACACGAGCTTCGGCGCGATCCGGCTCCGGCAACGGGCGATATCGCCGCCCGGAACGGCATTGCGCGAGGAATTCAGGCGAGCGAACGGAGGGGCGCTGCTGGAAGGGGCGGCCTTGGAGCGTCGCCGGGTTCGGGGCAAAGACCAGTCGGCACGGGGGTGCTCGGGGCGGCAAGAGGAAAGCATAGGCCGGGCGTGGCGTGCGATGGCGGGGCCGCCACGTGCGTCCTCGATCCCGCAGCGACGCTTGTTTGGGATTCGGGCGAATACCAGATCGGCGAAGTGCAGGCGCGCTTCTGCGAGTGCATCTTCACTTCGCGGCGCTGCGGGGCCGGGGCCGCCGGAAGCTATACTCCTCGCATGAACGACTCGCACCTTCGGTTTCCTCCGCATCTGACGCCTTTCGAGCGGGCGCGCCTCGAGCGACTCATCGCGCGCCTCTCCGCCGACCCGCGGGTGATCCGTGTGCGACTGTTCGGAAGCCGGGCGAGGGGTCGCTCGCGCGGGGACTCCGACCTCGATCTCGCGGTGGACCTCGCCGTGCCGCGCCAGCGCGAGATCGAGCGCTGGCTGGCCGAGACCTCGCTCGACGCCGAAGACGAGCCGAGCGTGCCGCCGCTGCAGCTTGTGGCGATATTCGCGGACGAGCCGCCTGGACGCCTTGATCGCGCGCTGGCGCGCGAGGGCCTGGAGCTGTGGACGAGAAGCTGACGCTCGCGCAGTCGGAGCTGCGCCTGGCCGCGGAGAATCTCGCCGCGGCCCCTCTCGTGGCGCGGGCGGGCTTCAACCGTGTTGGGATATCGAACCTTTACTACGCCGCCCACCATACCGTGTCGGCGCTGCTCGCCGCGCACGGGCTCGAAGCGGGAAGCCACGAGGGCGTGCAAACCCAGTTCGGGCTGCACTTCGTCAAACCCGGGGCGCTCGACGCGCGTGCCGGCAAGTACTTGGGCAATTTGCTGCACGCGCGGCTGACCGCGGACTACAAGGGATACATCGACCTGGACAGGGACGACTATGCGCAGGCTGCGGCGCAGGCGAAGGTGATCATCGCCTCCGTCACCGAGCACCTCGGTCCGCGGTTTCCCGAGCTCGAAATCGAGCGGGGGCAGCAATTCGCCGGCGAGGTGTAGCAGCCCCGGGCGGTGCTACTTGCTTCGCCGCCCGGCAGCAAACGCGCAATACCGAAATGGCCGCACAGCAGCGCGCGGAACATTGGCCGTCGGTGCATCAGCCGAGTCGAGCCTGCTGCCGGTGAATCCGTTCCGAGGGGCAGTGGGCTCCGCCACGCGCAGCAGCCGCGCGAGGGCGCGCCGAACGCTGCCGTCGTCGTCCACGACGGCGACGTTAATCGTTTCCGCACTTTTCCTTCGACTCTCGCCAACGGCCATCGCGAACATACTGCCCGAAGGTAGCGCGCAACGAGGGCGCCCATCTACGGTACTTTGGTGCAGTGGAGAGGGATTTCTTGGCGTTTCCGGGTGATCGATGTCATGCCGCGCCGCGGGATGGTTCGTCGTCCGCCATCACGGAGGATCCACTGCGGCTGACGCGCGTCGATTCCTCTTACGCCGGCGTCAAGTGGTGCGAGCCGCGCTTCCCATGCCGCCGATTCTCCGCCATCAGGCTGAGAATGCCGCTCGCGGTTCGCGACGCCTGCTACGCGAATCCGCTCTTGTCCACAGGCGCCGGGCGAGGCTAGAGTCGGCTCGATTTCCGCACCTGCCCAATGACCCCGCGCCTCCGTATAGGCATCGACACCGGCGGCACGTTCACCGACATCGTCGCGGTGGACGGCGCCACGGGCCGCGTCGAGGTCACCAAGGTCCCGAGCACACCGGCGAATCCGGCGATCGGGCTCGTGCAGGGCGTCGGCCGCATCCTCGACCAGACCGGGCGCGCGGCGGCGGATCTCGCCGGCCTCGCCCACGGCACGACGGTGGCGACCAACGCGCTGCTCCAGGGCGAGATCGATTCGCTCGGCCTCGTCGTCACCGAGGGCTTCCGGCATCTCCTCGAGATCGCCCGCCAGTCGGTGCCCGAGGGCTACGGCAACTCGTACTTTTGGGTGAAGCCCGAGCGCATCGTGCCGGTCGAGCTCGTGCGCGAGGTCGGGGGTCGGCTCGACTTCCGCGGCGCGGAGCTCAAGGCCCTCGATGAGCGGAGCGCGCGGCTCGCGGCCCGCTTCTTCCGGCAGCAGGGTGTTCGCGCGGTCGGCGTGTGCCTGATCCATTCGTACGCGAACGACCGCCACGAGCGGCGCGTACGCGAGCTCTTCCACGAGGAGTACCCGGAGTGCGCGGTGTCGCTCTCGTGCGAGGTGCTGCCCGAGTACCGCGAGTACGAGCGCGCGATGACGACGCTCGTCGACGCGTTCGTGAAGCCGCACATGGACCGCTACCTCCAGCGCATCCACGACGAGCTCGGCGCCGACCTGCGATCGAAGCCGTTCCTGGTGATGCAATCCTCCGGCGGCGTGATCTCGAGCGAGCAGGTCGTCAACAAGCCGATCACCACCGCGCTCTCGGGCCCGGCGGCCGGCGCGCTCGGCGCGGCCGTGGTCGCGAAGATCGCCGGGTTCGAAGACCTGGTGACGCTCGACGCCGGCGGCACTTCGACCGACCTCTGCCTGATCGAGGGCGGCGTCCCGAAGGTCACGAACGGCGGGTCGGTCGGGCCGTTCCCGGTGCGCATCCCGATGATCGACATCAAGACCGTCGGCACCGGCGGCGGCTCGATCGCGTGGGTGAGCCGCGAAGGTCATCTCAGGGTCGGGCCGAAGAGCGCCGGCGCGGTGCCCGGGCCGATGTGCTACCCGGCGGGCGGCGACCGGCCGACGATCACCGACGCCAACCTGGTGCTCGGCCGGATCCCGCCGGCGCTGATCGGCGGCGGGATCAAGCTCGACCTCGAGCGCGCGCGCTCGGGGCTCGCCGACCTCGGCAAGCGCCTGGGCAGCGTCATGAGCGTCGAGCAGCTTGCCGAAGGGATCATCGAGATCGCGAACTGGAACCAGGCGAACCGCATCCGCCAGATGACGATCCAGCGCGGCATCGACCCGCGGGGTCTCGCGCTGCTCTCGTTCGGCGGCTCCGGGCCTGCCCAGTCGCCGGCCGTGATGGAACTCCTCGGGATGAACGCGTGCATCGTGCCGCTCAACCCGGGCAACCTCTCGGCGTTCGGGCTGCTGGCGGTCGACTGGCGCACCGATCACATCGCCACCCGCGTCACGCACGAGGACGCGCTCGACCCGGGGGCGCTCGACGCGGTCTACGGCCGGCTCGAGCGCGAGGCGACCGAGACGCTGGCGCGCGACGGCATCGATCCCCGCAACGTCCGCCTCGTGCGCGAAGCCGACGTGCGCTACGTCGGGCAGTCGATGGAGGTGCGCGTGCAGGCGCCCGGCGGCGCGATCGATGCGGCGTTCGTCACGGTGCTGGTGGACGCCTTCCACGCCGCGCACGAGAAGGCGTTCGGGTACGGCTATCGCGGCAAGCAGAAGGTCGAGCTGGTGAACCTCTGCGTGTCGGGCTTCGGGCTGATCGACCGGCCGGCGCTGCCGAAGCTCGCGACCTCGAACGCCGCCGCCTCACCGAAAGCGAAGCGTCGGGTGTACTTCAGAGGCAACTTCGCCGAGACGCCGATCTGCGAGCGCGCCTCGCTCGCGGCCGGGCAGCACATCGACGGCCCGGCGGTCGTCGAGGAGTTCGGCTCGACGACGGTGGTCTTCCCGGGGCAGGTGCTGACCGTCGATCCCTACGGGATCATGATCGTGCGCCGGGCCGGTCAGTCGAACAGCGTCGAGAGGTCGACTTGAAGCGAGGAAGTTTGCAGTGCACCCGAAGGCCCGTGGAACTCGGTCCGCCGGGTACGGGGATAAACGATCCAGGCCTCTTTCGCCCCGGCCCGGAGGTATGCGCCGCACTTTTCGCGCAGCTCGGCGAGGGTGTTGTCCGGCGAAGCGACCTCGATGCAGATCTCCGGCGCGATCTGGAAAGGAACCTCCTCCTTGTGCGCCTGCCAGTAGGCGTCCGAGCACCAGAGCACGTCCGGTGCGAGCACGCCGATGGAGGTCAGGACACCAACCTCTACAAGCGCCCGCCCGCCCAGCTGCGACTTCAGCAGATACACGAGCTGGCCTGCCGCGTTTCCGTGCGGCGGGCCGACGGGACTCATCACGATGATCCGCCCCCAATGGTCGAGCTCGACTTTGCCCTGGATCTCCGCGAGAGCTCGATCGCCGAGCATGCCCTGCCAGCGGCGCGAAAGCTCCTTCGCGCCGAGCGGCGCCTGCATCAGCTCGAGCTCGACCGGTTCTCTCGCCGTCAATGCCTGACTCCTTCCGCTGGGAAGTTTACGCTCTAGGCCCCCGCGATGTCAGCCATCCCGAAACCCCAGCCCGCCGCAGTCGATCCGATCGTCCTGCAGATCGTCGAGGGCACGCTCAACTCGATCGAGGCCGAGATCGAGTATGCGATCGAGCGCACCGCGCGAAGCCCGATGATTCGCGAGGCGCACGACTACCGCGTCGGGCTCTTCGACCGCCGCTGCCGCAAGCTCACCGGGCGCTCGTACTCGGCGATGCCGAACGCGGTGGTGCGCGACTACCCGCCGGAGACGATGAAGCCCGGCGACGTCTTCCTGATGAACGACACCTATCTCACCGAGGGCTCGATCGGACACCTGCCCGACATCTGCTCGACGGTGCCGGTGTTCCACCGCGGCGAGGTGGTCGCCTACATCCAGGCGTTCGGGCACCACGACGACATCGGCGGCCGCGTGCCCGGCTCGATGCCGGGGACGGCGGTCACCGTATTCGAGGAAGGGCTCGCGATCCCGCCGATCCGGATCTACCGCGAGGGCAAGCGGAACGACGAGGCGTTCACCATCATCCGGCGCAACACGCGGGTCCCGGAGATGCTCGAAGCCGACCTCGACAGCGAGATCGAGGCGATCCGCATGGGCGCACGGCGAATGGAGGAGTTGTTCGAGCGCTTCGGCAAGGACACGGTGGAGGCCTGCTTCCAGGCGATCCTCGACAAGTGCCGCGACATCTACGCGACCGAGCTGCTGCCGAAGATCCCCGACGGCGAGTACGCCTGGGAGGATTTCGTCGAGCACGACGGCGTCACCGACCCGAGCCTCCACCGGCTCGCGCTTGCGGGTCGTCAAGAAGGGCCGGCGGATCACGCTCGACTTCAACGGCACCGCGCCGCAGTCCTCCGGGCCGATCAACTGGCCGGCCGACTACGCCGACGGCGCCTTCCTCATCAAGTGGATCGCGCCGATCCTGCGCAACCTCGCCGACTCACCGGAGCGCGCGGCGGAGATCCACGTGAACGAGGGCGTTTGCGAGGTGTTCGACGTGATCTTCCCGCCCAAGGGCACGCTGATCACGCCCGAGTGGCCGGCGGCGACGAACGCGCGCTCGTTCGTGCTGCTGCGTTCGCTCGGCCTCCTCGCCGGCGTCGTCGCGCAGGCGACCGGCGGACGGATGCCGGCCGACCAGGAGACGATTCGCTATACCGGCTTCTACGGCACCGACCCGCAGGGGCGCCCGTTCCTCTCGCGCGAGGTGATCGGCGGCGGGTCCGGCGGGCGCTACTATGCCGACGGCAGCGACGCGATCCACATCGTGCCCGACTCGCGCAACCAGCCGGCCGAGTTCACCGAGAACCGCTTCCCTGTTATCGTCGAGAAGCTCGCGCTCAGCACCGACTCCGGCGGCGCGGGGAAACGCCGTGGCGGGCTCGGCTACGACAAGCACTATCGCGTGCTGGTCGACTGCCACACGATCGTGACCGCCGACCGCGTGCGGCTCGGCTGCTACGGGGTCGCGGGCGGCAAGGCGGGCGAGCCGTTCTGCGTGACTGTAGACCTGCACCGCGCGGCGAAGCAGCTCGGTGGGCTGGTCGACGGCGAGGCGGTGAGGGCGGGGCAGGTCGTGCGCGTCGTGACCACCGGCGGCGGCGGCTGGGGCGATCCGCTCGAGCGCGAACCCGAGTTCGTGCTGCGCGACGTCGTGCAGTGCAAGGTGTCGCCCGCAGCCGCACGGCGCGAGTACGGCGTGGTGCTCCTCGCGCGCGCAGGCGAAGTGGAGACCGAATACGCGATCGACGAGGCGGCGACCGCGAAGCTCCGCGGCGAGATGCGCGCCGCGCGCAAGGGCCCGTTGCCGCTGATCGACCGCGGCCCGGGATACGAGAAGATGCTGCACGGAGAGTGCGCCCCCCGCGTCTAGGAGAACCCGATGGCGATCGAAGTCGCAAAGGTCATCCTCAAGAGCGTCCAGGACGCCTCCGGCATGGAGGAGCGGATCCTCGCGGGACAGTTCGCCGCCGACGAGGTCGTGGCGGCGATCGGCAAGACCGAAGGCAACGGCGGGGTCAACGACTTCACCCGCATCCTCGCCGACCAGGCGTTCCGCGGCGTGCTGATGAAGCACGGCAAGCGCTCCGCTGCGGCGGTGAAGCAGATCCCGATGGTGTGGTCCGGCGGCTGTGACGGGGTGATCACGCCGCACGCCACCGTGTTCGCGCGCAACGCGAAGACCGGCCCGACGTCGAAGGCGCGGCTCGCGATCGGCGCCGCGATGAGCCCGCCGATCGTGCCCGAGGACATCGGTCGGCCGGCGATGGTCGAGAAGATCGCCGCGGGCGTTCGGCTCGCGATGAAGGACGCCGGCATCACCGACCCGCGCGACGTGCATTACGTGCAAACCAAGACGCCGCTGCTGACGATCGAGACGGTGCGCGAGGCGCACGGCCGCGGCGAGACAGTCGCGTGCGAGGTGCACGACTCGATGGGGGTGTCGAACGGCACGACCGCGCTCGGCATCGCGGTCGCGCTCGGGGAGGTGAAGTCCTACGCGCCTGAGGACATTTGCAAGAACCTCGAGCTCTACTCCTCGGTCGCGTCGTGCTCCTCCGGGGTCGAGCTCGACGCCGGGCAGATCGTGCTGCTCGGCAACAAGGCCGGCGCGGGCGGCAGGTACGCGATCGGGCACTCGGTGATGAAGGACGCGATCGACATCGACGGCATCTACGACGCGATCCGGAACGCCGGCCTCGAGCTCCCCGAGCGCGCGCGCGCGGAAGATCTGAAGGGCAGGCTGGTGAACTGCTTCATCAAGTGCGAGGCGGATCATCGCGGCACCCTGCGCGGCCGGCGGCAGATCATGCTCGACGACTCCGACGTGCATCACCACCGTCACGCGAAGGGCGCGGTGGGCGGCGTCGCGGCGGCGGCGATCGGCGACCCGGCGGTGTTCGTGTCGGTCGATGCGATGCACCAGGGCCCGCAGGGCGGCGGGCCGGTGATCGCGATCGTGGACCTCGGCGAGTGACTAGCGCCACAGTCGCGATCGCGCCGGACGCGGCCGCGGCCGTGCCGGTGGGCGCGCCGGCGCCGGCCCACATCACGATCCGTGGCCTCGCCAAGCGCTTCCAGGGCGCGGTCATCTACGACGGCTTCGACCTCGACATCGCCCGCGGCGAGTTCCTGTCGATCTTCGGGCCGAACGGCTGCGGCAAGTCGACGCTCATCAACATCGTGGCCGGGCTGGTTCCCGCCGACGCCGGGACGATCCGGTTCGGCGGCAAGGAGCTCCGCGACACGAAGATCGGCTACGTGTTCCAGAACTACCGGGAAGCGCTTTTTCCGTGGCTGCGCTCGATCGACAATATCGAGTACCCGCTGAAGATCGCCGGGCTGCCGAAATCCGAGCGCCGCGCGAAGGCGGAGCGGCTGGTCGCGCATCTCGGCGTCAAGATCGACCTCAGCCGCTACCCGTACGAGCTCTCCGGCGGGCAGCAGCAGCTCGTGTCGATCATGCGCGCGCTGGTGGTCGAGCCCGAGGTGCTGTTCCTCGACGAGCCGTTCTCCGCGCTCGACTACGAGATGACACTCTTCATGCGCGAGCAGCTCCAGCACATCTTCATGGATACGCGCACCACCACGGTGCTGGTGTCGCACGACCTGGAGGAAGCCGTGTATCTCGCCGACCGCGTGCTGCTGCTCTCGCGGCGGCCGGCGCGGATCGCCGCCTTCCCGCGCGTCGCGACGGCGCGGCCGCGGGGGGACGCGACCCTGTCCGACGCGGGATTCATCGCGATCAAGGCGCACTGCCTGGAGGTCTTCCAGCGCGAGGTGAGGAAGGGATGAAGCGCGACGCGCTGCTGCCGGTCGTCGGGGTCGCCGGCCTGATCGCGGTCTGGTATCTCGCGGTCTGGGTGAAGGTCGTCGATCCGGTGCTGCTGCCGTCGCCCGGCGAGGCCGGCGCCGCGCTCGTGAAAGGCATGGCGGGCGGCAAGCTCGGCTACGACTTCTGGCGCACCGTCGAGCGCACCGCGTACGCGGTCGCGATCGCCGCGGTCGTCGCCATACCGCTCGGTGTCCTGCTCGGCGCGAACGAGCGCGCCTACCGCGCGGTCGAGTTCGTGATCGACTTCTTCCGCTCGACGCCGGCCTCGGCGATGTTCCCGCTGTTCCTCGTCATCTTCGGCGTCGGCGACATGACCAAGATCCTGGTCGCGTCGTTCGGCGCGGCGCTCGTGATCCTCTTCAACGTCGCCTACGGCGTGATGAACGCGCGGAAGACGCGCCTCCTCGCCGCAAAGGTGATGGGCGCGTCGAAGCTGCGCGTGCTGACCGACGTCATGCTGCTCGAGTCGCTGCCGCAGACCTTCGTCGGCCTGCGCAACGGCGTCTCGCTCGCGCTCGTGATCGTGGTGGTCGCCGAGATGTTCATCGGCTCGACCGACGGACTCGGCCACCGGGTGTTCGAGGCGCAGCAGCTCTTCGCGATGCCCGACATGTACGCGGCGATCTTCGCCGCCGGCGCGCTCGGCTACGGCCTGAATCTCCTCTTCCTGCTGGTGGAGAAGCGCTTCGTCCACTGGGCCGGGAGATAGGCGCTCATGCCCACGGTCAGCCGTATCATCCCCAACACCTACCGCGACTCCGTGTCGCTGATGCAGCTCTCGGCGTCGCTCAAGGACACCGACGGCGTCGAGGAAGCCTCGGCGATCATGGCCACGGCAGGCAACATCGCGCTGCTCGCCGAGGTCGGGCTCGCCGACGGCGGGCTGGCGGCGCGCCCGAGCGACCTGCTGGTGGTGGTGCGCGCGAAGACCGAGGGGGCGGCGAACGCAGCGATCGCCCGTGTCGAAGAAGCGCTGAGAACACGAGCGCCGGCCGCGGCCGGGAGCGGGCCGGCGGGAGCCGCGAAGCCGCGCTCGATCGCAATGGCGGTCGAGGCGTCGCCCGGTGCGAACCTCGCGCTCGTATCCGTGCCGGGAGAGTACGCGGCGGCGGAAGCCGAGAAGGCGCTGGCGCTCGGCCTGAACGTGATGCTCTTCAGCGACAACGTCTCCATCGCCGACGAGATCGCGCTCAAGCGCAGTGCTGCGAACCGTGCACTGCTCGTGATGGGCCCCGATTGCGGCACGGCGATCATCGATGGCGTGCCGCTCGCGTTCGCAAACAAGGTGCGGCGCGGGCCGGTCGGCTGCGTCGCCGCGTCGGGCACCGGTCTGCAGCAGGTCACCGCCCTCGTCGACCGCCTGGGCTCGGGCGTCTCGCAGGCGATCGGCACCGGCGGGCGCGATCTCAAGGAAGAGGTCGGCGGGCTCACCATGCTCGCCGCGCTCGACGCCCTCGCGTCCGACCGCGAGACGAAGGTGATCGTGCTGATCTCGAAGCCGCCCGCGCCGTCGGTTGCCGCGAAGATGCTCGTGGCGGCGGCGAAAGCGAAGAAGCCGGTCGTCGTCTGCTTCGTCGGCGCGGCGCCGGCGGCCGGGAAGAACCTCCATCCGGTCCGCACGCTCGAGGACGCGGCGCGCGCCGCCGTGGCGCTCGCCCGCGGGCGCAAACCTGCCCGGCGCGCGGCCACCCCGCGCCTCGGCAAGGGCGTGCCGCGACTCGCGCGCGGGCAGCGCTTCGTTCGCGGCCTCTTCAGCGGCGGGACGTTCTGCTACGAAGCGTCGCTCCTTCTCGCTGAAGCGCTCGGCCAGGTGTGGTCCAACGCGCCAGTGCGCGACGAGGACGCGCTCGACGACCCGTTCACGAGCCGTGGGCATACCGTCATCGATCTCGGCGACGACGTCTTCACCCGTGGCCGGCCGCACCCGATGATCGACCATCGGCTCCGCAACGAACGGATGGTGCGCGAGGCGGGTGACCCGGAGGTGGCGGTGATCCTCTTCGACGTCGTGCTCGGCTACGGCAGTCATCCGGATCCGGCGGCGGAGATGATTCCGGCAATCGCCGCGGCGCGTGCTGCCGCCGCGAAGGGGAAGCGGCGCATCGCGTTCGTCGGCGCCGTGTGCGGCACCGATACCGATCCGCAGGGCCTCGCGCGGCAGGAGGCGGCACTCGGGGACGCGGGCGTGATCCTCGGGTCGAGCAATGCCGAGGCGGTGCGAATCGCGGCGGCGATAGTGGATCGCGAGCCTCGTACACACCCCATCGGCGCGCTGCCCCCCTCTCCCCCAAGCTCGAGGGAAAGGCGGAGGTCGCCTACCAACGTCCGCGCGCGATCGGTCGCGAAGCGGGGCCGGGCATGAGCGACCTGTTCGGCAAGCCGCTGTCGGTGGTGAACATCGGGCTCGCGTCGTTCGCGGACGCGGTCGCAGAGGCGGGAGCACCGGTGGCGCGCGTCGAATGGGCCCCGCCCGGCGGCGAGCCGGGCGCGGCGTCCGCGCTTGCCCGGCTCGTGAGCGATCCGGCAGTCGACGCCGCGAACCGGAAAGCGTTCGACGCCTATGCGTCGGCGGAGCCGGTGCTGGAAGGCGTCGGGATCGCGCGCGAGGTGCTGACCGGAATGGGTGAGCGGATGCTGCTCCACTCCGGTCCGCCGATCACCTGGGCGCAGATGGGCGGTGCGATGCGCGGCGCGGTGATCGGCGCGTGCCTCCTCGAAGGCTGGGCGAAGGATGCCGACGCCGCCCGCGCGATGGCCGAGCGCGGCGAGATCGCGTTCGACCCTTGCCACCACCACGCCGCGGTCGGACCGATGGCCGGCATCATCAGCCCGTCGATGCCGGTGTGGATACTGCGCAACCGTACGCACGGCAACCTCTCCTTCAGCAACCTGAACGAGGGTCTCGGCAAGGTGCTCCGCTACGGCGCCAACGGCCCGGACGTGCTCGAGCGGCTGCGGTGGATGGGCGCGACGCTCGGGCCGGTGCTCCGGCGCGGACTGGAAGCCGGCGGTCCGATCGAGCTGAAGCCGCTGATGGCGCGCGCGCTGCACATGGGTGACGAGATGCACAACCGCAACGCCGCGGCCTCGAGCCTCTTCGTGAAGCGGATCGTCGCCGGGATCTTCAGGTCCGACGCCTCGATGCGGGACGCGGCCGCGTCGATCGAGTTCGTGAACGGCAACGACTTCTTCTTTCTCAACATCGCCATGGCGGCGTGTAAGAGCATGCTCGACGCGGCGCACGGCATGCCCGGCGCCGCCATGGTGACCGTCATGGCGCGCAACGGCACCGAGTTCGGCATCCGCGTGAGCGGCACGGGCGATCGCTGGTTCACGGCGCCGGCGCTCGTCGCCGACGGCCTCTTCTTCCCCGGCTACAGCCGCGCCGACGCCGGCCCCGACATCGGCGATAGCGCGATCACCGAGACCGCCGGGATCGGGGGATTCGCGATGGCGGCAGCGCCGGCAATCGTGCAGTTCGTCGGCGGCACGCCGGAGACCGCGATTGCGAACACGCTCGAGATGGTGAACATCACCATCGGCCGGAACATGGCGTTCACGCTGCCAACCCTCGACTTCGCCGGCACGCCGGCCGGTATCGACGTCCGCAAGGTGGTGGACACCGGCATCCGGCCGGTGATCAACACCGGCATCGCCCACAAGGAACCCGGCGTCGGCCAGATCGGCGCCGGGATCACCCACGCACCGATGGCGTGCTTCACGCAGGCGCTCGTCGCGCTCGCCGCGACGTAGACCGATTTTTCGGAGGAGAACCATGATCGCCAGACTGTTGGGAGCAATCGCCGTCGCGGCCGCGGTCGTGCTGCCGCCGGCGTGGGGGCAGGACAAGGTGAAGGTCGGGGTGTTCCCGGTCAGCTCGTCGCTGCCGGTATTCGTCGCACAGGATCGCGGGTTCTTCAAGGGCGAGCGGCTCGACGTCGAGATCATCCGGCTGATCGGCGGCCCGCCGAACGTCTCGGGCCTGATCACGAACCAGATCGACGCGTCGTCGGTGCTGGTCACGATCGAGGGCATGAACGCGAACCTGAAGAAGCCCGGTGTGGCGATGTACATCTCGCTCAACGGCCAGAACGCCCAGTACCAGATGGAGCAGTTCGTCGTGCGGCGCGGCGTCGACGTGCGCTCGCTCGCCGACCTCAAGGGCAAGAAGATCATGTCGGCGCCCGGTCCGGCGAACGTCACGATGGCGAAAGCGGTGCTCGCGGCGGTGGGCCTCAAGGAGGGCGACTACTCGATCGACCAGCTCGACATGGGCCAGCACGTCAACGCGATGACGGCGGGCACTTTCGACGCCGGTTACACGCTCGAGCCGAACGCGGCGGTGATGCGCAAGAACGGCGTCGCGACGACGCTCGAGGCCGGCGTGATCGCGAAGTACATCCTCGGCGACCCGAGCGCCAACGCCTGGGTCGGTGGCGGCGTGGTCTCGAGCGACTTCGTGAAGGGCAGGCCGGACGTCGCCAAGCGCTACGCGGCAGCCTGGGCGAAGGCGATCGACTTCATCAACTCGAACCCGAAGGAGGCGCGGAAGTCGCTGGTGAAGAACACGTTCACGCCCGACGACGTGGTCGAAACGGTGCCGCTGGTGAAGTTCACCAACATCGACGATCTCACGAACAGGGACCGCATCGACTTCCAGACCTTCATCGACTACTCCACCCGCATCGGCACGCTCGAGGGCCCGGTGGACGTCAACAAATACATTCTCAAGCTCTGATGGCGGAGACCGCGCTCAACCGCCTTCCGGCGCGGGAGCTCGCGCGCCTCGTGCGCGAGAAGCGCGCGAGCCCGGTGGAGGTGCTGGAGGCGCATCTCGGGGCGATCGAGCGGGCGAACCCGAAGGTCAACGCGGTGGTGACCGTCGCCGCGGATCTCGCGCACGCGGCGGCACGCGCGGCCGAGGCCGCGGTCATGCGCGGGGAGGCGCTCGCGCCGCTGCACGGCGTGCCGGTCGGGATCAAGGACATCACGCCGACGGCCGGCATCCGCACGACGTGGGGCTCGACCCTCTACGCCGACCACGTCCCGAGCGAGGACGCCGAGGTCGTGGCGCGCCTGAAGCGCGCCGGCTGCATCGTCATCGGCAAGACCAATACGCCCGAGTTCGCGGCCGGCGGGAACACCGTCAACCGGGTTTTCGGCGCGTCGCGCAATCCGTGGGACCTGCGCCTTTCGGCGAGCGGATCGACCGGTGGCGGGGCGGCCGGGCTCGCGGCGGCGATGATGCCGCTCGCGGAAGGCTCGGACTTCGGCGGCAGCCTGCGAACGCCGGCGTCGTTCTGCGGCGTCGTCGGCCTGCGGACGACGGCAGGCCTCGTGCCGCGACACCCGATGACCCTGCCGTGGCACGACCAGAGCGTCGCCGGACCGATGGCGCGCGACGCCGAGGACTGCGCGCTGATGCTGGACGCGATGACCGGACTTTCGCCCAGGTCGCCGCTGTCGGTGCCGCCGACCTGGGCGAGCGCTCATGACATCGTCGCGCGCACCGGGGATTTGCGCGGAGTGCGGATCGGCTACGCGCCGGAGCTCGGCCGCACCGGCGTCGACCCGGAAGTCGCACGACTGTGCCGGGATGCGGCGCTCGGGTTGCAGCGCCACGGCGCTGCGGTCGACGAGATCGCGGTCGATTTTTCGGACGGCCGCGACGCTTTCATCACGCTGCGCGGCGAGGCGATGGTCGGCAACCATCTCGCCCGCCTGGAAAAGCTCGACGTGCTCGATCCCAACCTCGCCGGCAACATCCGGCTGGGGCTCGACGTGAAGATCTTCGATATCGCGCGTGCGGAGCACAAGCGCGCGGAGATCTGGCACCGGTGGCGGGAGCTTTTCGAGCGATTCGACCTGGTGCTCACCCCGACCTCGCCCGTGCTGCCGTTCCCGGTCGACCAGAACTATCCGTTCGAGATCGCCGGGCGAAAGCTCGAGAGTTACATCGACTGGGTCGCGCAGACCTTTCTCGTCTCGCTCGCCGCGCTCCCCGCGGCGAGCGTGCCCGCCGGCCTTGCGGCGTCGGGGGTCCCCGTCGGCCTCCAGATCGTCGGCCCGCGCTTCTCCGAGCCGAAGCTTCTCTCCTGCGCGAAGTTCGTCGAGCGCGAACGTCCGTTCAGCTGGGCTCCGCACGCAGCCTAAGGTCGAGACGTCGCCTTGGCGAGGTCTTGCACCGGGATTGGGGATTCGCAAAAGGAGGTGTGGCCCCTTTTGCAACGTTGTCCCACGCGGGCGAGCGCCGGCTCCCGGCCGGGCGGCAGCATGCGCCCGAACGCGGCCTGGTACTCGGCCGCGCCGACGATCGCGGCATCGCTGTGCGCGGCGCTGTCGACGAGCAGCAGGCGCTTTTGCCCCCTCGCGCGCAGATAGAGCTCGACGCCCATCGCCGGCGGCACGATAGCGTCGCGCTTGCCGTGGATCACGAGGAGCGGCGCGCCGAGGCGACGGAGCTTTGCCGCAGAGTCGAACCGCCCGGCGAGGATCGCGTCGACCGGGTAGAGCCGCGCGGCCCACGACCCGCGCAGCAGCGCGGCGACCGATGTCGGCGTGGCCTCGACCACGACGCCGTTCACGTCGGGATAGCGCGCCGCGAGCTCGAGCGCGACCGCCCCGCCGAGCGAGTGGCCGTAGACGAGACGCAGCGCCGGATCGGGCTGGTGCCAGCGCAGCTCGTGCCACGCCGCCTCGGCATCCTGGTACATGGTCGCCTCGGTGAGCAGCCGACGATCGCTCTTGCCGAGGCCGCGATAGTCGATCATCAGCACGGCCGCGCCGGCCTCGTGGATGGCCGCAGCCACGTGGACCATGCCGGCGATGGTCCGTCCCGTTCCGTGGAGGAGCAGCACGACCGGGGCGTTCCGGTCGTTCGGCAGGAACCAGCCGTGGACCCACTCGCGACGCGGCCCGGCGCGCAACCACACGTCGGTGTAGCGGATACCCGCAACCCCCGGCGTCTGCCGGACCTCGGGCTCGGGGAAGGGGACGAACCGGTCGGGGAAGCGCCATAGGAGCAGCGCGCCCGCGGCGTACACCACGACGGCTGCCGCGGCGAGGGACGTCATGACGCGCCGGATCGCACGTGCCATGGTGCGTTAGCGTACTCCCCGTCCGTCGCGCGGGCGCAAAGCGCTTTCGGCCGTCTGCCGCTCGGCGTAGCATGGCCGCGCTGCCGAGTGTCGGGACGTGCCTGGCAGCGGGCTTCCATCCGCACGAGTGACGGCATGTGAGGTGGCGCATGGCGACGAGGAAGAAAACGAGCGTGAAGGCCAAGGCGAAGCGCCGGCCAGCGCCGGCTCCGAAGCCGGCCGCCCGCAAGAAGACCGCGACGGCCGGGAAAAAGCCGGCGAAGAAGACAACGGCCCGGCCCGCATCACCCGTGCAGGCGAAGCCGGCCGCGCGGCCGGCGGTGAGGACGCCCGCAGGACCCGCGGCGGCGAAACGGGCCGCGGCAAGTCCGCCGGCGCAACCCGCGGCGCCGAAGCCGAGACCGGCGAGCGCGCCCGTGCATCCCTTGGCGACGTGGCCTCCGTCGGCGAGCGCACCCGCAGAAGCGGCGCCGGCGGGCGAGCGCATCGGGATTGTGACCCACTACTACGGAAATCTTTCCGTCGCGGTCGTGCGGCTCGAGTCCGGTCGGCTCCGCGTCGGCGACATGATCCTTATCCGCGGACACACGACCGACTTCACCCAGCGGATCGAGTCCCTGCAGGTCGAGCACGCGACGGTGACGGAAGTGGGGCCCAACGACAACTTCGCCCTGAAGGTAACCGGGCACGCGCGCGAGCACGACGTCGTCTACAGGTTGGGACCGTAGCGCGGAGCGGCCCCGCGACGGCTACGGCGCCGTAATTCCCGAATAGACCAGGGCGGCCATGTCGGCTTGGCCCTCGGGCGCGGGTACGAGCCGAAGATCGACTCGATCGACGGAGAATGCGGACGGCGCCGTCGCCCGCACATACTTCGTTTCGCCCGCCGCGAGCGCGAACGCGAGCCGGCCGTCGGCGATCGAAGTGCCAGTCGCCTCGTAACGCCCCGCTGGGCGGTCGACGAAGAAGAACCCGCCCGGTACGGCGAACCCCACCACCGCGCCGTCGAGCCTGATCTCCGGCTGTACGTCCGCGCCGAACCGCGCGCTGGGCGTGTAGAAGAAGACCCGGCCTTCGCCCGGCTTCGCCGCCGGCAGCGAGACACTCATCCGCGTGTAACTCGTGCCGACCGGCGCACAGCCGGCGAGCAGCGCGATCGCCAGGATCGCTGTAAGTCGTCCGGCTTGCATCGCTTTTACTTGCTCCTGTACGCGGCGCAGGCGCGAGCAACCGCTGCGCAGACCCTAAGGCGAAACCGGCGTCGCTTGCGGCAGCGGCAGTCGCTTCGCCGCCATCACGTCGCGGAGGCGATCGGGGTAATCGGTGATGATGCCGTCCACGCCCCAGTCGATCAGCCGCTCCATGTCGGGCGGGTCGTTCACAGTCCAGGGCAGCACCGCGAGCCCCAAAGCCTTCGCCTCCTTCACCAGCGCCGCGGTGAGGTCCCGGAAGCTCGGCGACCAGATCGCCCCGCCAGCGCTCTTCACCATCTTCGGCACCGAGCCGTGGTCCGCGAACCGGATGCCGTTCGTCCATGGCGACGGGCCGTTGTCCGCGTCGCGCACGTTCTCCGTGTCGCTCGTGAGGTATGCGGTGGCGATCTCGGGCGCCTCGCGCTGCACCAAGGCGAGCGTGCGCCAGTCGAACGACTGGATGACCGTGCGGCGCCCGACGCCCTTCGCGCGTACGATCTGGATCACCGCGCGCGCGAACTCGTCGGGGCCGGCGGTCTCGTCGGGCGCCAGCGGCGAGAGCTTGGTCTCGATGTTGAAGCGGACTGCGTCGTTGTGCGCCTTCCGCGCGAGCTCGAACACCTCCTCGAGCTTCGGGATCCGGACGCCGTCCATGCGACGCTGGTCGGGGAAACGCTTGGAGTAGTCGCTGCCCGGGCGGATGCGGCCCACGTCGTACCGCGCGAGGTCTCGGAACGTCAGCTCGCGGATCGTGCGCGTGCGCCCGACGAGCCATCGGCCGTCCGGGCCGCGCACGATGTCGGGATTGAGCCGGCGGTCATGCACCACCACCACTATGCCGTCCTCGGTGAGGCCGGTGTCGAGCTCGAGCGTCGTCACGCCGATCGACAGTGCGCGCGCGAACGCGGGGAGCGTGTTCTCCGGCGCGAGCCCGCGCGCGCCGCGATGCCCCTGGAGGTCGAAGGCGGCGGCTTGGCTCGTCACGGCGGCGGCGATCAGAACGGTCAGTCGGAGCACGGTCGTGCGCTAGAATCCGGCACGCTCAAGTGTAACTGTTGCGCATGGTCAAAGTCTGGACGATCGACGGCATCACGCCGGTGGTGAATCCATCGGCGTTCGTGCATCCGTCGGCGACGCTGATCGGCGACGTGATCGTCGGGCCCGGGGTCTATGTCGGGCCGTCCGCGTGCCTGCGCGGCGACTTCGGCCGCATCGTGGTCGAAGAGGGTGCGAACCTGCAGGACTGCTGCATCGTCCACGGCTTCCCCGACGAGGATACGGTGATCGAGGCGAACGGCCACATCGGCCACGGCGCGATCCTCCACGCGTGCCGCATCCGCACTCACGCGCTCGTCGGCATGAACGCGGTCGTGAACGACAACGCGGTCATCGGCGAGTGGGCGATCGTCGCCGCGCTCGCGTTCGTGAAGGCCGGCATGGAAGTGCCGCCGCGCACGCTCGTCGCGGGAATCCCGGCGAAGGTGCTGCGCGAGCTCGCGCCCGACGAGCTCAGGTGGAAGGCCGACGCGACGCGCCAGTACCAGGAACTCGCGGTGCGCTGTCTGCGCACGATGAAGGAGACGACCGCGCTCACCGCGGTGGAGCCGGACCGCCCGCGCCTCCACCTGCCGGACGTGCTTCCGCTCGGGGCCTACAAGAGGGGTACGGGCGCGAAGGGCGCGGGCAGATGACCGCTGCGTCGTTCGCGCACCGGCTCCGGCAGCGCGAGCTGCTCCTCGGCACGATCGTTACGCTGCCGGCGCCCGAGGTCGCGGAGGTGCTGTCCGCCGGCGGGCTCGACTGGCTGTTCGTCGACACCGAGCATGCCGCCCTCGATTTCCTGGCGGCGCAGACCCTGCTTCAGGTCGCGCGCGTCCCGTGCATCGTGCGCGTTGCCGACGGCGGCGAGTCGACGTTGAAGAAGGCGCTCGACATCGGCGCGACGGGCGTCGTGGTGCCGATGGTCAACACCGCGCAGCAGGCGCGGGCCATCGTCTCGTTCTGCAAGTACCCGCCGCGCGGCGTGCGCGGCGTGGGCCTCGTGCGCGCGCAGGGTTACGGCTTCGACTTCCAGCGCTACATCCGCAGCGCCAACGACGAGACCGTCGTCGTGGTGCAATGCGAGCACATTGCAGCGGTCGAAGCGATCGACTCGATCGTTGCCGTCGACGGAGTCGACGCGGTCTTCGTCGGCCCCTACGATCTGTCGGGCAGCATGGACCGGCTCGGCGAGGTCGAGCATCCCGCGGTGCTCGCCGCGATCGTGCGCGTCGCCGACGCGTGCAAGAAGTCCGGCCGCGCGCTCGGCATCTACGTCGGCTCGGCGGAGAAAGCGAAACCGTTCATCGCGCAGGGCTACACGCTCGTCGCGGTGGGTATGGACACCATCTTCCTCGGCGAGACCGCGCGCTCGATCGCGCGCGCGCTGAGGACGGGTTGAGCGTGCAGAGAGAACCATGCCGAAGGACGGCGCCCTTCCGAACCTCGGGAGCGCGAAAGGGGCTGTGGCCCCTCGTATCGTTACGACTAGCGAGGAGCACCGATGGCCTACGAGAACATCCTCACCGAGACCCGCGGCCGCGTCGGCCTGATCACCCTCAACCGCCCGAAGCAGCTCAATGCGCTGAACGACGCGCTGATGAACGAGCTCGGCGACGCGCTCGCCGTCTTTGAAGGTGACGAGGGCATCGGCGCAATCGTCGTCACCGGCAACGACAAGGCGTTCGCAGCGGGCGCCGACATCGGGGCGATGAAGGACTGGACGTACATGGACGTCTACAAGTCCGAGTACATCACCCGCAACTGGGAGCGGATCAGATCGGTGCGGAAGCCCGTCATCGCCGCGGTCGGCGGCTTCGCGCTCGGCGGCGGCTGCGAGTTCGCGATGGCGTGCGACATCGTGATCGCCGCCGACACCGCGAAGTTCGGCCAGCCGGAGATCAAGCTCGGGGTCATCCCCGGCGCGGGCGGCACGCAGCGGCTGCCCCGCGCGGTCGGGAAGGCGAAGGCGATGGACCTCATCCTGACCGGCCGGATGATGGATGCGGCCGAGGCCGAGCGTGCCGGGCTCGTCGCGCGCGTCGTCCCCGCCGCGAAGCTCATGGAGGAGGCGCTGGCCGTCGCGAACGCGATCTGCGAGTACTCGTTGCCGTCGGTGATGATGGCGAAGGAGTGCGTGAACCGCGCCTACGAGACCCCGCTCGCCGAAGGCATCCTGTTCGAGCGGCGGATGTTCCATTCCCTCTTCGCGACCGAGGACCAGAAGGAAGGGATGGCGGCGTTCGTCGAGAAACGAAAGCCCGTGTTCAAGCACAAGTAGCGCGCCCGTGCCCGAGCGCGGGCGCCGCCCCGCCTGGCAGATCATCGGCTGGGTCTGCCTCGCGCACGTCGCGAGCATGACCGTCTTCTCGACGTATCCCGCGCTGCTGCCGCAGCTGCAGACGGAATGGTCGATGTCGAACACCGAGGCCGGCTTCGTCAGCGGCCTCTTCTTCGCGGGCTACATGACGGCGGTACCGGTGCTCACCGCGCTCACCGACCGCGTCGACGCCCGGCGGATCTACCTCGTGTCGAGCGTGGTCGCGGCGGTCGGCGCCGCCGGGTTCGCCTGGCTCGCTCGCGGCGCGGCAAGCGGCGGTTTCTTCCAGCTTCTCATCGGTATCGGCATCGCCGGCACGTACATGCCGGGGCTGCGCGCGCTGGCCGACAACACGACCGGGGCGGCCCAGACGCGCGCAGTATCGTTCTACACCGCGTCCTTCGGCTTCGGCGTGAGCCTCTCGCTCGTCCTGGCGAGCGGGATCGCTGCCGCCGCCGACTGGCGCTGGGCGTTCGCCGTGTCGGCCGCCGGACCGCTCCTCGCGGCGGCGATGGTCGTGCTCGGGCTCCCTGCCCGGCCGCCGCCACGCGTGCGCGCGGACGCGCATCTCCTCGACTTCCGGCCGGTGCTCAGGAACCGCGCCGCGCGCCGCTACATCCTGGGCTACGCGGTGCACTGCTGGGAGCTCCTCGGCTCGCGCTCCTGGATGGTCGCGTTCCTCACCTTCGCCCAGAGCATGGTCCCGGCGCCGCTCTCGCCGGCGGCTATTCACGCGGTCGCGAACCTCGCCTCGCCGTTTGCGAGCATCGCCGGGAACGAGGTGGCGCTGCGCGCGGGCCGCGCGCGGGTGATCGTGGTCGGCATGACGCTCTCCGGCGCGCTCACCTGCGCGCTCGGTTTCTTCGCGCACCTGCCGTGGAGCCTCGTGCTGGCGCTCGTCGTTGCGCACATGCTGCTCGTCATGAGCGACTCCTCGACGCTGACCGCTGGCATGGTCGCCGCGAGCGATCCGGGCCTGCGCGGAGCGACGATGGCGGTGCACTCGACGCTCGGCTTCGGCGCCGGGTTCGTCGCGCCGCTCGTGTTCGGGCTCGCGCTCGATCTTGCGGGCGGAAACCGGAGCGCGTTCGCGTGGGGCATCGCCTTCGTCACGCTCGGGATAGGGGCGGTCGTAGCGCCGGTCCTGCTCGGGTTCCTGCGGCGCCCATGACCGTCGAGGTCGGCCGTCACCCCGAGCGCTGGCTGCTCGCCGCGTTCGCCGCCGGCGACCGTCCCGAGCCGCTGCCTTTCGCGCTCGCCCCGCGTCGGACATGATCGCCACGAGCCGACGGGTCATCGTCGCCGGCGCAGGGCCGGTCGGGCTCCTCACCGCGCTTGCGCTCGCGAGCCACGACGTGCCGGTGCTGGTGCTCGAAGCCGAGCCGGCGCTCGCCCACGATCTCCGCGCGGGCACCTTCCATCCGCCCACGCTCGAGATGATGACGCCGTACGGGATCACCGCAGAGATGCATCGCACCGGGATCAAGGTGCCGCGCTGGCAGCACCGCGATCGCGAAGCGGGCGTCATCGCGGAATGGGACCTGTCGCTGATCGCCGACGAAACGCCGTTCCCGTATCGCTTCCACCTCGAGCAGCACCGGCTCACGCCTATCATCCTCGAGAAGCTCGCGCGGCTCGCGCACGTCGAGGTGCGCTTCGGGGCACGCGTCGTGGACGTCGGGCAGGACCCGCACGGGGTGTGGGTTGTCGCCGAGACGCCGGATGGCGCCGAGCGCTTCGGGGGCGCGTGGCTCGTCGGCGCCGACGGCGGCCGGAGCACGGTGCGGAGGGCGATCGGCGTCGAGTTCGAGGGATTCACCTGGCCGGAGCGCTTCGTCGTCGTCAGCACGCACCACGATCTCGCCGCGCACGGCTTCACGGCGAACGCCTACGTCGCCGACCCGGACCAATGGGCTGCGGTCTTCAAGATGCCCGACGCCGAGCCCGGCGGGCTGTGGCGGATCGCGTTTCCGGTGCCGGCGGACGAGGCGGACGAGGTCACGCTGTCCGAGGGCGAGGTCGAGCGGCGGATGCAGTACTTCCTGCCGCGGCCGGAACGATACGCGATCCGGCACAAGAACATCTACAGCGTGCACCAGCGCGTCGCCCGGGAGTTCCGGCGCGGGCGGGTCCTGCTCGCGGGTGATGCGGCGCATCTAAACAACCCGCTCGGCGCATTCGGCCTGAACGGCGGCATCCACGACGCGATCAGCCTCGCCGAGAAGCTCGGCGCGGTGTGGCGCGGCGAGGCCGACCCGTCGCTCCTCGACCGCTACGTCCGCCAGCGGCGGACGGTGAACATCGAGTACGTCCAGGAGGGCTCGATCCGCAATCTCCGCACGCTCGCCGAGCGCGATCCCGCGGTGCGGAAAGCGCGTTTCGACGAACTGCGCCGAGCGAACGCCGATCCGCAGCTCGCCCGCGAGTTCCTGCTGCAAAGCTCGATGATCGCCAGCGTCCGGCGGGCGGCGACGCTTGCGTAAGGACCGCGCGCCGCCGGCACCGAGCGGCGGCGACGACCCCCCGACACGTGGCGGACCGTGGGCCGTTCGCGGATAATCGACGCGCCGCCCGACGCCGGGCGGCTCGACCACAGGAGGGCCGCCGCGAGCGACGGCCGGTCGTCATAGGGAGGAGAGGGATCGTGGAGAAGATCTGGCTGAAGAGCTATCCGCCCGGCGTTCCGGCGGAGATTCGCTACGACGAGTTCAAATCGATCGGTGCCCTGGTCGAGGCGAGCGTGAAGAAGTACGCCGACCGCGTGGCGTATCACAACATGGGCAAGACGATGACCTTTGCCGATCTCGACCGCCTCACGCGCGACTTCGGTGCCTGGCTGCAGGCGAAGGGGCTCGGCAAGGGCACGCGCGTCGCGATCATGATGCCGAATGTCCTGCAGTACCCGGTCGCGCTCTTCGGCACGCTGCGCGCGGGCTGCGTCGTCGTCAACGTCAACCCGCTCTACACCCCGCGCGAGCTCGAGCACCAGCTGAACGATTCCGGCGCGGAGGCGATCGTCATCCTCGAGAACTTCGCCGCCACGCTGCAGCAGGTCGTCCCAAAGACCAAGTTGAAGCACGTCGTCGTCGCCGCGCTCGGCGACATGCTCGGCTTCAAGGGCGCGATCGTGAACCTGGTCGTGCGTCACGTGAAGAAGATGGTGCCGGCGTACGCGCTGCCGGGCGCGCTCCGCTTCAACGACGTCCTCGGGGAAGGTGCGCGCCAGCAGCTGAAGCCGGTCGACGTTGGCCTGGAGGACATCGCGTTCCTGCAGTACACCGGCGGCACCACCGGGGTCGCGAAAGGCGCGATGCTCCTCCACCGCAACATCCTCGCCAACCTCGAGATGGTCTATGGGTGGCAGAAGCCGTTCCTCGGCGACGACGCGCAGGTCGTCATCACCGCGCTGCCGCTCTATCACATCTTCTCGCTGACGGGGAACTGCCTCACCTACATGAAGATGGGCGGCTGCAACGTGCTGATCACCAACCCGCGCGACATTCCCGGGTTCATGAAGGAGCTCGCCAAGCACAAGTTCACCGTGATCACCGGCGTGAACACGCTGTTCAACGCGCTCCTCAACCACCCCGACTTCGGCAAGCTCGACTTCGGCCAGCTCAAGCTCACGATCGGCGGGGGGATGGCGGTGCAGAAGGCCGTGGCTGACCGCTGGAAGCAGGTCACCGGCAAGGTGCTGCTCGAGGCCTACGGGCTCACCGAGACGTCGCCGGGCGTCTGCATCAACCCGCTGAACCTCACGGAGTACAACGGCTCGATCGGGCTGCCGCTGCCGTCCACGGAGATCGAGATCCGCGACGACACCGGCAAGAACCTCGGCATCGGCGAGATCGGCGAGTTCTGTATCCGCGGGCCGCAGGTGATGAAGGGTTACTGGCAGCGGCCCGAGGAGACGGCGAAAGTGATCAGCGCCGACGGGTTTTTCGCCACCGGCGACATCGCCAAGGTCGACGAGAAGGGCTTCGTCCGGATCGTCGACCGCAAGAAGGACATGGTGATCGTGTCGGGCTTCAACGTCTATCCGAACGAGGTCGAGGACGTGGTGGCGCAGCACGCGGGCGTCCTCGAGTGCGCGGTGATCGGCGTGCCCGACGAGAAGTCGGGCGAGGCGGTGAAGCTCTTCGTCGTCAGGAAGGACCCGTCGCTCAGCGAAGAGGACGTCCGCAGGCATTGCGAGGCGAACCTGACCGGTTACAAGCGGCCGAAGCACGTCGAGTTCCGGAGCGAGCTGCCGAAGACGAACGTCGGCAAGATCCTGCGCCGCGCGCTGCGCGACGAAGCGGCGGCAGCGCGGAAGAAGGCGGCCTGAACGCGCTTGTCGCCTACTTCCGCTTCGCCCGCGGCAGCTTGAGCCGCATCAACCGGATCGCATTGCCGAAATAGATGCGCCGGAGGTCGTCCTTCTTCAGCTTGAGCGAATCGATCGCCTTGATGTTCTCGCGAATGAAGAGCGGCCCGCCCTGCGGGTCGAACGGGCAGTCGGTACCGAAGAGCACGTGCCTCGTCCCGAAGAAGTCGAGGCCGCAGCGGACCGCCGACGCCGATCCGTTGACCGAGGTGTCGCCGTAGAACATGCGGAAGTAGTCCAGGGGCCGTTTCTTCATGCTCTTGCGCAGCGACTCGTAGTCCTCGTCCGCGGTGCGCAGCCCGAGCTGATCCCACCCGTAGCCGATCCGCTTGTCGAAGAACGGCGCCATGGCGCCCAAATGGTGGGTGATGATCCGCAGCTTCGGCAGCCGGTCCAGCATGCCCGAGAAGACGAGCCGGGCCATGAACGCGCTCGTCTCGTACGGCCAGCCGAACGCCCACCAGATCTCGTACTTCGACTTCGCCTCGGTCGGGTAGTCCGAGAACTTCGCGGTGCGCGACGGATGGACCCAGACCGGCAGGTCGTGCTTGACCGCCATCCGCTCGAAGATCGGGTAGAACTCCGGCTCGTCGAGCGGGCGGCCGTTCACGTTGGTGAAGATCTGCACGCCCTTCGCGCCGAGCGAGCCGATCGCGCGGTCCATCTCACGAAGCGCGGCGGGCACGTTGTTCATCGGCAGCGAAGCGACGAAGGCGGGGAAGAGATCCGGGTGACGCGCGACGATCTCCGCCATGCCGTCGTTCGCGATCCGCGCGAGCGCCGGCGACTCCTCCGGCCCGGCGAGAAACTCGATCGCCGGCATCGACAGCGTCAGCACCTGCTGGTAACCCGGGAAGCGCTTCATCATCCGGATACGAGCGTCGAGGTCCCACAGCACCGGGATGTGGAGCCAGCGCTTGATCTGGCCCGCGAGCGCGGGATTGCCCGCCGCGAGCGACTTCATGCGCTCGAAGTACGCGAGCGGGAAGATGTGCGGAAAGATATCGATCTTTGGCGCCGTCGCCTGCGGCATGGGTCTCCTCCTCGCGAGCGCGCCGGAATTGTGCACGGGTTCGCACACCAGGCGTTAATCGGACGCAACTGTGGCGCAGATGGCACACTTCATGCTGTCTTTCACATATCGGCGATGCCGGACAATGCGCCGGCACCGTCGCTTTGGTATAACGCCGCGGAACATCGGGGGATCCTCGTCGGATCGGGAGGTAGTCGATTGCTGTACGCGCTGCATGAAATGCGCCACGCGTGGTTCGCGCCGTGGAACACGGTCGCTGCCGCCCATCGCGATCTCCTCACGAACCCGTTCAGCCCCCTCTCGTACCTGCCGTCGAGCCGGCGGATCGCGGCCGGCTTCGATCTCTTCTGCCGGATCACCCAGCGCTACGAGCGGCCCGAGTTCGGGTTGACCGCGACGGTCATCGACGGCCGCAGGATCGCGGTCGAGGAGCGCGTCGCGGTCGAGAAGCCGTTCTGCCGGCTGCTCCACTTCCGGCGCGACGCGGTGCGGAGCGACCCGGCGGTGCTCCTCGTCGCGCCGCTCTCGGGCCACTTCGCCACGCTGCTGCGCGACACCGTGCGCGCGCTCCTGCCGGAACACGAGGTCTACGTCACCGACTGGACCGACGCGAAAATGGTCCCGCTCGCGCACGGGGCCTTCGGGCTCGACGACTACGTCGACTACGTCCGCGAGTTCCTGCGCTTCCTCGGGCCCGACGTTCATGCGATCTCGGTCTGCCAGCCGACGGTGCCGGTCCTCGCCGCGATCTCCCTCATGGCGGCCGCCTCCGAACCGGGCCCGCGGACGATGACCATGATGGGCGGCCCGATCGACCCACGGCGGAGCCCCACGGCGGTGAACAACCTCGCGACGCAGCGGCCGATGAGCTGGTTCGACCGGACGCTCATCCACCCGGTCCCGGTGAAGTACCCGGGCGGCATGCGGCGCGTCTACCCGGGGTTCCTCCAGCACCTCGGCTTCGTGGCGATGAACCCCTCGCGTCACGCCGACGCGCACTGGGACTACTACCATCACTTGGTGCAGGGCGACGGCGACAGCGCGGACGCGCACCGCCAGTTCTACGACGAGTACAACGCGGTGCTCGACATGCCGGCCGAGTATTACCTCGACACGATCCGCCGGGTGTTCAAGGAGCACCACCTCCCGAACGGCCGCTTCAAGGTGCGCGGCGAACCGGTGCGCCCGGACGCGATCACCAAGACCGCGCTGCTGACGATCGAGGGCGAGCTGGACGACATCTCCGGCAACGGCCAGACGGAGGCCGCGCATGCGCTCTGCACCAGCATTCCGGCCAGGCGGCGCAGCCACTACCTCGCCCCCGGCATCGGCCATTACGGCATCTTCAGCGGCCGGCGCTGGCGCGAGACGATCGCGCCGCGCATCCGCGACTTCATCCGGCGCCACGGCTAGCTCGCCGGCATCCTGCGACTGCGATCGGGCGCGCCGTGCGCTGCTTGCACTCGGCGCCGCGACCGCGTTCGGCCTTGTGCTGCCTGCCCGCCCGCAAGGCGCGCGCGAGGCATTCATGCAGCGTGCCCTCGAGCTGCGGCGGATCGCGGTGGACCGCGGCGATCAGCCCTACGGTGCGGTGATCGTCAAGGATCGAGTGATCGTGGGCGAGGGCGTGAGCGCAGTCATCACGACCCCCGATCCAACGGCGCATGCCGAGATGCAGGCGATCCGCGACGCCGCGCGGCGCCTGAAGACGCGCGAGCTGTCGGGCTGCGAGATGTACGGCACGTCCCGCGCCTGTGCGATGTGCGAGGCCGCGGCCTATTGGGCCGGGATCGCGCGCCTGTGGTACGGCGAGGGGATCGCCGACGGCGGCGCGCCGCGGCTACGTTGAGCCTACTGCCGTCTCCTCGGGCTGAGGAGGCAGCGCGCCTATCGTGCGGTCCGAGGCGCGCGGCAAGCACTACAGGTAGGCGATCAGCCGCCCGCACGAGATCACCCCGATCCAGATCGCGAGCGACAGGAGCGCGGAGGCCTTCGCTGCGCGCGGCGTCTCCATGTGCTGGTCCCACGCGGCGACCGAACGGAAGACGCCGTTGTGGAAGAGGAGCGCGTTGATCCCCGCGGCGAGGATCAGGAGCAGCTTCACCCGGAGCGCCGGGTTGGCGGCGAAATCCACCGCATGCGTTGCGAACATCGCCACGCCGCTCGGCACGATGAGCAGCAGCGCCATCCAGGACCACGGCAGGAGGCTCCGCTGGAGCGCGCGGACCGAGGTCGCGCGAGAGAAGCCGAGGAGACGCAGGTCGAACGCCGCCACCGTGCCCACCAGCAGCGCGAGACCGACGATGTGGACGATCTCGACGATCGGGTAGAGCCAGAGCGAGTGCTTCATCGCGTCGGCGAGCGGCGAGTGCTCGAGCGCCGCGAACAGGCCTTCGAGATCCATGCGGCCGCGGCGGCGGGGGCGAGCCTCGCCGCTCCTGCTCCTCCGTGTTGTTCGTCGTTCGAGCCGCTAGCGCAGCTCGACGGTCTTGCCCTGGACGATGATGCGCTCGGCGCGCATCTCCTCCGGCTTGGTGCGGTTCGGGTAACCGATGACGGTGACGGTGTTGCCGACCTTCAGCGCCTCCTTCGACAGGCCGCGGTTCTCCATCCGCGTCGGGGGCGCGAGCACGCAGAGCCAGGTCTTGCCCGGCGTCTCGAGCCGGACGTGGCCGTGCGGATGCTCGTAGCCGGACTCGACGATCTTGCCGGTGAGCTTCAGCTCATTGGTCGAGTCGTACTCGCTCCAGCCGTGGTGGGCGAGCGCGGCGCCGGAAAGCGCGGCGGCGGCGAGAACAGCGAGCAATCGGTTCATTGAGATCGGCCTCGGCAGCGGACGTGCCGCGACTATGCCGCCAGCGTCCGGAAAACTCAACCCGACGGCCTAGAATCGGCGGATGCGCCGGTTCGCTGCACTCTGCTGCATCGTCGCCGCATACGCCTGCGCGCCAGTGGCGGCGCCGCTGCGGATCGAGCGCACGTGGCCGCTGCCGTCGCACGAGCTCCCCTATGCCGGCGCGCGGCCGGCGACGCATCGCCTGCAGCTCGATCTCTTCACATTCGCCGACACGCAATGGCAGCCGGAGCGGATCGTGCGGGCGGTGCGCGAGGCCGCGCCGGTCTTCGCGCAGTGCGGCGTGTGGCTCGAGAGCGCCGAGCTCTATAGCCTTGCCGGCGGCGACCCGCGGTTCCGTTACCTCTCCACACCGGCCGGCCGCGAGCTCGTGCGGCGTATGCGGCCGGCGAAACCGGCGGCGTTCTTCGTACGCGATACCCGGCACCAGCCCGTCTATGACGCCGAAGCGTTCGGCCGCAGCAATACCGTCACGAGGCCCGAGCTGGCGGGCACGGTGTGGATCACCGCCTATATCCGCGACCTGCCGATCGCGCTCGCGCACGAGCTCGCGCACGTGCTGATGGACTCGGGCGAGCACGCGGACGAGCCGGGGAATCTCATGCGGGAGGACACCACGCTCGCCAACACGTCGCTCACCGCGTCGCAGTGCGAGCGGATGAGGGTGCGGGGGACGGAGAACGGCTGGCTGCAGCCGGTGCGCCCGCCCCGGTGACCGACACTAGGCTGCGAGCTGCAGCTCGGCCGCCCCCTGTGCGAAATATTGCGCGAGCGTCCGGGGCGGCCGCCCGAGGAGCTTTAGCGCGGTGTCGCAACGGGCCGGCTTCACGAAACCGCTCACGAGGTAATCCCAGTACTCGGTGAGCGCCCGGATCTGCTGCGGGGAGAATCCGTGCGCCTCGAGCAGGCCTTGTGCCTCCGGCAGGCACACGTCGACATAGCGCACCGGTTCGCGGAGCGCCTCCCCGAGCAGCCGCGCGACGGTCTCGAAGCTCGCCTGCTCCGGGCCGGAAAGCTGACACAGCATGTTCGCGGCTTCGTTGCGATCGAGAGCACCGGCCAGGATCACGCCGACATCCGCGGCGTCGAGCCACGGGAACGCCGCATCGCGGAACGGACCGGCCACGGAGAGCCCGGATTCGTCGCGCCGGGTGAAGAGCGCGAGGTTCTGCATGAACGGCGCGCAGCGGAGCACGTCGTGCGGCAGTCCCGTCGCGACGACCTCGCGCTCCAGCATGCCGACCCAGCGCAACAGGCACACCGGCGAGCGCGCGTGCGCCCCGATGAGCGATCCGAGCTGGATGCGACGGATCCCCGCCGCTGCGGCGTCGCGCACGAGCGCGCACTGCGCGTCCGCGGCGCGGGCGTCGAAAGTGGGGAGAATCACCAGATCGCGGGCGCCGTCGAGGGCCTGCAGGCGCGCGGTGCGGTCGGCAGCGCCCGCCGCGATCAGGTCGAAGCCCGCCACGGCGCTGCGCGCCGAGCCGGCGGGAAGAAACCGCTTGGGTCCGGGCAGCAGGCCGAGCTCACGCGCGACCGCCTGGACGACGCGTCCGGTTCCGGCGCTGAGCACGAGCATCGCGAGCCTCCTCCTTATTTCGCCGCGGTCGATCTTAGCTGCGCACGGGGTTCGGGTCGATCTTGGCGGGGGCGACCCGGCCAGGGGCGGGCACAGGTGAGCCCCGATCGTCGGCCTTGGGCACGATTTCCACTCGCTCCGTGACGAAGGGCGGAACCTCGTGCACGCCCACGAACCGCCCGCTCTGGTTCGCCATCGCGGTGAGCGAAGCGGCGACGAGGATCACGACACCAAGGGTGTAGACGACCAGACGCGGTTCCATCGTTAGCGTCCTGGCTGGGCCGGGACCGTCACCGGTCCCGACCCGCGGTAGCCCGCATTAGGGGTTGAAGGGGTAGTCGGCGGCGTTGTCGTCGACGAGCTGCCTGCCGCCCTGGTAGGCGGTCGCTTCGGGCGCGTTCTTCCATACGGACGCGTTCTGCGCGCTCTGCAGATTCAGGGTCGGCTCCGCGACCGCGGCGGTGGCGCCGAGGGCGAGGGCGAGGGCGATCAAAGTGCGTTTCATGGTGTTGCTCCTTTCGTGCTCGAGGCAAGTTACGGGTTGAAGGGGTAGTCGCCGGCGTTGTCGTTGACGAGCTGCGTGCTGCCCTGGTAGGCGGGCGCTTCCGGCGCGTTCTTCCAGACCGGCGCGTCCTGCGCGCTCTGCAGATTCAGCGTCGGCTCTGCGACGGCCGCAGTGGCGCCGAGGGCGAGGGCGAGGGCGATCAAAGTGCGTTTCATGATGTTCTCCTTCCGTTCGATGGTTGTGGGTTCAACTCCTTCGAGCCCGCCGGTTGGTGCTGCTGCCGCGGCGTGTTCGATGGAACGGATGATGGCGGTTCATCAGGACCGAATAAAGGAGGTAATATCGAAAAGACTTTTTGGCTTCACGGAACAATAGATCACGTCATGGATCGCCTTCAGAGCATGGAAGTCTTCCGGTGGGTGGTTGAGCTCGGCAGCTTTTCCAAGGCCGCCGACCGACTCGATCTCTCGAAGGCCACCGTGACCGCCCACATCGGGGCCTTGGAAAATCGCCTTGGAATCAGGCTGTTGAACCGGACGACCCGAAGGTTAGCGCTTACTGATGACGGCGCGGCCTACCTCGACCATGCCCGTCGCATCCTCGCCGACGTGGAGGAAACGGAGGGCATGCTCACCGCGGGGCGCACCACGCCGCGCGGCGTCCTGCACGTCAACCTGCTCCCCGCCCTCGGGCGCCAGTTCGTGATCCCGGCGCTGCCGCGCTTCGCCGCCCAGTACCCCGATCTACGCGTATTCGCGATCCTGGACGACCGGCGGGTCGACCTCGTGGCCGAGGGCATGGATCTCGCGCTCCGGGCCGGGAGCCTCGAGGACTCGACGCTCGTCGCGCGGCGCGTCTACGACGACCGCTTCGTGGCGGTGGCCTCACCCGATTACCTTGCCCTGCACGGCGTGCCGCAGTCGCCGGCCGACCTTGCCGACCATCAGTGTCTAGGGCTCTGGTCAGCGCCCCGCGCGGGCGTCCTCGAGTGGACGTTCGAGAAGGACGGTCAGCGCACGAATGTCGTCCCCGGCGGCCGCTTCAGCGTGAACGATGCCGAGGCGCTGATCGACGCGGCGGTGGCGGGCGCCGGCATCGTGATGATCACCGACCTCCTCACCCGCCGCTGGATCGCCTCCGGCGCCCTGCAGCCGGTGCTCGCGGACTGGCTGCCCCGGGACACGGTCCCGATCTCGGTCGTGTACCCGCAAAGCCGGCACCTCTCGGCGAAGGTGCGGGTGTTCGTCGATTTCGTCGCGGGACTGTTCCCGCGCCGGCGCGACTGATCAGGCCGGCTTCGGCTCCGGCTTGAGCTGGACCGACTTCAGCTCGAGGAACTCCTCGAGCCCGTACTTCCCGAGCTCGCGGCCGTGGCCGGACTGCTTGAAGCCGCCGAACGGCGCGAACATGTTGAACGGCCCGCCGTTGATGTCGACCTGGCCGGTCCGCAGGCGTTTTGCCACGCGCATCGCTCGGCCCTCGTCCTTCGACCATACGCCGCCGGCGAGCCCGTAGGGCGTGTCGTTCGCAATGCGCACCGCCTCGTCCTCGTCCCGGTAGGCGATGATCGACAGCACTGGCCCGAAGATCTCCTCCTGCGCGATCGTCGACTTCGGGCTGACCTTGCCGAACACCGTCGGCTTGACGTAGTAGCCCTTCGCCAGCCCCTCAGGCGCGTCCGGCCCGCCGGCGAGGAGCTCCGCGCCTTCCTCCATCCCCTTGCGGATGTAGCCGCGCACCCGCTCGCGCTGCTGCGCGGAGACGAGCGGCCCGAGCCGGGCGTCGTCCTTGAGCGGGTCGCCGAGGGTGTACTTCTGCGCTTCCTCGGCCGCGAGCTTCGCGGCCTCGGCGTACCTCGACTCGGGGACGAGCAGCCGCGTGTGCGCGCTGCAGGTCTGGCCCGAGTTGAGGAAGCAGGCGCTGAGCGTCCCTTTCACCGCGGCCGCGAAGATCGGCGTCGTCGAGCACGATCGACGCGCTCTTGCCGCCGAGCTCGAGCGCGACGCGCTTCACCGTTTGCGCGGCGAGCTCCGACACCCGCTTGCCGGCGCGGGTCGAGCCGGTGAACGACACCATGTCGACGCCGGGATTGCCCGCGAGCGCTTCGCCGATCACCGGCCCGTAGCCGGTGACGAGGTTGAAAACGCCCTTGGGCAAGCCCACCGAGTCGACGATCTCGGCGAGGATGAACGCGTTGAGGGGCGCGATCTCGGAGGGCTTGAGCACCACGGTGCAGCCCGCCGCGAGCGCCGGCGCGACCTTCGCGGCAATCTGGTGCAGCGGATAGTTCCACGGCGTGATGCATGCGACCACGCCCACCGGTTCGCGCATCACCACCGAGTTTCCGACCTTCTCCTCCCACTCGAAGTCGCCGAGCATCCTGGCGTACATGCCGAAGGTGAAGGTCGGCGAGCCGGCCTGGATCTTCGTCGCGAGCTTGAGCGGCATGCCGACTTCCTGCGCGATCGTGCGGCCGATCTCCTCCGAACGCGCTTTCAGCCCCGCGTTGATCTTCGCGAGGAACGCGGCGCGGTCCGCGGGCGGTGTCGTGCTCCACGCGTCGAACGCCGCGCGCGCGGCGGCGAACGGCGCGTCCGCGTCGGCGGCGTCGCCTTCCGGGATGCGCGCGATCACCTCCTCGGTGGCCGCCGCGAGAACGTCGATCGAGCCGGCGCCGTGCGGCGCGACCCACGCGCCGTCGATGTAGAGCTTGTCGCGGACTTGCATGAGGACCTCGCAGGATGGCTTGGAGAGCGGCAGCTATTATAGGCGTGTGACCAACCCCGACCCGGTTTCATGATGCGCGCGCTCGCGGCGTTTGCCGCCGCGCTCGCAGCCTGCCGGGTGCTCGCGAACGACCCGCTTCCGGCCTATGGCGCCGACCCCGCGGTCACGGTTTCCGGCATCTCCTCCGGCGGCTTCATGGCCGTTCAGCTCCACGTCGCGCATTCGAGCACGGTCAAGGGCGCCGGCGTGCTCGCCGGCGGGCCGTACTACTGCGCGCAGGGGAACCTGTGGGCGACGTTCTACCGCTGCACGAGCCCCACTTCGTGGGCGCCGGTGCCGCCGGTCGAGCTGCTGAAGACCGAAGCCGAGATCCTCGCGCGCGGCGGGCTGGTCGACCCGGTTGCGAACCTCGCCGCTACGCGGGTGTGGCTCTTCGTCGGTACGCTGGACCGCGTCGTCCAGCCGCCGGTGGTCGAGGCGACGCGGCACTTCTACGCGCTCTTCAAGCCGCCGCCGGGTAACGTCGTGCTCGTGGCCGACAAACCCGCGGGCCACGGGATGATCACCGCCGACGCCGGGGTCGCCTGCGACGTGACGGCCTCGCCGTACCTCAACGATTGCGGCTACGACGCGGCGGGCGAGCTGCTGCAGCACCTGCTCGGCCCGCTCGAGCAGCCGCAGGCGAAGGAGACCGGCCGCATCCTGCGATTCGACCAGAAGCCGTTCGCGGGCGGCGACGCGTACGCGGTCAGCCTGGGAGACTCCGGGTACCTCTACGTCCCGCGGGCGTGCGAGACCGAGACGTGCCGCGTCCATGTCGCGCTTCACGGCTGCCGCATGAGCGTGGAGAATATCGGCGAGCGCTTCGTGCGCGAAGCGGGCTACAACCGCTGGGCGGACGCGAACCGCTTCATCGTCCTCTACCCGCAGACGACGCCGCGCAACGGGCCGGGTTTCCGCAACTGGCGCTGGAGCTTCGTCTTCAACCCGCGCGGTTGCTGGGACTGGTGGGGTTACACCGGCGCGCAGTACGCGAACAAGACCGGCCCGCAGATCCGGGCGGTGAAGGCGATGATCGACCGGCTCGCCGCGCCGCGTGGGCGCTAGGGGAGCTCGGGGCGAACACGCTCGTACGCCAGCACCGCCTCCCGCAGCATCTGCGGGATCGGCACCGATCTCCGCGTCGCGGGGTCGGCATGGACGTACACGAGCTCCCCGGAGGTAAGGTGCGCGTCGCCCCGCCAGATCCCGAACGCGAACGTCATCGACGAGCGCCCGAGCCGGGCGACGCGCGCGCAGACGTCGATCTCCTCGTCGTAGCGCGCCGGCGCGTGATACTCGAGCACCGACTTCACCGTGTAGAGGCACATGTAGACCTCGACGAGCTCGCGCTCCCGGCCGCGCCCGATCGCGCGCCAGTACTCGGCGATCCCGACGTCGAAGTACACGAGATAGTTCGCGTTGAACACGACGTGCTGCATGTCCACCTCCGCCCAGCGGACCCGCAGACGATGGACGAGCGTGAAGTCTTCGCGCGCCATGCTCACTCGTGGTCGACCTGCAGCGCCTCGAGGAAGCGGGAGACCATGTTGTACGCGCCGACGGTCGCGGTCAGCTCGACGATCTCACGGTCGTCGAAGTGGCGACGCACGGCGGCGAACACGTCGTCCGGAACGCGGATCGTACGCGTCATCGCTTCCGCGTACGCGAGCGCCGCGCGTTCGCGCTGGTCGAAGGGCTCGCCGCTCCCGGTTCGCAGGGCGCCGATCTGCGCCTCGCTCACCCCCTCGTTTCGCGCGAAGGGCAGGTGCGCGCGGAACTCGTACTCGGCATCGTTGAGCACCGCGATCCGCATGATCACGATCTCGCGCACGCGCGGCGCAAGCCCGGATTTCTGCCGGACCGCGGTCAGGAACGTGAGCCAGCCCTCGGCGACCGGCGGGCTGTGGAGCAGCATCCGGTAGAGGTTGAGGATCTTCCCGCCGCGCTCGGCTTTGATCCGCGCCGCGAGCGGCGCGATGTCGGGGCGGTCGATCTCGGCGTAGGGGATGCGGGCCATGTGGTCCTCCCATGTGGGCCTCGTCGGAAAGCGGCGAAGTATAGTGCCGATCGACTCCCTATAATCGTGCCGATGACGGCGCTTCCTCTCTGTTCTCTAGACGAGCTCGCGGCCGCGATTCCCGACGGCGCGAAGATCGCCGTGCCGAACGATCCGTTCGGCGTCGCGATCGCGGCTACGCGCGCGCTGGTGCGGCGCGCCGCGCGGGCGCTGCACCTCGTGTGCGTCCCGACGAGCGGGATCCAGGCCGACGTGCTGATCGGCGCGGGCTGCGTCGCTGCGATCGAGACCTCGGCGGTCGCGCTCGGCGAGCACGGCACCGCGCCGCGGTTCGCCGCAGCGGTGCGCGACGGCAGCCTGCGCGTGATGGATGCGACCTGCCCGGCGATCCACGCGGGGCTCCTCGCCGGGCTGAAGGGCGTGCCGTTCATGCCGCTCCGCGGGGTGATCGGGACGGACATCCTCGCCCAACGCGCCGACTGGAAGGTGATCGACAATCCGTTCCCACCCGGCGACCCGATCGTCGTCGTGCCGGCGATCACGCCGGACGTCGCGCTCTTCCACGCGCCGCGTGCCGATCGCGCCGGCAACGTGTTCATCGGCCGCAGCCGCGATCTGCTGCGGATGGCACAGGCCGCGCGCGCGAGCTTCGTCACCGTCGAGGAGATCGTCGACGGCAACCTGCTCCACGATCGCGACCGCGCGGCGGGGGTGATCCCGGCGGTCTACGTCGCGCGAATCGCGGTCGCGAAGTTCGGCGCCGCGCCGCTCGGGCTGCCCGGCCATTATGACCCCGACGCCGCGGCGCTCGCGCGCTATGCCCAGGCGGCGAGGACGGGCGAGGGCTTCCGCGCCTGGCTCGACGAGTGGCTCGAAGCGGAGCCGGCGGCAGCATGAGCGTCTCGCAAACCGAGCTCCTGATCGCGACCGTCGCGCGGCTGCTCGCGGGCTGCCGCAACGTCGTGATCGGGAACGCTTCGCCCATCCCCGGTTCGGCGGCGCTCCTCGCGCGCGAGCTCGCGGACGGTGCGATGCGGCTCACGATCCTCGGCTCGCGCAAGCACACCGACTTCACCGACGGCGGCGTCGAGACCTTCGACCGCGCGGCGCAGGGGCGCATCGACGCGTTCTTCCTCGGCGGCGGGCAGATCGACGGCGAGGCGAACATCAACCTCGTCGGTGCGGGCGCGTATCCGCGCACCGACGTGCGCTGGCCCGGCTCGTACGGCTCGGCGTATCTCTACTTCCTGGTGCCGAAGGTGATCCTGTTCCGCGAGGAGCACACCCCGCGAGTCTTCGTGCCGAGGGTCGATTTCGTCTCGGCGCCGGGCACGAGCCCGCCGGGCGTGTACCGGCCGGGCGGACCGTGGAAGCTCCTCACCGGGCGGGCGCTCTTCGCGTTCGACCGGGCACGCAAGCGCTTCGCGCTCGAGAGCGTGCATCCCGGCCACACGGTCGAGGAGGTCGTCGCAAACACCGGCTTCGAGTTCGACCGGCCGGCGGCCGTGCCGGAGACGCCCGAGCCCGAGCCGAAGGTGCTCGCGCTCATCCGCGGCCGCATCCGCGACGAGATCGCGGAAGTCTATCCGAGGTTCGCCGCGGGCCTCGCGGCGTAGCTGGTTGTCACGCTACGAAGGGCACATCCCCGAAGTCAGCGAGGAGAAGCACCGCTACGGCGGCGAATCTCTCGCTAGCGGCTACTCGACCTTGACCCCGGTCGTCGCGACGACCTTCTTCCACTTGTCGACCTCGGCCGCGATCTGGCGGCCGAACGCCTCGGGCGTGTTCCCCACCGGCTCCGCGCCGAGCTCAAAGAGCTGCTTCGACACTTCGGGCTGCTTGAGGATCTCGCTCACCGCCCGGTAGAGCGCGTCCACGACCGGCTTCGGCGTCCCCGCCGGGGCGAGCAGACCGAACCATCCCGAGACTTCATAGCCGGGCACGCCGCTTTCGGCAAACGTCGGGATCTCCGGCGCGCCGGGCCAGCGCTTCGTCGTAGTGACCGCGATCGCGCGGATCTTCCCCGACTTGATGTGCGACATCGAGGAGGGAAGGTTGTCGAAGCCCATCTGGATCTGCCCGCCGATCAGATCGGCGAGCATCGGTCCGGCGCCCTTGTACGGGACGTGCACGATGTCCACGCCGGCCATCATCTTCAGCAGCTCGGCGCTCATGTGCGGCGAGCCGCCCGGGCTGGTCGATCCGAAGTTCAGCGCGCCGGGCTTCTGTCGCGCGGCCGCGAGCACCTCGCCGAGATTCTTCGCCGGGAACACCGGGGTCACCGCGAGCACGTTCGGCGTGCTCGCGACCACCGTGATCGGCGCGAAGTCCTTGACCGCGTCGTAGGGCAGCGTCTTCGACAGCGCCGAGTTGATACCGTGCGAGCTGACCGTGCCCATCACGAGCATGTAGCCGTCCGGCGGCGCCTTGGCGACCGCGACCGACCCGATCGCGCCGCTCGCGCCGGGCCGGTTCTCTACCACGAACGGCTGTCCGAGCCGCTCGCCGAGCCGCGTCGCCACTACGCGCGCGAGGATGTCGGTCGTGCCTCCCGGGGGATAGGGGACGATGATGCGCACCGCTTTCTCCGGATACTGGGCGGAGGCGGACATCGCTGCGACGCACAGCGCGGCAACTGCGAGACAGCGGGTTGCAAAGCTCATGGCATCTCCACTAATTCTGCAAGTTGCGCAGGTGTCTGCGCAGCTCGTCGGGGATCTCCAGCTCGAACCCGAGCACGGCGCCCGACAGCGCCTTGCCGTAGTTGTCGAGGCAGAGGCTGCGCGAGACGCCGCCGCCGAGCGCGCCGTGCGCAACGAAGTTGAGTGCGCAGAGGCCGTCGACGGCGTACCGCTCCACCTTGCCGGTGATGACGCCGCGGTAGAACGCCTTGAGCCGCTCGGCGGTGAGCTGCTCCTTCAGGAACGGATAGAGCGCCGCGTCGTAGGCGATGACCGCGATGTTCGCGGTGTTGCCCTTGTCGCCGGAGCGCGCATGGGCGACGTGCTGCAGCTTGACTCGCATGGCTCTAGCTCTCCAGGTAGACAACGCTTGGGCTGACCTTCTCCCGCGGCACGAGCGACGACCACACGCCGATGATCTCGCGCGTGCGGTCCTGGTGCGGCACCCGTTTGCCGGTGTGCGCGATGCCGGACACCGCCATGCCGTCGACCTCGCGGCCGACCTTGTTCGCCTCCTCGCGCGTGCGCGTGCGCGCGGCCACGCGCACGGCGATCTCGTACGGTTCCGGCCAGTCCTTCGGCGACGCGGCCCCGTGGATGGCATTCATGCCGAGGAAGTCGATGCGCACTTCTTCCGCCTGCAGCCCGACGATCTTGAACCGTTCTTCGAGGATCCGCTTGGCGAGCTCGGCACGGCGCAGCGCGCCCGGCCCGGCGTAGAAAAACATGTCCTCGCCGATGAACCCTTCGGCGCAGCTGATCGACACCTTGAGCGTCGGGGTGCGCGGCTTGCCCGAGATCCGGCTCACGCGCACGCGGTCCGGGCCGACCTGGTCGAGCTCAGTCGTCGTGAAGTCGACCACGACGTCGGGCGTGATGTAGTTGCCGGGATCGTGGACCTCGTAGAGAAGCTGCTCCTTCACGGTCATCACGTTCACCGCGCCGCCGGTTCCGGCCACCTTGGTGATCACCGCGCTGCCGTCTTCCTCGACCTCGGCGATCGGAAAGCCGAAGTTCCACGGTTCCGGCACGTCCTTGAACCCGGGGTCGCTGAAATACCCGCCGGTGACCTGCGCGCCGCACTCGAGGAGGTGCCCGATCCCGTTGCCCTGTCCGAGGCGGCGATGGTCGAGCGCATCCCAGCCGAACTCGAACATCATCGGCGCCATGAAGATCGACGGGTCGGCGACGCGGCCGGTGACCACGATCTGCGCGCCGGCCTGCAGCGCCTCGACGATCGGCTCGGCGCCGAGATAGACCTCGGCGGTGATGAGGCTCGGGGCGAGCGTGGCCGTCGGCTGGCCGTTCTCCATGATGGTGTCGGTCAGCTCGAGCACGCGATCGGTGATCATCGCCGCCGCTCACCGCCGCCACCTTGACGCCGCGCTTTCCGAGGTCGCGCAGGAGCTGCACGATCCGCTCTGCGGCGCCGTTCGGGTTGATCCAGCCCTGGTTGCTGACGATCCGCGTGCCGCGCCGCAGGCACGCCGGGAGCACGCCCTTCATCCGGTCGTCGAGATAGGTGTCATAGCCCGGGAAAGTCGGATCGCGGCGCGCCCGCACCTGCGCCGCCGAGATCGTCGCCTCCGCCATGGTCTCGAAGCACAGGTAGTCGAGGTCGCCCCGCTCGGCGTTGAGCACCGCCGGCTCGATGCGATCGCCCCACCATGCCGAGCCGGACCCGATGCGGATGATTTTCGCCATTCCCGCTTCCTCCTCTTCTCAAGCGCGCTCGACGAGCGCGTCGACCACCAGCGCGCACCCACCACGAGGGGCGCGATGCGCAGCCCGCGGAGCGCCCGCACGACCTCCGCAGCATCGAACGGCGGGACGAGCACGTCCCGCTCGACCGGCTGGAGCAACGGGCACTTGGGTTGACCACATGCATGCCGGCGCTATCATACGAAGAACGTACTTCTGCACTGCTTTCGTGCAGAAGAATGACGCATAAACGGCCGAACTGACAACAACGCCGAACGCATTGCTGCAGTGGAAGGTGTGGACATCGTCATGATCGGGACCAACGATCTTGCCGCCAATCTGGGCATCCCCGCGGAGTTCGACCATCCCAAGATCGAGCAGGCGTACGCGACCGTCATCGCCGCGTGCCGCAAGCATGGGAAGCATGCCGGGGTGGGTGGCGTCTACGATCACAAGAATCTGCAGAAGTACATCGAAATGGGTGCGCGCTTCATGCTCGGCGGATCGGACGTCTTCTACATGATGTCGGGTGCAAAGCAGCGCCCCGCATTCTCGCGCTCCATTCCGTTGAAGAACTGAGCCGCAGGCTGAATCGAGGGAGTCACGGCATGCAGCACATCGTTTTTCTCGACCGCGGGTCAGTCGGCGCCAGAGTGAGGCGGCCGTCCTTTACGCATACGTGGGTGGAGCACGAAAAGAGCACGGCCGACGAAGTGTTGGCGAAGCTCAAGGACGCAACGATCGCGATCACGAACAAGGTTCCGGTGCGTGCCGACACGCTCGCCAGGCTGCCCCAGCTCAAGATGATCGCGGTCGCAGCGACCGGCACCGATATCATCGACGTCGAGTATTGCAAGGGGCACGACATCGCGGTCGCGAACATCCGCGATTACGCGGTGCGTACGTTGCCGGAGCACGCATTCGCGCTGATTCTCGCGCTGCGCCGTAACCTCATTGCCTACCATAACGACGTCCAGAACGGGGTGTGGCAGAAGTCCGATCAATTCTGCTTTCTCACACATCCCATTCGCGATCTCTTCGGGAGCACGATCGGAATCGTCGGCGAAGGACAGCTTGGGCAGGGCGCTGCGGCGATCGCTCGGGGATTCGGCATGAAGGTGCTGTTCGCCGACCATGATCCGCCGAAGGCGCCCAACGTCGAATTCACGCCGTTCGCCACGGTGCTCGCGGAGTCCGACATCATTTCGCTCCACGTGCCGCTCACTCCCGCGACACGTAACCTGATCGGGATCGAGCAGTTGCGCAAGATGAAACGCACCGCAGTTCTGATCAATACTTCTCGCGGCGGCTTGGTGAATGAGCAGGCGCTGATCCAGGCGCTCGAGGAGGGGCTCATTGCCGGCGCAGGATTCGACGTCCTTACCAAGGAGCCGCCGAGAGACGGCAATCCGCTGCTCGATTTGCGGCTGCCGAATTTCATCCTGACACCGCACGTCGCGTGGGCATCCAATGAAGCGATGCAATTCCTCGCCGACCAGTTGATTGACAACGTCGAGGCATTTGTCGGCGGCAAGCCGCAGCGGTTGGTTACCTGAAGAGAAAACCGGAGGCCGAAGGCATCACTCTTGCTGCATTCGGAGAGAACGAGGAAGCGGCGCGGAGCGGTTTTTGCCCTCTCCTTTCGTGCGAGGCCCGACGCGCAAATAGGGAGCCCGCCTGAGTTCACCCCGGTCTGTCCCGTTTCAGCCGCGCTCGACGAGCGCGTCGACCACGAGCGCGCCTTCGCCGACCGCACCCACCATGACCGGGTTCAGGTCGACCGAAGCGATCCCGCCCCGTGCTGCGCGGACGAGCCGCCCCACCCCGATCGCCACGGCGGCGAGCGCGCCCACGTCGAGCGGCGGCTCGCCTCGCACGCCGTCGATCAGGGGCGCGATCCGCAGCCCGCGCAGCGCCCGCTCGACGTCCGCGGCGTCGAACGGCGGGACGAGCACCGCGAAATCCTTGAACGCCTCGACGTACTTGCCGCCGTCGCCGACGATCACCACCGGGCCGAATACGGGATCGACGCGCGCGCCGACCATGAACTCGCGGCGCCCCTTGCGCATCGCCGCGACGATCACGCCGTCGCGCGCCGCGCCGAGCGCGGCAAGCTTGGACCATTGCGCCTCGAAGACGCGCGCCGTCTCGTCGGCGCTTGCGACGCCGAGCGCCACCAGGCCGTGCTCCGACTTGTGCGGCACGTCGATCGAGCAGGCCTTCACGGCGACAGGGCCGCCGAGCGTGGCGAACGCGGCACTCGCTTCGGCAGCGGTCTTGCACAGCCTGTGCGGAACGACCGGAACGCCGTGATCCGCGAGCAGCGTCAGGCTGTCGGCCTCGTTCAGGAACCGGTGCGCGCCGCCCGGAACCTCGACCGTCCCATCCGCGGGCCACGTCGTCCGCGGCTTGCGCATCAACTCGGTGTGCGAGGCGAGCTGCGCGAGCACGCCCAGCGCGTCGGCCTCGTTCGCGTACGTGGCGATGCCGGCTTTGCGGAACACGTCCCCGACCGAGTCCTGCCACGCGGCGACCGCGACCGGCTTGCCGGTCGCCACGGCGAACTGCGCCGTGTCGCGCGCGAAGGCGTCGACGTCGTAGCCGGCGCCGGCGACCGGGATGTTGATGAAGAAGAGGTCGGCAGCCGGATCCCGGGCGACGATCGGCAGCACGTCGCCGAAGAGATGGCTGTTGGACAGCAGCGCGGCGGTGATGTCGATCGGGTTCGCGGTGCTGGCGAATCCCGGCAGCTTCGCCGCGACCGCCCCTTGCGTCCCGGGCGAGAGCTCGGCGAGCGGCAGCCCGCACTCCTCGGAGGCATCCGCGCCCATCACGCAGCTCGCGCCGGAGTTGCTGATCACCACCAGCCGGCGCCCCTGCGGACGCCAGCCCTGGAGGTACGCCTCGGCCGCGAGCGCGAGCGCGTGCGGGTCGCGTACCCGCCAGATGCCGTGGTGGCGCAGGAAGGCGTCGACTACCCGGTCCTCGTTGGCGAGCGCTCCGGTGTGCGAAGTCGCCGCCTTCTGGCCGCTCACCGACCGGCCGGCCTTCACCGCGACGATCGGGAGGTCGCGCTCGCGCGCGAACGCCGCCGCCCGCGCGAGCGTCTCCGGGTCGGCGACGTTCTCGAGGTAGAGAAGGCACAGCTTCACGCCCGGATCGTGCGCGACCGCCCAGGTGAGATCGGACACCGTGACGTCCGCTTCGTTGCCGGTCGCGTGCGCGTGCCGGACGCCGATGCCGCGGCCCCGGACCAGCCCGTACGTCACCGCGCACATTCCGCCGCTCTGGCTGACGACCGCGACCGGCCCGTCCTGCGGCGGCACCTCGATGAACATGGTCGAGAAGCTCGCCACCGCCCCGTTGCCGAAGTTCGCGAGCCCCTGGCTGTTCGGGCCGACGATCCGCATGCCGGCGGCCCGCGCGCGCGCCACCATTCCGTCCTGCACGGCACGCCCTTCGGCGCCCGTCTCGCCGTAGCCCGAGGCGATCACGATCGCGGTCTTGACCCCGCGGGCGGCGCACTCGTCGACCGCCGCCACGGCAGCGTCGCCGCCGACGATCACGAGCGCGAGCTCGGGAACCTCCGGCAACGCAGCGAGCGAGGGGTAGCTCGTCAGACCCTGGATCTCGGCCCGGTTGGGGTTGATCGGGTAGATCCTGCCGCGGTACCCGTAGCGCGCCATGTAGAGGATCGGCCGGCCGCCGATCTTGTTGATGTTTTCGGAGGCGCCGATGATGGCGATCGACTTCGGGTCGATCGCGGCCTGGAGGAGGTCGGTCATGTGAGGATTCCCCGGTGGATATCGCGGATCAAGCGCGCGCGGCCTTGTCCTTCGCATCCTGCGCCTTGATGAGCGCGCGCTTGCGCGCCCAGTCGTCCGGGCCGAGCGCGAAGAGGCGGGTGAGTTGCGCGCCGTACGCGAGGTGTCCCGCACCGTCGATCGCGATCGTCTCGCCGGTCAGCCAGTCGCAGCCGCCGCCCATCAGGAACGCCGCGAGGTTTTGCAGCTCTTCCATCCGGCCGACGCGCCCCATCGGGTTCACCGCGCCGCGCGCCGCCGAGTCCTCGCCGGGATCGAGACGCGCCGACATGCCCTCGGTCGGGAAGACGCCCGGCGCGATCGCGTTCACCCGGATGCCGTGCCGGCCCCACTCGATCGCGAGCGACTTCGTCATCGCGTGCACGCCGGACTTCGCCATCGCCGACGGCACCGCGAACGGCGAGCCGGTCCGCACCCAGGTGGTGACGATCGACACGATCGACCCGCGGACGCCATCCCGGATCCAGCGCTTGCCGACCGCGCTGGTGACGTAAAAGGTGCCGTGCAGGACGATGTCGGCGATGGCATCGAAGCCGCGCGCGGAGATGTCCTCGGTCGGCGAGATGAAGTTGCCCGCCGCGTTGTTCACGAGACCGGTCAGCGCGCCGTCGGCCCAGATCGTCTCGATCATGGCGTCGACTGCGGCGGCGTCGCGGATGTCGACCGCGTGCGTTCTCACCGTGCCGCCGTGCGCGCGCCGTCAGCGCCGCCGCAGTCTCGTCGAGCACCGATTCGCGCCGCCCACAGATCCAGACCGCCGCGCCGAGCGCGAGATACTTCGCCGCGATCTCGCGGCCGAGGCCGGTGCCGCCGCCGGTGACCAGGATGCGCTGCCCGGCGAGGAGATCGTCGCGGAAGATCGGGTCCTTGTTCACTGGTATCGGTCAGGGCACGAAGCGGGCCGGCCGCTTCGCGAGGAAGGCAGCGATGCCCTCGCCGCATTCGTCGTGGTACAGGCCGGCGATGAACGCGTCGCGCTCGGCGTCGAGCTGCGCGCGGTGCGTGCGACCGCGCGCCGCGTACACGAGCTCTTTGATGCGCGCCTGCGCGTACGCCGGTCCCTGCGCCAAGCGGTCCGCCCACGCGAGCGCCTCGCGCAGCGCGCCGCCGCAGGCGACGACGCGGTTCACGATGCCCATCGCGTGTAACCGGGCTGCGGACACGGGCGCGCCGTCGAGGAGAAGCTCGAGCGCCGCCTGGGGCGGAAGGGCGTGCGCGAGCGCATCGGAGCCGCCGCCGTCGGGCGAGAGCCCGATCTTCACGTAGGACATCACGAACTTCGCGTCCTCCGCGGCCACGATCAGGTCGCACCCGAGGCACACCGAGAACCCCCCGCCGGCGGCCGCGCCCTCGACGGCGGCGATCACGGGCTTCGGACACTCGCGCATCGCGGTGACCCAGTCGTGCAGCGCGTCGAGGTGCTCGGCTTGCGTCGACTGCGGCAGCGCCCGCTGCGCAAGCAGGCGGTTGAGGTTGCCGCCGCCGCAGAAGTGCTCGCCTTCGCCGGTCAGGACGATCGCGCCGATCCCGTCGTCGGCCGCGGCGTCGCGGAATGTCGCGTGCGCGACGCGGTACAGATCGGGGCTGATGGCGTTCCGCGCCGCCGGGTTGCTGATGGTGAGGAGGAGCGTGCGTCCTCGCTGGTCGGCGAGCAGGCGCGCGCCTCCTGTCGCGTTCGCGCTCATCGTCAGTCCGCCTGGATCTTGCCGTCCTTGACGACCTTCGCCCACTTGGTCATCTCGGCGCGGAGCATCTTGCCGAACTCGGCGGGCGTGCCGGGCATGGCCTCGGCACCGGCCTGCAGCAGGCGCTGCTTCACTTCCGGATCGCTGAGCGCCTTGACGATGTCGGCATTCAGCTTCGCAACGATCGCCGGCGGCGTGCTCGCCGGCGCGACGACGCCGGCCCAGGAGTATGCGTCGTAGCCCTTGACGCCGGACTCGGCGATCGTCGGCAGGTCCGGCACGAGCGCCGAGCGCTTCGGGCTCCCGACGCCGAGCGCCCGCACCCGGGCGCTCTTGATGTGCGGCAGCGCGGTCGGCGCGTCGCTGAACATGAGCTGCACCTGCCCGCCGAGGAGGTCGGCCATCGCCGGTGCGCTGCCCTTGTACGGCACGTGCAGGAGGTCCACGCCGGCGAGGCTCTTGAAGAGCTCGCCCGCGAGGTGCGTGCCGCCGCCGTTGCCGGCGGAGCCGTAGCTCAGCTTGCCGGGGTTCGCCTTCGCGTACGCGATCAGCTCGCTCACGCTCTTCGCCGGCACCGACGGGTGCGCCACCAGGATGATCGGGAAGAGCGCGGCGAAGGTCACCGGCACGAAGTCCTTCTCGATGTCGTACGAGAGGCCCGGCTTCATGCCGGGCAGCACCGAGTGATGGATGCTGCAGACGAACACCGTGTAGCCGTCGGCCGGCGATTTGGCCGCGATCTCCGCGCCGACGATGCCGCCCGCGCCCGCGCGGTTGTCGACGATCGCCTGCTGTCCCCAGTATTCCGAAAGCTTCACCGTGAACCCGCGCGCAGTGGCGTCGACCGGTCCGCCCGGCGGGAACGGCACGATGAACCGCACCGGCTTGACGGGGTAGGCCTGCTGCCCGAACGGCCGGCAGCGCCGCGGCGGCGCCGAGCGCACCGGTGGTGACGATGAAGCGGCGACGGGTGAACGATCCCATGAGGACTCCTCCAGGTTTGATGACTGAAACTCAGGCCGAGATTTCGGCGCGGCCGTAGTCGAGCACGACCCTGTCGCGCTCCTTCACCCGCGCGCGAAAGGCGATCTCGGCGCCTTCGCGGTACATCTCGACGCGGATCGTCTCGCCCGGGAACACCGGCGCCGAGAAGCGCGCGAACAGGCGGCGCAGCCGCTGCGGGTCGTAGTCGCAGCAGGTCGCGAGGATTGCGTGCCCCGCGACGCCGTAGGTGCAGAGGCCGTGCAGGATCGGTCGCTCGAATCCGGCCCGGCGCGCCGCGGCCGGCTCCGAGTGCAGCGGGTTGCGGTCCGCGCACAGCCGGTAGAGCAGCGCCTGCTGCGGCAAGGTCGCGAGCTCACACACCGCATCGGGTTCGCGCTCGGGCACGCGCGGCGGCGTCGGCGCGGCGGCGTCGGACTTGCCGTTCGCGGATGCGAAGCCGCCGTCGCCGCGGCAGAACGTGCTGTGGGTGACGGTGGCGAGCCGCTCGCCGCTCGACTTGTCGAAGAGCTCCTTGTCGTACGTGACGATCGCGCCCTTGCCCGCGCCCTTGTCGACGACGCCGGTGACGCGATGCCTGGATACCGCCGTCCCCGCGGCGGGAATCGGCTTGTGCCATGCGACCGTCTCTTCGCCGTGCACGATCATCGAGAAGTCGATGCCGGTCCCGGGATCCCGCATCCACGAGCCGGGGTAACCGAGGATCACCGCCATGGTCGGCAGCGCCTGCGGCGTGCCGGGGACGGTGTCGTTGACGAAGCGGAGCTGGCGCTCGTCCATCGGGTCGGCGCCGAGCCCCAGTCCGAGCGCGTAGAGCATCGCGTCGTCGGCGGTGTAGGCGTGCTCGACCACCGGGAACGACCAGTCCTTGAGCTTCGCGTAGTCGATCATGGCGTCAGTCCACGGTAGCGCCGGAGGCCTTCACCACCTTCGCCCACTTCGCGAGCTCCGCCTGGATGAACGCGCCGTATTTCTCGGGCGGGCTCCAGGCGGCGCTGAATCCCTGCGCAGCGAATCGCTCCCTGATCTCGGGGAGCTCGAGCGTGCGTTTCAGTTCGGCGTTCAGCGTCGCGACCACGTCCTTCGGCGTCCCGGCCGGCGCGAGCAGCCCGTTCCAGGCAATCGCCTCGTAGCCCGGCAATCCCGACTCCGCGACCGTCGGCAGATCGGGTGCGGCCGGCGAGCGGGCAGCGCTGGTGACCGCGAGCGCCTTCAACTTGCCGGTCTTCACCTGCGGCATCGCCGAGAGCATGGTGTCGAACATCAGGTCGGCCTGGCCGGCGATCACGTCGGTGAGCGCCGGGGCGCTCCCCTTGTAGGGCACGTGGTTCATCTTGATGCCGGCCATCGAGCTGAAGAGCTCGGCGGAGAGGTGCGTCGACTGCCCGTTTCCGGACGACGCGAAGTTGAGCGCGCCGGGCTTGGCCTTCGCGAGCGCGATCAGTTCCCGCACGTCCTTCGCCGGCAGCGACGGGTTGGCGACGATGACGAGCGGCCCGCCGGTGAGCTGCGACACCGGTGCGAAGTCCTTCTGCAGGTCGTAGCCGAGCTGCTTGAAGAGCGACGGGTTGATCGCGTGCGCGGTGGTGGCGACCAGCAGCGTGTACCCGTCGGCCGGTGCGCGGGCGACCGCCTCGGCGCCGATGTTGCCGCCTGCGCCGGCGCGGTTCTCCACCAGGAACTGCTGGCCCGTCTGCTCGGTGAGCTTCTGGCTCACCACCCGCGCGACGATGTCGGTGGGGCCGCCGGGCGGGTAGGGCACGACCACCCGCACCGGCTTGGCCGGGTAGCTTTGCGCGAGCGCCGTCGCGCTCAGTACCGCGGCGAGCGCAACGGCTGCGGCGCGGACGCCCCATGATCCGTGAATTCGCATTGCCCTTCTCCTTTGTGTAAGCGGGCCGATCAGGCCGGAACGCGGCGGAATCGCACCAGCGGCCGGCCGTTGTGATCGAAGAACGCGGCCGCGACCCGTTGCCCGATCGCGACGCCGGGTTCGGCGTGCCCCATCAGTCGCGCACCCTCGTCGAGGTCGACCAGCGCGAGCGTGTACGGCGCCAGCGCGCGAAACTCGTCCGACGGCGCGCGCGTCACCACCGTGACCGCAAACACGGTGCCGTGACCGGTGGCCGCCCGCCATTCCAGTCGCACGCCCCCGCAGGCACGACAGGCGTAGCGTGCGAGCGTCTGGGCGGTGCCGCAATCCGCGCACGCCTGATAGCGGATCGCGCCTTCGGCGAGGCCGGCGAGGAACGGTGCCGAGATCGGGCTGGCGCTCATCGGTCTTCCCGGGCGAGAACCAGGCTCACGTGCGACGAGAGCACGCCGCCGTCGGCGTGCACGAAGGCGCGCGTGCGCCCGGGGACCTGCCGTTCGCCCGCTCGTCCGGATAGCTGCCGGAAGGCTTCGACGACGTGGCTCATCCCGCCGGCGACGCCGGAATGGCCGAACGACAGCAGCCCGCCGTGCGTGTTCAGTGGCAGCGGTCCGCCCGGCACGAAGTCGCCGGCGCGTGCCCGCGCCGCGCATCCCCCGCGCGGCGCGAAGCCCGTCTCTTCGAGCAGGATCGCGAGCGTGATCGTGAACGAGTCGTAGATCGCGAGGTAGTCGATGTCGGCGGGACCCAGACCCGACTCCTCGAACGCGCGGTGCGCGGCGTCGCGCGCGCCGAAGTTCGCCGTGTCGGCGATCGCCGTGAGGTGCTGGTGCCGGTGCGCCTGGCCGGCGCCGAGGATCGCGACCCGCGGCGTGCGCTGCGGCTCGGCCGAGACGACCAGCGCGCAGGCGCCATCGGAGATCGGGCAGCAATCGAGGAGCTTGAGCGGCGTGGCGATCGGCTTGGATGCGAGCACGTCCTCGACCGCGATCGGTTGCGTCAGGTGCGCGTCCGGGTGAGCTCGCGCGTTCGCGCGCATCAACACCGCGAACTCGGCGAGGTCGCGCTCGTCGAGCCCGGTCTCGTACATGTAGCGCGACGCGAGCAGCGCGTAGTAGGCAGGCACCGACGCGCCGTTGGGCACCTCGAAATCGGGATCGCCGACCTGCGCAAGCGTCTGAATCGCGCTGTCGCGCGCCTGGCCGCTGAGCCGGTTCTCGCCTGCCACCACCAGCACGTTGCGGCATCGCCCCGCGCGCACCAGCTCGCGAGCAAGCATCAGCATCGCGGCACCCGTCGCGCCGCCGCATTGCAGGCCGTGCGCGTACGCCGGCTGGAGGGAGAAGCGCTCGCAGAACAGCGTCGACAGCATCAGGTGCGGGAGCGTGGTCGCGTAGCCGCACAGCACGCCGTCGACGTCGCCGCGCTTCAACCCGGCGTCGACGAGCGCGCGCTCGGCCGCCTCGGCCATGAGGTCGAGCGGGCCGCGGCCTTCCGCGCGACCGAACGCCGTGTTGCCGGCGCCGGTGATGCAGGCCCGCTTCACGGCTTCCCCTTGGCGCGGGGTCGCGGCGAGATCGAATGGGACCGCGACCACTTCAGGCCGTTCCTCGCCGGTGCGCCGTTGGCGAGAGCGGTGCACGCGGCCACTTCGCGCTTCAATGCGGCGGCGAGCTCGTCCTCGCGTCGCGTGATCCGTTCGGTGAGCGCCGCGATGCTGAGCGCTCCCGCCGGCCGGCCATCGGGGCCGGGGATGTGCATCGCAATCCCGCCCATTCGGTCGACCACGACGTCGACCAGCACGGCATACCCCCGCTCGCGCGAAGCGGCGATCTGTTTCTCGAGCAGCCGGGGCGTAATGCGCGGGTAGCGCCCGAGGCGCGCAGTGACGAGGGGCAGGATCGCCTCGATCTCGCTGTCGGGCATCCAGGCGAGCAACGCCAGGCTGCCCGCCCCGACGCCGAGCGGCCGCCGGCTGCCGACCTCCAGATAGTTGGCGCGAATGGGAAAGCTGCCGAGCTGGAGGTCGATGCAGACCGACTCCGCTCCGCTCGGAACCGAGAGGATGGCGGTGTCCTCGAGGACGGCCGCGAGCCTGACGAGGCTGGGCCGGGCGATGGGCCGCAAGTCGAAGCGCGCCTGCTGGGCGGCTCCCAGGACGAGGAGCTCCGGCCCGAGCGCGTACCGTTTCGTCGCGACATCGCGCAGTACGAACCCGTCGCGGGCGAGCGCGTCGAGCAGCCGCAGGGTGGTCGCCTTGTCGAGGCCGGCCGCCAGGGCGATCTCCGTCAGGCGCGCGTTGCGTGGGTCCGCCATCGCGCGCAGGATCCGGCACGCCTTCTGCACCGATGACGTGGCCGCGGCGGGCCCGCGCGCGGCCGTGGTGGGGGAGCTGAGCTGGGCGGTGCGCATCGGTCGGTCGTCGCCGTATCAAGTTTTGCGGAGTGAAATGATTTCAGCCGACGAGCTTACGCGCATCTCCCGCAGGGTCAACGAATGCCGAAAAAATTTTGTAGAACGAAACTCATCCGAAGCGCGCAGGGCCGGGTAGACACGCTGCGCGAGATTCAGCAGCATTGCAAGCAATGGCCCGGGGGCGCACAGCATCGAGCCTTGCGCCGCGCCGGTTTCCCCCGAGACGACATGCCAGCGAGAAAGAAGCCCCCGGGCACCCGGCAGCCCAAGCGTTCGCACGCCGAGGTCGACGGCGCGCGGAGCACCCTCGATCCGGGTGTCCTGCGCGAGCTGGCCGGCTACAACATCCGCCGCGCCGAGGTGCACATGCGCCAGCAGTTCGAGCGCGAGATGGGCGCGAAGGGGCTGCGCCCGCCGGAGTTCTCGACGCTGGTGCTCATCGCCGCGAATCCGCTGGCAACGCAGGCCGAGATCGCGCAGGCGCTCAACATCCAGCGCCCGAACTTGGTTGGGCTGATCGGCGGGCTCGAGGAGCGCGGGCTCATCACCCGCACGGTGTACGAGCACGACCGCCGCAATCAGATCCTCGCGCTCACCCCGCGCGGGACGGCGTTTCTCGAGGAGGCGAAGCGGCTGGTCTTCGAGATGGACCGGCGGGTCACCGCCTGCTGGACCGACCGGGAGCGCGACCAGGTCGTCGCCCTGCTTGCGCGCCTGTGGGACGCGAACGGAAGGACGCCTTGACAAGCCGGGTTATTGGTTATACAGTATAACCATTACAACGATACGCCCCAAGGAGGTCCGACCGTGGAATCCGGCACCGCAGCGCTTCATTTCGCGCGCGAGGGCGCAATCGGCATCCTCCGCCTCGACCGCGTCGCCAAGCGCAATGCGCTCAATGACCCCACCGTCGAAGGCCTGCGCGACTTTTTTGCCGCGCCGCCCGAGGGCCTGCGCGCCGTCGTGTTGCACGGCGCCGGCGAGCATTTCTGCGCCGGGCTCGATCTGTCCGAGCTCGGCGAGCGGTCCGCCGCCGAGGGCGTCCTGCACTCCCGGATGTGGCACGAGGCGTTCGCGCGCATCCAGTTCGGCACCGTCCCGGTGATCGCGGTGCTCCACGGCGCGGTCGTCGGCGGCGGCCTCGAGCTCGCGTGCTCCGCGCACGTGCGGGTCGCCGAGACGTCCGCGTTCTACGCGCTGCCCGAAGCGCAGCGCGGCATCTTCGTCGGCGGCGGCGGCTCGGTGCGCCTGCCGCGGATCATCGGCGCGCATCGCATGGCCGACATGATGCTCACCGGCCGTGTTTACGCCGCCGAGGAAGGCCACGCGCTCGGGCTCTCGACTTACCTCGAGCAGCCGGGGCGGGGTCTCGCGAAGGCGATCGAGCTCGCGAGCAAGGTAGCCGCGAACGCGCCGATGACGAACTTCGCGGTGATGCACGCGCTGCCGCGGATCGCCGAGCTCGGACAGGACGCGGGGCTCTTCATGGAATCGCTCATCGCCGGCATCGCGCAGAGCGAACCAGAAGCGAAGGTGCGCATGACGAGCTTCCTCGAGAAGCGCGCCGGCAAAGTGAAGAAGCACTGAGATGCGTCCCGCTCCGGTCCGCGATGTCCCCATCGGCACGGCCGAGGTCGTCCTCGAGCGACGGCCGGACGGTGCCACGCTCCTCCGCTCCCCCGAGCCGCTCGGGCCCTACCCGGCGAAGCTCACGGAGCGGTTCGCCCATTGGGCGCGCGCGACGCCGGAGCGCGTCTTCATCGCCGAACGCGACGCCGGCGGGGGGTGGCGGAAGCTGACGTATGGCGAGGCGTTCGCGCGCTTTCGCTCGATCGCCCAGGCCCTGCTCGACCGCGGGCTCTCGCCGGAGCGGCCGGTCGCGATCCTCTCGGACAACGACGTCGAGCAGGCGCTGCTCGCGCTTGCCGCGATGCATGTCGGGGTGCCGTTCGTGCCGGTCTCCTCCGCGTACTCGCTCGTCTCGACCGACTTCGACAGGCTGCGCTACGTGTTCGAGCTGCTCACCCCCGGTCTGGTCTTCGCGGCCGATGCCGCGAAGTTCGGCCGCGCGATCGAGGCGGTCGTGCCCGTTGGCACCGAAGTCGTCGTCGCCGAAGGGGAGATCGCCGGCCGTACGGCGACGCCGTTCGCCGCGCTCGAGGCCGCGCGGCCGACCGGTGCGGTCGATCGCGCGCATGCCGCGGTCGGCCCCGACACCATCGCGAAGTTCCTGCTGACCTCCGGCTCGACCGGCAACCCGAAGGCGGTGATCAACACCCAGCGCATGCTCTGCGCGAACCTGCAGATGATCGTGCAGGCGCTGCCCGCGCTCCTCGATCCGCCGCCGGTGCTCGTCGACTGGCTGCCGTGGAATCACACCTTCGGCGGCAACCACAACTTCGGTCTGGTGATCTACGGCGGCGGCACGCTCTACATCGACGACGGCAAGCCGGTGCCCGGGCTGATCGAGAAGACCGTCCGCAACCTGCGCGAGATCGCGCCGACCGTGTACTTCAACGTGCCCGCGCGGATTCGAGGAGCTGGTGCCCTATCTCCGGCGCGAACCGGCGCTGCGCGAGAAGCTCTTCAGCCGGCTCGGCATGCTGTTCTACGCCGGCGCCGGCTCTCTCGCAGCCGGTGTGGGATGCGATGGACGAGCTCGCGGTGCAGGCCTGCGGCGAGCGCGTTCTGTGGGTGACCGGCCTGGGCGCGACCGAGACCGCGCCGTCGCGTCACGTTCACCCGCGGCGACGGCGTGCGCTCGGGAGATGATCGGGCTGCCGGTGCCAGGCGTCGAGGTGAAGCTCCTCCCCGAGGGCGACAAGGTCGAGATGCGCGTGCGCGGTCCGAGCATCACGCCGGGCTACTGGCGCCAGCCCGAGCTGACCCGAGGCGCGTTCGACGAGGAAGGTTTCTACCGGCTGGGCGACGCGGTGGCCTGGGTCGATTCGAACGATCCGCGACGAGGCCTCGTCTTCGACGGCCGCGTCGCCGAGGACTTCAAGCTCGCCACCGGCACCTGGGTTAGCGTCGGACCACTGCGCGCGAAGCTCATCGCCGCCGGCGCACCCTACGTGCAGGACGTCGTGATCGCGGGCCTGAACCGCGACTGGCTCGGCGCGCTCATATTCCCGCGGCTCGACGAGTGCCGGGCGCTTGCGCGCGAGCTGCCGGCGCAGGCGCCGGCGTCCGAGGTGCTCGCGCAGCCGGCGGTGCGCGCCCGCTTTCAGACGCTGCTCGATGATCTCGCACGGCGAGTCGACCGGCAGCTCGACGCGGATCGCGCGCGCAATCGTGCTCGAGGCGCCGCCTTCGATCGACGCCTCCGAGATCACCGACAAGGGCTCGATCAACCAGCGCGCGGTGCTGAAGAGCCGCGCCGCGCTGGTCGAGGAGCTGTACGCGGAGCCCGCCTCGCCGCGCGTCATCGCTGCTGCGAAAGGAAGCCGCAGATGAATCTCGAGCAGCTGGTCGCGATCGATGTCCATACCCACCCCTCGTTCCCGTGGCAGGAGGAGGCGCTGTCGGTGGCGACGCACAAGCCGCAGGTCGACATCGATCTCTCGGGCTGGTCGCCGAAATATTTCTCGCCGCTGCTGCTCAGGCTCGGCCCATACGCCGGGACGCGCTGATCGTCATAGACAAGTCGTTCGCCAGGAGGGGTACATGCACGCGTTCAAAAAAGGCGTCAATCGGCTCGTTGCCGCCGCCTGCGCGGCCGCCGTCTCGAGCGTCGCGCTCGCGCAGACGTTCCCCGCGAAGCCGATCACGATCATCGTGCCGTTCCCGCCGGGCGGCGTCACCGATCCGGTCGCGCGACAGGTCGGCCAGCGAGTGGCCGAGAACGTGAAGCAGGCGGTCATCGTCGAGAACAAGCCGGGCGCGAGCGGCATCATCGCGTCCGAATACGTGAAGCGGCAGCCGGCTGACGGCTATACGGTGCTCTTCGCGTTTACCGGCTCGCACGCGGTGAACCCTACGCTGTACTCGAAGCTGCCGTACGACCCGCAGAAGGACTTCCAGCCGGTCACGCTGATCATCAACACGCCGCATATCCTCGTCGTGCCTGCAGACAGCCCGGTCAAGACCGTGGCCGATCTGGTCGCGCTCGCGAAATCGAAACCGGGCGGGCTCACGTTCGCTTCCCAGGGAATCGGCGCCGGCGGCCATCTGCTCGGCGAGATGCTAAAGGCACAAGCGAAGGCGAATCTTTCGCACGTGCCCTACAAGGGCTCGGCGCCGGCGTTGACGGACATGCTGGCGGGCCGGGTGGACCTCTTCTTCGACGCGATGGTGACGAGCCTGCCCTACGTGCGCGACGGGAAGCTCCGCGCGCTCGCGATCGCCAACAACACGCGCTCGAAGCTGCTGCCGAACGTCCCGACGATGGCCGAGGCCGGCTTCCCGGGCGTCGAGATGGATCAGTGGTTCGGGATGATGGTCCCGGCGGGGACACCCGCGCCCGTCGTCGCGAAGTTGAACGAGGAGTTCATCAAGGCCGTGCGCAGCCCGGACATCGAGAAGTCGCTCACGGAGCGTGGCCTCGACGTCGTCACCAGCACGCCGGACCAGTTCGCGGCAGCAATCAAGGCCGACACCGCGACGCTCGGGAAGGTGGTCAAGGAGTCCGGCGCGAAGGCGGATTGAGGTCCGGAGCTTCTCCTCGCGGGGGGAGTGTGCTCCGCCCGAGCGGTCGTTGACCCTGGGCTCCGCGCGCGGGATTCAGCGGCTCGGAGGGACAACTCGCGATGCCGGAAGCGTAACGATGCGAGCGGCTGGCCCGTGACCCGAGCCGAATCGGGCTGCCGTCGGGACCGCTGGCTAAATTCCACCGTCGACAGCGCCGGGACGGAAAGCGACATCGACCGATCGGCAGGGTCCGGCCATGAGCCGGTCGTAGCGCACGGAAACGAAGAATCCCTCGAAACCAGGCGAACACATTCCGGCAAACACGATGGCGCTCAACGCGGCATTGAAGCAACTCATTGAAACCAAGCTGGCGCATACGCACGAGCCGCAGTGGGCGCTGCCGATCACAGAGGTTCGTCAGGCATTCCGCAATCTCTGGACACCCGCCATCACTGGTGAGTTGGTCTCGATACGCCGCATCGAGGATGTGACGATTCCCGGCGTGGACACCCCCATTCCGACGCGCGTCTACGCGCCAGACCGCCCGGAGCCATGTCCGATCATGCTGTATTTCCATGGCGGAGGGTACGTGAAGGGCGGAATCGAAGAGAGCGACGCATTCTGTCGCAACCTTGCCCGTGTCACCCGACACATGGTGCTCTCGATCGATTACCGTTTGGCGCCCGAACACCGCTTTCCTGCGGCGCTCGATGATGCAGTGGCGGCAACAATCTGGGCAGGGACTCACGCCGTCGACCTCGGCGGCGCGCCGGGTCCTATCGTCGTGTGCGGCGAAAGTGCAGGAGGGAATCTGGCCGCGGTCACCTGTCTGCGCTTGCGGTCGAACCCGGGCGTCGCGATCCGCTATCAGGTATTGCTGCAGCCGGTGGTCGACTTCACGCTGTCGTTTCCGTCCATCGCCATGCCGTCCACCGAATGCCTCGTGCCTCGCGAGGACTTGGCGTGGTATTACCAAACCTATTGCGGCGACCAGTGCGACCCGAGGGATCCACGCGTCTCGCCAATCTACGCCCAGGATCTCTCCGGCCTGCCGCCAGCGCTGATCATCGCCGCCGAATACGACACGTTGCGCGACGAAGCGGAAGCGTATGCCGAACGGCTGAAGACTGCGGGGGTTGCGACCCGATACATCTGCGCCGACGGCATGGTGCACGGTTTTCTGCAGATGCGCGGCATCGTTCCGGACGCACAGATCGCAACCGAGGAAATCGCACGAGCCTTGAATTGATGGAACGCAGCCACGCCGAACCTGATGGCCAATGGCGGTGGCTATGGCCGCCGCCTCGGGCAGCAACGGGTCGAAAGCGATCAGCCGTGACGTGGGACCCGACGATGTCGAGTCTTTGTCTTCTCTTCTCGGTCCCGGTCAGTACAACACGACCGGATTGCCCGGCGAACCCGTGGCGCCGATCATCTTCAACGGCGCCCAGATGAACGCGCCCTCGTAGATCTTGGCGTCGACCAGTGACTTGGTGTCCACGTTCTCAAGGTTCCAGATCCCGCGGCGGGTCTGCATGCCGGTATGGCAAGGCACCGCGTGCTCGTTGCCTTCCTCGCCGAACGGCTGCGAATCGTTCGCCGAGGTGTCGCCCATCGTCAGCGCGATGTCGCGCGACGCCAGATATTCGCAGGCGCTGGAGCCGAACCCCGGTTCGCCTTTGTCCCAGATCGCCCGCGCGGCGGCGCGCTGCTCCGAGGTCATCGTCTTGTACCGGTCGTTGCTCCAGGTGTTGCCCTGGCCGGTGTGCAGCGCCACGCAATCGCCGGGCATGATCTCCGACAGGCGTGCCATCTTCATGATGCCTTGCACGTCGTCCGCGGTCACGATGCCCGGCGACGTCGCGCTGTCCGGAATCGGCAGCGTCTCGGCGTTTGCCGGCAGCTTGCCTTGCTGCTTGCGATACGCAACGGCATCGAGGACGACCAGCCGGCAGACGAAGCCGAGCTCGGCGACGTGCTCCACGCCGAGCGGACCCATGCCCACCACGCGGCCACCGGCGCCGCGTTCGTAGGCATCCTAGGTGAGGCGGCCGTTGTACATCATCGGCCCCTTGGAGGTGTTCACGCCGATGTGTCCGGGACCGTCGAACTGCGTGCCGATCTGGCCGAGCTCGGCGGTCACGAGCTCGTCGTGGTAGATGAGTGCGTTCTTGCCGAACGGGCCGCCGGTCGGCGTCCCGGGAATGGTCAACTGCCACCCGCGCGGGCCGAAGGCGGGCACCTCGCGGTGATAGTACTTCCCGATCGTGATGGCCTTGTACTGTTTCACCGTCGCCAACGCCCGCTTGATGTTCGCGGAATTCTTGGTGTGGTTGGCGCTGCCCGCCTTGTCTTCCGCGCCCCACTTGGACGGCCACCACTTCTCCGTGAATGGCGCGTCATTCACCGGTCCCTTGAGAGCCTGGGCCAGGACCACCCCGGCGAACCCTGCGAGCGCCGCTCCGGCGATGCTGGAAAGTTTCATGGAACTGTCTCCTTCCCGAAAGGTATTGACGCCACTGGGAGGGCGAATAACCGCACGATAAACCTCGCCATCCCGTATTCATACGCGCTCCGGGCCGTCACTAGCCCGCGCGTCCGGCCGCAGTGAGTGCTGCGAAAGGGGCGGGGGAGTATAGATCGGCCGTGCGGACGGGGGGCCTAGACCATTCATCGGATTGAGCCGCAGGCTCTAGCGCGGGAAGATGCGATAGGAGAGAGGCCCCTTGCGGGCGTCCGACCCGGGGCTTGATGAGCTCCCGCCTCGCGCACCAAGGAGATCGAAATGCCCCTGAACAAGTACGGCGTCCTGGTCGGCAAAGCCGTCGCCGCCCGCCGCGAGAACGACGATGACACGCCCCACTACCAGGTCCAGCTGGGCGCTGCCGGCACGAGCTACCGCATCGCCGTCAACGTCAAGTCGAACGAGTATCCGTCCGAGCTGCTGTATCTGATCAAGGAGGATTTCAGCCACCCGATCCTGGCGCGGTTGGCCGATCTGCACGAGGGCTTCGCGCCACTGCCATCACAGCCGGGCGGGATGGCGCTCGACTTCATACGCGGCAACCTGTTCGACCGCAGCGAGATGCGCCTGCTGCCGCACAACGTGCCGGGCCCCGACAACGATCTGAGCGACCGCATCGAGCACTACGTCAAGCGCGCCATCAGCGAGCCCGGCGCGCTCGTGTTCGCCTTCGGCCAGCGCTGGGGTCCGGAGCAGGGGCAGCGGGACAAGGTCTTCGGCTTCCAGCCCGGCAACGGCATTCATGACATCCACATGAACCAGGGCAACGTCGCCCGCTATCGCGAGGACGACGGGGTCTGGCAAGACGGCGGGCTGCTGCTGCGCTTTCCCGCCAGCGACCGGTGGGTCGGCCTCTTTCTCGGGTTCCAGTCCCAGGCGTGGCACACGGACGACGTCACCGGACATGCCATCGAACTGGCGGAGCAGCCCGACGAGACCGTACGAATCATGGCTGCAATGGTGAATCCCGTGGGCGGAGGGGCGGAGGTGGAAACCGTGATCCTCCTCAATCCGACGCCCCGCGCGATCGACCTCGGCGGGTGGCGAATCGCCGATCAGCAGAAGCGCAAATGCCCGCTCGCGGGAACGCTTCCCGCGAGCGGTGTCGTCACGGTCAAGCTGGCCGCACCGACCCAGCTCGGCAATTCCGGCGGCATCATCACCCTGCTCAACGCCGACGGCCTGAAGGTCGATGGCGTCAGCTACACCAAGGCGCAGGCGCGGCGAGAAGGGTGGTTGGTGGTGTTTTGAGCGGATGGGCTGGGGCCCGTCCGCTGTGGAGAGGCCCGCGGCCATTCCGGCACCGGGCGGCACAGCGCCGACGAGCGCATGCCCGCCCGGGGTGGTAGGCCGATCAAGCGGCCTGGCGAGGTCTTTCCCTGGCCCGCTGATGCAGCGCTTCCGAAGCCGAGGCCGCCCGGGCGGCGGAGTCTTCGGCGATCCGCTTGATCGCGGCGTTCGCGGCATTCGCCTGCTCGAAGAGGATCGCGCTGAAGGCCGACTGGGTCCGCATGCCAGCCTCGACCCAGTCGCGGGTGCTCTCGAAGGTCTTCTGCCAGTACCGCTCGTAGGCGGCGGGCAACCTCGTGAGCGCGGCGGGGACGCCGTCCTGGCGCAGCGCGCCCAGGCCTGCGGCGTTCCGCTGGACGAGCTCCCGACTCGCGTCCATTTGCGCCTTCCTGATTAGCGACGAACCTCAGCTCGTCATTCCGGGGCCGCGTAGCGGAACCCGGAGTCCAGGAATTTCTCTGGATTCCGGGTTCTGCCCTCACGGGCAGCCCCGGAATGACGGCATTTGGCGGACTGCTCGCTCGCTGGCTGAGGTTCGTCGCTAATCAGGTGCGCCTTCATCCATTCGTCGAACGATTCGCACGCGGCGAGCGCAATTCGCCGCGAAACCTGGAAGCTCTCCTGGTTCAGTTGAGCAATGCGTTCGAACACAGACTCCATTGATTCTCCTTTTCGCGAGGGATGATGTGGGGCAAGGCTGGCGCTCGCCGTCAGTCTACGAGCTGGCACCTGCAGTCAAGTTCGTGCAATGCACGTACCCGTGTCCGGTAGAGCTGCGAGAACCACTAGCCGAATCAGTCGCTTGCTCCGGCACGTTCCGCAAGTCGACGCCCGTGCAGCGCTCGCGCTGTCGCTCTTCAGCGACGGTGTTCAAGGATGGGAAGCTTGAAATGAGGCACGGCGCCTCGGACGAAGAGCGCAAGCTCGATGTCGCCGACCGCCGACACGGCTAGCTCGCTCGCGCCAGCGGTCGACCGCGTGCGAATTTCAGGAAATGGCGCCGAGCGCGGCGAAATCGCAAAAGTGCGCAGGGGGTCCGCGTCGCGCGGCCCCTTGGGCGGAGCAGGCTGCCGAGATGCTCCGCGCGGAAACCGCGGCAGGGTTGGCCGCTCAGCCTTCGATGATGTCGCGCGCGCGGTTGTCCACGACTACCGGCGTCTCGTAGTAGGTGAACGTCGGCTCGCTGCCGTAGGTTTCCTTGATGCGCTGCTTGAAGGCCGCGCCGTGCCACTTCTGCGCGTCGGCGACGGACGGCCACAGGTAGGCGCCCCCGCCGTAGCCGCCCTCGGCGTCGTAGAGATAGTTCTTGCGGACAAGCTCGGGTTCGCGCCCCAGGTCGGCGCGGACTCGCGGGCGCGCTTGAAATATTCCTCCCGGCTCATCTCGCCCGGCAGCTTGAACAACACGATCTCGGTGATCATGAGGAATCCTCCTTCGGGGGTGGCTAATCTAGCATCATCCCCTTAGCCCATTGCGAGCCCTACGATCCCCAGGACGATCGCCGAGGCGGCGACAAGCCGCCGCACAGGATCGCGCTCCTTGAGGAAATGTGCCCCCAGGAGCGCCGCGAACAGGATGCTCACCTCGCGCGCCGGGGCAACGTAGCTCACCGGCGTGAACACCATCGCCGTCAGCACCAGGATGTAGGCAAGCGGCGAGAGGAGCGCGACGAGGATGATCGCCCGGCGGTCGACGCGCCACGACTCGGCCAGCGCGGTCGGCTTGCCGCGGACCGCGATGGGCCAGAGCATGAGGAGCCGGAACGCGATGCACGACCAGTCGAAGACGATCGGCGGGATCAGGTAGTGGCTCACCGCGAGCTTGTCGACCACGGTGTAGAGCGCGATTGTGCAGCCGGTGAGCAGCGCGAAGCCCGCCCCTTTCGGGCGGTCGCGCGAGAAGAGCCGCAGCGGGTTGCCGGTGAGCAGGTACGCGCCGAGAATGACGAGTGCGGCGCCGGCGAGCGCGAGCGGCCCCGGCCGCTCGCCGAGGAAAAGCATCGCGAGCGCGATCGTGAGCACCGGCCCGGTCGCCCGCGAGAGCGGATAGACCACCGACAGGTCGCCGTGGCGATAGCCTCGATCGAGCAGGACGAAGTACGCGGTGTGGATGGCCGCGCTCGCGAGAACGGGAATGAGATGCACCCACTGGAAGACGTAGCCCTGCCAGAACCACGGCCGGCCGCGACCGGCGCCCAGAGGACCATCGCGACCATCGCGACCAGCGTCATGAACGCGGGGCCACCGCGGGACGTCTTGAGGAGGTAGTTCCAGCCCGCGTGCACCGCCGCCGCGACGAGCACGAGCGCGAGCGCCGCCGCGGTCAACGGCGCGCGCTCCGCGGGAGGGGCGTGTTCATGGCGGGTAGAGCCTGTAATATTTCCGCAACATTGTAGCGATCCGAGCGATGGACGAGATCGTCAT
>CAVUSZ010000021.1:0-44099 GCA_963744255.1 uncultured beta proteobacterium
TCTGAAACAAGGACATCCCGTCGCAACGGCGCGGTAACGCCGGTAGAATAGCAGCCTTTTTTGGTCGTTCCGTTCCAACGAGAACAACCCGATCCGAGAGGGAGTCGATGAACCTTTGCCCGGCGTTTCTCGCCGCAATCCTGGCTGCGGCCCCTGCGTTCGCGGCCGATCCGCTGCCGAAGGTCGATCTCGCGAAGGGTCAGAAGATCGCAACCGAAGTCTGCGCCGCCTGCCACGGCGCCGACGGCAACAGCATCGGCCCGGCGAATCCGAAGCTCGCCAGCCAGATCCCCGAGTATCTCGCGAAGCAGCTCATGAACTTCAGGCCGGGCAAAGACAACAAGCCGGCCGAGCGGCCAAACAACATCATGGCCGCGTTCTCGACGGCGCTCTCGCCCGAGGACATGCGCAGCGTCGCCGCGTATTACGCCGGTCAGAAGCTCGTGCCCGAGACGGCGACGGACAAGAAGACAATCGAGCTCGGCCAGAAGATCTTCCGTGGGGGCATCGCGGAGAAACAGGTCCCAGCGTGCGCGGCGTGTCACGGCCCTACCGGTGCCGGCGTCCCGGCGCAATACCCGCTGCTCGGGGGACAGTACGCCGAGTACATCGAAACGCAGCTGAAAGCGTTCCGCAGCGGTGAGCGCGCGAACGACCCGAACCGGATGATGCGGATGACCGCCGGACGGCTGTCCGACGCCGAGATCAAGGCGGTCGCCAATTACATCGCGGGGCTGCGCTAGCTCGCGCGTCTCGTCCTTTCCTGCCGTGGTTCCGTGATGCGCTACACCTCCGCCCCGGCCGCCGGGGGAATAACGGGGCTGTCGGCTGCGTTCACAGGGCCGAGGGCGCACCGGGCGAAGGCCTGCGTCGCGCTTGCAGCCGCCGTGACGGCGCTCTGCGGTTGCGAGCTCATCGCGCTGTCCCAGGTGCCGGTGCAGCGCGACGGCGACGTGCTCGTAGACGCGGAGGGGATGACGCTCTACACCTTCGACCGCGACGTGTCCGGGAAGAGCGCGTGCAATGCGCAGTGTGCGGCGGACTGGCGGCCGCTTGCGGCGCCGCCAGGTGCGAAGCCGGCGGGCGACTATACGATTGTCGCGCGCGACGACGGCCGGCGGCAGTGGGCGTACAAGGGCAAGCCGCTCTACGTCTGGAGCAAGGACTCGCAGCCCGGCGACCGGACGGGCGACGCGTTCGACAACGTATGGCGCGTGGCGCGTCCCTGAATGCAGGGCAGGGGACGGATGGCGACGTGACTCCCGAGCGGATCGCCGAGCACATCCCGCGGTTGCGCCGCTATGCGCGCGCGCTTGTCGGCGACCAGTACGCCGCCGACGATCTCGTGCAGGACACGCTCGAGCGTGCAATTAACAAGCGCCATCTGTGGCGTCCGGGGAGCGATCTGCGCGCCTGGCTGTTCGCGATCATGCACAACGTATTCGTCAACCAGCTGCGCAGCCGCCGCGCGCACCCCGAGGAAGCGCTCGACGACGACGCGCTCCCGGCGGTCGCGCCGGCCGACGGCGCCCAGCTCGAGATCCGCGATCTGCAGAGCGCGCTCGCGCTGCTCCCGCCGGAGCAGCGCGCGGTCGTGTTGCTCGTCGGCCTGGAGCAACTGACCTATGCCGAGGTCAGCGAGGCGCTCGGCATCCCGATCGGCACGGTGATGTCGCGGCTCTTCCGCGGCCGCGAGCGGCTGCGCGCGATGCTCACTGGCGCGCCGGCCCTGCCCGGCCTGAAGGTCGTCAAATGAAGCTCTCGGAAAACGACCTCCATGCCTACGTGGACGACCGGCTCGACCCCGAGCGCCGGCGCGCCGTCGAGGGCGAGCTCGCGCAGTCACCCGAGGACGCGGGGCGCGCCGCGGCCTATCGTGAGCAAAGCGCGGCGCTCCACGCGCTCTACGACCCGGTGCTCGGCGAACCGGTGCCGGAGCGCCTCCGGCGCGTCAGGACCAGCCGGAGCGGAGCGCGGTTCGCGATCGCGGCGGCATGGTTCGTCGCCGGCGCCGCGCTCGGCTGGCTCGCGCACGAATTGCTCGGCGATCGTCCGCTTGCGCGCGCGTCGCTTGCGCGTCAGGCGGCAATTGCGCACGCGGTGTACTCGCCCGAGGTGCGGCATCCGGTGGAGGTCGGAGCGGCCGAGCAGGAGCATCTGGTCAACTGGCTCTCGAAGCGGCTGGGCGCGAAGCTCCGTGCGCCGCTCCTTACGAATGAGGGCTACGAGCTCGTCGGTGGGCGACTGCTCCCTGGCGACAACGGCGCTGTAGCGCAGTTCATGTACCAGGACGCGAAGGGCAAGCGGCTGACGCTCTATGTATCGCGCCTCGCGGCCGAGAACCGCGACACCGCGTTCCGCTTCAGCCAGGAGGACAAGGTCGCGGTGTTCTACTGGATCGACGGGCGGCTCGGCTACGCGCTGTCGGGCGAGCTCCCGAAGCCGGAGTTGCTCGAGATCGCGACCGCGGTGTACCGCCAGCTCAATCCCTGAGCTCGCGGTGCGGCAGCGCCGTCGGTTGTGGGAAGCTCGCTCCGTCGCTACGCTCGCATCACGGTTGCGGGAGGCACACGCGACCGACACCATAACTACACCGCAATGCCGTCGAAGGAGCAGACTATGAGCGACCATCTCCCATCGATCCCGATTCCCCACCCGGCCGCAGGGAGTTTCTCGCCTGGGTCGCGAGGTTGAGCGCGCTCGCCGCCGCCGGCGGGCTCGCGCAGCGGGCGCTGGCGCAGACTGCAGCGCCGCCAGTCGATCCGCCCGGCACGGTGCCGAACCCGCAGGTCCTCGCGCAGAAGATGCCGGGCTTCTCAGTTCATTCGGCGCGCCCGCTCACCGGCAGCGTGCCGGCGGAGTATCACGATTTCGACGTGACGCCGACCGACCGGATGTTCATCCGCAACAACCTGCTTACGCCCGACCTCGACGCGTCGAAGCATGTCTTGCGCGTACGGGGTCTCGTTGAGCAGGCCGCTGGAGATCCCGCTTGCCGATCTGAAGAAGATGCCGTCGTTCACGACGCAGGCGATGGTCGAGTGCGCGGGCTCGGGTCGATCCGCCTTCGAGCCGCGGGCTAGCGGCACGCCGTGGTTGCCCACGGGCGGAATGGGTTGCCCGCAGTGGACCGGCGTGAGCCTTGCCGACGTGCTGAAGCTCGCGGGCGTGAAGGCCGGCGCGGTCCACGTTGCGTTCTCGGGCGACGACTTCGGCGCGGTGCCTACGGCGCCGAAGGTGATCCGCTCCATCCCGATGTCGAAGGCGATGGAGCGGCACACGATGGTGGTTTGGGGCATGAACGGCGGCGATCTGCCGAAGATCCACGGCTACCCCCTGCGGATGGTCGTTCCCGGATGGGTCGGCTCGGCGTCGATCAAATGGTTCTCCGGGATCGAGGTGCTCGATGCGCCGTTCAAGGGCACCTTCATGGACGACAGCTACCGCATCCCGCGGACCCCGGTGCCGCCGGGATCGAAGCTGCCGGCGGACGCGGTCACGACCGAAGCATGGCCGGTGAAGTCGATCATCACGCTTCCCGGGCCGGGCGACCGCTACAGGGCCGGCGGGCTGCTCATCGTCCGCGGGTCGGCCTGGGCTGGTGACGACGGCATCGAGACCGTCGAGTTGTCGTTCGACAACGGTGCGACCTGGGAGCGCGCCAGGCTCGTGGCGCAAGGCGACAAATACGCCTGGCGGCGCTTCCGCCTCGAGGTGCCGCTAGCGCGACCCGGCGAGCTGACGATCCTCGCGCGCGCGACCGACAAGAAGGGCAACGTGCAGCCGTCCACCTCGACGTGGAACCCGCTCGGCTATTTCTGGAACGCGATCCCGCGCGTGGGAATCGTCGTTGAGAAGGCGTAGCACCGTTCACGCGGCGGGCGCGGCGCTCGTCGTGCTCGCCGTGTCGGGGCTGGCGCAGGAGCCGCTCGTCCCCGGGCCCGGCGCCGATCTGACGCAGGCGAAGTGCGCGATCTGCCACGAGATCGGGCACGTGACGCGCGTGCGGCTGTCGCGTCCGGAGTGGGAGGAGCAGATGCGGATCATGGTCCAGCGCGGCGCGCCGCTCGCGCCCGACGAGATCCGGATCATCACCGACTATCTCGTGACCTACTACGGCCGCGAGGGGCCGTCCGCCGCGGCGCAGGCCGCATCCGCGCAGGCGGCCGCGGCCCAGGCGCAGGCCGACCCGGTGACGCAGCTCCTGAACCGGAATGCCTGCCTTGGCTGCCACGCCGTCGACAACAAGGTCATCGGGCCGGCGTTCCGCGAGGTCGCCGCGCGCTATAAGTCCGACGCCGCCGCGCCCGCTTCGCTCGCCAGGAAGCTCAAGGAAGGCGGGCAGGGGGCGTGGGGCCAGGTGCCGATGCCACCGAACCCCGGCCTGTCCGACGCCGATGCGAAGCTGATCGTCGAGTGGGTGTTGACCCGGCAATAGCGCCTCGGCCGTAAGGAATCTGGACCGTCGACCGACTCGTACATCGCTATCATCGAACCTCATTCGAGGCACTGCCATGCTCATCAAGCGTCCCGGCGACATCCTGCCCTCCGCGATCACTCCGCCGGACATCTACGCGCGGCGACGCGAATTCATGAAGCTCGCCGCGGCCGGCTCGATCCTCGCTGCGGGAGGGTTTCTCGCCCCGGGGGCGCGTGGGCAGCAGCAGGGCGCCAAGACGCTCGGGCTCCAGAAGCTCGAGAACGTGGCGAAGAGCACCCTGAGCACGAACGAGAAGACGACCGACTACAAGCACATCACGACCTACAACAACTACTACGAGTTCGGCACCGAGAAGGAGGAGCCGGCGCGCTACGCCAAGGCGCTCAAGACCCGGCCATGGAACGTCGTCGTCGAGGGCGAGGTCGCCAAGCCGCGCACGTTCGCGATCGAAGAGCTGCTGAAGTTCCCCCTCGAAGAGCGGATCTATCGCCTGCGCTGCGTCGAGGCCTGGTCGATGGTGGTCCCGTGGATAGGCTTCGAGTTCAACCGCCTCGCGAAGCTCGTCGAGCCGACGTCGAAAGCGAAGTTCGTCGAGTTCGTCACCGCCTACCAGCCGGACACGATGATCGGCACGAAGCTGCCGGTGCTCGACTGGCCGTACCTCGAGGGGCTGCGCATCGACGAGGCGATGCACCCGCTCACGCTCCTCGGCGTCGGGCTCTACGGCGAAGTGCTGCCGAACCAGAACGGCGCGCCGATCCGCCTCGTCGTGCCGTGGAAGTACGGCTTCAAGTCCGGCAAGTCGATCGTCCGGATCCGTTTCGTCGAGAAGCAGCCGAGGACCGCCTGGGAGCGCGCCAACCCGCAGGAATACGGCTTCTACTCCAACGTGAATCCCAACGTCGATCATCCGCGCTGGACGCAGAAGAAGGAGCGTCGCATTCCCGACTTCTTCGCCAATCGCCAGACGGTGATCTTCAACGGCTATGGCGACCAGGTCGCGAGCCTCTACACCGGGATGGATCTCACGAAGTCCTATTGAGCCCGTGACCCTGACGCCGCAAACGGTCCGCGCACTGAAGGCGCTCGTCTTCGCCGCGGCGCTCGTGCCGCTCGGACGGCTCGCGGTCGGCGCATTGTTCTTTCCCGACTGGCTGGGCGCGAACCCGGCCGAGTTCATCACCCGCTCGACCGGCGACTGGACGCTGCGGTTCCTGCTCATCACGCTCGCGGTGACGCCGCTCCGCAAGCTCTTCGGCTGGCATTCGCTCGCGTCATTCCGGCGGATGCTCGGGCTGTACGCGTTCTTCTACGGCGTCGTGCACCTGTCGAGCTACGTCGCGTTCGACCACGTGTTCGAGGTGATGGACATCCTGAAGGACATCGTGAAGCGGCCGTTCATCACCGTCGGCTTCACCGCCCTGCTGCTGATGACGCCGCTCGCGATCACGTCGACGAACCGGATGGTGCAGCGGCTGGGCGCGAAGCGCTGGCTCGCGCTCCACCGGCTGGTCTACGTCATCGCGCCGCTCGGCGTGCTGCACTTCTGGTGGATGGTGAAGCGGGACGTGACCGAGCCCGCGATCTACGCGGTGGTGCTCGCCGGGTTGCTCGGCTACCGCGTCTGGGCGCATCTAAAGGACCGGCGACGTCGCGCGCAGACCCGCGCGCGGCGCCGTCGCCCAGCCGCGGCCGAACGCCTGAGCGTCAGCCCGCGCGAGTGACGTATAGGAGCCCGGGTTCGATGTAGCAGCTCGTTCTCGGTCGATGCGCTTCTGGTAGCGCGGCGGCAGCGACGCCGGCGAACTCGTAGACCATGCCCTTGAACGTCACGCTGCGATGGATGGCGGCGCCGCGGTAGGTACCGACCACGTCCGCTGCCGCGTCGAGCGCTTCCTGGCGCTTGACGATCACGCCGTACCGCCGGAAGTACTCAGGACTCTCCCAGCGCTCGAGCTCGTGCATCACCGCCCAGTGCAGCGGCAGCGCGATGGCCAGCATGATCAGGACGCACGAGAGGACGACCATCCGGCCACTCTAGACTCGGGCGGCGGCGCGTGGAAGTCGCCCGACGGTCTAGTCGGGTGGCATTAGATGCTGACTGCGGGCTTACGTCCGGTCGCGGCGCTGCCTATTGCTGCGGCTTGAGGCGCTCCGGCAGGAACCGGCGGACCGGCCCCAGTACGTCGCGGCTCTCCACCAGCGAGTAGGCCGCCGGTACGACGACCAGCGTGAGAAGCGTCGAGGTGATCATCCCGCCGATCACCGCTACCGCAAGCGGCTGGTTCGTCTCGGAGCCGGCCCCCAGCCCGAGCGCCGCCGGCGCCAGCGCGAGGATGATCGTGGCCGAGGTCATCAGCACCGGCCGCATCCGGATCGGGCAGGCGTCGCGGAGCGCCTCGTCGACGCCCAACCCCTGCGCCCGGCGCTGGTTGGTGAGGTCGACGAGCAGGATCGAGTTCTTCGCGACCAGGCCGATCAGCAGCACGAGGCCGATCATCGAGTAGATGTTGAGCGTGAGCGGCTGGATCTCCGCGCCGAACCATACCGCGAGCTGGGCGACCGGGACCGCGAGCCACAGCGAGGCGAGGCCGCCGACGATCGCGAGCGGCACCGCGAGCATGATGATGAGCGGCTGCACGAAGGAGTTGAACTGGCTCGCGAGCACCATGAAGAGCAGGATCGACCCCACGACGAACGCGAAGAGCACGTAGCGCTGGGTCTTGCCGAGCTCCTCGGCCTCGCCGATGAACTGGACGCGATACCCGAGCGGCAGCTTCTCGCCCGCGGCGCGCACGATATCGACCGCGTCGCCGAGCGACACGCTCGGGATGTTGTAGAAGGTCGCCGAGTACTCGAGGTCGAACCGCCCGATGACGGCCGGCCCGAGGATCTCCTGGAACTTCGCGACGCTGTCGAGGCGGATCAGCTGTCCCTGGCGGTTGCGCAGGTAGATCTTCGTAAGGTCGGCCTGCTGCAGGAACTCGCCGTCCTTCGCCTTGACGCGGATGTCGTAGCGCTGGCCGTCGCCCGGGCTCGTCGTTGTACTTGGCGATGTCGATGCCGCCGGTCAGCATGTTGAGTGCGGACGCGACGTCGTTCGCGCTCAGGCCGAACGCCTGCGAGCGGGTGCGGTCGGGCGCGAGGACGAGCTGCGGCAGCTCGAGCTGGAGATCGGTGTCCATGCGGCCGATCGCCGGGTCGTTCTGCAGCGTGCGCTGGATCTCGGCCGCGTTCCGCCCCATCTCCTGCAGGTTCGGTCCGGTGACGACGAACTGCAGCGGCTCGGTCCGCTGCCCCGGGAAGACGCCGAAGCCGCGCGCGAACACCCGCGCGCCGGGCACCTGCGCGATCTCCCGCCGGATAGTCGCCAGGACCTGCTGCTGGGAACGCATCCCTTTCGCGCGACGCTCGTCCTTGGGCAGCATGCGGATCACGAGCGTCGCCTGGTTCACCTGCTGCGCCGAGCCGAGCCCGATGATGCCCCACTCGGTCACGACCTCCGGGTACTGCTTCACGATCTCCTCGACCTGGCGCAGCCGCGTCTCGGTGTAGTGGATCGAGGAGCCGAGCGGCGTTCGCATCGTGATCAGGAACCGGCCTTCGTCCTGCGCCGGAGCGAGCTCCTTGCCGATGTTGCTGTAGAAGTAGACGCTCGAGGCCGATATCAGCACCGTTGCGGCGAGCACCGCCCAGCGATGCCGGATCGCGGCGTCGAGCAGCCGGCGATACACGCTATCGAGTCCGGCGAAGAAGCGGTCGAGCCAGCGGTGCACGCGCCCCTCGTGCCTGTGAACGCGCAGGAACCGCGAGCACAGCATCGGGGTGAGCGTGAGCGAGACGAACCACGATACCAGTACGCCGAAGGTCACGACCACCGCGAACGACTTGAAGAACTGGCCGATCACGCCGCCGATGAAGATCACCGGCGCGAAGATCGAGACGAGCGAGAGCGTCGCCGCGAGCACTGCAAAGGTGACCTCGCGGCTGCCGTTCATCGCCGCCGAGATCGGATCGGGATCGAGGTGCTCGCGGTGGCGGAAGATGTTCTCGAGCACCACGATCGAGTCGTCCACCACGACGCCGATCAGCAGGAGGAGCGCGAGCATCGTCACCGAGTTGAAGGTGTAGCCGAAGAAGTAGATCACCGCCACCGCGCCGAGCAGCGACACCGGGATTGCCGTGGCGATGATCAGGGTCGACCGTACGCTGCGCAGGAAGAAGAGCACCACCAGCGCGGCGAGCAGGGTGCCCTCGAAGAGGTGCTCCTTCAGCGCCTTGATCGTTTCGCCGATGAACACGGCGTCGTTCTGGACGATATCGATCTTCATGCCCGGCGGCAGGCTCGGGATGATGTCGGTCTCCAGCCGCTCCATGATGCGCTGCACGATCGCGACGGTATTGGTGTTCGGGATCTTCACCGCGCCGAGCCCGACCGCCATCTGGCCGTTGAAGCGCGCGAGCTGCCGGAAGTCGGAGAGACCGTCCTCGATCTCGGCGATGTCCTTGAGCCTGATCGGCGAGCCCTCGCGGAAGCCGACGATCATCTTCTCGAGGTCGTCCATGTTGTGAAACTCGAGGTCGAGCTTCACCAGGTGCTCGGTCGCACCGCCGACGATGAACCCGCCCGCGACCTGCAGGTGCTCGCGGGTGAAGGCGTCCTGGATGTCCTGCGCCGCGAGACCGAACGCCGCCATGCGGGCGGGCAGCAGGTTCACGCGGATCGTGCGATCGCGCCGGCCGCCGACGCGCACCTCGCCGACGCCGTCGATCGTCTCGAGCTTCTTCTTGATGACGTTGATCGCGTACTGGTTCAGCTGCTGCTGCGTGCGATCGCCCGAGATCGCCATCCAGAAGATCGGCGAGGTGTTGGTCTCGACCTTTGCGACCACCGGGGGGTCGGCGTCCTTTGGCAGCCGACGCAGCACCTGGTTCACCTTCGCCTGCACCTCGTTGAACGCGACGTCGATCCGCTTGTCGAGGTTGAAGGTGATGTTGATCTGCGACACGCCGGGCGAGGACGTGGACTGGATGTGCTCGATGCCCGGCACGCTGTTGACCGAGCCCTCGATCACGCCCGTGATCGCCGAGTCGACGACGTCGGGGTTCGCGCCCTTGAGGGTGGTCTGGACCGAGACGACCGGAAACTCGACGTAGGGCAGCTTGTCCATGCCGATGCGCTGGTAGGCGATCAGCCCGAACAGCACCAGCACGGCGTTCAGCATCACCGCGAAGACGTGACGCTTGATCGACAGCTCGGGCAACGTCACGACGCACCTCCCTTGACTGCCGGGGCGATGGGCTTGCTGAGGCCGGGCCGCTCGGCCGTCGGCACCGCGGGCGCCGACGCGTCTTTCTCGCCGCGCGGCCGCGACACCGCGACGCTCGCGTCGTTGGTCAGGAAGCCTGCGCCGTCGACCGCCACCGTCTCGCCGCCCGCGAGCCCGGCGGTGATCTCGACCAGGCCGCCTTGTCTGTAGCCGGTCTGGACGACGCGCTGCGCGACCTTGTTGCCGTCGTCGACGACGTAGACCACTTTGCCGGCGGGCCGCAGCACCACGCTCTGCTCCGGCACCACGATCGCATTCGCTTTCCGTGCGGTGACGACCTGGGCGTTGACGGTGCCGCCGCCGCGGAACTTGCCATCGCGAGTCGAACTTCACGATCACGTCGAGCGCGCGGCTGGTCGCGGTGATCGTCGGCCGGATCTCGTCGATCCTGGCCTCGACGACGACGTCGGGCACGAGCGGCGAGTTGAGCCGGACGAGCTGTCCCACCCTGAGCCGCGGCGCGGCGCTCTCCGGAAACGGCAGGTGCGCGTGCAGCCGATGGGTGCCGACGAGCTGGAACAGCGGGTCGCCGAGTTTCACGTAGTCGCCGGGCGCGACGATCTGGACCTCGATCTCGCCGTCGATCGGCGAGACGACCTTGGTCTTGCGGAGGGAATTGCGGTTGGCGTCGAGCTTTGCGCGCGCGGCAGCGAGCTGTTCGCGGATGGCTTTGCCCTGGGCAAGCGACTCGTCGAGCGCATTCTGGGAGATGAAGTTCTTCTCGACCAGCTTCTGCTGGTTGGCGATGATGCGCTCCTGGTTCGCCACCAGCGCCTCGAGCCGCGCGATTTCCGCGCTGTCGGCGCGACGCTGAATCTCGAGGTCCGAGGCGTCGATCTCGGCCAGGGGGTCGCCGCGTTTCACTTTCTTCCCGACGAAGCCCTGCACGCTCACGATGCGGCCCGCGACTTCGGCCCCGACCTTCGGGTCGATGAAGTTCTCGACCGAGCCGACCGAGTCTTCGACGATCTCCAGCGAGCGCGCTTCGGCTTTGGCGACGGTCACAAGCGTCGGCGGCGGGCCGGCCTGCCTCTTGGTGTCGGCCTTGTTGTCGCCGCAGCCCGCGGCGAGCGCCGCGAGGGCGACTACGATCAGAGAGAGTCGTTTCACTGGGGTCCGGGTAACCGCCGATCCCTTCCTGCGGCGGGGCAAATGCACGCTAACAGCCCCGCTCGGGCGGGTCAATGAGCCCCGTCTAGGGCAGACGCCGCTCCAGGGAGAAAAGCGTAGGCGTCTGCTCCCGCTCCCGGACGAGGTGTGCGGTCGAGCCGTCGACCATGACCTCGGCGGCGCGGGGGCGGGTGTTGTAGTTCGAGCTCATTACCATCCCGTAAGCTCCCGCCGACAGGATCGCGAGCAGGTCGCCTTCAGTGAGCGCGAGCGGCCGGCCGTGGCCGAGGAAGTCCCCGCTCTCGCACACCGGTCCGACGACCTCGTAGATCCGCGCGGCGTCGCCGCGTTGCGTCACCGGCACGATATCGTGCCAGGCGTCGTAGAGGGCCGGACGCAGGAGGTCGTTCATGGCGGCGTCCACTACCGCAAAGTTCAGGTCGGGACCGTGCTTGAGATATTCCACCCGTGTCAGGAGCGCGCCGGCGTTGCCCACCAGGGTCCGCCCCGGCTCGAGCAGGATTCGCTGCGGCCGGCCGGCAAGGCGGTCGAGCAGCGAGCCGAGGTATTCGCCGGGCGACGGCGGGCACTCATCCCGATAACGGATCCCCAGGCCGCCGCCGAGGTCGATGTGGTGCAGCGCAATGCCCTCGAGTTCGAGCGCATCGACCAGCGCGAGCACCCTGTCGAGCGCGGCGACGAACGGCGGCACTTCAGTCAGCTGGGAGCCGATGTGAAAGTCGATGCCTGCAACCTCCAGATGCGGCGACACAGCCGCCTTGCGATAGAGCGGCAGCGCGTCCTCGACGGCCACGCCGAACTTGCTCTGCTTCAGTCCCGTGGCGATATACGGATGCGTCTTCGGGTCGACGTCGGGATTCACCCGCAGCGAGACTGGCGCGCGCTTTCCCGCTCCGCCCGCGATGCGCTCGATGCGGTCGAGCTCGCCAGCCGACTCGACGTTGAAGCAGAGAATGCGGGCGGCGAGCGCCTGGCGGATTTCCGCTTCCGACTTACCGACGCCGGAGAACACCACCTTGCTCGGGTCGCCGCCGGCCGCGACGACACGAGCGAGCTCGCCGCCGGAGACGATGTCGAAGCCCGCTCCGAGGCGCGCGAACACGTCGATCACCGCGAGATTGGAGTTCGCTTTCATCGCGTAGCAGACGAGGTGGTCGCGTCCGGCGAGCGGGTCCGCGAACGCGCGGAACGCGCGCTCGAGCGCGGCGCGGGAGTAGACGAAGCAGGGCGTGCCGAATTGCCGTGCGATTTCTTCGAGCGGGACGGACTCGGCGTACAGCCGGCCGTCCCGGACGGCGAACGGCGTCACGTCATTTCTTCTTGGACGCGGCGGCCGTCTCGCCCTCGGGCGGCGGGAGATACAGTGCGCCCTTGGTGCCGCACGCCGCGAGGCCGAGTGTGAGAAGCAGGAGGGCGATGACGCAGCGCATGACGGCGTCCGGGAATCATACACGGCGCGCCACGCGACCGGGTTCAGAACAGCTGGTTGCGGACTTCCTCGACGGTCCGCGTCGTGCCGCGTCCGGCCGTCGCAGCAGCGTCGGCCGGCGGCAGGAACTCGCGGTAGAAATATTCGGCGACGAAGCCGTCGGGCGATTGGACCCCAGTCTCGGGGTCGATCCGCACGCTGACAATCCCCGGCGGGGGCTCTGGCTGCAGCTCCGGTACGCCCTTCAGCGCGGCGCGCATGTAACCCATCCAGATCGGTAGCGCGGCGGCGCTGCCGGTCTCGTTGGCGCCGAGCTTTTTCGGCTGGTCGAAGCCGATCCAGGCGATCCCGACGAGCCCGGGCTGGTAGCCCGCGAACCAGGCGTCCACGTGGTCGTTGGTCGTGCCGGTCTTGCCGGCGAGATCTCTGCGTCCGAGCGACGAAGCCCGCGCGGCGGTGCCGATGCGCATCACGTCGTGCATCATGCTGTCCATGATGAAGGCGTTGCGCGCATCGATCACGCGCAGGCTCGGCTCCCCTGCCCTCACCGGCTGCGCCTGCGCGAGCAGGTTGCCGCGGTCGTCGACGATCTTCTCGATCAGATAGGGATCGATCCGGTAGCCGCCGTTCGCGAATACGCCGTATGCGCGCGCCATCTGCCACGGCGTCACCGACCCGGCGCCGAGCGCGAGCGTGAGATAGGGTGGATGCTTGTCGGCGTCGAACCCGAAGCGCGTGACATAGTCCTGCGCATACTCGGTGCCGATCGACTGCAGGACGCGGACCGACACCATGTTCTTCGATTTCGCGAGCGCCATCCGCAGGCGTATCGGCCCTTCGTACTTGCCGTCGTAGTTCTTCGGCTCCCACACCTGGCCGCCGGTGAGCGCGGCGTCGACGACGACGGGCGCGTCGTTGACGACGGTAGCCGGGGTGAACCCCTTTTCGAGCGACGCCGAATAGATGAACGGTTTGAACGACGAGCCCGGCTGGCGCCACGCCTGCGTGACGTGGTTGTACTTGTTGCGAGAGAAGTCGAAGCCGCCGACGAGCGCGCGCACGGCGCCGCTCTGCGGGTCGAGCGCGACGAACGCCGCTTCGACGTCGGGCAGCTGCAGGATCTGCCACCCGATCTTGTCTTCCTTCTGGACGCGGATCACCGCGCCGCGGCGGATGCGGCGGTTCGGGGGCGTCTTCTCCGCGAGCGAGGACGCCGCGAAGCGCAGGCCGCTTTCCGCGATGGTCACGATCTCCCCGCCGCGGCGGTAAGCCTTGACCTGCTTCGGACCCGCTTCCAGCACGACCGCCGCGAGCAGCTCCTCGCTGTCCGGGAATTCCTGCAGCACCTCCTCCAGAGGCTCCTCGGGCGCACCTTGCGGCAGGTCGACGTAGCCTTCGGGCCCGCGGTAGCCATGTCGGCGGTCGTACTCAAGCACCCCGCGCCGCAACGACTGGTAGGCGGCTTCCTGGTCGCGCTTCGTGATGGTCGTGTAGACCCGAAAGCCCTTGGTGTAGACGTCGCTCGGGTACCGCTCATAGAGGACCTGCCGGACCATCTCGGCGACGTACTCGGCATGCACCGCGAAGCCATCTATGTCGCGCCGCACCGCGAGCGGGTCCTTCTGTGCCGCAGCAAGCTGCGCATCGGTGATGTAGCCGAGCTCCTGCATGCGACGCAAGACATAGAGTTGGCGCTGCTTCGCGCGCTTGGGGTTCACCACGGGGTTGAAGCTCGAGGGTGCCTTCGGTAACCCGGCGAGCATCGCCGCCTCGGCCACCGTCACGTCGGCGAGCGGCTTGCCGAAGTAGATCTGCGCTGCCGCCGCGAAGCCGTAGGCCCGCTGGCCGAGGTAGATCTGGTTGAGATAGATCTCGAGGATCTGGTCCTTGCTCAAGGTGGACTCGATCTTGAACGCGAGGAGCGCTTCGTAGAGCTTGCGCGTGAGCGTTTTCTCGCTCGAGAGAAAGAAGTTCCGCGCAAGCTGCATAGTTATCGTGCTGGCGCCCTGGCGCTTGCCTCCGGCAACGAGATTGGAGTAGGCTGCTCTTATGACACCGACATAATCGACGCCCTGGTGCTGATAGAAGCGTTCATCCTCGGCAGCGAGGACGGCCTGCTTCAGCACTGCGGGCACCTCGGCGATCCGCACCACCGCGCGGCGCTCCTCGCCGAATTCGCCGATCAGTGCCCCGTCGGCGGTGTAGACGCGCAGCGGAACCTTCGGCTGGTAATCGGTCAGCGCGTCGATCGGCGGGACTTTGGAGTAGGTGACCAGGAGCACGAAGGCCCCCAGCAGCGCCGCCAGGACGGCCACTCCGGCGAGCAAGGCGACGGGGAAAACGAACCAGCGCAGCAACTTCAATGGAGGCGTCTTTCGCGGAGAAGGTAACGCCATTATAGGGACTACCAAGACGATCGTGACAAATTGACTAGACGACCCTAGTACTTGTTGTTAGCCTTTAAACTAAAGTCTTAAACTCGCTCGTAAGCATTCGGAACGTAAGGGGAAATCCGTTCCGGGGGGGATCACGTGCAGCTCGACATTTTTAAGCCCAAGGCGCCACCGCTCTTTGGGATGGACATCAGTTCCTCCGCCGTCAAGATGGTGGAGCTGGCTGAGGCCGGAAAGGGCGCGCAGCGCGTAGAGCGCTACGCCATCGAGCCATTATCGAAGGACTCGGTCCTCGATGGCAACATCGCGAACCTCGAGTCGGTCGCCGAAGCCGTCCGGCGCGCCTGGAAAAAGCTCGGTACCCGCACCAAGAACGTCGCCATCGCGCTGCCCACCGCCGCAGTCATCACCAAGAAGATCGTTTGCCCGGCAGGGCTGCGCGAGGAGGAGCTCGAGGTCCAGGTCGAAGGCGAGGCGAACCAGTACATCCCGTTCGCGCTCGACGAGGTGAATCTCGACTTCCAGGTCCTCGGGCCGGCGCCGTCGGGACCCGAGGAGGTCGAGGTCCTGATCGCTGCCTCACGCAAGGAGAAGGTCGAGGATCGCGTGGCGGTCGCCGAGGCGGCGGGGCTCAAGGCGCTGGTGATGGACGTCGAGTCCTACGCCATGCAGACCGCCTTCGAGCTGATCCGCCAGCAGCTGCCGAGCGAAGGCCGCGACCAGAACGTGGCCGTCGTCGATCTCGGCGCGAGCATCATGAACATCACGGTGCTCCGCAACGACCAGGCGGTCTACACCCGCGAGCAGGCCTTCGGGGGCAACCAGCTCACCCAGGACATCGCGCGCCACTACGGCCTCTCGACCGAGGAGGCGGAGAACGCCAAACGCTCCGGGGGGCTGCCCGACAGCTTCGATGCCGAGGTGCTGCGGCCGTTCATGGAGAACGCCGCGCTCGAGATCCAGCGCGCGATGCAGTTCTTCTTCACCTCGACCCAGTTCAACGCGATCGACCACATCCTTCTCACCGGGGGCACCTCGACCTTGCCAGGGCTCGAGGACATGGTGAGCTCGCGCGTGCGCGTGAACGCGATGGTGGCGAACCCGTTCGCCAACATGTCGATCTCGCCCCGGATCCAGCTGAAGAAGCTCATCTCCGATGCCCCGGCGCTGATGATCGCCTGCGGGCTCGCAATGCGGAGGTTCGACGAATGATCCGCGTCAACCTGCTCGCGCACCGCGAGGAGCGCCGCAAACGCCAGCGCCGGCAGCTCGGGCTGCTCGCGATCGTCTTCGCCGCGCTCGGCGGCGCGGTCTGGCTCGCCGTCCACGGGATCATCGGCGGTTACGTCTCGGCGCAGAACGACCGCAACGAGTTCCTGAAGAAGGAAAACGCCAAGCTCGACAAGGAGATCGAGGAGATCCGCAAGCTTCGCGACGAGATCAACGCGCTCCTCGCGCGCAAGCAGATCATCGAGGCGCTGCAGACCGATCGCGCCCGCGCGGTCGAGTTGCTCGACCAGCTCGTGCGGCAGACGCCTGACGGCATCTACATCAAGACCGTCAAGCAGGACGGGCTGAAGGTCAATATCACCGGCTATGCGCAGTCGAACGCCCGGGTGTCGACCCTGATGCGCAACCTGCAAAGCTCGCCGATCGTCGAGAACACCCCGGCCTCGCCGCAGCTCGTCGAGATCAAGGCAAGCGACGTGAACAAGCGGCGGTTGTCCGAGTTCAACATGAACTTCCTGATCAAACGGCCGGTGGTCGAAGAGCCCGGCAAGCCCGGCAAAGCCGGCGACGCCGCGAAGAAGGGGTAAATCCATGGCCGGCGTGCTCGATCAGTTCAGGAATCTCAACACCCGCGACCCGGGCGGCTGGCCGCCGCTGCCCAAGCTGCTGCTGCTGGTCGTGATCCTCGTCGGCGTCCTCGTGATCGCCTATTTCATCGACTGGCAGGGCCAGCTCGAGGAGCTGGAGGCGGGCCGCGCGCAGGAGGCGAAGCTCAAGCAGGAGTACGTGGACAAGAAGCGCCAGGCGGTGAATCTCGATCTTCTGCGCGCGCAGCTGCGCGAGATCGAAACCTCCTTCGGGACGCTGCTCAAGCAGCTGCCGAACAAATCGCAGATGGAAGCGTTGCTCGTCGACATCAACCAGTCCGGTCTCGGGCGCGGGCTCCAGTTCGAGCTCTTCAAGCCGGCGCCGAGCGAGACGACCCGCGAGTTCTACGCCGAGCTGCCGATCTCGATCAAGCTCACCGGCAACTACCACGACATGGGCGCGTTTGCGAGCGATATCGGCCAGCTGCCGCGGATCGTCACGCTGAACGACATTGCGCTGAACGTGAGCAAGGAAGGCACGCTGACCATGGATACGACCGCAAAGACGTTCCGCTACCTCGACGAGGAAGAGCTCGCGGCGCAGCGCGCCGCGGCCAAGGCGGCCAAGGCGGCGAAGAAATGAAGCGCCCGGCCCTCATCCTCGCCGCTGCCCTGGCGGCCGCTGGCTGCGACAGCGGCGAGCAGCAGGAGCTGAAGTCGGAGCTCGCAGTCCTCAGCAAGGATCTGCGTGGCAAGGTTCAGCCGCTACCGGTCGTGAAGCCGTACGAGCCGGTTCCCTACACGGCCTACGACCTCCCGGACCCCTTCGGCCCGGCGAAGATCCACCTCGCGGCGAAGGGCGCCGGTCAGGGGACCGGGGGCGGGCTCAAGCCTGATCTCAACCGGCCGAAGGAACCGCTCGAGGCGTACCCGCTCGAGTCGCTGCGGATGGTCGGGACGCTCGAGCGCACCAAGCAGACCTTCGGGCTCGTGCGGGCAGACGCCGGGCTGTACCGCGTTCGAGTGGGGAATTACATGGGACAGAACTTCGGCGTGATCACGAAGATCTCGGAGGCGGAGATCGCGCTGCGTGAGCTTTTCCAGGACGCCGGGGGCGACTGGGCGGAGCGCGAGAGCACCCTCCTGCTCCAGGAAGCGGATGCCAAGGAGACGAAGAAATGAGAAAGCCCAGCAACTACCTGACCGGCCTCGTCGCCCTTGGGGCGTGGCTCCTGGCGACCGCTGCGCTGGCGCAGCAGAATTCGATCGATGCCTTCAACGTCGCGTCCCAGGGTGGCCGCGTCATCGTTCGAATCACGACCAAGCAGCCGCTGGCGGCGCCGCCGGCGAGCTTCACGGTGACGCAGCCGGCGCGGATCGCGCTCGACTTCCCGAACATGGCCAACGCGCTCGGGCGCACGAGCCAGGAGGTCAACGAGGGCGAGCTGCGGGGCATGAGCGTGGTCCAGGTCGGCGACCGCACGCGCATGGTGCTCAATCTGCGCAACATGGTGACCTACGAGACGCAAGTCGAGGGCAACAACGTCAACATCGTGCTCACGCCGGTGCAGGTGTCCCAGGCGCGGCCGACGCCGCGCGCGGAGCGCTTCGCCGAAGGGACCGTGGACGTCAAGCATACGCTCCGCGACGTCGACTTCCGGCGCGGCCGGAACGGTGAAGGGCGCGTCGTGATCGAGCTCGCCGACACCAACACCGGCATCGATATCCGCCAGCAGGGCCAGCAGCTGATCGTCGACTTCCTGCGGACCTCGCTCCCGGACAACCTGCGGAAGCGGCTCGACGTGCAGGACTTCGCCACGCCGGTCTCGACGATCAGCACGTTCCAGCAGGGCGAGAACGTGCGCATGGTGATCGAGCCCAAGGGGCTGTGGGAGCACAACGCCTACCAGACCGACACCCAGTTCGTCGTCGAGGTCAAGCCGGTCCAGTACGACCCGAACAAGCTGGTCCAGGGCACGCGCGGCGGGTACCGCGGGGAGAAGCTTTCGTTGAACTTCCAGAACGTCGAGGTCCGCAGCGTCCTCAACGTGATCGCCGACTTCACCGACCTCAACATCATCACCAGCGACACGGTGCAGGGGAGCCTGACCCTGCGGCTCAAGGATGTCCCCTGGGACCAGGCGCTCGACATCATCCTGCAGACGCGCGGCCTCGACATGCGCAAGAGCGGCAACGTGATCTGGATCGCGCCGCGCGACGAGCTCGCCACCAAGGAGAAGCTCGAGCTCGAGGCGGCGCAGCAGATCTCGGAGCTCGAGCCGCTGCGCACCGAGACGTTCCAGCTGAACTACACGAAGGCCGGCGAGCTCGCGGTCCTCCTCCGCGGCGGCGCGGCAATCGGCGGAGGCGGGGGCACCAACATCCCGATCCTTTCCAAACGCGGCAGCGTCGTGTCCGACCCGCGGACCAACACCCTCTTCGTGCAGGACATTCCGTCGCGTCTGGAGGCCGTGCGCAAGATCATCGCCACGACCGACATTCCGGTGCGGCAGGTGATGATCGAGGCGCGGATCGTCGAGGCGAGCGACAAGTTCAGCCGGACCCTCGGCGTGCGGCTCGGCTACAACAATATCGCCGGCAACGGCGTGTTCGGCTCGAACTCCACCCGTTTCGTGACTTCCGGCGGTCTCGCGCAAACTGCGTCGAACACGCCGAATCCGCAATACACGGTCCCGCCGAACGCGCCGGTGACGTTCTTTCCGAACATTCCGAACGTGAACCTGCCGGCCACGCCTACGCCGACCGGGGCGCAGACCGGGCAGTTCTCGCTCGTGCTGTTCAACAGCGCCGCGACGAAGTTCCTGAACCTCGAGATCACGGCGCTCGAAAGCGACGGCAAGGGCAAGATCATCTCGAGCCCGCGCGTGGTGACCGCGAACCAGGTCGAAGCGCTCATCGAGCAGGGCACGGAGCTTCCGTACCAGCAGGCGACCTCGAGCGGCGCGACGAGCATCGCGTTCCGGAAGGCGACGCTATCCCTGCGCGTCAAGCCGCAGATCACGCCCGACGGCAACGTCATCATGGAAGTGGACATCAACAAGGACGCGGTCGGCGTTCAGACCACGGCGGGCTTCGCGATCGACACCAAGCACGTGAAGACCTCGGTGCTGGTCGAAAACGGCGGCACGGTGGTGATCGGCGGGATCTACACGCAGGAGGACCGCAATCAGGTCAACAAGATCCCGTTCTTCGGCGACCTGCCCGCGGTGGGCCCGCTGTTCCGCAACTACTACCGGCAGGACGACAAGACGGAGCTCCTGGTGTTCCTGACGCCGCGGATCATCGACGACCGCCTGAGCATCCGGTAACCGCCCATATTTCCGCGAGGCCGGGCGCTGCCCGGCCTTTTTGTTGGATGCGCCCGGCATGGGGCATCCGCTGCGAGTGGAAGCACTCTGCCCCGCCCGCGACCGGCCTGGCACCGGCCCGCTTAAAATGCCGCCATGCAGGACAGCCGCAACATCTTCCTGGTCGGGCTCATGGGCGCCGGCAAGACGACGGTAGCGCGCCAGCTCGCGCGCCGGCTCGGGAAGACCTTCTACGACACCGACCACGAGATCGAGCGGCGAACGGGCGTGCGGGTGCAGGTGATCTTCGAGATCGAGGGCGAGGCTGGCTTCCGCGCGCGCGAGGCGCAGACGGTGGAGAACCTCACCGCCCTGCAGGACGTCGTGCTCGGGACCGGCGGCGGCGTCGTGCTGAAGCCCGAGAACCGCGCGCTGCTGAAGACGCGCGGCTACGTCATCTACCTCCGGGCGCAGCCGCGCGACCTCTACCAGCGCACGCGCCACGACAAGTCGCGGCCGCTGCTCGCCACCGAGGATCCGCTCGGCAAGCTCGAAGAGCTGCAGCGCGTGCGCGACCCGTTCTATCGCGAGGTCGCCGACCTCATCGTCGACACCGGACGCCAGAGCGTCAGCACGCTGGTCGAGCAGCTGCTGAAGCGTCTACCTGACGCATGCAAACTGTCCGCGTAGCGCTCGGTAGCCGCAGCTACCCGATCCACATCGGGGAAGGCCTTCTCTCGCACGCCAACCTCGTGGCGGGCGCGCTGCCCCAGCCGCGCGTGGCGATCGTCACCAATGCCACGGTCGCCCCGCTCTACCTCGAGCGGCTGGCCGCGCCGCTCGAGGCCGCCGGCATCGCGTGCGTGCCGCGTCATCGTTCCGGACGGCGAGGACCACAAGGACTGGGCGACCCTCGATGCGGTCGTCGGCGAGCTGCTCGCGCAGCGCTGCGACCGCCGCACGACGATCGTCGCGCTCGGCGGCGGCGTCATCGGCGACCTCGCCGGATTCGCCGCCGCGACATATCAGCGCGGCGTACCGCTCATCCAGGTTCCGACCACGCTCCTCGCGCAGGTCGACTCGTCGGTCGGCGGCAAGACCGCGATCAACCATGCGCGCGGCAAGAACATGGTCGGCGCGTTTTACCAGCCGAAGCTCGTGCTCGCCGATATCGCCACGCTCGCAACGCTGCCCGAACGCGAACTTCGAGCGGGCCTCGCGGAGGTCATCAAGCACGGCGCGATCCGCGACCCCGCCCTCTTCACTTGGCTCGAGGCGAACATCGAGCGGTTGATCGCTCGCGACGCGGAGGCGCTTGCGCACGCGGTGAAGCGGTCGGTCGAGATCAAAGCCGAGGTCGTGGCGCTCGACGAGCGCGAGACGGGTCCGCGCGCACTCCTCAATTTCGGCCACACCTTCGGTCACGCGATCGAGACCGGTCTCGGCTACGGGACCTGGTTGCACGGCGAAGCCGTCGCCGCCGGCATGGTGATGGCGTCGGATCTCTCGGCCCGGCTCGGGATGCTGGACGCGTCGTCGGTAGAGCGCCTCCGCCGCCTTATCGAGCGCGCGGGGCTGCCGGTAGCAGGGCCCCCGCTTACGCCCGACCGTTACCAGGAGCTGATGTCGGTGGACAAGAAAGCGCAGGACCGGCGGCTCCACTTCATCCTGCTCGAGCGGCTGGGCTCGGCGGTCATTTGTCGCGACATCGCACCGGGCGCGTTGCGCGCCACCCTTGCCACGGTCATAACCGCCTGATTTCGCGCCTCGCCAGGGGTTTGCTGGCCATCTTTGCCGCACTGCGGTAACCGCTTGAAGCACCTAGGTATCGCGGGTATATTCCACGGTTCCCCGTGAACTAACGCCGGTTTTTCCGCGAAAACGCCGGCGGCGCACGAGTCGAGGTGCACCGTGAGCGATGCTGGACAAAGCGTGGCCTTTCCGCCCGCCCGGCAGGGCCTCTATGACCCTGCAAACGAGCACGACGCCTGCGGCGTCGGCTTTATCGCGCACATCAAGGGCAAGAAGAGCCACGAGCTGGTCCAGCAGGGCCTGCTGATCCTCAAGAACCTCACCCACCGCGGGGCGGTCGGTTACGACCCGAAACTCTCCGATGGCTCCGGGATACTGATCCAGATTCCCGACCGGTTCTTCCGCGAGGAGCTGGCGCGGCAGGGGATCACGCTGCCCCCGATCGGCCAGTACGGCGTCGGGATGGTGTTCCTGCCGCGGGAGCCGGCCTCGCGCCTCGCCTGCGAGTACGAGATCGAGCGTGCCGTCAAGGACGAGGGCCAGGTGTTGCTCGGCTGGCGCGACGTGCCGGTCGACAGTTCGGACCTCGCCGAGCCGGCCCGGAAGATCGAGCCGGTGATCCGGCAGGTGTTCATCGGCCGCGGGCCCGAGGTCACCGTCACCGACGCGCTCGAGCGCAAGCTCTACATCGTCCGCAAGTCCTCGGGGCACGCGATCCAGGCGCTGAAGCTCGCGCACGGCAAGGAGTTCTACGTGCCGTCGATGTCGGCGCGGACCATTGCCTACAAGGGGATGCTGCTCGCCTACCAGGTCGGGCAGTACTACAAGGACCTGCAGGATCCGCGCGTCGCATCCGCGCTCGCGCTCGTCCATCAGCGCTTCTCGACCAACACCTTCCCCACCTGGGACCTCGCGCACCCGTTCCGTATGATCGCCCACAACGGGGAGATCAATACCGTGCGCGGCAACGTCAACTGGATCCGCGCGCGCCAGGGCGCGATCTCGAGCCCGATCCTCGGCGACGACCTCGCCAAGATCTGGCCGCTGATCTACGACGGCCAGTCGGATTCGGCCTCGTTCGACAACGCGCTCGAGATGCTCGTCATGGGCGGCTACTCGATCGCCCACGCGATGATGATGATGATCCCGGAGGCGTGGGAGAACCACACCGAGATGGACGGCAACCGGCGCGCGTTCTACGAGTACCACGCCGCGATGCAGGAGCCATGGGACGGTCCGGCGTCGATCGCGTTCACCGACGGCCGCCAGATCGGCGCGACCCTCGACAGGAACGGCCTGCGGCCGTCGCGCTACATCGTCACCGACGACGACCTGGTGGTCATGGGCTCGGAGTGCGGCTGCCTGCCGATCCCCGAGGAAAGGATCGTGACGAAGTGGCGCCTGCAGCCCGGCAGGATGTTCCTCGTCGACGTCGAGCGCGGCCGGATCATCGACGACAAGGAGCTCAAGGACACGCTTGCCGCGCAGCAGCCCTACACCGAGTGGATCGAGCGCATTCGCGTGAAGCTCGACGACCTGCCCGCGCCGGCGGAGAAGCGCGAGCCCTCGAGCGCGCGGCTCCTCGACCGCCAGCAGGCTTTCGGCTATACGCAGGAAGACATCAAGTTCATCATGTCGCCGATGTCGATCAACGGCGAGGAGCCGGTTGGCTCGATGGGCAACGACTCGCCGCTCGCGGTGCTGTCGAGCAAGAACAAGACGCTCTACCACTACTTCAAGCAGCTCTTCGCACAGGTCACCAACCCCGCCATCGACCCGATCCGCGAGGAGCTGGTGATGTCGGTCGTCTCGTTCATCGGGCCGAAGCCGAACCTGCTCGGCATCGACGAGCGAAACCCCCCGCTCCGCCTCGAGGTGAGCCAGCCAGTGCTCGACTTCGACCAGATGGAGACGATCCGCCACATCGGGAAGTACACCGACGGCAAGTTCGAGAGCTGCGAGCTCGACATCACCTACCCGTCAGCGTGGGGCAAGCAGGCGATCGAGGCGCGGCTCGCGAGCCTCTGTGCGCAGGCCGAGGACGCCGTCCGCTCGGGCTACTCGATCCTCGTCCTCTCCGACCGCAAGCAGGACCGCGCGCGGGTCGCGATTCCGGCGCTGCTCGCGCTCTCGGCCATCCACCAGCATCTCGTCGGCAAGGGGTTGCGGACCTCGACCGGCCTGGTGGTGGAGACCGGCTCGGCGCGGGAGACGCATCACTTCGCGCTCCTGGGCGGCTATGGCGCGGAAGCGGTGCACCCCTATCTCGCGTTCGAGACGCTCCTCGACCTGAAGGGCCTCCTGCCGAGCGAGGTCGACGGCAGGAAGGCGGTCAAGAACTACACCAAGGCGATCGGCAAGGGACTGAAGAAGGTCATGTCCAAGATGGGCGTCTCGACGTACATGTCGTACACGGGCGCACAACTCTTCGAAGCCGTCGGCCTGCGCAAGGGCTTCGTCGACAAGTACTTCGCCGGCACCGCCTCGTACGTCGAGGGCATCGGCGTGTTCGAGGTGGCCGAGGAGGCGATCCGCATCCACCGCGCCGCGTTCGACGAGAATGATCCGGTGCTCAAGAGCGCGCTCGACGCCGGCGGGGAGTATGCCTGGCGCGTGCGCGGCGAGGAGCACATGTGGACGCCGGACGCGATCGCCAAGCTCCAGCACTCGACTCGCGACAACTCGTACGCGACCTACAAGGAGTACGCGCAGATCATCAACGACCAGTCCCGGCGGCACCTGACGCTGCGCGGGCTGTTCGACTTCAGGTTCGACCAGGCGAAGGCGGTTCCGATCGAGGAGGTCGAGCCGGCCGCGGAGATCGTGAAGCGCTTTGCGACCGGTGCGATGTCGCTCGGGTCGATCTCTACCGAGGCGCACACCACGCTTGCGATCGCGATGAACCGCATCGGCGGCAAGATCGAACACCGGCGAAGGGGGCGAGGACCGGATGCGCTACGCTCCGGTCAAGGCCGGCGAGACGCTGATGTCGCGGCTCGGCCACAAGCGGGTCGAGGTCGACCTCGACCTGCGCGGAAGGCGACTCGCTCAAGTCGAAGATCAAGCAGGTCGCCTCCGGCCGGTTTGGCGTGACCACCGAATACCTCGCTTCAGCCGAGCAGCTGCAGATCAAGATTGCGCAGGGCGCCAAGCCCGGCGAAGGCGGCCAACTGCCCGGCCGCAAGGTCTCCGAGTACATCGCCGAGCTCCGGTTCGCTACGCCGGGCGTCGAGCTGATCAGCCCGCCGCCGCATCACGACATCTACTCGATCGAGGACATCGCGCAGCTCATCCACGATCTGAAGAACGCCAACCCGCGCGCCTCGATCAGCGTAAAGCTCGTGTCCGAGATCGGCGTCGGCACGATCGCGGCCGGCGTCTCCAAGGCGAAATCGGACCACGTAACGATCGCCGGCCACGACGGCGGCACGGGCGCGAGCCCCTGGTCGTCGATCAAGCACGCCGGCACGCCGTGGGAGCTCGGTCTCGCCGAGACGCAGCAGACGCTCGTGCTCAACCGCCTGCGCGGCCGTATCGCGGTGCAGGTCGACGGCCAGATGAAGACCGGGCGCGACGTCGTGATCGGCGCGATGCTCGGCGCCGACGAGTTCGGGTTCGCGACCGCCCCGCTCGTCGTCGAAGGCTGCATCATGATGCGCAAGTGCCATCTGAACACCTGCCCGGTGGGGGTCGCCACGCAGGATCCGGTGCTGCGCCGCAAGTTCGAGGGCCGGCCCGAGCACGTCGTTAACTACTTCTTCTTCGTGGCCGAAGAGGTGCGCGAGCTGATGGCGAAGCTCGGAGTCCGCCGGCTGAACGATCTCATTGGGCGGACCGATCTCCTCGACATGCGGGCGGGGATCGAGCACTGGAAGGCGAAAGGGCTCGACTTCTCGAAGATCTTCTACATGCCGAAGATGCCGCCCGAGGTCGCGGTCTACAACTCGGAGAAGCAGGATCACGGCCTCGAGAAGGCGCTCGACAACCGCCTGATCGAGCTTGCTCGGGCCAGCGCTCGAGCGCGGCGAGAAGGTCACGATCGAGATGCCGATCCGCAACATCAACCGCACGGTCGGCACGATGCTCTCGCACGAGATCGCGAAGCGCTACGGTCATGACGGTCTGCCGGACGAAACGATCCACGTCCGCTTCGCCGGCTCCGCCGGGCAAAGCTTCGGCGCGTTCCTCGCCCGGGGCGTGTGGCTCGATCTCATCGGCGACACGAACGACTACTGCGGCAAGGGGCTCTCCGGCGGTCGGATCAGCGTGCAGCCCAGCCCGAAGTTCCGCGGCGAGCCGACCGAGAACATCATCACCGGAAATGTCGTGCTCTATGGCGCGATCGCCGGCGAGGCGTACTTCCGCGGCGTCGCCGGCGAGCGCTTCGCGGTGCGCAACTCGGGCGCGGAGGCGGTGATCGAAGGCGTCGGGGACCACGGGTGCGAATACATGACCGGCGGGACGGTGGCGGTGCTCGGGACCACCGGGCGCAACTTCGCCGCCGGGATGTCGGGCGGGATCGCCTACGTTTTCGACCGGGAGGGGAAGTTCGCGAGCCGCTGCAACACGGCGATGGTGGATCTCGAGCCGGTGCTGTCCGAATCCGAGCAGCAGGGCAAGGTCGCGCGCGACGTCTGGCACCTCGACACGGCCGACGAGGTCCTGCTCAGGCGTCTGATCGAGAACCAGGCGCGGTACACGGACAGCAAGCGCGCGAAGGAGATCCTCGCCGACTGGACGAAGCACCGCGCGAAGTTCGTGAAGGTGTTCCCCAAGGAATACCGTCGCGCGCTGGGCGAGAACGCCGCCGCTTCGCGGAAAGCCGTCGCCTGATGGGCAAGATCACCGGATTCCTCGAGTACGAGCGGCTTGCCGAGGCGCACGAAGCGCCCGAGGCGCGCAGGAAGCACTACCGCGAGTTCATCGAGCCGCTCTCGGACGAGCACGCGAAGATCCAGGGCGCGCGTTGCATGGACTGCGGCGTGCCGTTTTGCATGAGCGGCTGCCCGGTCAACAACATCATCCCCGACTTCAACGACCTCGTGTACCGGGAGGACTGGAAGAGCGCGATCGAGACGCTCCACTCGACCAACAACTTCCCCGAGTTTACCGGGCGCATCTGCCCGGCGCCCTGCGAAGAGGCGTGCATCCTGCGCATCAACGACGATGCGGTCGGCATCAAGTCGATCGAGCACGCGATCATCGACAAGGCGTGGATAGAGGGTTGGGTCAAGCCGCAGCCCGCCGCGCGCAAGACCGGCAAGAAGATCGCGGTCGTCGGCTCGGGGCCGGCAGGTCTCGCCTGCGCCCAGCAGCTCGCGCGCGCAGGCCACGCCGTGACCGTCTTCGAGAAGAGCGATCGCATCGGCGGGCTCCTCCGCTACGGCATCCCGGACTTCAAGCTCGAGAAAAGGGTCATCGACCGGAGGCTCGAGCAGATGCGCGCCGAGGGCGTTGAGTTCCGCACCAGCGTCCTCGTAGGGAGAACCGCACCGGGCGCCGGCGTCCCGAACGACGCGAAGACTGCGCTCGACCCTGACCGGCTCCTGGCCGAGTTCGACGCTGTCGCCCTCACCGGCGGCGCCGAGCAGCCGCGCGACCTGCCGATTCCCGGGCGCGAGCTCGACGGCATCCACTACGCGATGGAGTTTCTGCCCCTGCAGAACCGTCGTGTCGCCGGCGACGAGGGCGTGCCCGGGCTGTGGGCGAGCGGCAAGCACGTCGTCATCATCGGCGGCGGCGACACCGGCTCGGACTGCGTCGGCACCTCGAACCGGCACGGAGCCAAATCGATCTCCCAGTTCGAACTGCTGCCGATGCCGCCGGACGTAGACCGCAACCCGGTGTGGCCGTACTGGCCGATTCGGCTCCGGACCTCCACGTCGCACGAGGAAGGCGTCGAGCGCGACTGGGCGGTGGCGACCAAATTGTTCCGCGGTGCGAACGGCAAGGTCAACGCGCTCGTGGCGTCGCGGGTGAAATGGGAGAAAGATCCGGCGAGCGGGCAGACGAAGATGATCGAGATTCCGGGTACCGAGTTCGAGATGCCCGCGGATCTCGTGCTGCTCGCGATGGGCTTCGTGTCGCCGGTCGCGAGCATGCTCGACGAATTCGGTGTCGCGAAAGACCCGCGCGGCAATGCGAGGGCCACGACCGACGGTAATGGCTGCTACGCCACCTCGGTGCCGAAGGTGTTCGCCGCGGGCGATATGCGCCGCGGCCAGTCGCTCGTGGTATGGGCGATCCGCGAAGGGCGCCAGTGCGCGCGGGCGGTCGACGAGTTCCTGATGGGGAGCTCCGAGCTGCCGCGCTGAGCGGCCGGGCACCGGACACTGGATTCGGCCCGAATCGGTGGTCATGGCGGCTGTTCTCGGCGCGCCGATTGGGAGCAAGGTCGTCAGCCGGCCGTCGCTCCTTCGCGTATCTCGACCGCCACCTAAACAAATCGGTTCGGTTGCGTCGACGGACCGTCAACTTCGACGGACCTGCGACAGACTCGGCCCGCGGCGCTGCCGGGAGCGCGTGCGAACCCGTCGCGTTTCCCGTCGTCGTGCCGCTATCCGCATCCAATGACGACAACGGGTTCCGTCGCGATCCTGTGATGCCGCGAGAGGTCGTGAATAGCGTGAAGAATTTGGCACAACCCATGCTCGGGTTCACCCGAGCCGGACTGATGTCCTTTACCGCGGACGGTCCGAGGCCAAGAGCCGATCACGCGAATGGAGAACCCGTGTGGCACTCCAAGCTGCCATAAAGAAGCTGGTCATCATCCGCCCTCACCTGCCGAGTTCGGCGGAGCGCACGATCTTCGAAATGTGTGCTCGCGAGGTGCGGCGGGTTGGCAGCGCACTCGCGACCAGCCCGGCGCCGCGGTTCTCCCCGACCGCTTCGCTCGACTTGTCTGGCGCCGACGAAGTCCAGTTCGTGCTGACGAGCATCCGCGCGGCTGCCAGGCAGCACATCGATTCCGGCCAAGACATGCTGGCGCTCGTCGACCGGGTCGATGCGATGCTCGGCTCGGCGGGCAAGCCTGACGCCCGTGGGCGGCTCGAGGCGTGCCTCTACGTCGTCCGGGCGATCGCGATGGCCGAACTGCTGGTAAGCGAATCGCGCGCGCAGTTTCCCCGCTACGCGCCCCTTCGGATGCTGGCGGAGGAAGTGATGTCCGTCCTGGTCCGCGGCTTCGTCGAACGATTCGGGGGCGAGTTGCCGGCACCCATCCACCGGGTGTTCCCGCATTTCGCCGATGCAACGCGCGAGGTGTGGCGGCCGGTACGGCGATCCCGCGGCCTGCTTCCACGCCTGCTGAAACCCCGCGCTTAAGAACCTCTAGTTTCGCGGCCGCGGCGTCGACGGCCCATAGTGAGGCCGCTGCTCTTCCGGCACCGGCCGGTATTGCGCGCCGATACCGCCGGGGCCCGGCGTGATCACCACCCCGCCAGGCGATGCCGGGCCATAGGCGGCGCCGACACCGCCAGGTCCTGGGCCTACCGCGACACCGCCTCGTGGCGGCCGATAGTAGGGGCCCACTACACCACCGCCTCCGACCGCGACGTCGGGCGTCGGGCGATACTGCCCCGGCGCAGGCCGTTGCACAGGCGGCCGCGCCCCCGGCCGGTAGTAGGGATAGAAGTAGCCGGTGTCGTAGTCGCTCGTAGGGCGATCGTCGCAGTCGACCCGCCGCTCGGCGATGCAGCGTTCGCGCCACTGGCGGTAAGCCTCTGCCGCGGCGGCTTCTTGCGCGGTCGCGAGCTGGCGATCGCGCTGGGCGTCCTGCTCGAGCCTGTCGACGCGGTCCTTGAGCGCCTGCTCGCGCCGGCCAGGCTCAGTCCGCGAGAGGTCCTGCGACTCGATCGTGCTGACGCGCCCCCTGTCCTCGCCGAGCTTAATGCTCTTGCCCTTGGCGGGCGGCGTGCTCGAATAGTTGACGACGCCCTTGTCGTCGACCCACTTGTAGACTTCCCCGTGGGCCGTCGGCGCACACGGGAGAATCGCGCTCAGGAGGAACAAGAGATTGCCGGGCGCCATCAGCCGATCACGCATGAGTTCGTCTCCGGGATGACCCTGCTAGATGATCCGGCGCCGGATAGCCGTCACAACGACCTCCGCGACGATCACCACCGCGAAGATCGCGACCAGGATCATCGCCACCCGTTCACATTGAAACAAGTTTAGCGCCGTGTCCAGCGCCATGCCGATCCCACCCGCCCCCACCAGACCGAGCACCGCGGATTCCCGCACATTGATGTCCCAACGGAATAGCACGATGCCCCAGAACGCCGGCTTGATCTGCGGCCAGTAGCCCTTGACCACCACCGAAAGCCACGGCGCGCCGGTTGCCTGGAGCGCCTCGACGGTCCCCCGGTTCGCCTCCTCGAGGGCTTCCGACAGGAGCTTCCCGGTGAATCCGATCGAATGGAACGCGATCGCGATCGTCCCGGCGAGCGCACCCGGCCCGACGACCGCAACGAAGAACAGCGCCCAGACCAGGGTGTTCACCGACCGGGCCGAGACGAGGATGAGCTTGGCGAGGTAGTTGACGCCCGCATACGGGGTGAGATTGCCCGCGGCGAGGAAGGCGACCGGCACCGCCATCAGCACCGCGCCCACGGTGCCGAGCGTCGCGATGTGGATCGACTCGCGGCGCGGCGCCTGCACGCCCTCGGGGTAGAAGCCCCAGGCGATCGTTCCTCCCGGCCGCGGTCGATGCCCGAGCCGGCGTCCGATCGGCCGATGGTTCCGCTTGACCTTCGATCACGATAACATTCAGAAGCTTAACGGAGCTTCGCACCGGTGAACATCGTCATCCTGGCCGCGGGTCAGGGCAAGCGGATGCTTTCCGACCTGCCCAAGGTGCTGCATCGACTGGCGGGCCGGCCGCTCCTTGCGCACGTCCTCGATACCGCCCGGTCGCTCGCGCCCGGCCGGATCGCCGTGGTCTACGGGCACGGCGGCGAGCAGGTGCGCGAAGCGATCGGTGACGAGACCCTCCACTGGGTTCGCCAGGACCGGCAGCTTGGGACCGGCCACGCGCTCCGCGAGGCGCTGCCCGTGCTCGGCGATCATGCGGAGACGCTAGTGCTCTACGGTGATGTACCGCTCACCCGCGCCGACACGCTCCGTGCGCTCGCCGCGGCAGCGAACGATGGCGTCGCGCTGCTGACCGTCACGCTCGACGACCCTGCCGGTTATGGTCGCGTCGTGCGCGAGGGCGGCGCGGTCAAGCGCATCGTAGAAGAGAAGGATGCCACCGCGTTCGAGCGCGCATTGCGCGAGGTGAATACCGGAATCATGGCGCTGCCCACGCGGCATCTCGCCCGCTGGCTGGTGAACCTCCGCGACGACAACGCCCAGCGCGAGTATTACCTCACCGACATCGTCGCCGCCGCCGCGGCCGAAGGCATCGCGGTGCGCGCGCAACAGCCCGGGTCGGCCTGGGAGGCGTTCGGCGTGAACAGCAAGAACGACCTCGCCGAGCTCGAGCGCGTCCATCGTGGCCGGGTCGCCGGCGCGCTGCTGGAGGCCGGCGTCACGCTCGCCGACCCCGTGCGCATCGACGTCCGGGGCAAACTCGAATGCGGCCGCGACGTGGCGATAGACGTCAACTGCGTGTTCGAGGGCGAGGTGATCGTCGGCGACCGCGTCACGATCGGCGCGAACTGCGTGCTCCGCGACGTGCGTATCGCCGCCGACACCCGCATCGAGCCGTTCTGCCATCTCGAGCACGCGCACATCGGCAGACGGTGCCGGATCGGGCCGTATGCCCGGTTCCGGCCAGGAACTTCCCTCGGCGACGAAGTGCACATCGGCAACTTCGTCGAGGTCAAGGCGAGCTCGATCGCCGCGCGGTCGAAGGCGAACCACCTCGCCTACATCGGCGACGCCGAGGTCGGCGAGCGCGTCAACGTGGGGGCCGGCACGATCGTGTGCAACTACGACGGCGCCAACAAGCACCGCACGATCATCGAGGATGACGTCTTCATCGGTTCGGATACGCAACTCGTGGCCCCGGTTCGCGTCGGCCGCGGCGCAACGCTCGGCGCCGGAACGACCCTGGTCGCCGATGCGCCGCCCGGTCAGCTCACGCTCGCGCGGGCGCGGCAGACGACTGTGCCGAACTGGAAGCGACCGGAGAAGAAGAAGTAGTAACGAGCCCGCGTGCGACGCTTCGGAGTGGCGAAGAGAGGGTCCGATCATGCATCCCGCATTGCTGTGGCTGGGCCGCCTCGCGGGGATCGCGGGCGCCATGCTGATGCTCGTCGGCGCGCTCGTCCGGCTGAGTGGCAACTTCTGGCTGTGGGGGTTTCAGGCCGGGACGCTCATGCTCGCGGGAATCGGGGGCATGGTCCTCGCGTGTCTCTGCTTTCTCATTCTGCTCGTCGAACGCGCGGGCAAGCCTTGACCGTACCGGCGCGCTGCCCGTCGCGCCGTTCCCGGGTCGCGCGGCGCATCGCCGCGGACATTCTCCTTGACTTCGCGGCAGGGGTGCGCTATCTATGCCGCCGTCATACCAACGCCGGCTGACCGAAGCCGTCGGCCGCGCCTGCCTTGTCCACCAACGCGAACGCGCGTGCGCGTTCCGGCGAAATCGGGAGGAACCGGAAGTGATCGTCCGCCTTGGGCTCATACTCATCGGCGGCACCCGCGAGTCAGCGCGAAAGCAATAAAAGCTTGCTCCTGGTAGGCGTTTGCCTACCGGAGCCGCAGCCAGCCGGCGTCACGCCGGCGCGGCTTGCGCCTTCGCCTATAGGGCTGTCGTGCCTCGGCGACAGCTAAAGCTGCAGATGGCCCACGTAACCGTGCTGCGCCATCGCTGCGGACCGGGGTGCCGAAAATCTGTCAAACGCACGCGTTTCTCCGTACCCGCAGGCGAATGAGTATGTTATGTTTTCCAACACATAGTCAAAGTTCCGACACCCGGACCTGTAACGCGCTCGATAGAACGCGCGCGAGCGTCCGGGAAAGGACTGGATCAACCGGTGTCGCGAGTCGGCAAATCGTGACGCCGTGTGGGTCCGATGCGGGCCGCGCCGTAGAGAACACCGCGGTACATGCACGAAGGAGAGGTCGAGGGACAATGATCACTGAGCAGGGTGCGTATCGCCGATCGCTCGGCTTCACGCTGATCGAAGTCATGGTCGTCGTGGTGATCCTCGGGCTGCTCGCGGCGATCATCGTGCCGAAGGTCATGAGTCGGCCTGACGAGGCGCGCACGGTCGCGGCGAGAGCGGACATCGCCGCGATCACGCAGGCACTCAAGCTCTATCGGCTCGACAACACGATCTACCCGTCCACCGAGCAAGGGCTCCAGGCGCTGGTTCAGCGTCCGACGACGCAGCCTGCGCCGCTGAATTGGAAGCAGGGCGGTTACCTCGATCGGGTGCCGAAGGACCCGTGGGGACGCGAATACCAATACCTCAACCCCGGCGTGCACGCCGAGATCGATGTGTTCAGCCTCGGCGCAGATGGTCAGCCCGGTGGCGAAGGTACCAATGCCGACGTCCATCACTGACGTGGCAGCGCGCCGGCGGAACCGCGCCGGGCTCGCGTTTCGTGCGCGTGGTTTCACTCTGATCGAAGTGCTCGTCGTGGCGGTAATCATCGCGCTGCTCGCGTCGCTGGTCGCCGTCAATCTCGCGCCGGACGCGCGGCAGAGCCTGCGCGAAGAAGGAGTGCGTCTTGCTGCACTGCTCGCGCATGCCCGCGACGAGGCGATCGTCACCGGAGCGCCGCTTGCCTGGCAACGCACCGAGTCCGGGTACCGCTTCCTCGAGCGCGCACCGGGCCGAACGTGGCGGCCGCTGCAGACGGACGCATCGCTGCGCCAGCGCGAGCTGCCTCCAGGCATCCGCTTGGAGGTCGCAGGGCTCTCGGCGGCGGTGAAGGGACGCGAACCAATGATCCTGCTCTCGCCGACGGGTTTTGGCGACCCGTTCCGGATCACCCTCGTGCTCGGCGAGCAACGCCTGCGGGTCCTCTATGACGGGGCCGGCGTGCCCGCGGTCGAGAACCCGGGTCTTTGAGCGGCCGTGAGCGGCGGGCGCATGCGAGGGTTCACGCTGATCGAGGTGCTCGTCGCGCTGGCGATCCTGTCGCTCGCGCTCGGGGCGGCCGTGCGCTCGGCCGGCGTCGCGGCCGACGGAACCGTGGCGATGAAGCAGCGGGTGCTCGGCATGTGGGTCGCGCAGGATCGGCTCGCCGCGCACTCCATGCGGGCGGGATGGCCCGATATCGGAGTGCATCGAGGGAACGCCGAGCAGGCCCGCGTCCAGTTTGTCTGGCGGGAGACGGTCAGCGGCACACCAAACCCGCGCTTCCGCCGCGTGGAGATCGAGGTGTTTCCTGCGCAATCGCCCGATCACGCCGTCGCGACCCTCGTCGGCTATGCCACCCGCAGGGAGTGAAGCATGAGCCGCTCCGTCCGTGGCCTGACGCTGATCGAGCTGCTGGTCGCGATCGCGATTTTCGGCCTGCTGTCGGCGATGGCATACCGGGTGCTCACCGTCGTTCTCGAGAGCCGCGGGCGGATGGAGCAGGAGAACAACAAGTGGCGCGGGATCGGGCAGTTCTTTGCGCGGATCGAGCAGGACATCGCGGCGGCCGCGCCCCGACCGGTGCGCGACCGCGGCAATCGGCGGGTACCGGCCTTCGTCGGCAACGCGGCGGCCCTCGGCACCACTGAAGCGGCACTGCTCTTGACCCGGACGGGGTACTCGCCCGACCCCGAGACGCCCGCTCCGCCGCGACGGATCGGCTATCGGCTTCGCGAAGGAGTCATCGAGATGCTCGCGTGGGATGTGCTCGACCAGGGGCCGCGGTCCGAGCCGATTGTCATACCGCTCCTGCGTGAGGTGCACAACATGGAGCTCCGTTACCTCGACGCTCGCGGGCAGTGGCTGGCCGCATGGCCGTCCGCCGGCTCGGCGATTGAAGCGCAAACCGCCATCCCCGTTGGCGTGGAGATCGCGATTACCCTCGGCTCCGGCGAGCGCATGACGCGCCTGTTCGCCACGACGGTCAGGTTGCCAGGGTGAGCCGGCCGCGGACCCAGCGTGGGATGGCCGCCGTGGTGGCGATCCTCGTCGTCGCGCTCGCGACCAGCACGGCGGCCTACATCCTCTGGCACCAGTCCCTGTGGCTGCGCCAGGTCGAGAACCTGACGGCGCGCGCCCAGGCCGACGCGATCGGGCGCGCGGCGGCCGAATGGGCTGCGGCCGTCCTCGCCGAAGACGATCCCGCAATCGATCACCTGGGCGAGCTTTGGGCGCAGCCGCTCCCCCCGTTCCTTGCCGAGCGCGCGACGCTGACGGGTGCGATCCAGGACGAGCAGGCGAAGTTCAACGTGAATGAACTGGTGCGGGAGACCGGCGTGAGCATTCCGCACGTCGTTGCTTTCCAGCGGCTGCTCGCGACACTCGGTCTGCCGCCGACTCTCGCCGAGAGCGTAGTCGATTGGCTGGATGCGGACGATCAGGTCGCCGGGCCGGCCGGCGCGGAGGATGCCTATTACCTCGCGCTGGATCCGCCCTATCGCGCGCCGAACCGCCGCATCCTTGACATCGCCGAGCTTGCCGCGGCGAGGGGATTCAACGCCGAGATCCTCCGGCGGCTGGCTCCGTTCGTCACCGCCCTGCCCCCTGGCACGCCGGTCAACGTCAATACGGCGAGCCCCCAGGTGCTCCAGGCGGTCGTGCCCTGGCTGAGAGCCGACGACGCGACGCGCATCGTCGAGTCCCGGCGCAAGCGGCCGTTCCGGAGCAGCGACGAATTTCTGCAGGCGGCGCCCGGGCCAGCAGCGAGTACGGTCGAGGCGCACCTGGACGTCAGGAGTCGCTACTTTCGCGCCGATGCGGCCGTGGGCCTGGGGCGGGTGACGACCGGGTACCGGGCTGTCCTCGAGCGCGCCGATCGCGGCCGACCCGCGCTCCTGGCGCTTACCCAGGTCGCGATCTGAGGGCTGCCGGATGGCAAAACACCGGGCGGACACTGTCATTCAGATCCATCTGCCGGAGCGCTGGCCGGATGCGCTCGCGCTCGATGAGCCGCCCGTTCGGTGGGCGTGGTACTCGCAGCGAGGCAGGCGAGACGGGGTTTCCCGGCTCGCCGAGGTGCCGCGGGCGGACGAGACGATCCTGGTGCTCCCCGTCGCCCGCGTGGGCTTCGTTCGGGCAACGCTGCCGCCCGGTCCGCCGCACAAGCTGGCGAAGCTCGCTCCGTTCGCCATCGAGGACGCGATCGGATCGGCGCCTGAGGACGCCCATGCCGTCGTGCTCGACGACGTGCGTGACGGCGAGCGCCCGATCGCCGTGCTGGACGGGAAGTGGATCGAGTCGCTGATCAACGAGCTCGACGCCGCGGGAATCGTTCCAGATCGCGCCATCGTCGAAAGCGCACTGCTCTTGCATGCGCCGGATTCGTGGACGGTGGTCTGGGCCGGCGATGGCGGCTTCGTTTCCCTCGGTCCGGTCGAGGCCATGACCCTCGACGACTCGATCGAAGGGCGTCCGCCTCTCGCGCTGAAGCTCGCCGCGGACGAGCGGCGAGCGCGGGGCATGGGGCCGCGCACGGTGGAAGTGCTGCTCGCGAACGGCGCCGAGGCGCCCGATGTAGCGCAATGGAGCTCATCGCTCCACGTGCCGGTCCAGGTAACCGGCAGATGGCGTCCGGAGGAAATCGACGGCCGCAACGCTCCCTGCCCGGATCTCCTTCCGGCCGCCTACACGCGCCCCTGGGCGGCCGGCAGCTGGGCGGCCCGACTCAGGCCCGCCGCGATTCTGGCCGGCGTGCTCCTCGCGGGGCACGCATTGCTTACGATCGTCGATTGGGGGCGGCTTGCCTACGAGGCTCGCAGCCTGCGCTCCGAGATGGAAACCGTGTTCCGCGAGACCTTTCCCGACGCAAAGGCGGTGGTGGATCCGGCGCTCCAGATGCGGCGCAACCTGACGGAGTTGCGCCGCGCGGCCGGCGAGCCGGATAGCGCCGACCTGGTGCCGTTGCTCGCGAAGCTTGCGCCGGCGCTCACCGCGGCCAACGCGCGACCCCGGGCGCTGCGGTTCGAGCGGGGAGAGCTGCAGCTCGAACTCGGGCTGGCGTCCAGCGGCCCGCGGTCGCGCGAGGAACTCGCAAGCCGTCTGCGCGTACCCGGCCTGCGCGTTCGGGTCGAGCAGGTCGGCAAGGACGGCGACGCGACGGTCGCCACGGTGCGCGTGGCCCCGGAGGGGGCGTAGAATGCTCGACCGGCTGCGCGAGGGGTGGCAGTCGCGGACCGCGCAGGAGCGCGTATTGATCGCGATCGGAGTGTCTGCGGTCACGATTGCAGCGCTATGGGCCTACGTCTGGGTGCCGATCGAGGCCGAGCGCGCCCGGTTGATCACCTCGGTTCCTAAGCTTCGCGCGCAAACCCAGCTACTCGCGCGCGATGCTTCCGATGTCGCGCGGCTGCGGGCCGCTGCTAGCTCGCGCGGCGACACGTCGCCACCAGCGGGTGCAGTCGAAGAAGCAATTCGGTCGGCGGGCCTCGGCGAGGCCGGAACCGCCGCGCTCGGCGAGGGCCGGGTGCAAGTGAACCTGGGAGTCGTCCCATTCGATCCGCTCATACGCGCTCTCGCTCAACTCGCGCAGGCTCACGGCCTGGCGGTGGACACGATCTCGCTCAAGGCCGCCGGGGAGCCCGGCAAAGTCCGCGTCGAAACATTGATCCTCAAGGGAGCGCGCAGCGGATGATCGGGGCAATGAAGCTAACCTATCGGGGACTGCGCTGGTGGCATGCCGTTCTGTTCGCGGCGGTGTTCGCGGGTACTGTGCTATCCATGCTGCCCGCGCGCTGGGCGGCGATCGCGCTCGAGCGCGTAACCGACGGACACGTTCGCGTGGCCGGAGCGAACGGCAGCGTGTGGAGAGGTGGTGGCGATCTGGTGCTGCGAGCGGACGGCGGGCAAGTCACGCTGCTCGGCGCATCGTGGCAGTGGCTGCCGGCACGCTTGTTCGCTGGCGAAGTGGCCATCAAGCTGCGTTTCAACGGCACCGCGACCGGGGACGTCGTCGTCGTGCGGCGATTGTCGGGCCTGCACCTGCGCGACGCCAATGTCAGTCTGCCGGCGGCGGCGCTTGCGGAACGCGTCGCGCCGTTGCGCGGCTGGAGCCCAGGGGGGACGCTCGTCTTCCGGACGCGTGCGCTCGATCTCGGGCCGCACGGCGCCGCTGGCGATGCGGAGCTCGTTTGGCAGGGCGCGTCCACCTCAACTGCGCCGCTCGGTGATTTCCACTGCGTCGTCCAGGCCACACCCGGGGCCGCTGCACAGTTGACCATCGCGACGCTGCGTGGCCCGCTTCACCTCAGCGCTCAAGGGGAGGTGGACGCGGGCGCGCTTCGCCTTCGCGGCACCGCGACGTCCGAACCGGCGTATCGCGCCCAGCTGGGTCCGCTGCTCCTCGCGCTCGGGGTCGATCGCGGGGACGGGGCTGTTTCCTTCGACATCGCGCTTCCCTCCTGGGGGCCCGCGTGAGACTGGCCGGCGCCCGGCAAGCTCTCGAGCGCGGTGCGCGCGCCCTGCCGATGATCGTGCTCGTCTCGTTGATCGTCCTCGGGGGCTGGCTTGCGGCGCGCTGGGTCGTGTACTTCGCTTCCCCCGCCGAAGCCCCGGTCCTCCCGCCTCCCGAGTCGTTGCAGCTCGACGCTATCGCCCGGGCGGTTGCAGATGGACATGTGTTCGGGATCGCGGAGGCCGGCGGCGCCTCGGTGACGAGTCTCAATGTCAAGCTGAAGGGCGTGTTCGCGACGGGCGATTCGGGCGTCGCGATCCTCAACACCGGCGGCAGGGACGAGCCACGACGCGTCGGCGCCGAGCTCGCTCCGGGCATCGTGCTCGAGTCGCTGCATGCGCGGCACGTGGTGCTGAACCGCAACGGCGCGCGCGAGCAGGTGAATCTGGAGGAACGCGCGTCCGGCGCCGCAATCGTTGCGACAGCACGCCCTCCAACCGCGCCGAGGGTCCCGCAAGCGTCGGTCCCCTCGCCACCGGCGAGCCCGCCGACGGGCGCGACGCCTGTTCCGCCGATGCGACCGGGTCCCAGCGCGGGGTTCCAGTTCCAGCGTCCGGAGCCGTATGCGCCGGTGGGCGACGTCGCCACCGAGCCGCAGCCGGCGCCGCAACCGGCGGTCGGAGTCGACGCCACCCCCGCAACCCGCGGTCGGAACGCCACCCCCGCAACCAGCGGTCGCCGCGCCGCCTTCGGAGCTGATCACCAGTGGCTCTTCTCAGGGGCTCGTGATCCAGGCGATCCCGCAAGGCAGCATGCTCGAGCGCCTGGGCCTGCAGCCTGGGGACGTCGTCCGATCGGTGAACGGCGAGGCGGTGACAAGTGAGTCCGACGTGGCGCGCATCCTTCAGCAGCGCGGTATCCAGGGCTCGTTCAGCGCCGAGGTGCAGCGCGGCGGGATGACGATACCGCTCGCGGTGGGCGGGCAATAGCGCTGAGGACCGGCGTGGGCTTCATTCTCCAGCAAGCGGCGAGCAAACTGATGCGATTCGATTCCCGGCGCTTGCGCGCGCTCTTGCTGGCCGCCCTGATGCTCACCAGCGTCTCCTTGTGGGCGCAGCAACAGCCCGTCGTCCAGCCGGCCGGCGACGACACGGTCACGCTGAACTTCGTCAACGCCGACATCCACGCCGTGGTCAAGGCGGTGTCCGAGATGACCGGGCGGAACTTCCTGATCGATCCGCGGGTGCAGGGAACGGTGAATATCCTGGCGCCGAAGCCGGTGCCGCGGAACATGGTCTTCCCGATCCTGCTCTCAGCGCTGCGCGTGCAGGGCTTCGCGGCGGTAGGCGGCGAGCTCGGGTACGTAAACATCGTGCCCGAGGCCGACGCGAAGTTCTACGCCGCGGCCCAGGCCGCCCGCGCGCGTGGCGACCAGATCGTCACCGAAGTGATCCGCCTGAGTTCGAACCGGCGGCGCAGGTGGTCGGTACCCTGCGGCCGCTGGTCACCCCGAACAACGTGATCAACGCTTTCCCGGCGTCGAACACGATCGTGATCACCGACTACGCGTCGAACCTCGAACGGATCCGCCGCGTCATCGCGACGGTGGACCAGCCGCAGGCGGCTCAGCTGATGACGCTGACGATGCGCTATGCCGCGGCGGTGGACGTCGGCCAAGCAGTCCAGCGCCTCCTGCCCGAGCTCGCCCAGCCTGCGGCACCGGGTGCGCCACCGCGACTCGCGCTGTCGGTAGATTCGCGCACGAACAGCCTGCTGGTGCGGGCGGACAGCCCGGCAGTGGCCAAGCGCATTCGCGGGCTGGTCGAAGGCATGGACACGCGCACCGCGGCTGGCGGGAACATCCATGTCGTCTATCTGCGGAACGCGCAGGCCGACCGACTGGCCGAGGCGCTGCGGGCGATCATCACTGGCCAGCCCGCGCAGCGCGCAGCCGCGCCCGGGGCACCGGGCCAGCCGCCACCTCCCCCGCCGCCTGGGCCCCAGGCCGGGCCGGGCGCCGCACCGCAGTCGGGCGGGGCGATCGCCCTGGCGTCGGTCCAAGCGCACCCGGAGACGAACTCGCTCGTCATCATCGCGCCCGACTCCGTGTACCAGACCCTGCGCACCGTGATCGAGAAGCTCGACGTGCGGCGGGCGCAGGTCTTCGTGGAAGCGCTGATCGTCGAGATCGCCGCCACGAAGGCGGCCGAGTTCGGGATCCAGTGGGCGGCGCTTTCCTCGGGCGACACCAGCGGTACCCGCGGTATCGGGGCGCAGACGTTCAACCTCACCCCGGGCTCGAACATTCTGGGGATCGCCGCCGATCCCACCACGATCGGGCAGGGCCTCACGTTGGGCGTGATCCGCGGCAAGCTCACCTTCGGCGGCGTGGAGATCCTGAACCTCGCCGCGCTGCTGCGCGCGCTGCAGCAGGATTCGACGGCCAACATTCTGTCCACGCCGACGCTGCTGACGCTGGACAACGAGGAAGCCAAGATCCAGGTCGGGCAGAACATCCCGATCGTCACCGGCGCGTTCACGCTCGCGGGCGCGGGCGCGGGCGCGGTCAACCCGTTCCAAACCTTCGAGCGGCGGGACATCGGCGTCACGCTCAAGATCAAACCGCAGATCGCCGAGGGCGGCACCGTGAAGCTGGCGATCTACCAGGAAGTCTCGAGCATCTTCAACGCGCAGAACCCGACCGGGATCATTCTCAACAAGCGCTCGCTCGAATCGCAGGTGCTGATCGACGACGGCCAGATGATCGTGCTCGGCGGGCTGATCTCCGACGACGTGCAGAGCGGCAACCAGGCGGTGCCCGGCCTCGGGCAGCTTCCGATCGTGGGTGGTCTGTTCCGGTACGACACGCGCAAGCGCGAGAAAGTCAACCTGATGGTTTTCCTGCGCCCGGTGGTCCTTCGCGAGCCGGCGGCGAGCGCGGGACTGACCGGCGACCGGTACGACCTGATCCGCGGGATCCAGGGCAGCATGCAGGTCCCGGACCTCCTGCCGCTGCCGCCGATGCAAGGTCCGATGTTGCCGGGGCAACTCCCGCCGCTTACTCCCGACCACCCGCCGGTTCCGCCGCGTGCCCCGGCGCCTGCCGAAGCGCCGCCGCAGAGTGAAGCGCCGCCGCAGAGCGAAGCGCCGCAGCAGACCGAAGCGCGGCCCCAGGACCCGCCGCCGCAATGAGCTCGCGCGCCCCCACGATCGAGAGTGGTGGCCCGTCGACGGTTTTCGCGGCGCAGCTCGACACCGGTTTCGTCCGCGCGCTGCCCTACCATTTCGCGCGCGCGAAGGGCGTGATCGCCGCGCGGCGCGTCGGCGACATCGTCGAGCTGTGGGTTCGCCCCGGGGTGACCGCTGCTGCGATCAGTGAAGCGAGGCGCGTGCTCGGGGCGCCGGTCAAAGCGCTCATGCTTGCGCCGGAACTGTTCGAGCGGCGCCTCGCGCAGCTCTACACGCGCGATGCGAAGGGCGCCGAGGCCCTGATCGACGATCTCTCCGAGCAGGCCGATCTGAAGACCCTCGCCGAGGGTTTGCCGCAGATCACCGACCTCCTGGACACCGAGGACGACGCTCCGGTCATCCGCTTCATCAACGTGCTGCTTACCCAGGCGCTGCGCGAGCGCGCCTCCGATCTTCACATCGAGGCGTTCGAGGGCCGATCGCTGGTGCGGTTCCGCATCGACGGCACGCTGCGCGACGTGCTGGAGCCGCCGCGCGCGCTGCACGCCGCCCTCGTTTCGCGCGTCAAGGTCATGGCGAGCCTCGATATCGCCGAGAAGCGGTTGCCGCAGGACGGGCGCATCACGCTCCGAATCGCCGGCCGGGCGGTGGACGTGCGCGTCTCGACGCTGCCGACGGGTCACGGTGAGCGCGTCGTGCTGCGGCTGCTCGACAAACAGCAGGGACGGCTCGAGCTGGGCGCGCTCGGCATGAACGACCCGACGCGCGAGCAGATCGACACGCTCATCCGGCAGGCCCACGGCATCGTGCTGGTAACCGGCCCCACGGGGTCGGGCAAGACGACGACGCTCTATGCCGCGCTATCACGACTCGAGGCCGGCAAGCTCAACATCATGACGGTCGAGGACCCGATCGAGTACGACCTGGACGGCATCGGTCAGACGCAGGTCAACCCGGCGATCGAAATGACGTTCGCGCGCGCGCTGCGTGCGATCCTGCGCCAGGATCCGGACGTGGTAATGATCGGCGAGATCCGCGATCTCGAGACCGCCCGGATCGCGGTGCAGGCGAGCCTTACCGGACACCTGGTGCTCGCGACGCTGCATACGAACGATGCCGCCGGCGCGGTCACGCGGTTGATCGACATGGGCGTCGAGCCGTTCCTGCTCGCCTCGACGCTGCTCGGCGTCCTGGCGCAGCGGCTGGTGCGCACGATCTGCCTCGACTGCCGCAAGCCGGGCGTGCTGCTCCCCGCGGAGGTGGCCGTGATGCCCGCTCACATGCGGGATCGTCCGGTCTACACCGCGGTTGGCTGCCCGCAATGCAAGTTCAACGGCTATCGCGGCCGCACGGGCATCTACGAGTTGCTGCTCGTCGACGAGGAGATGCGCCACCTGATTCACGACGGTGCTGCCGAGGCAGCGATTCGCGAGCATGCGCTCAAGCGCGGCATGACGATGCTGCGCGACGACGGGCTCCGCTGGGTCGGCAGCGGACAGACGACCGTGGAAGAGGTTTTGCGGGTGACCAGGGCGGTGGAGGGCGAGTAGGGGCGTGTGACGCCGCCGCTTCGCTCGCCCACGCTCCAGCTATCCGGTTCTGCGACCACCGATGTCCGGCTATCGCTACGAAGCCCTCGCGCCCGACGGCAAGGTCCGCCGTGGGGTGCTCGAGTCCGACAGCCCGCGGCAGGCGCGCGCGCAGTTGCGCGAGCAGGGCATGCTCCCGGTCGATGTCACGCCACTTTCCGCCAGAGAACCCGGCGCGGCGCGCACCTTCAAGGTCGGCCGCCGGCGACTTAGGACCGCAGCGCTCGCGCTGGTCACGCGCCAGCTGGCGACGCTCCTGGGCGCCGGACTTACCGTGGAGCAGTCGCTCAACGCACTGATCGAGCAGTCCGAGCGCGACGCGGAGCGCCAGCTGCTCGCGGGGGTGCGCGGAGACGTGCTGGCCGGTGCGTCGCTCGCGCGCGCACTTTCGCATCATCCGCTCGCGTTCCCCGAGCTGTACCTGACGCTGGTCGAAGCTGGCGAGCGCTCGGGGCGGCTCCCGGAAGTGCTCTCCCGCCTGGCCGACTACACCGAAGATCGCGAACAGCTACGCGGCAAGGTGGCGCTCGCCTTCATCTATCCTGCCCTGGTCACGATCGTGGCAGTCACCGTCGTCGTCGGCCTGCTGGTTTACGTCGTACCGCAGGTCGTGCAGGTCTTTCAGAACACCAAACAGGCGCTCCCGTTCCTTACCCGTGCACTGATCGCGCTGTCGGACTTTCTGCGCGTATACGGCGGTTTCGTGCTGCTTGCGCTGTTGTCCGCTGTGGTCGCCGGGCGAGTCGCGCTGCGCGATCCCGTGATGCGCGAGAAGTGGCACCGCTGGCTGCTGAGGGTCCCGGTGATCGCGCCACTGTACCGAGGGCTGAACACGGCGCGGCTCGCCTCCACGCTGGCGATCCTCGTCGGCAGCCGTGTCCCGCTCCTCACCAGCCTGCGGGCAGGGGCGGGCGTGGTCTCCAACATACCGATGCGCAAAGCGCTCCAGGAGGCGGCGGCACGGGTGCAGGAGGGCTCCAGCCTTTCACGCGCACTTGGAGTGTCGAAGCTCTTTCCGCCGTTGATGGTTCACATGATCGCGAGCGGGGAGGCGAGCGGCAGGCTGGCCGAGATGCTGGAGCGCACGGCCGAGCAGCAGGGTCGCGAGCTCGAGCGCCGCATCGCGGCGTTCGTCGCGCTGCTGGAGCCGCTCCTGATCCTGGCGATGGGCGGTGTCGTGCTCGTGATCGTCCTCGCGATCCTGATGCCGATCTTCGAGCTCAACCAGATCATTCGCT
>CAVUSZ010000022.1:0-48552 GCA_963744255.1 uncultured beta proteobacterium
GGGGTTCCACCTGACGCTCCACCGCGCGGCGCCACTTCACGCCGCGCTTCATCCTGCCCGAGCGCCAAGGCGATCGATGCCTGGCTGATCGCCGGCGCCGCGATCTTCGGCGCCGGCTGGGGCCTCGCCGGCTATTGTCCCGGTCCGGCCCTCACGGCCCTCGCCAGCGTGACACTGGAGCCAGTGGTCTTCGTTTCCGCGATGATCGCCGGCGGCCTTGCGCACAAGCTCGCGTTCGATCGCGCGGCAAGGCCGTAACATCCGCGACTGCGGCGGGACGATGCGCGCCATGCTCGCGCGCCTCGCGAGGAACCCGGAGCGAGCTCGCCGGAGATTCTCCGCGCCCCGGCCTGCACCTTCGATCACGCGTCTTGAGTGATCGGCGTGCGTGCGGCGCCCGCGCGAATCAGTGCCGGTAGTCGGGCTCGCGCCGGTCCAGCATGCGCTTGAGCGCCTCGAAGTGGTGCTCCCAATGGGGCTTGCCGCCGTACATCGGTCCGCCGATCGTGCGCATCGTCTGCTCGATGACCGGCTGCGGCAGGGCTTTGAGCTTCTGCCCGGTCCACATCGCGTAGAGCTGGACCTGGGCAACGCGCTCCAGGTAGTAGAGCAGGTCATACGCTTCCGCGACCGACCTGCCGACGGTGAGCACGCCGTGATTCGACATGAACATCACCTTCCGGTCGCCGAGCACGCGCGCGAGCCGCTCGCCCTCGACCGGGTCGAACGCCGGGCCGGTATAGAGCTCGTCGTACACGACGTGCTTCAGCAGGCCGACTTCGGTCTGGCCGATCGGCTTGATCGCCGGGTCCTCGAGCCGCGAGAGCGCACTTGCGAACGGCATGTGGGTGTGCATGACGCACACCGCGTCGGGGTTCAGACGGTGGATCGGCGCGTGGATGCAATAGCCGGACAGCTCGACCTCGCCGTCGCCGCGGCGCACCTTGCCGTCGTAGCCGACCTCCAGGAAGGAGCTCGCCGTGATCTCCGACCAGTGCAGGCCGAACGGGATCTGGAGATAGCGGTCGGTCTTGCCCGGCACGGCGCTGGTCAGGTGATTGAAGATGCCCTCGCTGAAGCCGTGCGCGAAGGCAAGGCGGTGCGCGGCCGCAAGATCGACGCGCATCCGCCACTCGGCGCTGTCGGCACGGACGTCCTTTGCCTTGCGCGATCTCGGTTGGGACGAAACGAGCTTCATGCGGTCTCCTTCCGGTTGGACATGTCGATGCGCAGTCACCCCGCGTTCACGAGCGGACTCGATGCCGGGTCAACGCAGAAGATCCATGGAGAACTGTCCGCCGATCGCGTTGAAGATCTGCTGGGTCGTCACGAACGCCCGCGAAGGCGCGCCCTCGGGCCACCCGCAGCTGAGCGTATAGCCCGGCCGGTTCGGGTCCGCTGCGAGCGCGATGCGGGTCACGCTCACCATCCCGCTGGCGGCTCCGGTCTCTCTCTCGTCGTAGTTCACGCTGCCGACGGTGAAGTTGCCGGGCTGAATCGTCCCCGGGGTACCGCTCTGCGGTGTGAGTCTGCAGTAGGGCATGTCCCGCGAGAGCTTGCCAGCGGGCACGAGCTGCTCGTTCTGGAACAGGAGTTCCGTGCCCCCCGCGGGAAAGGCGAGCGGGCTGTTCAGCCTGAAACGGGATCCGGTCTCGACCTGTTGCGGCGGCGGGGGGATGGCCGCGCTCGGCGGGCGGTGCTCGCAGCCGAGGAGCAGGGTGCATGCACCGAACAGCGCCAGCCGCAAGGTTGCCTGCGCAGCTGCCCGCACGCCCATCGAACGCCGTGCCGCGACCTCTCGAGCCTGTCGTATCCGTCTGCGATTCATCTCGAGTCCCTGCTCAGTTCTGTGCACCGTCGAATATCGCACAGATCCCGGGAGACCGGCCCGTGCACGCGCGGTCATCCCTCCGGCCCGGCATAGGCTCCGGCCGTCTGGGGAAACATGGCCTTCACGATCTTGAGCCGCGAGATGTCGGCGGTCGCATCCATGTGCAGGAAAATGGACGCGTCGCGCAGGAGCTTCTCGATACCGAAGTCGAGCATCGCGCCGTTGCCGCCGTGCAGCTCCATCGCATGCTGCGCCACCTTGAAGATCTCCTCCGAGGCGTAGACCTTCGCCATGTTGCACAGCGGGTCGGCGTCCGGCGCGCCCTCGTCGACGGCGCGCGCGGCCTCCCGCAGCAATGCGCGCACTGCGCTCAGTCTCGTCGCCATGTCGGCCAGCCGCAACGCGACCGCCTGGTGCTTGATCAGGATCCGGCCGCCCTGTACATAGTGTTGGACGTACTCGGCCGTGCGCTCGTACGCGGCCATGCCCACGCCGAGGTTCTTCGCCGCCTGGATGATCTTGCCCGGGCGGAAGTAGATCGCGGCCTTCCCCAGCGCGTCGCCCTGGACCAGCAGATGGTCCTTCGGCACCCGGCAGTCCTCGAACACGAGCTCGCCGTTGTTCATGAAGCGGCAGCCGATGGTTTCATTGCACCGGGCGATGGTCAGACCGGGGGTGTCGCGCGGCACTAGGAAGCTCGACGTGCCCTGGAGCATCCCGACCTGCGGATTCGTATTCGCGTAGACCACGAACAGGCTTGCGTCGTAGCCATTGCTGATGAACTGCTTGCGGCCGTTGATCACCCATCCGTCGCGGTCCGCCACGGCCTTCGTCTGCATGGCGGCCTCGGGAACGTTGTACGGCAGCCACCGGTCGGACGCCCCGCGCGGCTCGGTCAGGCAGTGGGCCAGCAGGAAGGCCGGGTCCGCAACGAGACGCGGAAACCAGCGCTCCTGGAGATGAGGCGGCGCGAAGTTGCGGAGCAGGACCGAGACTTTCCAGTTCTGCACCAGCTTGTCGGCAAGGCCCGAATCGCCACGGGCGATCTCCTCGGCGATGATGGCGAAGGTCTGGACCTCGCTCGCGGGATCCAGCTGGATTCCGCCGAACGCCTCCGGCACGCCGAGCGTCCGGATGCCGATCCGGTCGGCGGCCTCGAGAATCGAGCGCGGCAGCCGGGCGTCCGGATCCATCACCCACTCCCGCTGCCAGTTCTGCCGGATGAAAGGAATGACGAAGTCGTCCACGAATGCGCGGCAGCTCGCCCGCATCAGGCGCTGCTCCTCCGATAGACCGCGATCGGCGATGCTCATGATGCCTCCTCCCTTTTCAGCGATAGCGTTTCCCAGACCGGGACCAGCAAGACCAGGAGTGCGGCGAGCGGCAGCAGCAGCGCGTCCGGCGATCCCAGCGCCCAGAGCGTCGCTCCGCTGAAGGCGCACCAGAGTACCGGGATGAACAAGAGCGCCCGGACCGCCCGATTGGCGGCGAGCAGCAGAATACCCAGCGTCGCGAGCACCGTCGGATCAGGCGCGACGCCGAAGATCTCGACTTGCTGCCAGTCCCGTCCCACCAACGGACCGATCAGGGGCTGGACGGCAAGCGCGAAGAGGAAGATGCCGAGACCGGCTCGGTTGACCACGCGTTTCACCGGCGTGAACCCCAGCGCGCCGCGAACGACCCCGGTCCAGATCAGGAGCAGCGCCTCGATGGCAAAGGCTGCGGCGAAATACGTCGCCGCCCAATTGATGGTCGCGTAGCGCTGGAAATGGAACGCCCACGCGACCCAGAGCCAGCACCCGGCGAGGATCGCCGCGACGACGCGGCCCCGCGAGGCGCCGCCCCGACGCAGCAGCACCAGTATCGCGACGCCGAGCGCGAATGCGAGGATCTGCGCCGGCCATATCTCCTGGTTGTAGAGCTCGAACAGGCGCTGGTAGGTTCGCGGGGAGAAGAGCAGGAAGTCCGAAAGCCGGTACGTCCACCACTCGGACACTACAGCTTCCCGACATGAGCGGCCATGCGCCGACGCATCGCATCGTCCGGGAGACGGCCGTACGCCGCGCCCACGTTCTCGCGGACGTGCGCGACGCTCGTGGTCGCGGGGATGGCGCAGGTGACGGCCGGGTGCGAAACGACGAACTTGAGGATGAACTGGGCCCAGCTCGTGCAGTCGATCTCGGCCGCCCAGGGGGGTAGCGGATAGCGCTGGATCCACTTCGTCAGCGCGCCTTCCCGGAACGGCCGGTTGACGATCACGCCGATGCCGCGGTCGCGTGCGAGCGGGAGGATGCGGGCTTCGACGTCGCGGTCGAGGACGTTATAGGAAATCTGCACGAAGTCGATCGGATGACTGCGCATGATCTCCTCGATCTCGGCATGGCGGCGGCCTTCCGATGTCGTGATCCCGACGTAGCGCACCTCGCCGGCGGCTTTCATCGCGAAGAGGGTCCGGAGGTGGTCCTGCCACGACAGGAGGTTGTGAACCTGCAGTAGGTCGAACCGCGGGACGTTCCAGGACTGCCGCGACTTCTCGATCTGGTCCCGGCCGCGCGAGCCGGAGGAGATCCAGACCTTGTCGGCGGAGAAGAGGTGCGACGGCCTGCCCAGCCTGCCGAGACCGTAGCCGATGACCTCCTGGGAGGAGCCGTACATCGGCGAGGAGTCGACCATCCGGCCGCCGGCGTCGAAGAAGTTGCGCATCACCTCCGCGCAGGCATCGCGCGCGACGCGGTCGTTGCCGACGTTGAAGGTGATCCAGCTGCCCAGCCCGACGACGGGCATGGCTTCGCCGCTCGACGGGATCGGCCGGGTCAGGATCGGCCCGCGCTGGGCCGCTCCGGTCGACGGCCAGAGAACCGTCGCCGCGCCCGCGGCCGCCAACGCGCGCAGCGCATTGCGGCGGCCGGCGCGTGACGCCTGCTTCATCCGGGCTGCGCCTCCTCGAGCACTTCGCGGGCGATCCGGAAGCTGTCGAGCGCCGCAGGCATTCCGCAGTAGACGGCCGTCTGCAGGAGGACCTCGCGGATCTCGTCCTCGGTCACGCCGTTCGTGAGCGCACCGCGCAGGTGCACCCTCAGCTCGTGTGGCCGGTTGAGCGCCGTGAGCATCGCAAGGTTCAGCATGCTGCGAGTCTTGCGCGGCAGACCGGGGCGGCTCCAGATCGCGCCCCAGCCGTACTCGGTGACGAGCTCCTGCACCGGCCGGGTGAACTCGTTCGCGTTCGCCATTGAGGCGTCGACGTGCCGGTCGCCGAGGACCGCCCGCCGCGTCCTGTCGCCGAGATCGAACAATACCTGGTCCATGCCGTCTCTCCTCTTGATATCGCCGCTGCCGGATCATAGATCCCGGGCGGATTGGTGAGAAAGTCGGCTCTGGTCCCGACGCGCTGCAGGTCTGGCCCCCGGCACGCCGGAGCTCGGCAACGTCGTGGCGTAGTCAGGCCCGCTCGTTTTCCGGTGCGGCAGGCCGCGTCTCGGGCAGGGCCACCAGTGCGATCAGTATCGCGATGAACCCGGCGGCCGAGAGGGTCGCGTACGCCGCGCCGGTACCGAACTCATCCGCGATCCAGCCCGCGAGCGGCGGGCTCAGCGTCCCGCCGATCCCCATGGCAAGTCCGACCGCACCGAGCGACAGGTTGAAGTGGCCGGAGCGGCCGGCGATGTCGGCAGTCACCAGCGGGACGAGCACGCCGAAGCACGCGGCCGCGATGCCGTCGAGCGCCTGCACGAGCACGACGAGGCTGGGGTCGCTCACCGTGCCGAGCAGGAGGCCGCGGACAGGCAGCATGGCGAAACCGAGCAGCAGCAGCGGCTTGCGTCCCCAGGTCCCCGCGCGTCGGCCGACTGCAGGCGACGCGAGCGCGACGACGAGCTGGGGCAGGACGATGCAGGCTGCGATGAACGGCGTGGCGAGATTGCCGGCGCGGGCCGTCAGCGCGCTGCTCGCGATGGTCAGCAGCGGCGCGTTGGCGAACGTAAACACCATCGCGCAGACCGCGAACACCAGGAGACGTCGATCGGCGAGCACGTGCAGCACGCTGACACCCTGCGGTCCCGGTGCGCTCACGCCAGCGTCCACAAGGAGGTGGGGCGATGCGTCCAAGCGCTTCAGCGGCACCAGCACCGCAAGCGCCGGCAGGGTCAGGAGCGCGGTGAGAAAGAAGACCGCCTGCTCCGAGACGAAGTAGCCGCAGGCGCCCATCAGCGCCGCGCCGACGCCGTTGCCGATCGACGCATAGCGCGCATTGCGGCCGAACCGCAGGCCGAGCCAGGCCTGACCGGCGATCGCGATGCTCAGCGCGGCGATCGCGGGGCCGAGCGTGCAGCTCGAGAACCCGTGCAGGATCTGGGCCACGTAGACGGGCAGCGGCAGCGGGCTGATCGCGAGGAGGAGGGCGCTCAGCGTGAACGCGACGACGCTGAGACCCGCGACGCGCGTCTTGCTGCGGACGGCATCGACGAGCGCTCCGGCCGGCAGTTGGCTCACGAGCGAGCTCACGGTGCCGACGCTCAAGGCGAATCCGATCGCCGTCAGCGTCCAGCCCTGGGCGGTCAGATGGACCGCGAGGAACGGCCCGAAGCCCGTCTGGATGTTCGCGACGAAGAAGTTGAACCAGTCGAGCGCGCGCTCCTGCGTTCGTGGCGCCGCCGGTCGAGGATCGGCCAGGTCCAACCGTTTCTCATCGAGTACGGCGTTCAATTCGGGGGCTTGGCGGCGGGCGCCTGTCCCGGCGTGGGCGGCGCTGCGACGTCCACCTGATCCGTCGTGCGTTCCTTGTACTCGCGGGCGCCCTGGATCTGCTCGCGGGTCATGTTGAGGACCAGCGGCCGATCCCCGGAGCCGGGCTTGAAGTTCAGCTGGTCCCAGGCCACCGCGATCTTGCGGCTGCCGACGCCCAGGAAGCCGCCGAAGTCGATCACTGCCGCGCGCGTCCGCCCCACCTGATCGACGAGCACGTTCACGACTCGGCCCAGATCTTCGCCGGCCGGTCCGAGCACTTTCTTGCCCAGGATGGGCACGACCTCGTCGGCGCTCAATGGCCTGGGCGGCTCCATTGCGGCCAGCGCCGGTTCCGGCTTCACCGGTTCCGGTGCCGTCGCGGGCTGCGCCCTGCGCTTGGGCTTCGGCTTCGGTCTCGGCGTCGACTCGGCGGGCACCGCGTCCGGCATGCCGTCCGCGAGCTGCACCCCGGCCAGGTCCGGCTCGGTCGCCACGACCCCGGTGGTGCAAGCGAGCGCGAGCGCCACTGCGGGGACGGTCATGCACAGCCGGCGTCGCGACGCGTTCATGCGTGCGCCTGCAGCGTGACCGCGAGCTGGCGGCCATACATGCGGCTGTACGCGCCCTTGCGCCGCAACAGCTCGGTGGGCGAGCCGTCCTCGATGATGCGTCCGCGGTCGAGCACCACGATGCGATCGAACGAGTCGAGCGTGGACAGCCGATGTGCGATCGCGATTACCGTGCGCCCCTTGAACAGGCGCGCGAGCGCCTCCTGGATCGATTGCTCGGATTCGGTGTCGAGCGCCGAGGTCGCCTCGTCGAGCAGCACGATGGGCGCGTCGCGCAGGAATGCGCGCGCGATCGCGACCCGCTGCCGCTGCCCGCCCGAGAGCTTCATGCCGCGCTCCCCGACGATGGTCTCGAACCCCTGCGGAAGCCGTGCGATGAACTCCGTACAGTGCGCGGCCTCGACCGCGCGATAGACCTCCTCGTCGGTCGCATCGGGCCGACCATAACGCAGGTTCTCGAGCAGCGAGCGATGAAAGAGCGAGATGTCCTGCTGCACCACGGCGATGGTCGCGCGCAGCGTTTCCTGCGTGACCCGGGCGACATTCTGTCCGTCGATCAGGACTTCTCCGCGGGCCGGATCGTAGAAGCGCTGCAGGAGCGCAAGCAGGGTCGTCTTACCTGCGCCCGACCTTCCCACCAGTCCGATCTTCTGCCCCGCCGGCACCTCCAGGCTGAAGTGCTCGAGGACGGGGCGCTCGTTCGGATAACGAAACGAGACGTTGCGGAAGGCGACCGAGCCGCCGCGCGCGACGAGCGGCGCCGCCTCCGGCGCATCCTCCATCTCGTGCGGCAGGCCGAGCACCTGCACCGCTTCGCCCAGCCGTGCGAACTGCTGCACGACGTCGACGATCGCCATCGCGAAATCGCGCGAGGCGTGCAGCATCGTGAAGCCAAGCGTCGTCGTGAGCACGACGTCCCCGGTCGTGATGCGGCCAGCGCGCCAGAGCAGGACCGACCAGATGAGCACCCCGGCGGTGACGCAGAAGACGCTGACCGCGTGGAACAGCCGCAACCGCTCCAGTGACAGCAGGCTCGCGCGCTGCGCCTTCATCTCGTGCTCGATCCCGCGCGAGAGCCGTGCCTGCTCGCGCGCCTCCGCGCCGAAGATGCGCACCAGCCCCATGTTGTTGACGACATCGGTGAGGTCGCCGCTGACGCTCGCCGCCTGCCCCGCGAAGTGTTGATGCAGATGGTGGCTGCTGGCTGCGATCCGCCCGATCGTCACGCCCAACACGGCGACGACGGCGAACAACACCGCCGTCAGCTGCCAGTCGATCGCGCCCAGCACGAAGACGCTGAGAATCACCGCCATGCCCGGGGGAATCGTGTGCCAGGTGAGCGAGTTCTCGATCGTCCACGCCGCGTTCGCGGCGGTCGTGATCCGGCCGGCGAGCGCCCCCGGGAGCTGCTCCACGAAGTAGCGCGTGCCGTGTCCAGAGAGATGGTTGAACAGGTCGAGCCGCAGGTCCCCGCCGACTGCCACGAAGGCGTACGTCGACACCCACCCGGCGAGACGCCACAGCAGGTTGTCGCCGGCGACGAGCGCGAGCAGCACACCGACCGTCTGCCACAGCGCGGGACCGGACGGCGTGCCGGCGGTCAGGACGTCGACGAGATTTTTCACGGCGTATTGCGAGCCGATCGCACAGCCCACCGCGGCGAGCACCGCCGTGAGCACAACCGCATGGCTCGCGGCACGGCGAGACACGTAATGCAGGAGAAACCGGATAGCGCCGCGGGAGGCGTAGCGCGGGAGCGACATGATGCTTGGCTGCGAACCGCCCCAGACCATCCCTATTATTAGACTTCCCATGGGCGAAGATCGGCAGAACGGCTTGCTGAGGTCGAAGGCTCACCGCTCACGAGGTCGCGGCTGCTGCGCTAATCGGGCGCCGGCCGCGCTTGTCGAGTCAGCGCCCCCCGACCGCGGTGAGCTCCACACGACGCTGGCCCATTGCCCGTTGCCGGATTAACTGTCGATAGACGGCGAGATAGTCCTCGGCCATGCGGCGCGCCGAGTACCGGCGCTCGAACTCGGCGCGGATGCGCGACCGGTCGAGATCGCGCATCTTGGGCACGGCGTCGGCGGCGGCGGGCTCCGAGTCGACGACGAACCCGGTCACACCGTTTTCGATCACTTCGGGAATCGAACCGTTCCGGAACGCGACCACCGGCGTTCCGCAGGCCATGGCCTCGATCATCACCAGGCCGAACGGCTCCCGCCACATGACCGGACAGAGGAGGCCCGCAGCGTTGCCAAGAAACTCGCTCTTCTCAGAATCGCCGATCTCTCCCAGGTATTCGACGTGCGGGAGGTTGAGCAGCGGCTTGATTCTCTCTTTGAAGTAAACCTCGTCGACGCGGTCCACCTTGGCGGCGATCTTCAGCTTCATGCCGGCCATAGCCGCGATCCGGATCGCCGCATCCGGTGCCTTCTCCGGCGAGATCCGGCCCAGGAATGCGAGATAGCCGCCCGCGCCGCTGCCCTGGCGCAACAGACCGGTGGGCAGGCCGTGGTGGATGGTGGCGACATAGTTGGGACCGGGTAGAGGCTCGCGCTGTGCATCCGAGATCGAGACGACGGGGACGTCGTTGAAGGCGCGGTAAAGCGACGGCTGCTCGGGCAGATCGAGCCTCCCATGCAAGGTCGTCACGGACGGAACACGCAACAGCCGGATCAGCGGATAACCAAAGTAGTCGATGTGCCAGTGAATGACGTCGAACTCGTCCGCGCGCCGGATGACGCGCTCCATCATCATGAACAGCGGCGCGAACGGGTCGAGAATGCGCGGGTCGAGCCGCAGCGCCTGCGGCCAGATCGGCTCGAGCGCCCCCTTCGTGCGGCTGTCGCCCGAAGCGAACAGGGTCACTCGGTGGCCGAGCTCCACGAGAGCATCGGTCAGATAGGCAACTACGCGCTCGCTTCCGCCGTAGAGTCGGGGCGGAACGGCTTCGGTCAACGGCGCAACCTGGGCGATCTTCATGACGCACTCCGATGAGATTGGATGAGCCGCGCGACGCTTCGGTCGCGTGGGAACAGTTTCCAGCAAATTTCGGGCCTAGGAGCCGAGGGCGTTCGAGCGGCGGGCGGCGGTGGTGTGCGCATGCGATCGACTGCCGATCAAGGCCTTGCGCCCGTACCCGGCACATTCGCGTCGTTGCAAAGCTTTCGCCGCAGTGGAAAAATTTTCAACTCGCGTCTGGGGTGACGATTGGCGTCGGATGCTGTCGCTGCACCCTTCCCGAGGGCCGTGTCGACCGTCGCCCGAGGGCGACACCCGGCAATTTCCCGCCGTGCGGCAGCTCGAGACGCCGACGCTGACCACGCTGCACCGCCGGCTCGATCTGGCAGAATACGTGCAGCTCTTCCGCCGCTTCCGCGACGTGCCGATCGTGTCGATTTCCGTTACCCAGAACGCGCCCCGACCGACGCCGGGCAGCTACCTCGCGTTCCTCGGCCGGATTTCGCCCGAGAAGGGCACGGCGAGCGAGCATCTTGCGAGCTATCGCCTGGGCGGGCTGCACCTGCCGCGCGTCGTCGCCTGACGTCCGCGATGGAAGAGGCGATCCGCATCGCCGATCGCTGGTACGTGCTCGTCACGTCGTCGCACACCGACGACCGGACGCGCGTGCTCAAGCACGGCGAGACGTTCGGAGTCTTCGACCGCTTCGGCGACGTGCCGGCGGTCGGCAGCGGCGCGCACGGTCTCTACCACCAAGGGACGCGGTTCGTTTCCAGACTGCAGCTGCGCGTCAACGGCAAGCGGCCGATGCTCCTCAACTCGAGCGTGCGCGAGGACAACGGGCTGCTCACCGCCGACCTGACGACCTCCGACCTGCACGACGGCGAGCGGCTGACGGTGCGCAAGGGCACGGTCCATGTGTTCCGCGGGCGCGTGCTACGTACCGGGAGCTGGCAGGAGCACGTGCGCGTGACCAACTACGGCGAAGACCCGGTCACGTTCAAGCTCTCGGTCGAATTCGCGGCCGACTACGCGGACGTCTTTGAAGTGCGCGGCTTCGAGCGCTCGCAGCGCGGCGAAGCGATACCGCCGAGGGTGCGGGGCGACGGGGTCACGCTCGGCTATCGCGGGCTGGACGGCGTGCTCAGGCGCACCACCTTCGCCTTTGCCCCGGCGCCGGCCACCATCGGCCCGCACGACGCCGCCTTCGCGATCGTGCTCCAGCCGAAGGCGCAGCGCGATCTCTACGTCGCGATCGCCTGCGAGCCCGGCGCTCCGCGGGCGACCGTCAGCTACGCAGCGGCATTGGCCGAAGCCGAGGCTGAGATGGAGCGCGAGCGCCAGGGCAAGTGCGCCGTGCACGCCACGCACAGCCAGTTCGATGCCTGGATCCGCCGCTCGGCCGCCGACCTCGCGCTGCTCACCGCCGGCAACCCGGAAGGCCCGTACCCGTATGCCGGCGTGCCTTGGTACAGCACGCCGTTCGGCCGGGACGGCATCCTGACGGCGCTGCAATACCTCTGGGTCGACCCTTCCGTCGCCCGGTGCACGCTCGAGTTCCTGGCGCGGATGCAGGCGGCGGACGACGACCCCGAACGCGATGCAGAGCCGGGCAAGATCCTGCACGAGATCCGCCACGGCGAGCTTGCCGCCCTCGGCGAGATCCCCTTCGGCCGCTACTACGGCAGCGTCGACGCGACTCCGCTCTTCGTCCTGCTCGCCGGCGCGTACTACGAGCGCACCGGCGACCTGCCGTTCATCCGCGCGATCTGGCCGAACCTCGAGCGGGCGCTGGCATGGATCGACCGCTACGGCGATCTGGACGGCGACGGCTTCGTCGAGTATCGGCGGCGAAGCAGCCGCGGGCTGCTGCACCAGGGCTGGAAGGACTCCGAGAACGCGATCTTCCATCGCGACGGCCGCCCCGCCACCGGGGCGATCGCGCTCGCAGAGGTGCAGGGTTACGTGTTTGCCGCCAAGCGGGGCGCGGCTGCGCTCGCCGACCGCGCTGGGCGAATCCGGGCGGGCAACGGCGCTCGCCGCCGCCGCGGAGACCCTCCGCGAGCGCTTCGAAGCCGCGTACTGGTCTGACGCCCTCGGCATGTACATCCTTGCGCTCGACGGCGAGAAGCGCCCATGCGAGGTGCGTGCTTCGAACGCGGGGCACGTGCTGTGGACCGGGATTGCGGATCCGGGACGCGCGCGGCGCACGGCGGAAGCGCTGCTCGGCCCTCGATTCTTCTCGGGGTGGGGCGTGCGCACGGTCGCGGAGAGCGAGGCCTGCTACAACCCCATGTCGTACCACAACGGCTCGATCTGGCCGCACGACAACGCGCTCATCGCGATGGGGCTGGCCCGCTATGGGCTCAAGCGCGAGGCGTCGCGCATCTGCACCGCGCTCTTCGACGCGGCGGGATTCATGGACCTGAACCGGCTGCCGGAGCTGTGCTGCGGGTTCGTGCGGCGCCGCAGCGAAGGTCCGACGCTTTATCCGGTCGCCTGCTCCCCTCAGGCCTGGGCCGCAGGCAGCGTCTTCTACCTCCTGCAGGCCTGTCTCGGGGTCTCGTTCGCCGCGGCGTCCCCGCGGGTCGCCTTCATCGCCCCCCTGCTCCCCGAGCCCGTCGACCGCCTCGAGATCCGCAACCTGGGGGTCGGCGGAGGGCGCGTCGACGTGACCCTCGAGCGCAAGGACAGCGGTGCCGTCCGCGCGCGCGTGCTGCGGAACGAGGGCGGGGTCGAAGTTGAGGTGGTGGGCTGACGCGATCGCCCGAGCTGGTTTTTTCGAGGAAACATCTACCCCTTCGGCGGCCCGCTCTGCGACAATGACCTGCCTGCGTCCGGGCCAGCTGCTTGGGTTCCCTCATACGCGCGGGGGACTGCCCCGCGGAAACCGCACAAAGGAGTCGTACCGTGTCCGCCAGTCTGTTGCGCTTTCTCCTCGCGAGCGCGCTCGCCATGCCGCTTCTCGCCCACGCGCAGATCTACAAGTGGACTGACGCAAAGGGTGCCGTCAACTACGGTGCCAAACCACCGCGCAACGCCGTCAACGTCACCACCCTGGAAGCGGAGTCGAGGTTGAGCATCATCCCGACGGCCATTCCGAGGCAACCACCACGGCCAAGCCAGTCGGCGGACGAGATGTGGCAGGCCCGGGCCGCCCAGCTCGAGCGCACCGCCGTCCCGAGCGTGTACGACCGGCCGATGTTCGTCGCGGTGCCGGATCCTGCGGCATGGCGGGAGCGCTGTTTCGCCGAGCTCCGGGTGGACTGCGACCGCCCGACCGCCGCAACGTACGATTACATTCCGGGCTTCCAGCCGAGCGATCTAGGCTCGCCGTTCGGCCGGGGCCGCTGGTAGATGCTTTGTCAAGACGCCGGGCGCTCGCGCGCGAGCGCCCGCGCGCGGATCGACTCGAAATCGCTCGGCACGGGATGCAGGTCGAGTCGCCGGCCGGCCTTCGCGATCTGGCTCGGCACGTCGTGCTCCACCAGTGTCGGGAGCCGGCGCGAGCACTCGAGCAGTCGCGCCAGATCCACGCCGGTGTCGTAGCCCATGAGATCGAGCGCGTGCACGATCTCCTCCGTGCAAACATTGCCGGTGGCGCCAGGCGCATAGGGACAGCCGCCCAGGCCACCGAGCGCGGCGTCGAAGCGGTCGGCGCCCTGGTCGATCGACGCGAGCACGTTCGCCAGACCCATCCCGCGGGTATTGTGAAAATGCAAGGTCAGCTCGGTGCCGGGCCAGCGCGCACGGAAGTCCTGTCACGAGCGCGGCGACCTGGGTCGGATAGGCCATCCCCGTCGTGTCACAGAGCGAGATGCCGCGCGTGCCGACGTCGACGAACCGCCCTGCCCAGTCCATGACGGTCCCCGCCGGCACATCGCCCTCCATCGGGCACCCGAAAGAGCATGAGAGCGACACGTTCACCGGCACCTTCCCGCCTTGAGCGACCCGCACCACCGAGGCGAGGCCCGCGAACGACTGCGCGCGGGTCATGCGCAGGTTCGTCAGGTTGTGCGTCTCGCTCACGGACATGACGAGGTTCAGCTCGTCGGTGCCGCACTCGATCGCCCGCTCGGCGCCGCGCTCGTTCGGCACCAGCGCCGTGTAGACGACACCCCGTTTCCGCTCGATCGAGCGCATCACCTGCTCGGCGTCGCGCAGCGCGGGAATCGCCTTGGGCGACACGAATGCCGTCACTTCGATCTTCGCGAGGCCGCACTGCGAGAGCGCGTTCACGAGCGAGATCTTCTCGTCCGTAGCGACGAACGCCGCCTCGACCTGGAAGCCGTCGCGGGTGCCCACCTCCTGGATATGGACGCGCCTGCGTCCGCCGTTCCACACGGTCGTCATCCGATCACCTTTCTTCCGCGCCGGGTTGCGATCGCCGCGGCCGAGCGCCCGAGATCGCTCGTGTCGCGCGCCCGGTAGTGCGCGTGTTCGCTAAGCAAGGCATTGCGAGGCACGCCCGGCCAGTCAGTTTACCGCGCGTGCGATGTCCTCGAGAGCGGCCTGCGCCTCCGAGACGAGACCGCCCATCTGCAGAAAGCCGTGCACCATGCCCGGGTAGCAGGCGTACCGAGCGGCCACGCCCGCCGCCTGCAGCCGCTCGGCGTAGGCGTGCGCCTCGTCGCGCAACGTGTCGTACTCGGCGGCAATGATGAGGGCCGGAGGAAGCCCGGAGAGGTCATCCGCGAAGATCGGAGAGACGCGCGGATCTCGCGGGCTGCGTTGATCGCCATAGTAGGTCCGGTAGTACCAGGCAAGATCATCGCGGGGTACGAGGCACTGGGAAGGGGGCAGCGCGGTGGACGGAAAGGAGAGCGTGAAGTCGACCACGGGCTGCAGCAACACTTGCTGCCGAATGGCGACTCGCGGATCTGACCGGGCGAGAAGACAGGTGACCGCGGCGAGATTCCCGCCCGCGCTCTCGCCGCACACGACTACCGGCCCCGGCGCGCCCCCCAGGTCGGCGGCGTGGTCGAACGCCCACGCCGTCGCGACGAAAGCGTCGTCGAGCGCCGCGGGGAATGGGTGTTCCGGCGCGAGGCGATACGCAACCGAAAGCACCATGTGCCGGGTCGCTCGAGCCAGGCCGCGACAGAAGGCGTCGCTTTCCTCGATCCCGCCCTTCACGTATCCGCCGCCGTGGAAGTACAGCATGATCGGGGGGCGTTCGTTGCGCTCGGGCACATAAGCACGCACCTGGATAGGATCGTCTTGACCGGGGACCGGGATGTCCTCAATCCGGCGCACCGGGACCGGCTCTCCGGTCAGCGCGGGCGTCCAGAGATCCCGGAATGCCTGGCGCACCGCTGCGATCGGGACGGCCCACTGTGGCTCGCGCGTGTGCGCAAGCTTGGTCTGGATGAGCCGCTCCAGTGCCGGATGAAGTGCCATGGCTAAATGGGTGGGGAGCGAAGCGAACCGCAGCGCCTGCGCCGCCGGTCCATACGATCGTCATCCGATCACCTTCTTTTCGCGCAGGGCCGCGATCTCCGCGGCCGAAAACCCGAGATCGCTAAGCACCGCGGACGTGTCGTCGCCGAGATGGGGCGCCGAACTTCGCACCGTCCCCGGCGTCTCCGAGAGCTTGGGGACGATTCCCGGAACGTCGACCGAATAGCCGTCCCGCGTCTCCTGCCTGAGGATCATGTCGCGCGCCCGGTAGTGCGGGTCCTCGCTGATGTCCTTGGCGGTATAGATTCGTCCGACCGGCACATGCGCTTCGGCCATCGCCGCCAGCACCGCCGCGATCGGGCGCGTCCGGGTCCAGTCCTCGATCGCCGCGTCGAGCTCCGCGACGCGCGCGACCCGGCCGGAATTGGTCGCGAGATCGGGCGCCGCGCCGAGGTCCGGCCGTCCGATCGCTTCCATGAGCCGCTTGAAGATGCTGTCGCCGTTGCCGGCGATGAGGACGTAACCGTCGCGGCAGCGATAGGCGTTGGTCGGCGCGATCCCCGGGAGCGCGCTGCCCGAGGCTTCGCGCACGGCGCCGAACGCGCTGTACTCGGGGATCAGGCTCTCCATGCAATTGAACACCGCCTCGTAGAGGGCAACGTCGATCACCTGCCCGCGCCCGCCGTTGACCTTGCAGTGATACAGCGCGAGCAGCACGCCGATCGCGCCGTGCAGCGCCGCGAGCGTGTCGCCGATCGACACGCCGACGCGGACCGGGACGCGGCCGGGCTCGCCCGTCATGTGGCGCAAGCCGCCCATCGCCTCGCCGATCGCGCCGAAGCCGGGCTGGTCACGATAGGGGCCCGTCTGTCCGTAGCCCGAGATACGGAGCATGACCAGCCCGGGGTTGATCCGCGACAGCTCGTCCCAGCCGAGCCCCCACTCCTCCATCGTCCCGGGGCGGAAGTTCTCGATCAGGACGTCGGCTTCGGCCACGAGCCGGCGCAGGATCTCCTGGCCCTCGGCCTTGCGCAGATCGACGGCGACCGAACGCTTGTTGCGCGACTGCACCTGCCACCAGACGGACGTGCCGTCCTTGATCAGCCGCCAGTTGCGGAGCGGATCGCCCTTGCCCGGCGGCTCGACCTTGATGACATCGGCGCCGAAGTCGCCGAGCGTCTTGCCGCAGAAGGGGCCGGCGATGAGCTGCCCGAGCTCGAGCACGCGCACGCCCGCGAGGATCTGGGTCGAGGACGAGCCGGGTGCATTCGGTGAATTCGCCATGCCTGTGCCCTCCGCGCCGCCAGCGAAACGTCCGCTAGTCGACCTGTGCGCCGGATTCCTTGACGATCTTCGACCATCTCGGAAGCTCGTCCTTGATCATCGCGGCAAACTGCGCGGGCGAGCTCTTCGAGACTTCCGCGCCCTGGGCCGCCATCTTTTCCTGGAGATCCTTGTTGTCCAGGGCTTTGACGATCTCGGCGTGCAGCTGCGCGATGACCGGCTTCGGCGTTCCCGCAGGCGCCAGCACCCCGTACCAGGGCGTCGCGCCGTAGCCGCGCAAGGTTTCGCCGATCGCCGGAACGTCGGGCATGGTGGGCACGCGCTTTTCGTTTGCGACGCCGAGCACCCGGAGCTTCCCCGACTTGACGAAGGACATCGCCGAGGGCGCGCTCTGGAACGAGATCGGCACCCGGCCACCGACCACGTCCGTCACCGAGGCCGCGGCCCCTTTGTACGGGATATGGACCATGTCTATGCCGGCCATCGTCTTCAGCATCTCGCCCAGCAGGTGATTGAGCGTGCCGTTTCCCGCCGACGCGTACTGCAGGTCGCCGGGCTTCGCTTTGGCGAGATCGATCAGCTCCTTGACCGATTTGGCGGGAAAGGACGGATTCACGACCAGGATGTAGGCGACAGTCGCGACGGCAGTGACCGGCTCGAAGTCCTTCACCGGATCGAAGCCGGCGTTCTTGTACAGGAAGGGGTTGATCACGTGCGCGCTGCTGACCGTCAGGAGCAGGGTGTAGCCGTCGGGCCGCGCCCGGGCGGCGGCCGCCGTGCCGATGTTCCCGCCCGCGCCGGGCCGGTTGTCCACGATGAACTGCTGGCCGACGTTCTCGCTCAGCTTGGCCGCGAGGATCCGCGCGACCGTGTCGTTGGCGCCGCCCGGCGCTTGCGGCACGATCACCGTCACCGGTTTCAGCGGGTACTTTTCCTGGGCGGCCGCCCCGAGGGTCACGCCCAGCGTGCACGATGCCAAGAAGACACTCAGAAAGCGACTCTTCGATCTCATCACCGTCTCCTCCGATGGCTCACCTCGCAGCGGGCGAGCCGAACTTGCCGGCCGCGAGGTCGTCGGCGAAATCCGCCGCCCACGCGAACCCGGGCCCGATGCGATAGACCCGCACGGCTTCGGTCCTGAGGCACCGCACGCCGACCTCGCCCGCGGCCGACTCCACCTCGGCCTTGGCGGGATCGAACACGTCCTCTTCGAGCTCGAAGTCCTCGGCGCGCCAGCCGTTCCTCGCCAGCGCGCCGGCGAAAGCAGCGAGCTCCTCCGCGGTGATCAAAGTGGCGCGGGTCATTGGCGCTCCTGTCCGGTCGATGTCGATCGTGACGCGTTCCCAGCGTGGGTTGTAAACGGTAGCCCGGATGGCGCGGAAGCGCAATCCGGGATGGATTCGATAATCGAACCGGGCGCCGTGACTGCGCCGTACGAATCGGTTCCGTGGTGACGGCTGCTTCAACCCAGGCCTCACCGGGGAGTAGACTTGTGGCCGTGCGCCGGCGATCTCCGGCGCATCACGCCCGCGTCTGCCGGCGTCCACAATAGGAGGAGCTATGCGGCGGTCGCTGCGTCTTCTGGCCCTCTGCGCCGCCGCGGTCTCTGCGACCGCGCTCGCACAGGCCGACGCCTATCCCAATCGCACGATCCGCATGGTCGTCGGCTTTTCCCCCGGCGGCTTTACCGACGTGCTCGCGCGCGTCATCGCGCAGAAGCTGCACGAGCGGCTCGGCCAGCCGGTGATCGTGGAGAACAAACCGGGCGCGACCGGCGCGATCGCCGCCGAACTGATCGCGAAGTCCAAGCCCGACGGCTACAACCTGCTGATGGGCCACTCCAACTCGAACTCGGTCGCGCCCGCGCTCTTTCCGAAGCTGCCCTACGACGTCATCAAGGATTTCACGCCGATCGTCCGCGTCGCGTCGACGCCGCTCGTGCTGACCGTGCATCCGTCGGTGCAGGCGAACGACGTCCAGGGCTTCGTCGCGCTCGCCAGGAAGAATCCCAACCTGCGGTTCGCCTCCTCCGGCAACGGCAGCGCCCAGCATCTCGCGGCCGAGCAGTTCATGCTGATGACGAAGACGCAGATGATCCACATCCCCTACAAGGGCAGCGGCCAGGCGATCACCGATCTCCTGTCCGGACAGGTCGAGCTGAACTTCGATTCGCCTCCCAACACGCTCCAGCACATCCGCTCCGGCAAGCTGAAGGGACTGGGGATCACGAGCACCAAGCGCTCGCCGCTGCTGCCGAACGTCCCGACCATCGCCGAGTCGGGCGTGCCGGGCTACGAGATGTCGCAGTGGTTCGGCGTCTTCGGGCCGGCGGGCCTGCCGCCGGCGATCACGAACAAGCTCGCCACCGAGATCGACGCGATCCTGAAATCACCCGACGTCGCCGAGAAGATCGCCTCGCAGGGCGGCGACATCATCGGCGGCAGCCCGGAAGAGTTCGCGGCGTTCCTGAAGACCGACACCGTCCGCTGGGCCAAGCTGATCAAAGAGGCCAACATCAAGCCGGAGTGACGGCATGTTCGAAGGCTTCAAGGTGTCGATGATCGATACCGGCGAGACGACGATCCGGGTGCGGCACGGCGGCAGCGGACCGCCGTTGCTCCTGCTCCACGGCAATCCGCAGACGTCGGCGATGTGGCACAAGGTCGCGCCGCGCCTCGCGGAGCGCTTCAGCGTGGTGGCCACCGATCTCCGCGGCTACGGCGAGAGCGGCAAGCCGCCTTCCACGCCCGACCACACGCCCTACTCGAAGCGCGCGATGGCGCTCGACCAGATCGCGGTGATGCAGCGCCTCGGACATGAGCGCTTCTTCGTCGCGGGGCACGACCGCGGGGGTCGCGTCGCTTACCGCATGGCGCTCGACCATCCGGAGCGCGTCCTGCGGCTCGCCGTCCTCGACATCATCCCGACGTTGGAAGCCTTCCGTCGCGCCGACATGAAGTTCGGTCTCGGCTACTGGCACTGGTTCTTCCTCGCGCAGCCCGCGGATCTGCCCGAGCTCGCGATGGGCGCCGATCCCGACGAGTACTGGTTCCACCACACCTCGCGCGAGCCGAAGTCGCGCGACTTCTTCGGTGCCGAGCCGCTCGCGGAATACCTCCGCTGCTTCCGCAACCCCGAGACCCGGCATGCGATCTGCGAGGACTACCGCGCCGCCGCCGACCGTGGATTTCGCGCACGACGAGGCGGATCGGGCCGCTGGGCGCCGCATCCGCTGTCCGCTCCTCGCGCTCTGGGGCGGCAAGGGCAAGCTCGAGGCCTGGTACGACGTGCTCGCGGTCTGGCGCGACTGGGCCGACGACGTGCGCGGCCGGCCCGCTTCCGTCCGGCCACTACGTGCCGGAGGAGGCGCCCGACGAGACCTATGCCGAGCTCCGCGCCTTCTTTGCTTGAGCGGAATCGCCACTGCCGTTGACAGGAGGTCGTAAAGCCATGAGTGAACATCGCATTGCAGTCATCCCCGGCGACGGCATCGGCCGCGAGGTCATGCCCGAAGGCGTTCGCGTGCTCGACGCGGTCGCGTCCAAGCACGACATCCGCATCAAGTGGCAGGAGTTTCCCTGGAGCTGCGACTGGTACAAGCAGCACGGCCGGATGTGTCCCGAGGACGCGCCGCAGATCCTGCGCCAGTTCGACGCGGTGTTCTTCGGCGCGGTCGGCAATCCGGCGCTCGTCCCGGACCACATCGCGGTGTGGGGCCTGCTTATCGACTTCCGGCGCTTCTTCGATCTTTACGTGAATCTGCGCCCAGTGCGCCTCTTCGACGGGCTTCCCTGCCCGCTCGCGGGACGCAAACGCGGCGACATCGACTACTACGTCCTGCGCGAGAACACCGAGGGCGAGTACTCGAACGTCGGCGGCATCATGTACGAGGGCACCGATCGCGAGGTCGCGACGCAGCAGTCGGTGTTCAGCCGCAAGGGCGTCGATCGCATCCTGCGCTACGGCTTCGAGCTCGCGCAGAAGCGCAAGAAGCACGTCACCTCGTGCACCAAGTCGAACGGCATCACCATCACGATGCCGTTCTGGGACCGGCGCTTCGCGGAGATGAAGAAGCAGTTCCCCGACGTGCGCGCCGACCAGTACCACGTGGACGGGCTCACCATCCAGATGGTGCTCAACCCCGACCGCTTCGACGTGATCGTCGCCTCGAACCTCTTCGGCGACATCCTCTCCGACCTCGGCCCAGCGACCGCCGGAACGATCGGCATTGCCCCCTCGGGCAACATCAATCCGACGCGGGAATACCCGTCGATCTTCGAGCCGGTGCATGGCTCGGCGCCGGACATCGCGGGGAAGGGGATCGCCAACCCGATCGCGCAGATCTGGTCGGGCGCGCTGATGCTCGAGCATCTCGGGCATCCCGACGCTGCCGCCGACGTGATCCGGGCGTTCGAGCGCGTAGTCGTCGATGGACCCCGCACGCCCGACATGGGCGGCAAGGCATCGACGAGCGAGGTCGGCGCCGCGGTCGCGGACGCCGTGCGCGGCCAGTCGAGGAAGACGGCGTGACGGGCAACAGGAGCGGCGCAATGAAACCCCTCTGGCACATCGCGCGGCGCGCGCTTTCGGCCGCCGCGCTGGTCCTCCTCGCAGGCGGAGCGTACGCGCAGACTTACCCCAGCAAGCCGATCCGCTGGATCGTTCCGTTCCCGCCGGGCGGCTCGACCGATCTCCTCGCACGGGTCGTCGGCCAGAAGCTCACCGAGGCGTGGGGACAGCAGGTGATCGTGGAGAACAAGGGCGGCGCCGGTGGAACGCTGGGTGCGGCTGAAGCCGCCCGCGCCCCCGCGGACGGCTATACGCTCCTGATGGGCGCGATCCATCACACCATCGCGACCAGCGTCTATCCGAAGCTGCCCTACGACTTCCAGAAGGATTTTGCGCCCATCACGGTGGTCGCGATCGTTCCGAACGTGCTGGTGGTCAACCCGTCGGTGCCGGCGAACTCGACCAAGGAGTTGATCGCGTACGCGAAGGCGAATCCGGGCAAGCTCACCTACGGCTCGGCCGGGATGGGCACCGCGCACCATCTCATCGGGGAGCAGTTCAATCTGCAGGCCGGTGTCAACATCCTGCATGTCCCCTACAAGGGCAGCTCGCCGGCGGTTGCCGATCTGATCGGCGGGCAGGTCCAGATCATGTACGACACGGTGGCCTCATGCCTCCCGCACATCAAGTCGGGCAAGCTACGGCCGCTTGCGGTTGCCACCGCGAAGCGCTCATCGGCGCTGCCCGAGGTGCCGACGATCGCCGAAGCTGCGCTGCCGGGCTTCGAGGTGACGACCTGGTTCGGCGCGCTCGCTCCGGCCAAGACGCCGAACGACATCGTGGTCAAGCTCAACGGCGAGATCGTGAAGATCCTCGCCATGCCCGACGTGAGGAAGCGGCTGCTCGACGCCGGCGCCGAGCCGGTCGGCAACTCACCGGGCGAGATGGCGGCGCAGATCAAGCGCGAGACCGAAGAGTTCGGAAAGATCGTCAAGCAGGCGAAGATCACTGCCGAATAGAGGATTGCCTATGAAGATCGCCAGTCTCCAGATCTACATCCTCCGCGCTCCCGACACCGGGCGCCCGCACTGGGTGAGCCACTTCATCGTTCCCAAGGCGAACGAGATCCTGGTGCGGATGCAGACCGACGAAGGCATCGAAGGGATCGGCATCGCCACGAGCTACACGCCCATCGAGGCGGCGATACACGCTTTTCGCAGCGGCATCGCCGAGCAGATCGTCGGCGCCGATCCGCTCGCTCCGGAGCGCCTGTACCAGAAGCTCTTCGCGCTCACCTGGCAGCGGCTCGCCTTCGAGAAAGGCTGGTCGCGCGAAGCGCTGGTGCGGATATCGGCCGCCGTGGACATCGCCTGCTGGGACGTCGTCGGCAAGGTTGCCGGCCTGCCCCTTTACCGCCTCTTCGGCGGCTATCGCGACGAAGTGCCGTGTTACGTCACCTGTGCGTACTACCGCGACGGCAAGACGCTGTCCGAGTTGCGCGATGAGGTGCAGATGCTCAAGGCGCAAGGGCACCAGGGCTTCAAGGCGAAAGCCGGCGGCGTGCCGCTCGCCGAGGACATGGAGCGCATGGCGCTCGTGCGCGAGGTGATCGGCGCCGACAAGGACTTCATGGTCGACGTGAACCGCGGCTGGGATCTCGCGACCGCCATCGAGGGTGCGCGGCTGCTCGAACCGTTGCGGCCGCGCTGGCTCGAAGAGCCCGTGCGTTGGGCCGACGATCGCCGCGAGCTGAAGCTCCTCGCCCAGAAGACGCGGATCCCGCTCTCGGCCGGTGAAAGCGAGCTGACGAGCTACGGGTGCCGCGCGCTCCTCGAGGAGCAGGCGATCCAGATCCTGCAGTTCGACTGCACGATGATGGGCGGCTTCACCGAGGGCCGCAAGCTTGCCGCGCTGTGCGAGCTGAACAGCGTCCAGGTGGCGCCGCACCACGACTGCTTCATCCACGCCCACATCGTCGCGGCGAGCCCGGCGGGCGTCATCGTCGAGTCGTTCACCGACCCGGAGCGCGACCCGTTGCAGGCGGAGCTGTTCGAAGACCCGCCGAAGATCTCCAAGGGAACGCTGAAACTCAAGGAGCAGCCGGGATTGGGATTGACCCTGTCGGAAGCGGCGCTGAAGAAGTTCGGCGAGCGGATCCTGTGAGGCACGGAGGGATTCTTGACTGATTCGCGGTGATACTCAGCGCAGCGGAGGATGATCGCCAAGCAGCTCGCTATTCGAGGGCTTCGCTGATACCGTCCGCGTCTCGGCGGTTCGCCTGCGGCCGGTCCCGGCGGTCGGCATCGGGGGCATGGAGGCAGAAACCGTTGCGGCCCGCCCCCTTTGCGCGATACATGGCCGAATCCGCGCGCGCGAGCACCTCGTCAACCGTGACGCCGTGGTCCGGAAAAAGCGCGATGCCGATGCTGGCCGAGACGGGAAGGGACTGGCCGGCCAGGAAACGATGCGACCCGATCGCGTCGACCAGCTGCCCGGCCAGGGCCTGGGCCTGATCGCCGCCGGTGTGCGGCAGGACGATGGCAAACTCGTCGCCACCCAGCCGCGCGAGGACGTCAGTGTCCCGCAGCCGCCCGCGAAGCACGGCGGCGACCTCGGTCAGCAGCTTGTCCCCGGTCTCGTGGCCCAGGCGGTCGTTGACCCGCTTGAAGTCATCGAGATCCAGGAACAGGACCGATCCATGCATGCCGTAGCGTTTCGCCTCGGCGAGGTGCCGCCACAGTTCCGCTTGAAAGCGCCGCCGGTTGAGCGCGCCGGTGAGCGAATCGTGGTCCGCAATGTGCACGAGCTGTGTCTCGAATCGCTTGCGCTCCGATACTGCGGCCGCAAGCGTCATCGCGGTCATGGCAACGACACCCGTGAACGCCTGGAGGAGGAGGAGCGACTCGTTCGGTGATTCGCCGCCGAAGGCACCGCGACCGCGAATCGTACCCCACACGGCAATTGCCGAGAGGAGGAAGGCGGCGGCCGCCGCCTCGCGCTGACCGAACCGGTACGCGGCCCAGGCGAGGGGCGGAATGCAGAGGAACGTCAACGGCAGATTCCTGTTCTCGAACGGCGCCACCCCGCCAAGCACGATCAGGCCGATGACGAGGGTCGCGAGCAGCAGCGCCGCAGCCTCCCAGGACTTTCGGCGGTTCCAGTGCAGGCGTGGTTTCAACGCCCAGAGGAGCACGACGGGCGCCACGATCAGCGCGCCCGCCGCATTTCCCAGCCACCAGGTGAGCCAGATTGGACCGTAGTCCGCCCAGCTTGCCCAACCGCCGAGACAAAGGCTGGTGACGCCCAAAGTGGCGCTCAGGAGCGTCGCGATCATCCCGGCGAAGAGCGCCCACTTGAAGACGTCTTCCGGCCGATCGAACGCCGCGCGGCCATTCGCAAACCGGTTGACTAGATAGGCACCGACCACGGCTTCGAGCGTGTTGCCGGCCGCGATCCCCAGTGAGGTCCCGACGGACCCCGCGGTCGTGACGTTCACGAGAAAGGCCCCGAGCAGAACGGCCGGCCACACGCGGTAGCCGAGCAGGAGCAGCGCCGCCAGCGCGAGCCCCGTCGGGGGCCACACCGGGCTCGCGCTGACGTGGACCGAGGCCAGCATCAGCGCGAGTTTGCCGGCGGCGAAGTAGGCGGCGACGAGGACGCCGAGTACGCCCAGATCCGCGAGCAGCCGGCGGGTCGTCATTCTTGTCCTCGTCTCACGACGCCGTGCGTTCCGCCGCGGCCGCCAGCATGGACGGGGCGCTCCAGCGCGCGAGCCATTCGGCGAATCCAGACGCCGGCAGCGGCCGGGCGATGAAATAGCCCTGGCCCTCGTCGCACTCCAGCGCGACGAGACGGGCCCAGATCTCGCGGCTCTCCACGCCCTCGGCGATCACCTTTCGCCCGAGGTGGTGCGCGACCTCGATCGTCGAGCGGACCATGAGCGCGTCGGCTGCGTCCTGCGCGAGGCCCATCACGAACTCCTGATCGATCTTGATCGCGTCGACCGGCAGATTCCGGAGGTAGGAGAGCGAGGCGTAGCCCTTGCCGTAGTCGTCGATCGCGAGCTTGTGGCCGTTCGCGCGCAGCCGCTGAAGGCACGCGAGCGACGCCTCCGGATCGGCCATGACGAGGCTCTCGGTGATCTCGAACTCCAGCCAATCGGCCGGGGCATTCCACGCCCCCAGCGCGCGCCGCACACGATCGACGAGCTCCGGATCGAGCAGATTGCGGGTCGAGAGGTTGACCGCCGCGGGAACCCGGATCCCGGCCTCCTCCCACGCACGGCATTGTGCGAGCGCCGCGTCGAGTACCCATTGCGTGAGCGGCTGAATCAAGCCGCTCGATTCGATCAGCGGGATGAACTCGTCGGGCGGCACGCGGCCGTAGGCCGGATGCTCCCATCGCACCAAGGTCTCCACCGCGATCACCCGGCCGGTCTTGAGCTCGACCTTAGGCTGGCAATAGAGCACGAACTGACCGCCCGCGAGCGCGCGTCGCAGCTCGCCCATCAAGCTCAAACGGCGCGGGCTATAGGGGTCGCGGTCGGGGCCGTAGACCTCGTAGTCCCGTCCGCTCTGCTGGGCGGCATAGAGCGCGACGTCGGCCCGGCGCATCAAGACACCGGCGCTGTCGCCGTGCTCGGGATAGAGCGCGATACCCATATGCGCTTCCAGCTCCACGGTCAGCCCATCGAGCTGAAAGGGCTCCTCGAGGTCGTGCAGGATGCGCCGCGCCGGCTCGAGTGCAGTCTCCGCGTCGCGCCCGGGCAGCAGCAGCGCGAAGTTGCGGCCGCCGAAATGGGCGACGGTATCGTCTTCGCGCAGACCAGCGGCGAGGCGTGGACCGATCTCCTTCAGCAGGCGGTCGCCGTAGCTTTGTCCGAGGGTGTAGTTCACCTCGGCGAAGCGGTGCAGCGTAATCGCCACGACGGCGAACGGACGGGCGCGCTCGATCTCGGCGGCGATCAGCTCATCGAGCTTCGTGCGGTTTGGAAGGTCGGTGAGGCGGTCGAAGTAGGCGAGGTGCCGAACCCGGTCTTCCGCGCGCTTTTTCTGGATCACCGCGCCCAGCTGCGCGGCGACGCCGGCGGCGAGCTTGAGCACTCGTTCGTCGGGCTGACGCGCCTCGATCAAGAAGAACTCGACGACCGCCACGACCTCGTCGCCCGCGAGCACCGGCACCGCCATGCCCGTCTGAATGCCCAGCTCCCTCGCGAGAAGCACGCGCAGAAGGCTGGGATCGCTGCGGACATCGGGGATCCAGACGGGTTCGCGCGACGCCCACGCGCGGCCCGGTAACCCCTCCCCGCGTTCGAAGCGGAAGGCGGCGCTGTAGTCGTGAAAGGCGGCGAGCGCCGCCTCGCTGCCATGCCAGCCGGGGGTCAGCGCGAGGCGCTTCCCGTCCGGCGTGGGAACCCACGCCTGGGCCAGGCTCCACTGCGTAGCCTCGCACATCATCCGCAGCGCGGTGGCGAGCGCCGAATGCAGATCGGGCGCAGTGCTGACCGCCATCGTCAGCGACTGCAGCAGCCGGATCTCGTCGGCCGAGCGCCGCGCCTCGCGCTCCCGCTGTTGCAGCGCCTCGCCCATCTCGTCGAACGCCCCGGCGAGTTGATTGAGTTCGCCGCGCCCGCGCGGCACCCCGCTCCGCGCGCCGAGATCGCCCATGGCCAGCCGCTTCGTCGCCCGTAGCAACGCTCGTACCTGCTGCAGCACGAAGACGCTGCTGCCGACCCAGGCCATCCCGAAAGTGAGCAGGGCCACGGAGCCGAGCGCGAGGAGCGCGCCGAGGTACATCCGATCCACCTCGGCGTACACCTCGCTTCTGGGAATGCCGACGTTCAGCACCACGCCGAGGTCGGCGCCCGACTCGAGCGGCGCGAAGCCGTAGAAGCGCACGACGCCGTCGAAGCCGGCTGCCTCGATCGTGCCTGCCGCCCGCTGCTCGCGTAAGGCCTGCACCAGCGGCGCCTCGGCGAGCGCGCGGCCGGTCCACTTTGCGGGCTCCGGATGATGCACGAGCACGACGCCGTTCCGATCGACCAGGCTCAGCGCGGCGTCCCTGGGCAGCGCGAGCTGGGCGCCGTATTCGGCGAGCCAGCCGAGATCGAGCGCCGCGAACACGACCGCCGTCGCTGCGCCCGCGCTGTCGATGACGGGCTGGCCGAAATTGACGGTGGCCTTGCCGGTGATGCGGCCGATCTGGTACTCGCCGACGGCGAAGTCGCGCGACTCGAGCGCGCGGCGGAAATAGGCGCGATCGGCGGCATTCACCGTCGTTGGCATCGGCAAGGCGCTGCATTGCACGCTCCCATCCAGCCGGATGACCCCGAGATTGGCGTATTGCGGATACCGCGCCAGGATGCCCGCGAGGAAGGCGCTGCACGCGCCCGAGTCCTTCGTGCGGATGTCGGGGAGCTGGGCGAGCAGCAGGAGCATCTGACGGGCGCCCTCGATCAGCCGCTCGTGACTGGCGGCGGCGATTCGCACCGCCCGCAGCGCGTCCTCGCGCGCCTTCTGCGCCGCGATGCCGCGGTGCTCGCCCAGGCCGTACAGGAGCAGCCCCGCGGCCGGGATGATGGCGAGCAGGACCAGCAGCATCAGGCGCGCCCGCAGGCTGGTCGGTGACAGGACGAGGCTCATACCGGACGTTTCGCCGTGCGCAGGCGCGACACTCGCTATCTTAGCCCCGCTCGCGCGCTACCCCGTCGCCGACCCCTGATCGGGCTTGCGGCGCGCGACGTCCTCGGCAATCAGGTAGATGATCGCCGGCGGCTCCGGTCCGATGTGGAACGCGCGCTTGGCGTCGCGGAGCTCGCGCTCGGACACGGTGCGGCGGTCGCGGTGACGCAAGAACTCGAGCCAGGACTCCTCGACCCATTGCTCGACGTGGCGCCCCGGGTTCGCGGGATCGCGGAAGAGCGCCCACGAGCTCGCCCCGGCGCTCAGCCGCGACCGTCGGCTCTCCTGCATGAGCTCGACGAACGCCGCCGCGTCCTTCGGATCGATGAGGTACTCGACCATCACCTGCACCGGTCCTTCGTCGTGCTCGACCGGCATCGCCACCTCCGGCTCGCGCCAGTGGCGCGACGGCGTGAGATCCTCTTCGCGGATGCTCGACAGCGGATAGCGGCGGGCGAGCGCCAGGCTCCCCAGGATGGCGATCGCGGCGGCCGCGAAGGCGATCCGGAGGTTCCACGCGGTCGCCACCTGCCCCCACAGCAGCGCCCCGAAGGTGCCGCCGCCCATGAACGCCATCTGCACGGCGGCGAGACCGCGCCCGCGCACCCAGGCGGGGAGCGCGAGCTGCGCCGTGACGCTGAGCGCGGACGCGACGGAAATCCACGCCGCCCCGCTCGCGACCATCGCCACGCCCAGGACGATGACGTTCTCGGACAGGGCGAACGTGATCGTCGCCCCCGTCTGCAGGGCGATCGCCGCGACGATCATGCCGTCGCGCGAGAGGCGCCGGCGCCAGATGTGAATCGTCAGCGCGAGCGCCACCGCGCCGAGACCGAACAGGCCGAAGAGCAGCGAGTAGATGTTGGAGCCGCCGCCCAGCTCGTCGCGCACCACGACGGGCAGGAGCGCGACGAGCGCCACCGCGGACAGGAAATACGAGAAGCCGCGAATGAGTGCCGCGCGCACGGCCGGCGTCTGGCGCGCGAACTGCAGGCCGAGCCGCATCGCGCCGATGAAGCGCTCCGACGGCAGCGTGCTCGCCGGCGCGCGCGGCCGCCGCCACCGCGTCAGCACGATGGTGACGGCGAGCATCATGAGCCCGATCGCAAGAAACGAGAACGCCGGGCCGCTGAAGGCGATGATGGCGCCGGCGAGGAACGGTCCGACCGTGCGCGAAGCGTTCATCGCCGCGCCGGTCCAGACGATCGCGCGCGGCAGCGCCTCGCGTGGCACCACCTCCTGCACCAGCGCGGAGTAGGCAGGCAAGCGGAGGCAGAACGTCAGACCCATCGCGAGGGCGCCGACGAGGAGCATTGCCGGCGACGCGAACCCCGCGAGGATGGCGACGCCGAGCGCGATCCCGACGAGGCTCATCAGGGCATATGCCGCGATCAGGATGCGCCGCCGGTCGGCGAGATCGGTGAGCGCCCCGCTCGGCAGGGCGAGCAGGAAACTCGGCAGCAGCAACGCCGCCTGCAGCAGCGCCACGACGAACGCGCTCGCCCCGAGCGAGGCCATCAGCCAGGCCGAGGTGGCCTCGTGCATCGACATGGAGACGTTGGCGGCGAGCCACAGGAAGAGGAGCCAGCGGTACCGCCGGAACGCCCACGGCGAGGCACGCCCCGGCGGTGAAGCGGGGGACGAGGCTGGTCCCGACGGTTCGAGGGCGACGGCAGGGTCTGCGTCGCTCGTGGCTTCCCGCTTCACGTGGCTTTGGCTCAATTTCTCGCCAGCTTAACCCAAAGCGTTTCGCCGGCTTCCCGGGCTCGCCGGTGTCGAAGCTTCGCCAGGCTATGCCGAATGGCCGAGCGACGGCCTATTTGCAGGCGGCAAGCGTGCGACGAAAATGCGCGAAGTCGCCGAGCGGCGCGGAAGCCGTCGGCGCCGGGGAGGTGCTCATGAGCGGGCGCTCGATTCGTTCGCTTCCGTTGGTGGGAGCGCTGCTTTTTCTGCTTTCGTCGCAGACGCTCGCCCAGGGCGATCCGTTGGCGCTGCAGCAGCAGGCGATCCGCCGCATCGACGGCTTCATCGAGGCGTTCCGGAAGACGGGCGACATGCGTTGCGGCCAGCCGTCGCTGTCGCGGGACGGGCGGCGCATCGCGTTCGTGAAGGCCGGTGGGTAGCGCGCGCCCGCCTGCGACGCTGACGGTCCTGGCGGCCATCCGGCGTGGTCACGAGGCGGCGCTGGCAGGAACCCTCCGCGCCACCGGCGACGACATCCAGGGCAGGCGGTTGCCGGCCGGCGAGCGCCCGCTGATCGACTTTTCCCGCTGTCGGAGGATCCACTTCGCCCGGTTCGCGATCCTGACCGATCCCGACCGGGGACCCGGCTGCGTCCGCCTCCTGTTCGCATCGGTCTACGACGGCGATCTGGAGGGCCATCTTGCGGAGCTCGTTGCGGCCACCGCGGATATGGACGCGATCTGGGGTGCGTGCGAAGGCTACGCGGGCGCCGCCGCCTTCGGCGATTTCGTGACGGTCCGCGCGCACGTGCCCGAGGCCTGCTACGTCGCTTTCCCCGGCGAGACCGTCGCGTCGATTCACCGCGCCCTCGGCGGTCGCCGCGAGCCGCTCGCCTCCGGCGGCTTCGTGCGCGGGTTGCGGCGACTGGTCCGCGCCCTGCCGATCGCCGCCGACTTCGTGCAAGCCGTCGTCCGGTTCGGATTCGGGACCGTTTATCACGGCACCAGCAAGATCGTCGCCAGCCTCGACCGGATCGCCGTCTTCCGTTTCTTCAACTGGCTCACGCGGAATCGTCTGCCGCCGCGCCGATCCGCCTATTCGAGCGTCGCGCTCGACAACTGCGCCGCGCTCGCTCCGCTCGTCCCGGGAGACGAGCTGCCGTTCGTGCCGGGCGCTCCGCCGCCCGTCCTGCGGGAGGACCTGGTCGCGCAGAACGAGCTGACGCTCGTCACGGTCGTGCAGCCCGGGCGCGTCGACCGCGTCCGGGCGGTGCTGGCGGCGATCGATTCGTATGCGCAACGCCTTGCGCCGCCCGGCTCCCTGATCGGCGTCGGCACCATCCACTGCGTGCGCTGGCTCCTGATCGACGGCGACCGGCGCCTGGTGCTGCTGAGCGACTACGACAACTCCTGGGAGAGCTACATCGACGAGTTCGCCGAGATGATCCTGTCGGGCCTGGATGCGATCTGGGAAACGTCGCTCGGCTATCCGCCGGACGGCGCCCGCGACGTGCCGGCGCTCAAGCGCTTTCTCCGTACCCACCAGGTGCGCGCCGAGGCGTTCTACAGCGCGTACCCCGATGCGACGGTGGTGAACATCGCCGACGCCACGAGGTGAAACGTGCCGCAGGCATCCACTCGCGTCGCGGACGAGGTGCTGGCCGATCTGCAGGGGCTCGTCACCAGCGGCTACGGGCATCTCCCCCGCGCGGCGTATCTGTTCGTCCGGTTCCACGATGCGAGCGCCGCGCGGCGCTGGATCGGGAAGCTCCTGGGCTCGATCACCTCCGGACGCCCCTGGCCGGTCGCCGCCGACGGGCGCAAGCGCAAGCCGTCCTCGGCCGTGAACCTGGCGTTCACGGCGCCGGGTCTGACCGCCTGCGGCGTGCCGCCGGCGGTGCACTGCACGTTCCCGCCGGAGTTCCGGGAAGGCATCGCCGTCCCGCACCGGTCGCGCATCCTCGGCGACACCGGGGAGAGCGCACCGGCCAGGTGGGAGCTGGGCGGTCCGGCGAACCCGCCGCTGCACGCGGTGGTCGTCGTCCACGCCGCCACCGACGACGAGCTCGAAACGGTCTGCACCGCACAGCGAAGGTTGATCGCGGAATCAGCCGGCGGCGTGGGCGAGTTGCCCGACAGCATGCAGCGCGGCTACCGGCCGGCGAACGATCGCGAGCCGTTCGGATTCCGCGACGGGATCGCGCAGCCCGACATCGCCGGCATTGCGGGCCGCGGCGTGCCGACCGGCGAGTTCATCCTCGGCTACGAGAATCACTATGGCGCGGTGCCGCCGACGCCTGTCGTGTCCGCGGAGCTCGACCCGGGCGGAATCCTGCCGCCGCTCGCCAACCCGTATCACGCCGCGGGCGCATTGCGCGATCTCGGCAAGAACGGCACGTTCGTCGTCTACCGGAAGTTGCAGCAGGACGTCGCCGCGTTCTGGCAGTTCATGAAGGCGGAGGCAACGCGCATCCACGGCGCAGCGGATCCGGCTTTCATGGTGTGGCTGGCATCGAAGTGCGTGGGGCGCTGGCCGAGCGGTGCGCCGCTCGCCCTGTCTCCGGACGCGGACGACGCGCGCCTCGCCGATCGCGACGATTTCCGGTACGGCGACGATCCCGACGGGCTCGCCTGTCCGGTCGGCGCACACGTACGTCGCGCGAATCCGCGCGACGCGATCAGGCCGAACGGCCCGCAGCAGTCGCTCGGCATGTCGGAAGCGCATCGGCTGCTCCGGCGCGGCCGCGTATTCGGCCCGCCGCCCGCGCCGGCCGCGGTCCCGGACGAAGGCCGCCCGCGCGGCATCCACTTCCTGTGCGTCAACGCGAGCATCCGCAGCCAGTTCGAGTTCGTGCAGCAGACCTGGTGCAACAATCCGCACTTCAGCGGCCTGCGCGACAACAGGGATCCCCTCGTGGGAGACTCCGCGGGTCCCGGGCAGCCGCCGAGCCACATGACGATTCCCCGGCGGCCGACTCTGTTGCGGACCTCGGCGGTACCGCGGTTCGTGACGGTGAGGGCGGGTGCCTACCTCTTCCTGCCCAGCCTGACGACGCTCCGCTTCCTCGCCGGCTAAGGTGGCAGCACGCTGACCGGGTGCAGCTCGCGGGAGATCCGGCGAAGCTCAAGCTTCGACGGCCTACGCGCGTCCGGCACGCGAGGCTGTCGCCACGCCCACGAAGATCAAACCCATGCCCACGGCGTGATAGAGCTCGAACCGCTCGCCGAGGAACGCCATGCCGAGGATGCTCCCGAACACCGGCATGAGGTACATGAACACGCCCGCCCGCGCCGCCCCGACCGCACGCACGCCGAGGTCCCAGAACAGATAGGCGAGGAGCGCGGGGAAGACGGCGATGTAGAGCATCCCGCCGACCGACGTCGCATTGAGCACGATGCGCTCGCCGGAGGCGTGCTCGATCGCGTAGCCGACGCCTACCGGCACCAGCGCGACGAGCGCGAAGCACGCGAGGAAGGAGAGCGCGTCGAGCCCGGCCGGTCGAAAGCGCAGACCCACCGTGTAGCCCGATAGCATGACCATCGACACGAAGATGAGCAGGTCGCCCCGGTTGAACCCGAGCGAGCGCAGCATCGAGAAGTCGAGCCGGGTGATCAGCGCCAGCGTTCCCGCGAGCGCGACGACGGCGCCCGCCAGCGCCATGCGCGGAAACGGCTCCCGCAGGACGAGCGCCCCGAGCACGATGATCAGCACCGGCGTGGTCGCGTTCAGGATCGCCCCGTTGGTTGCGAGCGTGTACTTGAGGCCCCAGTACTGCAGGACGTTGTGCAGCCCGCCTCCGAGCAGTCCGAGAACCACGACGGGTCGCCACTCCCGCACCAGCAGTCCACGCGCGGCCCACAGGCGCGGCGCGACGATCGGCGAGAGCAGCGCGAGCGCGATCGCCCAGCGCCAGAAGGTGAGCGCCGACGGCGGCACCAGATCGACCAGGATGCGGCCCGCGATCCAGTTGCCGGACCAGAAGAGTGCGGCGAGCGTCAGCAAGGAGTAGGCGATCGTCGGGCTGGTCCGTGGCATCAGCTGGTCATCAGAAGGCGGCGCTCCGGCCCCGAGAGTACGATCATGCCAAGAATACTCGCCGGATCCGGAGGAGACCTTGCCACGAACGATAGCTACATCTGTCAACGCCATCCTCGGCCTGGTCGCCGGGTGCATGCTCGGCTTCGGTTCGCAAACGCTTGCACAGGACTACCCGTCGAAGCCGATCCGCTTCATCGTGCCGTATCCGCCGGGCGGCGGAACGGACGTCATCGCACGCATCGTTCAGCCGCGGCTGGGGGACGCGCTCGGACAGCAGATCGTGATCGAGAACCGCGGCGGAGCGGGCGGCGCCGTCGGCACCGAACTGGCAGCGAAGAGCGCGCCGGACGGGTACACGTTCCTCTTCACCCTGTCCTCGCACACCATCAATCCGCTGCTCTACAAGCTGAGCTACGACGTGGCGCGGGATTTCATGCCGGTGTCGATGATCGTGAGCGTGCCGCAGCTCATCGCGGCGAACCCGAACGCCCCGGCGACGACGCTCCGGGAGATGATCGCCGTGGCGAGGAACGAGCCCGGCAGGTACGCCTTTGCCTCGGTCGGCAACGGAACGCCCTCGCACATCGCCGGCGAGCTCCTGAAGCTCAAGGCCGGGATCCACATGGTGCACGTCCCGTACAAGGGCGGTGGACCTGCCGTCACCGACACCGTGTCCGGCCAGGTTCCGTTCCTCTTCGTCACTGCGCCCGCGGCGCTGTCGCAGGTGCGCGCCGGAAGACTGCGAGCGCTCGCGGTCACGACGCTCAGGCGCACCCCGGCAGCGCCGGAGATTCCCACCGTCGCGGAAGAGCTCAACCTGCCCGATTACGAGGTGGATTCCTGGTACGCGCTGTTCGCACCGGCGAAGACGCCGCCTGCGATCGTGGCCAGGCTGCAGAAGGAAGTCGCCCGCACCGTGCAGCTTCCCGAGGTCAAGCAGAAGCTGCTGGAGCAAGGGGCCGACGTCGTGGGCAGCACGCCGGAGGAGCTCGATCAGGTGGTGAAGGCCGAGCTCAGGCGCTGGGCCGACGTCATCCGCGACGCCGGCATCAAGCTGGAGTGATCGAACCGCCTACGACGCGGCCCGCCGGGGCGCGGCCGAGCCCTTGATCTGCGTCCGGTGCATCACGCGGCGCGCCTTCGGATCGAATGCGTCGCGGCGATGCATGGTGGTACGGTTGTCCCACAGCACCAGATCGCCCAGCGCCCACCTGTGGGCGTAGACCGCGGCGTCGACGTAGGACCAGATCTCGTCCAGCAGGCGCTCCGAATCGGCGACCGCCATGCCCATGATATAGGCATTGCGCCGCCGGCCGAGGTAGAGGGCGCGCTCGCCGGACACCGGGTGCTCGATGACGATCGGATGCGGCGTACCGAGCGAAGCGCGCGGGTCGGCGGAAGGCGCCATGCCCTTGCGGAGGTGCCCGCCGGAGTCGTAAGTGCCGTCGTGCTTGATGTCGAGGTTCTTGATGCGCTCGACGAGTTGCCGCGGCATCCTCGCGAGCGCGGCTTTCATGCTGCAAAACCAGGTATCGCCGCCGGCGGGGGGAATCTCGAGCGCATACAGCATCGATGCATCCGGCGGTTGCGGCACGTAGCTCATGTCCGTGTGCCACAGCGCCTCGCCGTCGCCGAGCGCGCCGATCGGCTCACCCTTCTCGTCGAGCACGTTCGACACGACATAGACGTCCGGATAGCCGGGGGGAGACTTGCGCCCGGCGCCCTGATTCGGCGGCGGATCGAGCGCCCCGAAATGCCTGGAGAACGACAGGAGATCCTCGTCCGTCAGGCGCTGGTTCCGGAAAATCAGGACATCGTGCCGGTACCAGGCGTGCTTGATGGCGTCGATCTCGGTCGCGCCGACCCCCGCGAGATCGACACCCCGCACTTCCGCGCCAACCGTTCCGCTGGGTACGACTTCCAGTGCGACCGACACGCTGCTCGTCCTCGGAAGAGCAGCCACTCTAGCGCACGTCAGTGGCCTCTTCAACGGGCCTCGGACCTGGGTTGATCTCCGGCGACCCCTTTGGGGTCCGCCGTACCCCCGCGGCGAGCGCATGACCACGCTATTGCATCCGCCGTTTGTCGATATCGCAGGGAGCAGGCTCTCGCCGCACCGTTACCGATGCGTTGGCATGTGGATCATGTCGACACCGTAACGCTCGAACACGCGATCCTCGATGAACTTCCTCGACGACGGCGCCGTCGCCTGGCAGAGTCATCCGGCTGCCCTCACGGGCGAGCTTGGAGATATAAATTCCAACTACGTGTACCGCCGGGCACACCGAGAAAAGCGAGCGTACATCGGCGCGCGGTCGCGGGGACCCGCGGATGCGGGCTCGCGTCGCCGCCGTCACGGCGCGACTTTGGGCACCGTCTCGACGTCCGGGGCGGCCCAGTGCATCAAGAGCTCCCGCCGGCCGGTCGCGGGGATGGTGACGCTGCGCGTCTGCTCTCTGCCGCCATAGGTCGCGACGAGGTCGTAGCGGCCGGACGGGAGGCGCGCGAGCAGCCACGGCCCGTCGAGCGCGGTCTCGAGGACGGTGCGACCGTCGGCGTCGCGCACGACCACCTGCGCCCCGGCGAGAAACGCGCCCGATCTTTCCGCGGCAGTCACGAGCTTCAGGTTGTGATCCGGCAGCGCCAGGACCATGTCGTCGCGCTCGTCGGCGCTGACGCCGCCGCTCACCCAGTACACGTCCCGATCCCGCCGGACCTCGACGGCCACCGCCGGCGACACGGCAAACCCCAGCAACAGCACGGCGACAGCGATGCAAAGGCTTCGCATCATCCTCGGTCGAACACGCGACGGCACGGCTCAGGTTAGGCGACTCGGTCCGGCGCGACTTGAGCGATGTCAAGCGCCCGACCATCTTACGGCAACAGCACGACGGGGCACGCGACGTCCTCGAGCAGCTCGACCGTCGGCCGCTCGAGGTCTTCGACGCCACCTCGCGCACCATCTGGGCGCCGAGATTCTCGAACGGAGCCGCGACGTTGAGCTGTGGGTCACCCGCGCCCGCCGCGGGTCGCTCCGCGCTTGGAGATGACCGACGCGACCATCACGATCACGAGCCTCGGCGAGCGGAGCGTCGAGTCGCTTTACGGCATCATCTATCCGCCGCAGCTCGCGCTGGTCGGGATCGGCGCTATTGTGGAGCGCGCCTGGGTCGTCGACGGGAAGTCGTGCAGCGACGTGTGATCAAGGCGACTCCCTCCGGGGACCGTCGCGCGACCGGCGGCCATCGCGGCGCGCTGTTTCTCGACGCAGCCGCGCGCCTGCTGCAGGAACCGGAGAAGTTGTGACGAGAGACGAGATCCGCGCCCAGGTGCTCGCCGCGCTCGACGCGAGCCCGCAGCCGCGATGATCGCGGGGGCGACCTCGGGGGCCGTGTCCGGACCTGAGACGATGGTCGCGGCGCTCCGCGACCCGCGGCGCTATCCGCATCCGGTGGAGCGGGTCACGCTGCTCGAGACGCATATCTCCCGGGTGCTGCTGACCGGCCGCTACGCCTACAAACTGAAGAAGCCGGTCGCGCTCGGCTTCCTCGACTTCAGCACGCTCGAGGCGCGCCGGATCGCATGCGAGGAGGAGCTCCGGCTCAACCGGCGCACAGCGCCGGACCTGTACCTCGAAGTGGTGCCGGTGACCGGCACGCCGACCGAGCCCTGGCTCGACGGCGACGGCCCGGCGATCGACTATGCGGTGAAAATGCGCGAGTTCCCGCAGGACGCCCTCCTAGAAGGCGTCGCCGTGCGCGGCGAGCTGGATCCGGCGCTGATGGACGACCTCGCCGCCGAGGTCGCGGCGTTTCACGCCAGCGTCGCGCGCGCCGGGCCTGGGAGCGAGTTCGGCGCGCCCCAAGACGTGGCTGCCCAGGCGCGGCAGAACTTCGATCAGCTGCGCTCGCTCGGCCCGGACCGGGAGAGCACGGCCGCGCTTCAGCGGCTCGCCGCGTGGACCGACCGCGAGTTCGCGCAGCGCGAGCGCGTCTTCGCCGCGCGCCGCGACGAGGGCTTCGTGCGGGAGTGCCATGGCGACCTGCACCTGCGCAATCTCCTCCTGCTGGACGGCCGCCTAGTGCCGTTCGACTGCATCGAGTTCAACGCGCATCTGCGCTGGATCGACGTCATGAGCGAGGTCGCGTTCGTCGTCATGGATCTCGCCGACCACGGCTTCGCCGCGCATGCCGCCCGGTTCCTCGACGCCTATCTCGAGGAGACCGGCGACTACCCCGGTCTCGCGCTCCTGCGTTTCTATCTCGTGTATCGGGCGATGGTCCGAGCGAAGGTCGCCTGCATGCGGGCACATCAGCTCGCGGCCGGCGCCCCGGAACGCGCGCCGGCCGAACGGGAGTTCCGCGACTACCTGCGGCTCGCCGAGCGCTTCGTCGCCCTCGAGCGGCGGGCGCTCATCGTCACGCGCGGGCTCTCGGGATCGGGGAAGACCGTGTTCTCGGGACTGCTCGTCGAGACGCTCGGCGCGATCCGCGTGCGCTCCGACGTGGAGCGGAAGCGCCTGCACGGGCTCGCCGCTGGCGAGCGGACCGGAGGCGCAGTCGGCAGCGGCATCTATGCGCAGGATGCCACGCGCCGGACCTACGCGCGGCTGCGGGAGATCGCGCGCGATCGGTTCTCGATGTAGGGTTTCCGGCGGTGGTGGACGCGACGTTTCTCCTGCGCGCGGACCGGGATGCGCTGCGCGCGCTCGCCCGCGAAGCCGGCGCGACGTTCGCGATCGCCGCGTGCGAAGCGCCGCAGCCGGTGCTCCGCGCACGCATCATCGCGCGGGCGGGCGCGGGCGGCGATGCCTCGGAGGCGACCCTGGACGTCCTCACCAAGCAGATCGCGATCGCGGAACCGCTCGCCGGCGAGGAGCTCACCTTCACGGTCAAAGTCGACACGACCGAAGCGCGCGACGCGCTCCGGGCCCGCGCCATGGCGATCGGCGCCCGGCTTGGCGTAGGATCCTGGCAATCGCGGGACCCCTAGCCCTGTCACCCATCTCCGACTCCGACCGAGCTCGGCAGCCCGCGCGGTTCGACGTCTTCAACGGCGACGCCGACGGCCTCTGCGCGCTGCACCAGCTTCGGCTCGCTGCGCCGCTCGATACCGCGCTCGTCACCGGCCCGAAGCGCGACATCGCGCTCCTCGAGCGCGTCGACGCCGTGGCGGGCGACCGCGTCACGGTGCTCGACATCTCGCTCGACCGCAATCGCGCCGCGCTCGAGCGGCTGCTTGCGCGCGGCGTCTCCATCCAGTGGTTCGATCATCACTACGCCGGCACGATCCCGTCGCATGCGCTGCTCGAGGCGCACATCGATACGGCGCCGGAGATGTGCACGAGCGCGATCGTGGACAGGTACCTCGGGGGGCGGTTCCGCGCGTGGGCCGTGGCCGCCGCCTACGGGGACGGTCTCGCGCGCACCGCCGAGGTGCTCGCCGATTCGATCGGGCTGGACGCCGGAGAACGCACGACGCTTGCGCTCGCTCGGGGAGGATCTCAACTACAACGCCTACGGCGACACCGAGGCGGATCTCTGCGTTCCGCCGGCCGCGCTGTACCGCGAGCTCGCGCCGTACACGAGCCCGCTGCGATTCGCCGCGGAGGCGGCGGTGGTAGCGAAGCTGCGTGCCGGCCGCCTTGCGGACATGGACAAGGCGCTCGCGGTGAGGCCTTATCGCGCCGGCGTCTACCTGCTGCCCGACGCCGCCTGGGCCCGGCGGGTCAGCGGCACCTTCGCCAACGATCTCGCCGCGCGCGAGCCCGATCGCGCACACGCGGTGCTCGTTCCGGGTGCGAACGGCTGCTACGGCGTGAGCATCCGCGCGCCGCGCGCCGCGCCGACGGGCTGCGCCGCGCTCGCGCGCGAGTTCGCGACCGGTGGCGGGCGGGAAGCGGCCGCCGGGATCGATCGACTGCCGGCGGAGGAGCTCCCGCGGCTCATCGAGCGATTCCACGCTGTGTTTCATGGACGCTAAATACGACCGGGCGGGCGACATCCCCCTCGCGCGCTGCTCTCGGCGCGCGGCTGGAGGTGCGCAATTAGCCCGAAAGCGAGACGCTCGCACGCATGTCGCTTGCGACCCGGCTGCCAGGGCGGCGGCATCGCAGTGCTGTTCCGCGCACGGGGTCGCGGTCCTGTTCGGCGCGACGCTCGACCGGCGCCGGCTACAACCCGAGCATCCTCCCGATCCGCGCCAGGTAGTCGCCGAGCTTGACGGCGTCCTCGTACAGCGTTTCGCCTACGTCCTCGAGGGTGGCCCTGACACCGTGCAGACGCTCGCGCACGTGCTCCTGGCGCGGCTCCGCCGCCCTGAGCGCGCTGCGCAGGGCCTCGACTTCCTCGCGCAGCGAATCGACGCCGGCGGCACCGGCCCGCACCTTCGCGAGATCACGCTCGAGAGCGTCGACGAGCCGCTGCACATCGTCGAGATTCACCGGCTGCGCGCCGCGTTGTCGGTTCGAGCTCACCATGGTCCTTTCTTTCCAGCCACTCGCGTCCGAATGTACCGCAACCGTGCCGACGTCTCCCGGGTTTCCCGCCGGCCGCCACTCAGGCAAGAGCCGTGCCGCCCGGGGAGGCGTGACGTGGCGCAAGCCGCGGCGATCCCCTTCGAGGCGCATTCCGTTGAGGGAGATCAGAAGGACCGCGCACACCCGGGCGAGCATATGATGGCGTTTGTTCGGGGCGCAGACCACAGATGTTCGAGCCTGTCCTGGTCCCATCCATGGCGTTCGCACGCTGCTGGCGGCGGCGTGTCACGAATCGTGACCGGTGATGCCGGCCGCACGGGGAACCCGGCCGCGGACCGCGCGGTCGGGACCGGGATCGCGCTCGTGGCGGGCGATGCCCATCCGGCTCTCGCGCATGCTGTAGCCCGCCTGTCCGGGGCGACGCGTATCCCGGTTTCGATCGCCGCGTTCGCCGACGGCGAGACCCGCATCCGGCTCGAAGCCGACGTCGCCGGGGCGGACCTCTACATCGTGCAACCGACCTCCGCGCCGACGAACGAGCGGCTGATGACCCTCGCCCTCCTCGCCGACGCCGCGCGCGCCGCCGGCGCCGTGCGGATCACCGCGGTCGTGCCCTACTTCGGCTACGCCCGCCAGGACGTGCGCAGGACCGGCGGCGAGCCGCGGTCGGCACGCCTCGCGGGGCGGCTTCTCGCCGAGGCCGGCGTCGACCGGCTCGTCGCGCTCGAGCTGCATTCGCCCGCGCTCGAGAGCGCGTTCGACATGCCGCTGGTGCACTTGGCGGCGGACGAGCTGATGGTCCCGGTCATCCGCGGCTGGGGTGTTCCGGATCTGACCGTCGTCTCTCCGGACGCCGGCGGGCTCAAGCGCGCGCAACGCTACGCGGTCGCGCTCGCGGCGCCGCTGGCCGTCGTCGCGAAGACCCGCCCCGGGCCAGATGTCGCGGTGGCGGTCGGCGTGCTCGGCGATGTCCGCGGCCGCTCCTGCCTGATCGCGGACGATATGGCGAGCACCGGCGGCACGATGGCGGGCGCGGCGCACGCGCTGCTCGAGGCCGGCGCCAGCGAGGTCAACGCCCTGTTCGTGCACGCCGTCATGGCGCCGGGCGCGCTCCAGCGCATCCGCGCTGCGTCCGTTGCCAGGATCGTCACGACCGACAGCGTGCCGGCGACGCCCGATCCGCACATCCACGTCGTGTCGGTGGCGCCGCTCCTGGCCCGCACGCTGCTGCGTCTTGCCGGACGCTCCGGGACGCTCGCCTCGCCAACCGGCGACGGCTGAACCAGGCGGCACTCGTCGCCGACACATGACCCGCGACCAACTCAGAGCGAGGGTGGCAGCGATCCTGCATCGCTTCCTCCCCGATTTCGATATGATCGCGATTCGCCTGGTCATCGTGGTCCTGCAGGACCGCTTCCGATTCTTTCGACCGGCAATCACCCGATCGCGCCACAGGAGACCACGGCCCCGACGAACGTCGGTTGATCTGCATCAACTGCCGCGCCGCGCTCGCCGCTAGCGTGTCGTCTACAAGGAGATCGGCATGACCTACAAGACCATCCTCGTTCATCTCGACAGCGGCAAGCGCTGTCCCGCCCGGCTCGAGCTCGGCATCCGTCTTGCAAAAAACTTCGACGCGCATCTTATCGGGTTGCATGCCCTGACGGTGGTGCGCCTGCCTTCCTATGCTTCCGTAGAAGGCGGCCCGCGGATCGCCGAGGAGCAACGGCGCCGCGCGGTGGAGTACGCTGCAGAGGCGGCGAAGGCATTCCGGCAGGCCGTAGACCGCGGCGGGGTTCCCGGGGCCGAGTGGCGGTCGTCCTTCGATGACGCGCTCGCAGCGGTGACCCTGCACGCGCGCTATGCGGACCTCGTCCTGATCGGGCAACCCGAATCCGGGGACGACTCGGGCGTCGATCCGGGCCTTGCGCATCGACTGGTGCTCGCGGCCGGCCGCCCGGTGCTGGTGATGCCATACGCAGGCGAGTTCGGCACCGTGGGCAAGCGCGTGCTGCTCGCGTGGAACGCGAGCCGCGAGGCGACCCGCGCGACCACCGATGCGTTGCCTTTCCTGCAAGCGGCCGACCAGGTTATCGTCTCTCCGGTCAAGCCGGGCCGCGCGGCGCACGGCGACACGCCCGGCGCCGACATCGGGCTCTATCTGACGCGGCACGGGGTCCCCGTGGAGGTGGCAGCGATCGAGGGCGCGGAGCTCGACGCGGGAAACGCCCTGCTCTCGCGCGCCGCGGATCTCTCGATCGACCTCGTCGTCATGGGTGCGTACGGACACTCGCGGGTGAGCGAGCTCATCCTGGGCGGCGTCACCCGGACGATGCTGCAGTCGATGACCGTGCCGGTCCTCATGTCGCATTGAAGACCGCATTGTGAAGCCAAACAGGATGAAGACCGAACGCCGGGCTGGCGGCCGATCCGCCGGGACGAGCTTCGCGACGAGCTGGTTCACGACACCTACAAGTCCCGCAAGAAGCTGGCCGAGCCGAGCCGCTGCCGGATTGCGGCGCCGTGTATCACCGCGGGCGCTGGACCTGGGGCGCGGCGCCGGTCGGCACCGCGGCAGCGATATGCCCGGCGTGCCGTCGCATCAAGGACGAGTTTCCCGCGGGACGCGTGACCCTCAGGGGCGCTTTCTCCGCGGCCCACCGCGACGAGATCGTGCGACTCGTCGTGAACCGCGAAGCGCAGGAGCGGGCGGAGCATCCGCTCCAGCGCATCATCGCGATCGAGTCGGACCCGGATGGCACGCTGATCACCACTACCGACTTCCATCTCGCGCGCAGCATCGGCGACGCGCTGCACTCGGCGTACAAAGGCGAGCTCGAATACCACTACAACAGGGAAGAGAATCTCCTGCGCGTCGAATGGCGCCGCTGAGTCGACGGGGCAGCAGAGCCGCGGCTCATGGTCGTCAAGCAGCGTTCCGAGTTCTCAGAACGGATACGACCCGGTACGCGAGCCAAACCGCGAACGCCCCGGGCACGATCGCGATCACGAGGACGCCGGCCGCTCGCGCGGCGATCTGCGCCGGCCGTGCATCGGCCCACTGCGTGAGGTATCGCCGAAGAATCGACGCGGGATCCTTCGCGAACTCCGGTAAGCGGCGGGCTACTGCTTCCATGGCCCCGACGATAAGTGCTGGGCACTGGCAGATGGCTGACGGATGAAAGAAGGACGTTCGCCGCACGGCGTGGACCGGTGTGCCCGGCGTAGACCGTTCGGACGATTGCCGCGACTCGGCTGGACACGGAGTTTCCTGGCCTCGCCTGGGTGGGGAGTTACTTGTCGGTCCAAGGCAACTCGCTCCACAGCCTGCGGAACTGCGCCTCGGCATCCTGCAGCACTGCCTCATACTTCGGCGGCGGCAAGTAGCGCAACGGCGCGTAGAACTGGCTGGCCTTGACCTGGAACTCCGGGTCCGCGGCGGCACGCTCCACTGCCTTGACGAGTCGCTCGCGGACGTCCGCCGGAACACCCTTGGGTGCAGCGAGTCCGCGCAACGACGCCAGCTCGACATCGAACCCCTGTTCCTTGAACGTCGGAACGTCGGGCGCAAGCGCGGTTCGGGTAGAGCTCATCTGTCCCAGATTACGCAGCGGCGTGCCGCTCCTCGCATACTGGAGCGCCTCGCCGATGTTGACGGCGCCGACCATGATCTGTTTGGCAGCGAGCGCGACGCGCACGTCGCCAGCGCCCTTGTACGGGACATGATTCATCTTTACGCCGGCAATCTTCTCGAAGAGCAGCATCGCGAGATGGTCGTCGGAGCCCGCGCCCGTCGTCCCCACGCTCACGGCGTTCGGATTCGCCTTCGCGTATGCCGCGAGCTCGGCAAGAGTCTTGATGGGGCTGTCGCTGTGCACCGCGAAGTTGCCCGGATCGTCGACGAGATTGCCGAGCAGGTCGTAGCGCTGCCAGTGGAAATCGGCCCTCCGTTCGATCGGGATCGTCAGCACGTTCGGCGTGTTGATGAACCCTATCGTGTAGCCATCGGGAGGGGCACTCGCCAGCGCGGCGAAACCTATCGCGCCGCCTGCGCCGGGACGATTCATCACGACGAGCTTCGCCCCACCGCCAAGGTATTTCTCGATGTAGGGGGCGATGGCGCGCGCGACGAGATCGGTTCCGCCGCCAGGGGCGAAAGCGATGATGAGATTGATCGGACGGTCCGGGTAGGCGGAGGCGGCGGGAAAGCCGACCGACAGGAAACCCAGCGCGATCAGCGCGAGCGCGCTCAGCCGGGCGAGTGTTCGCGCGACGTTCATGCAAGTCTCTCCTTTGCGGCAGGTGAGGCGGCTGCGGTGTGCGTGCGATCGGTGCTACTCGAAGGTCTGGTCCGAGGCCTGTACGGGCACGCCCAGCAGGGCGTCGAAGCGGGCTGCGTATGCCGGCCATACTTCCTGGTTGACCAGCCGCGGTGGCCGTCCGCCCTTCAGCAGGCCGACGATCTGCTCCGCAGCGATCGCCGCCACATTGCGCCGCGCTTCGTGACTCACCCCGGCGGTGTGATAGGTCGCTACCGCGTTCTCGAGCTTGAGAAGAGGATGATCGAGCGGCGGCGGCTCCTGAGCCCAGACATCGAGGCCCGCGCCGCTGATGTGCCCGGACCGGAGCGCATCCAGCAGGGCGGCCTCGTCGTGGATGCCACCGCGCGCCGTGGTGATGAACAGCGCGCCGGGCTTCATTCGCGCGAACGCCTGCGCGTCGATCAACTTTAGCGTCTCCTCGTTGCGCGGGCAATGCAGGGACACGATGTCCGATCGCGCCAGCAAGTCAACCAGCGTCACGGCGACCGCGCCGCGTCGGCCGATCTCCTCGTCGGTCAGATACGGGTCGGAGGCGAACACGGTCATGCCGAAGGCCCGTGCCAGCGATGCGACGCGGCTGCCGATGTGCCCGATGCCCACCAATCCCAGCACCTTGCCGCCGATTTCTCGCCCCATGACGTCTTCGCGCGCGAACCCTCGCTCCCGCCTGAGCCGCCGATCGCTCTCACTGATCCGCCGCGACACATCGAGCATCAAGCCAAGGGTGAATTCCGCGACCGAGGCTGCGTTGCCACCCGCCTGGTTCACGACGGCAACGCCGACCTTTGTGCAGGCCGCCACGTCGACCGTGTCATAGCCCGCCCCTGCAGAAGACACGCACAGCAGGCTGGGGCAGCGCTCCAGCAGGCCGGCGGTCACGAACAGGCGGCGCGGCAGCTCGTCCTTTGCGGGCGAAACGTGGAAAACGTTCGCCCGCCTAAGCGCCGCCCATCCCTCGTCTTCCGGCCCGGCGATCGCACAGACCTCGAGGTCGATGTCGGCCTCGCGTGCGAGCCGCTCGTCGAATGCGGGGTCCACCCAGGTGTCGAAGCGCACTACATGCTTCCGGCTCGCAGCCATTCGCGCCCTCCTTAGGAGCAATGCAGCGTCGGCAGAGCGACCCTGCGGCGATGATCGACCAATGCATCCGGGCTTCGTCAGCGCTCAAGCAACGAGCGCGGATGCGTCTGCGCGTGCTGTGAAAACGACCGCTCGACAGCTCAGGATAGAACGCTGAAGCACGCGTCAATCCAAATCTCCCGCCCGCCTACTTCAGCATCTTCTCCGCGTGCAGGCGCCCAGCGTCGCTCTCGTTGTGGTTGTAGCGCCGCGGAACAGCCGCGCGGCCTGCGGCAGATTCAAACTGTCCGGAAGACTTCCCCGATCAGGCCGTTTGGACCCAAGTGGTTGCCAGCTTCGTTGTTCGGGCGCCACCCGCTTACCGGTGGCCGCTAGGTCATTTCTGGAGGACGGAAGCCGGCGCCGTCTTCGCCATCAGCGGGTCGGCGTGCCGGTGGAGAAGCTTCCAGGTCCCTGCCTCTTTCCGGAAGACGTGCGTGACCCGAAGCGCGATCGGCATCACGCCGGACTGGTCGACGACCTGCACCTCGCTTCGCTCTATCGCCACCGTGTACGCGAGATCGCCGCTCACGCCGGAGGCGATGTACTCGACCCTCAACTTCGCGCCGCTCGGCTTGAATCGCGCCGCGGCCCAGTCGTATCTCGGGCCCGCTTCCGCCCAGCCTTTCTCGTAAGCGCCCCAGCCGCCGACGACCGTGACGTCGGCGCCGTGCGACGCGTTCTCCTTCCATAGACCGGCATCGCCGTTCATGAAGCGCTGCGTCCCCTCTTCGAACTGCGGCAGAAAGGCCCGCAGGCTGGCATCGCCCACTATATGGGACGGAATCGGCGATGCCGCATCGGAAACTGGAACGACCAGGCTCATCAAAATGACGTACCAATGGGACGAAAACTTCATCGAAACGTCACCAGTCGACGGACGATGTCAGTGACTGCCCGGCCTCGAACTCCCGTGTCAGTGCCTTCGGATGGACCTTTCACCTTCTTCGTTCAGGGAAGTACAGCTTCGAAGGAATGTCAAGGTGGAACTGGCGCGCGCGGCCGCGCGGATGGATTCGAGTCGGTCTAGTGCTTGAATTCTGGGATCGTCGTGCGCATGCAGGGTCGACAGGAAATAAGAGCCTTAGCTCGAGACTGTCCGAACACGTCCCGGTTTCACCTCTACTTCGATCAGTTAATTACACCTTTCCGACGACTAATTTGGGCCAGGGTCTTGGATTCCGCTGTCTCTGCGTCGCCGAGCGGAAATGTCCGACGAGGGCGCGGCGTCAGCCTGAAACCGTAAAACCCACCCGGCCAAGGTGCTGGACGTCGCACTCGATCCATGTATTCGGCGCCAGCGTCTCGGCAGCGGTTGCACCGCCCGCCATCACGATCCAGCCGGTTTGAAGCGGCTCGTCGGCCGCGGCAGCGAACCGGGCGGCTGCGGCGAGCGAGCGCAACGGGTTCCCGAGTATCGCCGCGCTGGAGCTGATCGCGACCGGCGTGCCGTTGGCCGTCATCACAATGCCGAGGTTCGCGAGATCGAGATCGGGCTTGTGCCAGCCCCCGGTCGCGAATCCCGAGGAGGACGAGTTGTCGGCGACCACGTCCTCAAGCGTGAACTTGAAGTCCTCGTAGCGCGAGTCGATCAATTCGAGCGCAGGCGCGACCGCCTCCACTGCGGCCAAGGCCTGCATCGGCGTGACTCTGCCGACGAGGCGCGACTTGAGCAAGAAGGCGACCTCGGGTTCCACCCGCGGATGAACGTAGCGCGCGAACGGCGTTGCACCCCCGTCCTCGATCAGCATGCCGTCCGTCAGTCGGCCCCAGATCATGTCGGTGAGCCCCATCTGGACCATCTTCGCTCGGCTCGTGAAGCCCATCTTGATGCCGACCTGTCGTTCGCCGCGGGCGATCCGTCGGACGATACTCTGCTTCTGGATCGAATATGCGTCGCAGAGCGAGAATTTCGTGGACTGCGAAAGCTGTGCGATCGCGCTTGCGGTCCGAGCCGCGTCGTCGACGCGCGCGGCGAGTGCCTGGATATCCACCATGACGACCTTCCTCAAGCGGCGAATACGGCGCGGACGGAGCCGAGCCCGTTGATGCGGACGTCGATCACATCGCCGGGCGCGACGGTCACCATGGGTCCCAGGGCGCCCGACATGATGACGTCGCCCGCCTTGAGCGGCGCACCCGCCTCAACCATGGTCCGCGCGAGCCACAGCGCAGCATTCAGCGGATTCCCCAGACACGCCGCGCCGGCGCCGACGGACACCGGCTCGCCGCGCCGCTCCATCGACATTCCGCACAGCCGCAGGTCGAACGCCGTGAGCGTCCTCGGCTCCCCGCCGAGCACGAAGAGGCCCGACGAGGCATTGTCCGCCACCGTGTCGAGCAGCTTGATATTCCAGTTCTCGATGCGGCTGCCGACGATCTCGATTGCCGGCAATGCATAGCCGATGCCGGAGACGAGGTCCGCGAGCGTCAGCCCCGGCCGGTCGAGATCACGATCGACGACGAGGGCAATCTCGGCCTCCACTTTTGGCTGCGTGACGCGCCCGAGCGCCATTTCCTCGCCGTCGCATAGCGCCATGTCCGCAAAGAGCATTCCGAAATCGGGGGAGTCAACCCCAAGCTGCCTTTGCACGCTTTTCGAGGTGAGGCCGATCTTGCGGCCGACGAGCCGGCGCCCGGCCTTCACGTAGTGCTCCGTGTTGACCTGCTGCACAGCGTAGGCGGCCGCCACGCCGCCCTCCGCGAGCTCGTCCCGCAGCGGCGGAATCGGCTGCCCGGTTTCTGTCGCTCGGCGCAGGCGTTCGGCCAGGCGCGCAATCGTTGCGTTGTCCGTGGGCATCATCCAGCTCCCTTATCACCGTTGTCCGGATTCCATTCGCCGTTCTTGCCGGTGGTTCGGTGGAGCGGTTCAGTAAGTCGCGCGTCTGCCAGAAGCGTCGAAGGCCGCGCCCGTAGAGAACGAGCACTCCTCCGTGCACAACCATGCGACGAG